>NZ_CP114786.1:2392500-3007080 GCF_027359675.1 Roseibium sp. Sym1
CGATGAAGGACGTGATACGCTGCGATAAGTCATGGGGAGCTGCGAATAAGCTTTGATCCGTGAATTTCCGAATGGGGCAACCCACTCCGTATGGAGTACCCGCAAGGGAGCAAACCCGGGGAACTGAAACATCTAAGTACCCGGAGGAAAGGACATCAACCGAGACTCCGCTAGTAGTGGCGAGCGAACGCGGACCAGGCCAGTGGCTATAGAGTAAGAACCGGAACCGTCTGGAAAGTCGGGCCTTAGTGGGTGATAGCCCCTTACGGGTAGAAAACTTTATAGTCCTCGAGTAGGGCGGGACACGTGAAATCCTGTCTGAACGTGGGGGGACCACCCTCCAAGCCTAAGTACTCCTTGTCGACCGATAGCGAACAAGTACCGTGAGGGAAAGGTGAAAAGTACCCCGACGAGGGGAGTGAAACAGTTCCTGAAACCGGATGCCTACAATCAGTTGGAGGGCTTCGTGCCTGACAGCGTACCTTTTGTATAATGGGTCAGCGACTTAATTTAACGAGCAAGCTTAAGCCGATAGGTGTATGCGCAGCGAAAGCGAGTCTGAATAGGGCGCTTAGTTCGTTGGATTAGACCCGAAACCGAGTGATCTAGCCATGGCCAGGTTGAAGGTGCGGTAACACGCACTGGAGGACCGAACCCACGCCTGTTGAAAAAGTCGGGGATGAGCTGTGGCTAGGGGTGAAAGGCCAATCAAACTCGGAAATAGCTGGTTCTCCGCGAAATCTATTTAGGTAGAGCGTCGGATGAATACTCTCGGGGGTAGAGCACTGGATGGGCTATGGGGGCTTACCGCCTTACTGATCCTAACCAAACTCCGAATACCGAGAAGTACTATCCGGCAGACACACAGTGGGTGCTAACGTCCATTGTGGAGAGGGAAACAACCCTGACCGCCAGTTAAGGTCCCTAAGTTATGGCTAAGTGGGAAAGGATGTAGAACTCCCAAAACAACCAGGATGTTGGCTTAGAAGCAGCCATCATTTAAAGAAAGCGTAACAGCTCACTGGTCTAAATAAGGGGTTCCGCGCCGAAAATGTACCGGGGCTCAAGCCATACACCGAAACTGCGGGTGCATCTTTAAGATGCGCGGTAGCGGAGCGTTCTGTAAGTCTGCGAAGGGAGACCCGCGAGGGCTCCTGGAGATATCAGAAGTGCGAATGCTGACATGAGTAACGATAAAGCGGGTGAGAGACCCGCTCGCCGAAAGTCCAAGGGTTCCTGCGCAACGCTAATCGGCGCAGGGTTAGCCGGCCCCTAAGGCGAGGCCGAAAGGCGTAGTCGATGGGAATGCAGTTAATATTCTGCAGCTTGGTGGTAGTGACGGATGCCGTGTGTTGTATCTCCTTATTGGATTGGGGGTGCAGCGAAGGTGTTCCAGGAAATAGCTCCACCGTATAAACCGTACCCGAAACCGACACAGGTGGACTGGTAGAGCATACCAAGGCGCTTGAGAGAACTATGCTGAAGGAACTCGGCAAAATGCTCCCGTAAGTTCGCGAGAAGGGAGACCTCAGTTCGGGCAACCGGATTGGGGTGGCACAGACCAGGGGGTGGCGACTGTTTATCAAAAACACAGGGCTCTGCGAAGCCGCAAGGCGACGTATAGGGTCTGACGCCTGCCCGGTGCTGGAAGGTTAAGAGGAGGTGTGCAAGCACCGAATTGAAGCCCCAGTAAACGGCGGCCGTAACTATAACGGTCCTAAGGTAGCGAAATTCCTTGTCGGGTAAGTTCCGACCTGCACGAATGGCGTAACGACTTCCCCGCTGTCTCCAGCATAGACTCAGTGAAATTGAATTCCCCGTGAAGATGCGGGGTTCCTGCGGTCAGACGGAAAGACCCCGTGCACCTTTACTACAGCTTCACACTGGTATTCGTCACGACATGTGTAGGATAGGTGGTAGACGTCGAAGCAAGGGCGCCAGCTCTTGTGGAGTCACCCTTGAAATACCACCCTTGTCGTCATGGATATCTAACCGCGGTACAACAATATCCGGGACCGTGTGTGGCGGGTAGTTTGACTGGGGCGGTCGCCTCCCAAATGGTAACGGAGGCGCGCGAAGGTGGGCTCAGAGCGGTCGGAAATCGCTCGTTGAGTGCAATGGCATAAGCCTGCCTGACTGCGAGACTGACAAGTCGAGCAGAGACGAAAGTCGGCCATAGTGATCCGGTGGTCCCTCGTGGAAGGGCCATCGCTCAACGGATAAAAGGTACGCCGGGGATAACAGGCTGATGATGCCCAAGAGTCCATATCGACGGCATTGTTTGGCACCTCGATGTCGACTCATCACATCCTGGGGCTGGAGCAGGTCCCAAGGGTTTGGCTGTTCGCCAATTAAAGTGGTACGTGAGTTGGGTTCAGAACGTCGCGAGACAGTTCGGTCCCTATCTGCCGTGGGTGTAGGAGAATTGAGAGGATCTGTCCCTAGTACGAGAGGACCGGGATGGACGTACCTCTGGTGGACCTGTTGTGGCGCCAGCCGCATTGCAGGGTAGCTATGTACGGAAGGGATAACCGCTGAAAGCATCTAAGCGGGAAACCCACCTCAAAACGAGTTCTCCCTGAAGAGCCGTGGAAGACCACCACGTCGATAGGAAGCGTGTGGAAGTGCAGCAATGCATGAAGCTTAGCTTTACTAATAGCTCGTTCGGCTTGATTGCTCTCATTAATCAATGCTTATCTTGAAGCCAAAGGCTTCAATCTGATCGGTTTTGTTCTCACGGACGTACCGGCCCTGCCGGGCCTGTCCTGCGAACCACGCGGCCTGACCGGCCGGCGCGCACTTGCGCTTGCGGAGCAAAGCTCCGGAACGTGCCAGAACCAGGTCATCGATATTTAAGAAAAGACCAGTGTTCTCAAAGCCTTCTGGCTCCTGACCCGAAAGGGAAAAGAGCCCGGACCTTAAGGTCCGCAAGGCCGACCGGCCGCCGCGCGCTCGCGCGCCCCGTCCGGAGGTTAGGGCCAAAGGCCCGCTCAACCGTGAGGACACAAGTCAAACCAGTTTTACGTCGTAAAACTGCGCTTCGCCGGCCTGGTGGCCCCAGCGGGGAGCCCCCACCCGATCCCATCCCGAACTCGGCCGTGAAACTCCCCAGCGCCAATGGTACTGCATCTTAAGGTGTGGGAGAGTAGGTCGCCGCCAGGCCTGCTAATCGCAGTTTGAAACCTCTTCAACATAGCGCTCACGGCCGTACCGGGCTTCGCCCTGGCCTCCCGAATTTGTGCTCTTGGGGGCGGCCAAAATTGGCCGGCGCGCACTTGCGCTTGCCTTCGCTGCGCTTCGGAACTCTTGTCCCATACCGGCGCAGCATCCAAGGCACTAAAAATTCCAGGGCTTGCCCAAGATGGAGCAGCCCACGTTTGCCCGCAGGCGCAAAGCGCCGAGGACAAACAAAACAAACAAAAGGGCCTAAAAAAGGCCCTTCGAGGATACTCTGGTACCCTCTGATGAAACGAATAACGCGGGATGGAGCAGCCCGGTAGCTCGTCAGGCTCATAACCTGAAGGTCGCAGGTTCAAATCCTGCTCCCGCAACCAATAAACAACCCGGCCTCGTGCCGGGTTTTTTGTTGGGAAACGGATACAGATTTTGAGCTGACAGGGGCCCGAAAGGAGGGCTTCGCCCGACACCAAGGGACAAAAATCATTCAAATCCTGCTCCCGCAACCAAATCAAAAAAAAGCCCGTCCGCTAAATGCGGCGGGCTTTTTGACGTTCTGCGCCAAATCAACCCCGCGTTCAAAAGGGGGCAGCCCGTTCGGTCGGCTCAAGGTCCAGCGGACCTTGATCTTCTCGGGCCTCACCTCGTCAGGCTCATAACCTGAAGGGTGAGGGCGTTAAGCAATTGATCCAGTGGATCAATTGTAGCCCGAACGGTTCAAATCCTGCGCCCAGAACCACCATCATCAGCCCTGACTTGAAAAAGTCAGGGCTGTTTTTTGTTTGGGCCTCCCGCCTCCGCAAACACAGACAGGATCGGCACTAGGTCACCGTGAATGGTCACCGAAAGCTGGTCACTGTTCTAAGCTTCTTCCGGTCTTTGGGGGGCTGCTATTCGCCACTCTGCCATCGCCAGAAATCCCGATTTTCCTGCTCCAGGTGGCGCTCCAGCACCATCTTGTGAACCTCGTCAGCCCCGTCGACCAAACGTGCCTGCCTGGCGTAGCGATAAATCCACTCAAGGACGGTGTCCTTGGAATAGCCCCGCGCACCGTTGATCTGGATTGCTGTATCCGCCGCCTTGTGAAGGAGATTGGCAACATGAACCTTGGCCATGGAGACTTCCTTGCGTGCGAAGGAGCCGCGGTCCAGCTCCCAGGCGGCCTTCATGACCAGAAGTCGCCCGACCTCGATCTGCATGGCGAGATCGCCCAGCATCATCTTGATGCTTTCCCGGTCGGACAGGCGTTCTCCGAACGCGAACCGTTCCCTGGCATATGTCGTCGCGATCTCGACACAGCGTTTGGACAGGCCCAGCCAGCGCATGCAATGGGTCAACCGGGCAGGCCCGAGACGCATTTGCGTCAGTTTCAACCCGTCCCCCTCGTTCAGCAGCATGTCCGCGGCAGGAATTTCCATGTCCTCGAACACCAGCTCGCAATGCCCGCCGTGTTCTTCCGGCCCCATGATCGGGATGCGCCGGTCGATACGCCAGCCGGGTGTGTCCCTGTCGAACATGAAGGCGGTCAGGCCCTTGCGCGGATCGTCCGACGTCCTGGCCATCAGGATGAAATGCTGGGATTCTTCCGCTCCGGTGATGAACCATTTGCGGCCCCGGACGATGTAGCGGTCACCGGTTCTTTTCGCTGTTGTCAACATCATGGAAGGGTCGGAGCCACCGCCCGGATGCGGTTCCGTCATGACGAAGGCGGAGCGGACCCGGCCGTCCACGACAGGTTGAAGCCAGCGTTCTTTCTGGCCGGGCGTCGCGGTCTTTTCCAGCACCATCATGTTGCCGTCGTCGGGCGCGGCGGAATTGAACACCACCGGGCCGAAAATGGACCGGTTCATCTCCTCGTAACAAACCGCCATGCCGACCTTGTCGAGACCCTGGCCGCCGGTTTCCGGCTTCAGCTGCAGGCACCAGAGACCCTGGCTTCGTGCTTTCTCGCGAACAGTTTCCAGCACGTCGAGCCTGATGTTTTCGTGCGGATCGTAATTCGACCGGTCCTCTTCAAGGGGCAAGACGTCGTCTTCAACAAACCGAGCAATGCGGGCCCTGAAATCTTCTGTGCGGGGCGAGATACTGAAGTCCATGGTCTGTTCCTGACACGAATAATCCGGATGTACCGCAATCAATGCGACGGGCGGCCCGAGGTCAGGCGCTAACCAGTTGGAATTCGGCCCCGACCCCTTCCGGATCCGGACTGCTTCGCAGGCCGTTGTCAAGGCTTTTGGTCCTTGTCATTTCAGCGTTTGGCCAACGGGGGGCGGGAAACCAGAAACGCACCAGGACTGCGGGAGGCAGGACCGGCGCCCGCGCTGCCGAAATGTTGCGCCGAAGCTTTCGTCGGGCGAGATGCTCCGGAGGTGCCAAGTAGGTGTCAAGGAGGTGTCCGGGCCCGGCCCGTTGGGCGGCCGCGCGTTGAACGCGTTTTCCCTGGTGTCTTCAGGCCGGTTTGCAGCGATTCCGGCCCTCCTGGCTCTGCCGGGCTGACCAGGCCTTCAATTCCCGATCCAGGCGATCAAATGATCCCCGAACCGGGAAAATCCCGTGCCTGAGAACCGGTGTCAGAGCCGCACCAATGCTGCTGTCACTGTTCCTGCGCGACCTCGTTCCTGAGACACCCGACCTTGCTGATCTCGACTTCGACCGACATGCCCGGTTCGAGAAACAGCTGCGGTTTGCGATATCGTCCAACGCCTCCAGGCGTGCCGGTCACGATGATGTCCCCGGCATTCAGTGTCAGGACGGTCGAGGCGTAGGCAATGATTTCCGGTATGCCGATGGCGAGATCGGATATCGGCGCATGCTGTTCCACATTGCCGTTGACGCGGGTCGTCAGGGTCTGGTCGCGTATATCGCCGACCTCGTCGGGAGTGACCAGCCAGGGGCCCATCGAACCGGACTGTTCGAAACTCTTGCCGGGCCAGAACTGGGTGGTGTGGTTCTGGTAATCGCGAACGGATCCCTCGTTGAAACAGGAATAGCCCGCAATGTGATCCCAGGCATCGGCCTCGGCAATGTGGCGGCCATCCTTGCCGATGACGAATGCCAGTTCGCCCTCGTAGTCGAATTCCCGGCTGGCTTTCGGCCGCACGATCGGAACACCGTGCCCGACCACGGAAGAGGGATACCGCGTGAACAGGGACGGGTATTGTGGATGCGGGCGGCCGGATTCAAGAATGTGCGGCAGGTAGTTCAGTCCGACACACAGGATCTTGTCCGGGTTCGGAACCGGCGGCAGAAACGTGATGGCGTCGCGCGGCAACGCCTCGCCCACGCCCGTCAATTCGCCGGTTGCACCGGCGGCGAGGACGGCTTTCAGATCAGGGTACTTGCCGGCCAGCGCGGCGCCGGCATCGAGAACATGCTCGTCCCGGACCGTGCCGTAGGACCGGCTGCCGTCAGGACGTATGAAACTGGCTAGACGCATGAGTTGCTCCGTATTGCGCAAATTCCGGGGAAGGGTCAGCCGAGGCTGTCAAGAAACGGGCGGATCTCGGTCTCTGCGAAAGCGAGTACGTCCTCGTCGTTCAGCATGCCGTCACTCACCTTTGCATTGGCATGCGGGATCACGATTTCCTTGCAGGAATGCACCCGGGCCAGCATTCCGTTCAGAATGTATTTGAGGTGAGCCTGCGCACGGACCCCGCCCAGGGCGCCGCCTGAAACGCTGACGACGCAGCACGGCTTGTCCCTGAAGACGGAAGCGTAGGCCGGGCGCGAGGCCCAGTCGATGGCGTTCTTCAGGACACCCGGGACGCTGTAATTGTATTCGGGGGTGACGAATATGATGCCGTCGGCGGCCTGTACAAGTCCCAAGAACTCGGCAACGCCGGTGTTGCCGGTCACGTCCGCATTGTAATGGGGCAGCTTGCCGATATCCGCGGTGGTGAAGGTCGCATGATCCCCCAGCCGGTGCGCGAGCGCGCGGGCGGTGGCGCGCGACGAAGACGCTTCGCGCAGGCTACCGGGAACAAGAAGTATGTTGATGTCGGGCATTCGGGACCTCTTCTGGTCAGAAACGGGCGAGCCATGTGGCCGTGGAGGGGGCAATGACAATCACCGCAAGCGTGGCCAGCATTGCCAGCACGAAGGGGAAGGCGCCACCGAAGATCTCACCGACCTTGAGGCCGGGGTCGTCCATGGCGGACTTGATGGTGTAGACCGACAGGCCGAAAGGCGGGGTCAAAAGGCCGATCTCGACGGCGATCACGGTGATGACGCCGAACCAGACAAGATCGAACTGGGCCGCGTCCGCGACGGGCAGGGCAATCGGTAGGACAATCAGCATGATCGAAATGGAATCGATCAGGCAACCAAGCGCGACGATCAGCAGGATATAGGCGACCAGGAAACCATAGGGCCCGACATTGCCGGACAGGAAAAACTCGGCCAGTTCGCGGGGCACGCCTGACAGCGCGAGCATCCGGCTGAAAAACGTCGCGGCGAGGATGAGGAACAGCACCGATACGGTGATCTGCCCTGTCTCGACCAGAATGCGCCAGAACGTGGCCCGGTCGAGCGAGCGGCGGAGCACCGCAATCACCAGCGCTCCGAAAGCGCCCGCGGCGCCGGCCTCCGTCGGGTTCAGGTATCCCCTGTACAGACCCCCGAGAACGAGGATCATCAGCGACAGGATCGGAACGGACTTTGCGACTATGTCGAGAAGGCCGATGTCCGCATAGGCCGCCCCGTCGCCTCTTTCGAAGACGAATGTCCGGCGCGTGGAGGCAAGGAAGAAGATCGTCACGATGAAGGCGAGCGCGAGCAGCAGACCGGGGCCGATGCCTGCAAGGAACATGCGGCCGACCGACTGTTCGGCAAGCACGGCGTAGACGATCATCAGGAGCGAGGGCGGGATCAGCATGCCGAGCACCGACGACCCCGCGACAACGCCGGTGGCAAAGCGGTTGGTGTATCCGTGGCGGCGCATCTCCGGGACAGCGATACGGCTGAAGACTGTCGCCGACGCGATGGAAATGCCTGTGATCGCGGCAAACACGGCGTTGGCGAAGACGGTGGCGACCCCAAGCCCCGCGGTCACGCGCCTCAGCAATTTCTGAAACACGTCGAACGTGTCCTTGCCGACGCCCGAGACGGTCACGAGCAACCCCATCAGCACGAACAGCGGGACGACGGCGAAGAGATACTCCTCAAGGCTGTCATTCGCCACCTGGGTCATCATGCGGACGGCAACGGTTTCGTTCCGGATCAGCGCGACGCCGGCGAGCGAGACGGAGAGCATGCTGATGCCGATGGGCATGCCGATCAGGATGAGAAGGATCAGGACACCTATGGCGATTGCACCGATATCGAACGGGGTCATTTGACTGTCCTGCTGCGGAACGCCCCGATGATACGGAACACGAATTCGATGGAGGCAACGGCAAAGCCGGCCAGGATCAGAACGCGGAAAGGCCAGGTCGGCAGCGTCGCGATGCCGGTGACCCCGATGAACTCGACCGCAGAAATGTCCTTCTGGACAACCCGGATCGAGGCCCAGGCGATGATGCCGAGGACGAGCGCTCCGACCAGATTGTAGAAGCCGTTCAAGACGGCGCCGGTCTTCGGGAAAGCCTCGGAAAACGGGACGATGAAGACCTCGGTCCGCGCCAGCCGGCCGGCGCGAATGGTCGCCGCGAGCTGAAGCGCGACGAGCGTGACCACCAGGAGGGCGCCTCCCTCGGAGACGAGCGGAAGGGACGCCCCCATGGCGTTCCGGGCAATGATATCGGCGCAGATGATGATCATCAGTACACCGATCAGCACGGTTCCGAGGGCGGCAAAGGCCTCGACAAGCCGGCGCCAGGCCCTTTCGACACCGCTTTCGCGCGCCTCCCCCGCGGGGGAGGCGTCAATGTCCCTGGTGTCGTCCCTGTCTTCGCTCAAGGCGCGGCCCTACTTGTCCCAGTCGCGGACAGGCGACGCACCGGCGGCTCGCAGGCCTTCCATGTAGGCTGCGAGGAAAGCGTCCGCGGGAATGCCCCGCTCCTCCAGCGGCCCGGCCCATTCGCCCGCGATGTCAGGCAGCAGGTTCACCCATTTCGCGGTTTCGCCGTCCGGCATTTCGATGATCGTGGCACCGAGCTCGACCATCTTGTTCAGCGCGAATTCGTGGCGCTCGACAAGGTCCTTTCCGTGGCTCTCGGTATAATATTTGCCCGCCTCGATCATCGCGTTCTGGACTTCCTCCGGCAGGCCGTCCCAGGTGTCGCGGTTGATCGCGACGGCCCCGGAAAACACCGCACCACCGTCGAAGCGGGCGATGTAGGGGGCAACCTCGTAGAGCTTGATCGGCAGGGCGCCGAGGGCCAGCGAGAGCACGCCGTCGGAGACACCAGTCTGCACGTCCGTGTAGTAGGTCGGCAGCGATCCGTCGACCGCGTTGGCGCCGGTTCCGCGCAGCCAGTTGCCGAGCACACCCGGGGCCGAGATCTTGCGGCCATCGAGGTCCTCGATGCCGGAGATCGGCTCCTTGAGGTAGAAGTCATAGAGATCGGTTGCCGTCAGGCCGAGCACTTTCAAATTGTGCTGTTCCCACTCGTTTTTGAACGCCTCGTTGTTCTCGATGAGATCTTCCATGACCTTGAGCAGGAGGGGCGGATTGGAGGTGGCGAAGGGCGCGTTGGACGACCCCTGGCTGAGCGGCAGTTTCGCCTGTTCCAGGAAGGAGAACACCCAGCCCACATCCGTGATGCCTTCCTCGACGGAGGTCAGCGTGGCATTCGCCTTGTAGAGCTGGCCGCCGAAGGCCTCGTTCCACTCGATCTTGTAATTTCCCTCACCGGCAAGAATCTCGTCGGTTTTTGCCATGAAGTGGGTCTGGATCATTCCGACCCAGGGCACGACGGTCGGGTGGCTGGAGGCCACGGTAAGGTTTATCGTCTCCTGGGCATGCGTCTGCACAGGCAGCGCAAGCACGGCGCAAAGAAGCGCTCCACGAATGAATTTCATTTTCTTCCTCCCATGAAGGCGGCCTGTGGGCCGCGGACAGCCGGTTTAGCTTGCCTTTCTTTTTGCTATTTCGGCCCGGATTTCCTCGCCATGTTCGTCCAGGACGGGGGGCGGCAAGACGTTGAGTTCCGGGCTTCCGTCAAAGTTGTAGGGCGCGCGGACCGTGGTGAACGTTCCGCGTTCCGAAGACGGGGCTTCGACCTTCAGGTTCAGGTGCTGCGCCTGCGGGTCTTCGAGCGCCTCGTTTGAATCATAGGCCGGCGCGTGCGGTACCTCGTTGGCCAGCAGGAGCGCGCACCACGCGTCGCGCGTCCTTGTTTTGAAAATCGGCGTGAAGTGCTCGATCAGGCCTTCCTGGTGCTTGATCCGTTCCAGCCGCTCGGCAAAACGCGGGTCGTCCTTCAGCTGCTCCTGTCCCGTCGCGGCGAGGAAGCCCTCCCAGAACTTGTCGGGCGAGGACATGTGGATGGCGATCCATGTCCCGTCCCCGCATTCGAACGTGTAGGACTGCGACACGACGGGGCGCGAGAGCGGACCCATGACCTCGTTTACGGAGTAAAAGTGGGTGAAGCTGTCGAGGTTGAAATGGCACATCGCCTCCAGCATCGAAATGTCCAGCCGTCTGCCCTCGCCGGTTTTCGAACGCTCCAGGAGCGCGGCGAGGAGGCCCATCGCGGCATACTGGCCGGTAACGGCATCCGCGATGGCGGGACCGATGACGCGGGGGTTGGTGGGAGGGGTCAGCAGCCGGAGGTAGCCGCTCGCGGCCTGCGCGACGGTATCGTAGGCGGGCCGGTCACGGGAAGGGCCGGACTGGCCGAAGCCCGAGATGGCGCAATAGATCAGGTCGGGGCGGATTTTCCGGAGCTGGTCTTCACCGGCGCCGAGTTTCTCGGCCACGCCGGGACGGAAGTTCTGGATGAAGACGTCCGCGGTCGAGACGAGGTCGTGCAGGACCGACAGGTCGGCAGGATCCTTGGTGTCGAGCGCGATGGAGCGCTTGTTGCGGTTGTATGTCTGGTAATGCGGCGAATAGAGGCCGCCCTTGAACGCGCGAAACGGGTCGCCGGTGCCGGGGCGTTCGACCTTGATGACGTCGGCGCCGAGATCGGCAAGGTGCATGCCGGCCGCGGGACCCGTGATGTAGGTGCCCAGTTCGACGACGCGGATATCCTTCAGTATTTTGACCATGGTTTACTCCGCAGCCGTGGAGTGCCGCGCCGAGGGTTTGCCGTCATACTCGATGGCAAGGTCGGCCTTGTGCGACATGATGAATCCGATCGAGCGCCGTGTTTCCTCGAAAAGGTGGGCCGAAAGGCCTGCGGTGCGGGCCAGAAGCGGCACGGCCTTGATCGCATCGAGCGGCCAGCCCGCGTCGAGGATGCAGGCCGGGATCGCGCCCGACACGTTGATCGGCAGCGGGCGTTCGATGATGCGCGGGGCGTGCTCTCCCAGGATACGAAGCATCTCGATATATTTGCCCGTGATGCCCAGGTCGTCGGCGATCGCCAGAAGCCTGTCGGCGCGCGGATCGCCGGAATTGTGTTGCGGGTGGCCGAGACCGGCGACCTTGCGGCGGTTGGCCTTGTGTTCGTTGAGACTGGCAATGGCGGCGGTTTCCATATCGGTGCCATCCTGCTCCGCCTTCGCGACCAGTTCGGCCAGATAACGGCCCGCGGTCTCCGAGCTTCCGGCGACAACGCTGCCCATGCCGAGCAGGCCTGCCGCCATGGCGCCCTGCCAGGCGTCGGGACCGGCCGCGAGCGTCATGCGCGCTGCCTGCACCGAGGGCACAAGCCCGTGCTCGGCGATTGCGACAAGACAGGCGTCCATCATGTCGCGCTGTGCTTCGCTCGGCTTCTCGCCCAGAACAAGCAGCCAGAAATAATCGGTGAAATTGATCTTCCCGATCAGGTCGTCGCAAAGGTCATGACCCCGGACCGTCACGCTCTCGGCATCCGAGGTCGCAATGGCCGTGAAGGACTGATCCTGCTTTCCGATACGCATGTCTCTTCCTCATTTTTTCGCAATGCGAAAACTTTTGCACTTGCCGAAAAGTATGGAGCGGACTAGCTTCCAGTCAAGTCGAATTATCGAGCGTTGCGCCCGGCAATCGGGATTGGGAGGAAAAACATGCGGGATATCAATCAGTTCACGATCACTGAAGCCGTCAAGCAAACATTCAAGACCGAGCCCGGCAGCCGCTTTGAGCAGCTGTTGCACAGTTTTCTTGACCACCTGCACGACTTCACGAGAGAAAACCAGGTCAACCACGAAGAGTGGATGGGTGTTCTGAATTTCCTGTACGACTGCGGTCAGATCTCGACACCGGAGCGGCACGAATTCATCCTTCTGTCGGACGTGCTCGGGTTCTCGGCCCTGGTCGACATGATCAACACCAAGGGCGGTGCCACCGAAGGCTCGAACCTCGGTCCGTTCTACCTTGATAAAGCACCGCGCAAGACGCTCGGTTCCGACCTGTCGGACGAACGTGACGGTGTCTGCGTGCTGGTCCACGGCAAGATCACCGACACGCTGCACAATCCCTTGCCAGGTGCGATCATCGATACCTGGCAGGCGGACTCGTCGGGAACCTACCCGATCCAGGAACAGGACCAGGGGCAGGACAAGTTCGACCTTCGCGGTGTTTTCGAAGCCGATGACACCGGCCGTTTCTACTACACAACCGTATTGCCGAAGCCCTACACGGTTCCCTATGACGGGCCCGTCGGAAAGCTTCTGCGTGCAGGAAATCGCCATGCCTGGCGGCCTGCGCATCTCCACTACATCGTGCGTGCACCGGGAATGAGCTCGATCACGACGGAAGTCTTCTTCGAGAACATGGAATATCTCGACAATGACGCCGTCTTCGGGGTTCGCAAGTCATTGATCGCCAGCCTGGATCCTGCCAAGGACATTGATGCATTTGGTTATGAACTCGAAAAGAAGCCAGACGCCGTTTGTACCTTTGACTTCGTACTGGCCCCAGAAAGCTGATCTTGACACAAATCCATGAAAAACCGGCAGAATTCGTCGAAGCCCTGGCGAAGGGAATTGCCATTCTCGAAGCGTTCGATGCCGCCAACCCGGAGATGACCCTTTCCGAAGTCGCGCGCCGGGTGGGGCTGACGCCGGCCGCCGCGCGCCGGTCGCTCATGACGCTGGAAACACTGGGCTATATCGGCCGGAGGGACAAACGCTTCCACCTCCGGCCCAAATTGATGGCGCTCGGTTCGGCCTTCTATTTCTCGGCACGGATTGACGAGATCTTGCAGGAGGATCTGCGCGGCATCGTCGAACAGTTCGGCGACGCATCTTCGGTCGGAACGCTCGACGGCAATGACGTGATCTACGTCGCCCATCATTCGGTGCAGCGTGCGCGGCGCGCTGCGGCGGTCCCCGGCGCGCGGTATCCGGCCTATGCCACGTCCATGGGCCGGGTCCTGCTGGCCGGATTGTCGGACGACAACCTGGATGCCTATCTCCGGACCTGTCAGCCGAAACCCCTGACGTCCAGGACCTGCACCGACCCCGCGGCACTGCGGGACGAGATCATGGGAGCCCGGACCAACGGCTATGCGATCACCGTTGATCAACTCGACTACGGCATCACCGCGCTCGCCGTGCCGGTACGCGATCCCGGCGGCGCGGTTGTCGCTGCGCTCAATACCTCTGGCTATACCGGCATGGTGACACCGGAGCTGCTTTTGAAGGAGCGGCTGCCGGCGCTTCGGGAAGCCGCATCTCACATCGCATATCAACTGACCCGCTATCCGACGCTCAGGTCGGTTCTGAGCGGATAACCAAGTTTCTGGGAGGAGACAGACCATGTGCAGACTTTGCAGCCCCGCAACGCCCAGGGCGCTATGCCCTGGAAATGTCCCGATCTTTTGCGCTCCTCCCGACAGCAATTCCGGAGCGGCGGCGGCCCAGGCGGCGACCACCAGGATCACGGCGGCGCCCCTGCCCGAACTCTCCGGCGAGAAAGGCACCCGGCTCCTGATCAAGGGCGGCGTGGTGATGTCCGTCGATGATGCGGTCGGCAACCACGCCAGGGGCGACGTGCTGGTGGAAGGATCGAAGATCGTCGACGTCGCCGCCAATATCGACGCGGCCGACGCGCATGTGATCGATGCCACGGGCAAGATCGTCATGCCGGGCTTCATCGACACCCATCACCACCAGTTCGAGACCGGGCTGCGCTCTTCGCTCGCCGACGCCATCGTCGTCAATGACGGCAAGCCGGAAAACGCGAAAAACTATTACGAGACGATGCTGCTCAATTTCTCGCAGCACTACCGGCCCCGCGATGTCTATATCAACGAGCTCTACGGCGGCCTTGCCCAGCTGGACGCGGGCGTGACCACGGTGATGGACGTGAGCCAGATCCATCATTCGGCCGAGCACTCCGATGCCGCAATCGAGGGCCTTCGCGATGCCGGCCGGCGCGGCGTCTTCGGCTATTTCGAAGGCTGGTGGGACGGCAAGGAACATCCGGGCGGCGCGCGGCGGATCCGCAAGGAACACTTCAGCTCCGACGACAGCCTGCTGACCATGGTCATGGGGGGCGAGATCTATATCGAGGGCTACGAGGAGATGTGGCAGATCGGGCGTGAGCTGGACCTGCAAATCGCGCTGCATGTCGTGACCACCTTCGGCATGACGCCGATCTTCGACGAACTGGCCAAGAAAGGTGTTTTCGGACCGGACAACATCTTCATCCACATGACCGGCATGACCGACGATGCCTGGAAGGCGGCCGCCGATGCCGGCGCGCATGTGTCTCTTTCGGTCCCGATCGAGATGCATATGCGTCACGGCGAACCGCCGATCCAGAAAGCCCTCGACCTTGGCATGTCGGTGTCGCTGTCGTCGGATGTCGAATGCACGATGTCGGCGGACTTTTTCACCCAGATGCGCAGCATGCTTACGCTCCAGCGGATGCGCGCGAACGAGCGGGCCTTGTCCGGCGACGAGGACTTCCCGGCGCTGATGCGCACATCCGACGCAATCCGGCACGCAACCATCGAAGGCGCCAGGGGGCTGCGGCTCGACCGGAAAACCGGATCCCTGACGCCGGGCAAGGACGCCGATATCATCCTGCTGGACGCCGAGGCGATCAACGTGGCGCCGCTCAACAATGCGCCGGGCGCGGTCGTCACCCTGATGGATCGCACGAACGTGGACACCGTGATGGTGGCGGGCAAGATCCGGAAATGGCAGGGGCAGCTGCTGGGCCATGATATGGACAAGCTTCGCCGGGAGCTGGAAGAGAGCCGCGACTACATTTTCGAAAAGGCCGGCGTGGAACAGGATCTCTTTGCCTAGGATGCCGGCCGGCAACCGGCGCGAAGGGCCCGCGGGCCGTGCCACGTGCCCCCGTAAGCTGCCGCGCCGCCGAGCCCGGCGGCAGCAATCCGGGTGCATTGGTGGCTTGCCCGGGATCAGGTCAGGGCAGGCCGGGATTGTGATGACATCGGCCGGATGCGGGCGGAACACCCCGCTGCCGGTTCACAGCAGGAATGCAAGACCATGTTATTTCCCACGACACTCGTCGGCAGCTACTGCCAACCCGACTGGCTGATCGATCGCGAGAAGCTGAAGGGCCAGTTCCCGCCGAGAACCCGCGCGCGTGAACTCTGGCGCATTCCGGAAGCGTTCCTGCGCGAGGCGCAGGACGACGCCACGCGGGTCGCGATCCGCGAGCAGGAGGAAGCGGGCCTCGATATCATTACCGACGGCGAGATCCGGCGGGAGAGTTACTCCAACCGTTTCGCGACGGCGCTGGACGGCGTGGATCTCGACAATTACGGCGAGGTGATGACCCGTTCCGGCAGCCCGGTTCCGGTGCCGCGGATTGTCGGCAGGATTGCCCGCGCACGTCCGGTGGAGGTCGAGGACCTGAAATTCCTCCGCGCCCATACCAAACGAAAGGTCAAGATCACGCTGCCCGGGCCCTTCACGATGAGCCTTCAGGCCCAGAATGACTATTACCCGTCCACGGCCGATGCCGCGATGGACTATGCGGACGCCGTCAGGGAAGAGATCGCCGACCTGTTCGCGGCCGGCGCGGACATCGTGCAGCTCGACGAGCCGTGGCTCCAGGCCAAGCCGGAGATTGCGGCCGAGTACGGCGTCGAGGCGATCAACAGGGCGCTTGAGGGCGCTGCCGGCACCACGGCCGTGCACATCTGCTTCGGCTATGCCGCCATGACCAAGACCCGGCCCGAAGGCTACTCCTTCCTGCCGCAGATGAAGGCCTGCACCTGCGACCAGATCAGCATCGAAACGGCGCAGGCGAACCTCGACACCTCGGTGCTGGAGGAACTGCGCGGCAAGACGATCATGGTCGGTGTCCTGGACCTGGCCGACATGGCCGTCGAGACACCGGAGATCATCGCGGCCCGCATCCGCCGTGCGCTGCCTCATGTCGACGCGGAGAAAGTGGTCGTCGCCCCCGATTGCGGATTGAAATACCTGCCGCGCGACGTGGCTTTCGGAAAAATGAAGGCCATGGCGGACGGGGCCGCCATTGTGCGTGCGGAACTCAGCTGACCCGCCTCTCGGGTTGCCGTGATTTCCCGGGCCGCACCGGCCCGTCCCCGCCGGATCTTGTCGTTGCCGTGGCGGCCGGGTGGGCTGGCGCATATGCGCCGACCCGGCCGTGCATTTCCGGTTCCCAAGGGGGCAACGACCCGTGTCGGACCGCGACCTCGTCCGGACTGCCGGGGCCGCGTCACGCGGCCCGCCTTGCCGGCCCCTGAATATCTCTTTCAAACAAAAACCGGACCGCGTTCAAGACGCGGGAACAAGCCGAATAGCCGGATGAAGGATTGCGGTTTTCGCAATCGGCGCGACCGGGAGCGAGGTGGCAAGTTTCCTTTCAGTTTGAAAGCCGGCAGCGGTTAACGCCACTCTAACAGCGGTGTCGAAACCTCTCATTTTTTCTAAAACTCGTTCAAGAACAACATGATAACGAATTGGCCCGTTTCCTGCTTTGAATTCCATGGAGCGGTGGCAACAAGCCGCCCGACAACACCCTGTGGAGGAGAGAGGGGCATGACCGAGACCTTCTATGACGTGATGCGGCGCCAGGGCATCACGCGGCGAAGTTTCCTGAAATTCTGTTCACTGACGGCGGCGGCACTGGGGCTGGGGCCGAGTTTCGCGCCGCGTATCGCCGAGGCGATGGAAACCAAGCCGCGCATTCCGGTTCTGTGGCTGCACGGCCTTGAATGCACCTGCTGTTCGGAAAGCTTCATCCGCTCCGCGCATCCCCTCGCCAAGGACGTGATCCTGTCGATGATCTCGCTCGACTATGACGACACGATCATGGCGGCGGCCGGCCACCAGGCCGAGGCGATCATCCAGGAAACGGTCGAAAAATACGACGGCAACTACATCCTCGCCTGCGAGGGCAATCCGCCGCTCAACCAGGAGGGCATGTCCTGCATCATTGCCGGCCGGCCGTATCTCGAACAGCTCCAGCATGCGGCCGCGCACTGCAAGGCGATCATCTCCTGGGGCTCCTGTGCCTCCTGGGGCTGTGTCCAGGCCGCGCGTCCGAACCCGACCCAGGCGGTGCCGATCCACAAGGCTCCCGGCATTCCGGGCGACAAGCCGATCATCAAGGTGCCGGGGTGCCCGCCGATCGCGGAAGTCATGACGGCGGTCATCGCCTATCTGGTCACCTTCGAGCGGTTCCCGGAGCTCGACCGCCAGGGGCGGCCGAAGATGTTCTATTCCCAGCGCATCCACGACAAGTGCTACCGCCGGCCGCATTTCGATGCCGGCCAGTTCGTCGAGAGCTTCGACGACGAGGGCGCGCGCAAGGGCTACTGCCTCTACAAGGTCGGCTGCAAGGGGCCGACCACCTACAACGCCTGCTCGACCGTCCGCTGGAACGGAGGCCTGTCCTTCCCGATCCAGGCCGGGCATCCGTGCATCGGCTGCTCCGAGGACGGGTTCTGGGACAAGGGCAGCTTCTATGACCGCCTGACCGACATCAAGGGCTTCGGCGTCGAGGCCGACGCGGACAAGATCGGTGGAACGGCCGCCCTTGTCGTGGGCGCGGCCGCCGCCGGCCACGCCGCTGTCAGCGCGGTCAAGCGCGCCCGCCAGAAGGGAGGAGATGAATAATGGCTACCCTGCGCACCCCCAACGGGTTTGATCTCGACACGTCCGGCAAGCGCGTCGTCGTCGATCCGGTCACCCGCATCGAAGGCCACATGCGCTGCGAGGTGAATGTCGACGAGGATAACATCATCCGCAACGCGGTCTCGACCGGCACCATGTGGCGTGGCCTGGAAGTGATCCTGAAGGGCCGCGATCCGCGCGATGCCTGGGCTTTCACCCAGCGCATCTGCGGTGTCTGCACCGGCACCCATGCCCTGACCTCCGTCCGGGCCGTGGAAGACGCGCTTTCGATCGATATTCCCGAAAACGCCAACTCCATCCGCAACATCATGCAACTGTCGCTGCAGGTGCATGACCACCTGGTGCATTTCTATCACCTCCACGCCCTCGACTGGGTCAACCCGGTCAATGCGCTGAAGGCGGATCCCAGGGCGACGTCCGCCCTGCAGCAGCAGGTCTCGCCGCGGCACGCGAAATCGTCCCCGGGATATTTCCGTGACATCCAGAACCGCCTGAAGAAGTTTGTTGAATCCGGCCAGCTCGGCCCGTTCAAGAACGGCTACTGGACCAATCCGGCCTACCTGTTGCCGCCGGAAGCCGATCTCATGGCCGTCACCCATTATCTGGAAGCGCTCGATTTCCAGACGGAGATCATGACCACGCGCACGATCTTCGGCGGCAAGGACACCCACCCCAACTGGCTGGTCGGCGGCGTGCCCTGCGCCATCAACATGGACGGCAACCTGTCGGCGGGCGCACCGCTCAACATGGAGCGGCTCAGCTATGTTTCGGGTGTGATCGATCGGACGATCGAATTCGTCGAAAACGTCTACATCCCGGACCTGATCGCGATCGCCGGTTTCTACAAGGGCTGGCTTTACGGCGGCGGCCTGTCGTCGAAGAGCCTGCTCGCCTACGGCGACATTCCGGACCGGGCCAACGACTACTCGGCCGAAAACCTGATGATGCCGCGCGGTGCCATCATCGACGGCAAGCTCTCGGAGGTCCATGAGGTCGACCTGAGGGATCCGGAACAGATCCAGGAATTCGTGCCGCACTCCTGGTACAAGTATGCCGACGAAGCCCAGGGGCTGCACCCGTGGGATGGCGTGACCGAGCCGAATTACGCGCTCGGGCCCGATCTCGTCGGCTCATCGACCAACATTGTCCAGATCGACGAAAACGCCAAATACTCCTGGATCAAGGCGCCCCGTTGGCGCGGTCATGCGATGGAGGTCGGGCCGCTCGCCCGCTACGTCATCGGCTACATGCAGGGCCACGAGGAGATCAAGGACCAGGTCGACAGCACCCTGTCCACGCTCGGCGTGCCGATCGACGCCCTGTTCTCGACCCTCGGGCGCACCGCCGCGCGCGGGCTGGAAGCCCAATGGGCCGCGCGCAAACAGCGCTATTTCATGGACAAGCTGATCGCCAACATCAAGGCAGGCGACACGTCGACGGCGAACTCCGAAAGCTTCGATCCGTCCACCTGGCCGACGGAGGTCAAGGGTGTCGGCTTCACCGAAGCCCCGCGCGGGGCGCTCGCGCACTGGATCAGGATCAAGGACACCAAGATCGACAACTACCAGTGCGTCGTGCCGACGACCTGGAACGGCAGCCCGCGTGACAACGAGGGCAATATCGGTGCGTTCGAAGCCTCGCTGATGAACACGAAGGTGGAACGGGCCGAAGAGCCTGTCGAGATCCTGCGCACCCTGCACAGTTTCGATCCGTGCCTGGCCTGTTCGACCCATGTCATGGGTCCGGACGGCGAGGAACTTGCCGAAATCAAGGTGCGCTAGAGGGAGGAAACAGTCATGAGGAAACTCGGAACAACGATACTGTCCGGCATGGGGCTTCTGCTGGCCGGTCCCGCGCTGGCCCATACCGGGGGCGATTTGAGCCTGTCGGCAGGCCTGCTGCACCCCGTCACCGGCATCGACCATCTTCTGGCGATGATCGGTGTCGGCGTCCTGGCCGCGCAGCGTTCAACCGTCGATGCATGGAAACTGCCCGCGGCCTTCGTGACGGCGCTTGCGATCGGCACGTTCATCGGCCTGTCGGGGGGGACGGTCCTGAACGCCGAGCCCGGCGTCCTGGCCTCGCTGTTCGTGTTCGGTGCGCTGATTGCCGCGGGAACCCGGGTGGGCCTTTCGGCCGGCCTGTCGGTGGTCGCCCTGTTCGGTCTTTTGCACGGCCTGGCGCATGGGGCTGAGGCGGCCGGGGCGACGGCGGTCTATCTGGCGGCCTTTCTTGCCGCCGGTGCGGGTCTGCACGGGTTCGGCTTTGCCCTTGGCCGCAAGGTGGAGGTCCTGACCCACGGCCGTCTGGCCACGGGCCTGGTCCTTGGCGCCGGCGGCCTCGCCCTGGCGATCACATAGGAGGCGGTCATGACCATGGATGCAATCGGGTCCGGCGCCGCCGAACCTGCCAAGCCTGCCGCCACAGGCAGCGCCTCCCACAAGGAGGAAGCCGTCTATATCTACCAGGCACCGGTCCGGATCTGGCATTGGGTCAACGCCCTCGCCATCCTGGTCCTCGGCGTCACGGGGTATTTCATCGGGTCCCCTCCGCCTGCCATCGGGGGAGAAGCCTATGACAGCTTCCTGTTCGGATGGATCCGCTACCTTCACTTCGTTGCGGGTTACATCCTGGCGGTCGCGTTCCTGTTCCGGATCTACTGGGCCTTTGTCGGCAACAAGCATGCCCGGCAGATTTTCCTGCCGCCGGTCTGGCGCGCCCGCTTCTGGAGCGAATTGCTGCACGAGGTGAAGTGGTACGCGATGTTCGCGAAGGAGCCGCTGAAATACGCCGGCCACAATCCGCTGGCCACGCTCGTCATGCATGTCCTGTTCGTCTGGTGCATCGTCTTCATGATCTTCACCGGATTCGCGCTCTACGGCGAAGGAACAGGCATGGGAACCTGGCAGTACACGCTGTTCTCGAGCTGGATCATCCCGCTCTTCGGACAGAGCCAGGACGTGCACACCTGGCATCATCTCGGCCTCTGGGTGATCGTGTGTTTCGTGATCGTCCATGTTTACGCGGCGGTCCGCGAAGACATCATGTCCCGCCAGTCGATCATCTCATCCATGTTCTCCGGATGGCGGACGTTCCGGGACGACAAGCCGATCGCCGACGAATAGGCCGCCTGGCCGAACCGGCAGGCAATTTTCAACCTTTCCCGGCGGGCGTAAGCGCCCGCCGTTTTTTTGGGGGGCCGAAAACGCTGTTTTTCCGCTGCCCAATCGGTAGCAATTCATCCACTTCCGATGTCCTTGGAAAATCCTCCAGTGAAAGCTTTCTTTCCAGTTTGCTCGAAATCTGAAAGAAAAATTTTCACATGATCTCGCGCTTCGTCAAAAAACAGTAGGTAAATCAAGGAATTTAGAGGGTGCGGCGAGTTGGCACATCGATTGCTCAGTAGAGGCCAACAAGACGCAACAAGGCGCCCGCTCATTCGCCTGGAGTGAACGAGGCGCGGGAGGAGAGTGCCATGGGAGAGGGGGCTCCCGCCGTGCTGGTTCTCGGGATCGGGAATCTGCTGTGGGCGGACGAGGGATTTGGTGTACGCGCCGTCGAGGAGCTGCACCGCCGTTACGATTTCGATGACAACGTCAAGGTCATGGATGGCGGCACCCAGGGTGTCTACCTGGTTCAGCACATTCGCGATGCCGATGTCCTGATCGTCTTCGATGCCGTCGACTACGGAATACAACCCGGAACCATGAAGCTCGTTCATGGCGACGAAGTGCCGAAATTCCTCGGCGCCAAGAAGATCTCGCTTCATCAGACAGGCTTTCAGGAAGTGCTCGCCATGGCAGAGATGCTGGGCGACTACCCCGACCATTTGCTGCTGATCGGGGTTCAGCCGGTCGAGCTGGAGGATTACGGCGGCAGCCTGCGTCCGCAGGTCAGGGACCAGATCGACCCTGCCATCGACAGCGCGCTCACGTTCCTCTCCGATCTCGGCGTCGAGGCCCGGCCGCGGGTCGCGCCGCTTGGTGAAGACGACACCATTGCCAGCCTCGAAATGACGCTCGGCCGCTACGAGACCGGCCGGCCGAACGCCGCCGATGCCTTTCGGCATGGCGATAGCCGGTTGCTTGCCGGGGACGGCTGGTCCGGTCCGGTCGACTTCGAAGCCGAAGTCGCCGAACTGGTCGCACGGCCGGCGGAGAAGAGCTGATGTGCCTGGGCATTCCCATGCAGGTGATCTCGTCGGATTTCGGTTTCGCGCGGTGCCGGGCAGAGGACGGCGAGCACGAGATCGACGTCCGCCTTGTTGGCAACGTTCAGCCCGGGACCTGGGTCCTGACGTTCCTGGGCGCCGCGCGCGAGATCATGGACCCGGTATCGGCAAGACGCACGAGAGATGCGCTCAAGGCGCTTGAACTGGTGATGCAGGGTGAAACGGATGTGGATCACCTCTTTGCCGATCTGGTTGCGGCAAGGACGGATGAACCGGACGTATCCCCCGAAAAGGATTTCAAGGAAAGGACAAGCGATGCATTCACCGCTGCTGACATCGATCATTGAACGCGAAGCGTTGCCTGTCGTTGACGAGACGACCCTCGACAGGCTTGCAACGGATGCGGCGTTCTCGATGGTCTTTTTTCCGGGTGATGCCGAGCGCCTCGCCGAGAGCAACGATGTGGCCGTGATCCTGCCGGAACTCCACAAGGCGTTTTCCGGAAACATTGCCGCGTTCGTGGCCGATCGCGGCAGCGAGCGCGAGCTCCAGCGCCGGTACCGCTTCAACCGTTTCCCGAGCCTCGTTTTTCTTCGGCACGGGCACTATCTGGGCGTCATCCAGGGGGTGCGGGACTGGGCCGACTATCTCAACGAAATTTCCGAGATCCTGAGCCGCGAACCCAGCGACCCGCCGCCTTTCAGGTTTCCGGACGGCTGCGGCGCGCCGGCCGGCGTTCACACCCACTGATCCTCGGCGAAGGGAGAATGACCATGAGCACTATCAATGATCCTTTCGACGGGCCGATGACCGGCCCCCTGGTCGGGCCCGGCAGCCAGCCGCAGGACGAGGACGGCGGTGTCCTGGAATACATGCAGATGCCGTCCGGCATGATGACATTCGAGGCACCGGATCTGCCGGAGCCGGAAGAGACCGGCGGTCTCTCGGACGGGTTGGGCGTTCTGGAAACTCTCGTTGGTCACTTGAAGGGATATGACCCGAAAGGTCCTGCCCGCCGTCTCGATCTGAGCCATCTGGAGCCGGCGAACCTGGATCTGGTCAACCAGGCGCTCGGCGAGGGCGAAGTCTCCGTGATCGGCGGCGCGCATCTGCAGGCGCAGGAGTCCGTTCTGGCCGGCGTCTGGCGCGTCCGGCGCACGCCCGGCGGCGAATATCCGGCGGCGGACTATGTCGAGGTCGGTGCCTTCCCGACGGAGGTTCTCGACTCGGTCTTCGAAACGGCACAGGACGCGGTCACGATGCCGGACACGCTCGGCCCGAATATCTTCAACGCGCCGCCGCTCGTTCCGGAAATCAATGAGCACGTTGCCGGGTCCGGCGAGGCATCGGGACCGCATGTCATCAACCTGTCGCTGCTGCCTCACACGGAGGAAGACCTGGCCTTTCTCGCCGAACGGCTGGGCCCGGGGAGTGCGACCATCCTGTCACGCGGTTATGGCAATTGCCGGATCTCCTCGACGGGCACGAAGAACACCTGGTGGGTGCAGTTCTACAATTCCCAGGACGCGCTGATCCTGAACTCGATCGAGATTGTGCGGGTGCCGGAAGTCGCCTGCGCGGCGCCGGAGGATATCGCCGATTCCGCCGAGCGCCTCGAGGAGATCCTGGGAGTCTACCGATGAGCGACGGGTTCTTCGCCGGGTCCTATGGCGGTGACGATCGCAAGATCGGGCCGGCAACCCGGCTGGAATGCAAGATCTGCTGGCATGTCTATGACCCGGCCGAAGGCGACACCTACTGGCAAATCCCGCCCGGTACGCCGTTCGCGGCCCTGCCGGAGCACTGGAGCTGCCCGGAATGCGATGCCGGCAAGGCGGGATTCATGGTTCTGGAGGAGGGCTGACATGAGCGATGCGGCGGAAGTCACCGAGACGGTCGAAAGGTGTTTCCGTTCCATCCGGGAGACCCGCATGGAGGGAATCCCGATCTTGAATGATGTGCTGGAGGTCGAGCTTTCGGGCCTGCGTCCATGGGAGGGCTTCTGGCTCGGAACGCTGCTGACGCCCTGGTTCCTGAATGTCATCCTGCTGTCCGTCGATGCGGGGGATGAGCGTATTCCGGCCGGGACCAAACGCTGCTTCCGCTTTCCATCCGGGTCGTACGAATTCATCCGCGGGGAGGAGGGCGACGTCGGGCCTTACTGGATGTGTTCCCTGTTCTCGCCCGTCTTCGAGTTCTCCGATCAGGAGACCGCCCGCGCCTGTGCCTTGGCCGCCCTTGATGCCCTGTTCGAGGCGGAAGAGGCCCCCGGCCGAAGCGACGCCGAAATGGCGGCCATCTGGCGCGGCGAACTGCCGGACCCGCAACCCGATACCGACAACAAGCCGGACGAAGAAGACGAGGTCGATGAGGTTGCCGAACCGGTCGCCGTCGAACTCAGCCGTCGCAGCCTCCTGACCGGCCGCAGAAACCGGGAGGCCCCAAATGAGCCTTGAGGGGCATGTCGATATCGTGCTTCCGCGCGATCCGGACAACCCGGTGCAGGTAGCGTTGAAGGAACCTGCGAACGTGTCCCGCCTTCTGTCCGGTCGAACCGCCGCGGAGGTCATCCGGATCGTGCCGTCCCTGTTTTCCCTTTGCGGCACGGCTCATGCGGCGGCTGCCGCGGCCGCGCTCGAAAGCGCTGCCGGCCGGGTCGCGGACAGGGACACGATGGCTCTCCGGGAGTGCCTCGTGCTTATGGAAAGGGTGCGTGAACACCTGCTCCGCATCGCCCTTGACTGGCCGCTTCTGGCAAGCGAGGCCCCGGATATCAAGACGGCGCAAAGCGCGATGTCGCTGCTTTCGGAGTTGCGAAACGCACTCGATCCGGAAGACGTCGTCTTTCTTGACCCGAAGGCGAAAGCCGGTGACAGGGACACCGGCCGGACACTTGTCGCTTCGGCCGTCGCGATTGCCGAAAGCAGGATCTTTCAAGAGGAACTGTCCGCGTGGCGGAACCGGCGGGATCAAACCTCCCTGGGTACATGGGCCGCGTCCGGGAAGACCGTCGCTGCCCGCCTTCTTGGTGCACTCCTGGCCTTCGACGCGAAATGGCCCGGAACCGGAGCGCCGCAGTTCCTGAATGATTTTGAAATGATCGAGCCGGTTGAGAAAGCGGATTTCGTCCCGGAGACATCCCCGCTGGAAAGACGGCGTGATCACCCTCTCCTGGCGTGCGGGCGCGAGCCGACACTGGCGACCCGTTATCTCGCCCGTCTTGTCGACCTTTCCGAAACGCTCAAAGAGTTACAGGACCTGTTTGCGGAAAATCATCGCTTTTTGATCTCGCGAAGGAGAAAGTGTCCGAGAGGGGTCGGTTTTGCGGAAACGGCACGAGGGCGCTTGACCCATGTCGCGAAGCTGCGGGACGGTATGGTCGAGGACTACAGGATCATATCGCCAACGAGATGGAACTTTGCGGACCGGGGCGTCGCGTCCCGCTGTCTCGGCATGTTGTCCGGAGGATCGGATGAAGAACGCATTGAACGGGCCGGTCTCGTGATTGGGGCGATTGACCCCTGTGTCCGCCATACGGTGAGGATCCACTGATGCACGAAATGTCGCTCTGCGAGAGCATTCTCGGCATCCTGAACGAACAGGCGGAAAAGGAAGCCTTTTCCAGAGTTGACCGGGTCTGCCTGGAAGTCGGTCCGCTGTCCGGCGTGGAAACGGATGCGCTCCGCTTCGGCTTTGACGTTGTCATGCGCGGCAGCATTGCTGAAACAGCCCGGCTTGAAATTGTGACCCCGCCTGCCATGGCCTGGTGCCTGCCTTGCGGGGTAAATGTTCCGATCAGCGAACGCTTCGACCCCTGCCCGGAATGCGGGTCGCATCAGTTGCAGGTGACGAGCGGCGAGGAACTTCGGATCAAGGAACTGGAGGTGTCCTGATGTGTACTGTCTGCGGTTGCGGCGACGGAGAGGTCCGCGTGGAAGGGCCGGACAAGGCGAAAGGCGGTGACAGTCACCACCACGCCCACAGGCATGGCCACCATCATTCTCATGAACATGGTCATGAACATGGCCAGGGCGATCACCACCACCATCACCACTATGGCGAGGGCGAGGCCGGAGCTTCGGTGCCGGGCATGAGCCAGTCCCGGATGATCCAGCTGGAACAGGATATCCTCTCCAAGAACAACGCCTATGCGGACGCCAACCGGCGTTATTTCACGGACCGGGGGATTCTCGCGCTGAACCTTGTCTCGAGCCCCGGCTCCGGCAAGACGACGCTGCTTGTCGAAACGCTGAAGAAGATCGGCACGTCGCGGCAATGCTATGTCGTCGAGGGGGACCAGCAGACCGCGAACGACGCGGACCGGATCCGGGCGACCGGCGTGCCGGCGCTTCAGATCAACACGGGCAAGGGCTGTCATCTCGACGGGCACATGGTCGGACACGCGATAGACCACCTGACCCCGCAGGAGGGCAGCTTCGTTTTCATCGAGAATGTCGGCAACCTGGTCTGTCCGGCGGCCTTCGACCTTGGCGAGGCGCACAAGGTCGCGATCCTCTCCGTCACCGAGGGCGAGGACAAGCCGTTGAAATATCCGGACATGTTCGCGGCAAGCGACCTGATGCTCCTGAACAAGACCGATCTGTTGCCGCATCTCGATTTTGATGTCGATGCGGCGGTTGAAAACGCGCGGAAGATCAATCCACGGATCAAGGTTCTCAATGTCTCGGCACGCAGCGGCGAGGGGCTGGATGACTGGATCTCGTGGATCGAGGCCGCACGCGCCATGCAGCTGGCCGGACGCCCGGTCCAAAGTGCGGCGGAATAGGAGGGGCGCATGTGTTTGGCAATACCGGCCAAGGTGGTGGAACTGGAAGACGGAGACATGGCCGTCGTCGCCCTTGAGGGTGTCAGGAAACGCATCTCGACCGCGCTGGTCGAGGACGTGGCGATCGGCGACTACCTGCTGGTCCACGTCGGATATGCGCTCCACAAGGTCAGCCCTGAAGAGGCCAGCCGGACCCTTGCCCTGATGGCGGAAGCCGGGGTCCTTCGGGAGGAGCTGGAAGAGATTACGGGAGGCGAGCAATGAAATATGTCGACGAGTTCCGCGATCGCGAGCTTGCCAAAACCGTTGCCGAGGCGATCCGCCGCGAGGCGCGGCCGGAGCGGACCTACAACATCATGGAGTTCTGCGGCGGGCACACCCACGCCATCTTCCGCTATGGCGTGAAGGACCTGATGCCGGAAAACGTCCGCTTCGTGCACGGCCCGGGCTGCCCGGTCTGCGTTCTGCCCGTCCGGCGGCTGGACGATGCCGTGGAGATCGCAGAGCGCCACGGCGTGATCCTGTGCACCTACGGCGACATGATGCGCGTGCCGGGCACGAAGCAGCGCAGCCTGATCCGGGCGAAGGCGGACGGGGCAGACATCCGCATGGTGTATTCCACCCTGGATGCCCTGAAGATCGCGCGTGACAATCCGGACCGGGAAGTCGTTTTCTTCGCCATCGGTTTCGAAACGACCACGCCGCCGACCGCCGTCGCGATCAGGCAGGCGGAAAAGGAAGGTCTCCGGAATTTCTCGGTCTTCTGCAACCACGTGCTGACCCCGTCCGCAATCAGCCACATTCTTCAGTCTCCGGAAGTCCGGGAGCTCGGAACGGTTCGGATCGACGGGTTCCTCGGACCCTCCCATGTCAGCTCGGTCATCGGATCGGAGCCCTACGAGTACTTCGCCGAGGAATTCGGCAAGCCGGTCGTCATCGCCGGGTTCGAACCCCTCGACGTCATGCAGTCGGCCTTGATGCTGATCCGCCAGATCAACGAGGGCCGTCACGAGGTCGAGAATGAATACACCCGCGTCGTGACGCGGGAAGGAAACCTGAAGGCGCAGTCTCTGGTGTCGGAAGTCTTCGAACTGCGCACCAGTTTCGAATGGCGCGGTCTTGGCACGGTTCCCTACAGCGCGCTGAAAATCCGGGAGGCCCATGCGGCCTTTGATGCGGAACGGCGCTTCGAGGTGTCGGAGAAAAAGTCCCGCGAAGTGAAGTCCTGCGAGTGCCCCGCAATCCTGCGCGGCGTCAAGAAACCGACCGACTGCAAGCTGTTCGGCACGGTCTGTACGCCCGACACCCCCATGGGCTCCTGCATGGTTTCCTCGGAAGGCGCGTGTGCCGCCTACTGGACCTATGGCCGCCACCGCGACCCGGTCAGGCGCCCGCGGGCGAAGGAGGAAGCGGCATGAACGCGCCGCAACCGGATCTCGCCCGGCGGAAAGGGTCCGTCGACATGGCCCATGGCGGCGGTGGCCGGGCCATGGCCGAGCTGATATCGGACCTCTTCCAAAGGCACCTCTCCAACCCGATCCTCGACCAGGGAAACGACGCGGCCTTGCTCAATGTCCCGCCCGGCCGGCTGGTGATGTCGACCGATGGCCACGTCATCTCGCCGCTGTTCTTTCCAGGCGGAGACATCGGCTCGCTCGCGGTTCACGGGACGCTGAACGATGTGGCAACGGCCGGGGCCAGACCGCTCTACCTGACGGCCGGCTTCATCCTGGAAGAAGGCTTTCCGCTCGCCGATCTTGAACGGATCGTCGTGTCGATGGCACTTGCCGCACGCGACGCCGGAGTCCCGATCGTTACCGGCGACACCAAGGTGGTCGAAAAGGGCAAGGGCGACGGTGTCTTCATTACGACGACCGGCCTCGGCGTGGTGCCGGAGGGGGTCCATGTCTCTGTCGAGCGCGCCCGCCCCGGGCAGGCGATCCTGCTGTCCGGGTCGATCGGCGACCATGGCGTTGCCATCCTGTCGAAACGGGAAAACCTTGAGTTCGAGACGGAAATCAGGTCGGACAGCGCGGCCCTGCACACCCTCGTGGCGAACATGGTCGCGGACGTTCCCGGCATTGCCGTCTTGAGGGATCCGACCCGGGGTGGCCTTGCCGCGACGCTCAACGAGATCGCCCGGACGGCCGGCGTCGGCATGCATCTCGACGAGACCAGAATTCCGGTCAAGCGGGATGTTGCCGCGGCCTGCGAGTTGCTCGGCCTGGACCCGCTTTATGTCGCCAACGAGGGCAAGCTGATCTGCCTTTGCGAGGCGGATGACGCGGAAAGGCTTCTGGCCGTGATGAAGGCGCACCCGCTGGGCCGGGACGCCGCGATCATCGGAACCGTTACCGAAGACGACGCCCATCTCGTCGAGATGGAAACCGAGATCGGCGGATTGCGCGTGGTCGATTGGCTCTCGGGCGAGCAGCTTCCGAGGATCTGCTGATCATGAGGATCCTGCTTCTCTGCCACGGCTTCAATTCCCTGACCCAGCGGCTGCATTGCGACCTGCGCGCAGCCGGCCACGAGGTGTCGGTGGAATTCGACATCAACGATGCCGTGAGCGAGGAAGCCGTCCGGCTGTTCGAGCCGGACCTGATCCTGGCGCCGTTCCTGAAGCGGGCGATCCCGCCGTCCGTGTTCAAGGCCGTGCCCTGTTTCATCGTTCATCCGGGGCCGCCGGGCGATCGCGGACCGGCCGCGCTCGACTGGGCCATCCTTGAAGGCGCGACCGACTGGGGCGTGACTGTCCTTGAGGCCGTCGCCGACCTTGATGCGGGCCCGATCTGGGCCTTCCGGTGTTTCCCGCTTCGCCGGGCGTCCAAGTCCAGCCTTTACCGGCACGAGGTCATGGAGGGGGCGGTCGCGGCCGTGTTCGAGGCGCTCGACAGGTTCAGGAGCGGCGCCGCTCCCGCCTCGGTGCCGGAGGCGCAGTCGCTTTGGCGCGGCGCCGTCAGGCAGGCGGACCGGCAGATCGACTGGCAAAGGGACACCGGCGAAGCGATCCTGCGCAAGATCCGTTCGGCCGACGGCATGCCCGGGGTTCGGGACACCCTGTTCGGCGAGCCGGTTTTTCTTTTTGATGCGAGACCGGCGCGCGGCGAGCGGCCGGAGGGCGCGGAGCCCGGCACCGTGATTGCCCGGTCCGGGCCGGCACTGGCGGTGAGGACGGTCGATGGCGCGGTGTGGATTGGACATGTGCGCAAGGCGGACAAGGCGTCGGTCAAGCTGCCGGCGACCCATGTCTTTGCCGGTGAATGTGCCGGCCTGCCGGAAATTTCCGGCGGCTATCGGGACATTTTGTTCGAGCAGGCCGGCGATGTCGGCTACCTGCATTTCGACTTCTATAACGGCGCGATGGACACCTGTGCCTGCCTGCGCCTGAAGGCTGTTTTCGAGGAAGCCGCCGGAAGTTCCGCGCGGGTCCTGGTGCTCATGGGCGGGCCGGATCACTGGTCGAACGGCCTCAACCTCAACCTGATCGAGGCTGCCGGGAGCCCCGCCGAGGAGAGCTGGCGGAACATCCAGGCAATCGATGATCTTGCGGAGACGATCATCCGGACGACGGACAAGTGGGTCGTGTCCGCGCTTTGCGGCAATGCCGGCGCCGGCGGCGTGTTCCTCGCGCGTGCGGCGGACGAGGTCTGGATCCGGCCCGGAACCGTTCTCAATCCGCACTACAAGGATATGGGAAATCTCTACGGGTCGGAATTCTGGACCTATCTCCTGCCGAAATATGCGGGCGCCGACAACGCGGCCAGGATCGCGGACGCCCGCCTGCCCATGGGCGCCGAGGAAGCACTGGCCCTCGGACTTGCCGATCGTGTCCTTGGATCCGATGGCCTGTCGTTCCAGTCGAGTGTGCGGGAGGCCGCTTTGAGACTGGGCGGTGAGGATCTCGCTCCGCGCCTTCAGGAAAAGGCCCGGGTCCGCGAACGGGACGAGGCCGCAAAGCCGCTCGCCGCCTATCGTGCCGCCGAGCTTGCGCGGATGCGGAAAAATTTCTTCGGTTTCGATCCGAGCTATCACATCGCCCGCTACAATTTTGTCCGCAAGGTTCCAAAATCCCGGACGCCGCGAACGCTCGCCCGGCACAGATCAGGCCCACCCGGGGGCCGGTCAACACGGAGGGCCGCATCATGAGCCAGTTGCCGACGATCCTCGTGATTGACGACGAAATCCGCTCCCTTGAGTCCATTTCCAGAATTCTCGACGAGGACTTCGACGTGAAGACCGCGTCGACCATCGGCGAGGCAACACGGATCCTCGAAGGCGAATGGGTCCAGATCGTCCTGTGCGACCAGCGCATGCCGGAAAAGACCGGCGTCGAATTCCTGAAAATGGTCCGCGAGAACTGGCCCGATGCCATCCGGATGATCATTTCCGGCTACACGGACGCGCATGACATTATCGACGGCGTGAACGAAGCCGGCATATTCCAGTACATCACCAAGCCCTGGCATCCGGAGAACCTCATCCTGACGCTTCAGAATGCCTGCAAGCTCTACGCGCTTCAGCGGGAAAACGAACTTCTGGCGATCGAGCTGAAGATGTCGCCCTCCGGAGTGTCGAAAAAGATGTCCGACAGGCGGGAACGCCTGCGACGGGACTATGATTTCGACGACGGCATCATCCGTGGCAAGGTCAGCCCGATGGAAGACGTCTGCCGGACGCTTCGTCAGGTCGCGCCCTATGACGTACCGGTTCTCCTGTCCGGATCCTCCGGAACCGGCAAGGAGCTTGCCGCCCGGGCGCTTCACTATGACTCCCTGCGGTGGAACAAGCCCTTCGTTGTCGAGAACTGTGGCGCGTTGCCGGACGAGCTTCTTGAAAGCGAGCTGTTCGGCCACAAGCGCGGTGCCTTTACCGGGGCCGTGGAGGATCACACCGGCCTGTTTCAAAGGGCGGACGGCGGAACCGTGTTCCTCGACGAGATCGGCGAGGTGTCGCCCGCGTTCCAGGTCAAGCTTCTGAGGACGCTGCAGGAGGGGGAGATCCGCCCGGTCGGCAGCACCAAGACACACAAGATCGATGTCCGCGTCATTGCAGCCACCAATCGAAACCTCGAGGACGAGGTCCGGGCCGGACGGTTCCGGGCGGATCTCTATTACCGGCTTGCCGGGATCGTGGTCCGCTTGCCGGACCTGAAAGATAGACCGTTGGACATTCCGGTCTTGGCGAAAGCGCTGCTCAGCCGGGCGATGTCCCAGTTGGGCAAGCGGGTTTCCGGACTGACCCAGGAGGCGCTCGACTGCATGCAGGCCTATTCCTGGCCGGGAAACGTCCGTGAAATGCAGAACGAAATCCAGCAGATGCTGGTCATGGGGGAAGAGGGGAGCGCCCTCGGCGCGGATCTCCTGTCCCGGCATATCCTGCAGGCAGACCCGGCAGGACGGGAGGAAGAGGATCTTGCGGACCTGATGCCGATGGACGGCTCGCTGAAGGACCGCATTGGCGAGCTCGAAGCCCGGATCATCAAGGAGACGCTGATCCGCCACCGCTGGAACAAGTCCAAGGCGGCGCGCGAACTCGGCTTGTCGCGGGTCGGCCTTCGCGGCAAGCTGGAGCGCTATGGACTGGAAAACGTCAAGCCTCTCCCGGAAAAGCGCAAGAGCGCAGGCAGCGCGGGGTAGGCCATGGCAGGGGATCGCGGTGACAAACTTGGCCTTGAGCTCATGAAGCTGCCGTCGGGCAATCTGGGTCTCGACGGCTCGGGAGAGAATGTCTGGATCGACGTGATCCAGAAAATGGACGACGTCTATTCGGACCTGGTCGATTCCCAGACAGAGCTGGAAGAAAAGAACGCCAAGCTGGAGGAGGCCGACACCTTCATCCGCTCCGTCCTCGGCGCGATGACGGACGTCCTGATCGTCTGTGATGCCGCCGGCCGGATCCAGAAGGTCAACAACCAGCTTCTGACCATCACGCACCGCGATGAGCCGTCTTTGCCCGGGACGAAATACTCGGATCTGTTCACGGACGAAAGCCGCGCGACGGTCGAGGGCTTCCTGGACTGTCTGATTGCCGGCAAGGACGTGGCGCCGTGCGATGCCGCGATCAAGGTGCCGGACGGACCGCCTGCGGTGGTCGCCCTGAGCTGCACGCCCCGCCGCGACCAGCGCGGACGGCTGGCCGGAATGGTGATGGTCGGACGTCCGATCGGCGAATTGCAGCGCGCCTACCGGGCGCTCGACGCGGCGCAGGAGCGGCTCAGCGAAACCCAGCAGCGGCTTCTGGTCTCCGAAAAGATGGCGGCGCTGGGCCGGCTGGTGGCCGGTGTGGCCCATGAGCTGAACAACCCGATCAGCTTCGTCTTCGGCAACATGTACGCATTGAAGCGTTATGGGACGGCGATCCGGAAATACCTGACCGCCTGCGACGACGGAGCCCGGCGCGAGGACATGGATGTGCTGCGCAAGGAGCTGAAGATCGACAAGGTGCTTCAGGACATCGGCCCCCTCGTGGACGGAACCCTGGAGGGCGCCGAACGGGTGCGCGACATCGTGGAGGACCTGCGCCGTTTTTCCAGCAACCAGCAGGAGGAGCCGGAAACCTTCAATATTGTCCGGCTGGTCCACACGGCGGTCGACTGGGTCATCAAGGCCCAGCGGATCAAGCCGGCTATAATCTTCGACACCCCCGACCGTCTGGAGATGACCGGCCACAAGGGGCATATTCACCAGATCGTGGTCAACCTGGTCCAGAACGCAGCCGATGTGCTGTCGGGCCGGGAGGATGGTGAAATCAGGATTTCGTGCTCCGGCGAGAACGGCATGATCCTGGTGCGGGTCGCGGACAATGGGACCGGCATTGCACCCGCAGCAATGGACAAGCTGTTCGAACCCTTCTTCACAACAAAACCGATCGGCAGCGGCACCGGTCTCGGCCTTTACGTCAGCTACAACATGGCGCTCAAGCAGGGCGGCGAGCTGCGTGCCGCCAATCGTCCGGAAGGCGGGGCGGAGTTCACATTGAGGATCCCGGAAAATGTCGATGCAGCGGATTGATGCGAGGCCGCCGGTGCGGCTCTTCTGGCTGCAGTCCGGCGGGTGCGGCGGATGTTCCCTGTCTGCGCTCGGCGCGGAAAACCCGGACCTTGTGACGACGATGGAGGCCGCCAATATCGAGGTCCTGTGGCACCCCTCCCTGAGCGAGGCCAGCGGCCGCGAAGTCGTGTCGCTGATGGAGCGGCTGGAAAGCGGGGAAGAGCCGCTGGACATCCTCTGCCTGGAAGGTTCCGTCATGTGCGGACCGAACGGGTCCGGGAAATTCCATATCCTGTCCGGTACCGGACGGCCGATGATGGACTGGATCCGGGCGCTGGCGGAAAAGGCGCGCTACGTGGTGGCCGTCGGTTCCTGCGCCGCCTTCGGCGGGATCACGGCGGCCGGCGACAATCATGTGGAGGCCGTGGGTCTTTCCTATGAAGGCCGCAAACCCGGTGGACTTCTCGGCGGAGACTTCCTGTCCTCTGGCGGATTGCCCGTCATCAACATCGCGGGCTGTCCGATCCATCCCGGGTGGCTGTGCGAGACCCTGCATCAGATTGCGGCGGGGACCTATAACGAAACGGATGTCGACGAATGGGCGCGGCCGCTGTCCTACACGATGCATCTTGTGCACCACGGCTGTGCGCGCAACGAATTCTATGAATACAAGGCCAGCGCGGAGCGTCTCTGCGATCAGGGCTGCATGATGGAAAATCTCGGCTGCAAGGGCACCCAGGCCCGCGCCGATTGCAACATGCGCGCCTGGAACGGCGCCGGGTCCTGCCTCGATGGCGGCTATCCCTGCATCAACTGCACGGCTCCCGAATTCGAGGAGCCGGGGCATGACTTCCTGCGAACGCCAAAAGTGGCGGGCATCCCCGTCGGCCTGCCGACGGATATGCCGAAGGCCTGGTTCGTGGCGCTCGCCTCCCTGTCCAAGGCGGCAACACCCGCGCGCCTGAAGGAAAACGCCACCGCCGAGATGTTGACCGTGCCGCCGTCCGACAAGGGAAAGACCCGGTCATGACGCGGCTGATCGTCGGACCGTTCAATCGGGTCGAGGGGGATCTGGAAGTCCGGATCGACTGCGCGGATGGAAGCGTTCAAAACGCGGAAGTCGTCTCGCCGCTCTATCGCGGGTTTGAGCGCATTCTTCTGGGAAAGCCGCCGCTCGATGCACTGGTCTACGCCCCCCGGATCTGCGGGATCTGTTCCGTGTCCCAATCCGTCGCGGCCGCGCGGGCCCTGGCATCCGCCATCGGTGTGTCGGTGCCCAGGAATGGCGAACTGGCGATCAATCTCGTCCACGCAACCGAGAATGTCGCCGATCACCTGACCCATTTCTACCTGTTCTTCATGCCGGATTTCGCAAGAGAAATTTACCGGTCGGAGCCCTGGTACGAAGACATTCGCGAACGGTTCACGGCGACAAGGGGAACAGCCGTCGAAACGGTGTTGCCGGCCCGGGCCCAGTTCATGCACATCATGGGCATCCTTGCCGGCAAGTGGCCGCACACGCTTTCCATTCAGCCGGGCGGCTCGACGCGGGCCGCGGCGCCCGGAGAAGCCGCCCGACTGGCCGTCATCCTGAAAGCCTTCCGGCGTTTTCTGGAGCGGCAGCTTTTCGGCGATCAGCTGGAACGGGTCGCGGCCCTCGAAAATGAAGAGGCGCTGGTTTCCTGGGCCGGTGAAAGGGCGCCGGAACACTCCGACTTCAGGAGATTCCTGAACCTTTCGGCCGCGCTGGACCTTGCCAGGCTCGGACCGTCATCCGGCAACTATCTCAGCTATGGCGGCTATCACCTCGAGGACACGTCCTTGTTCGGGCACGGGACGTGGCGAAACGGGCAGGCGAATGCTTTCGATCCCGGCGATGTTGCCGAAGATCTGGTCTCGAGCTGGTACAAGACCGACGGTCCGGAACCGCCGGCTTCCGGGACGACGGAGCCGGATGCCGAAAAGACCTCCGCCTATTCCTGGTGCAAGGCGCCCCGTCTTGGCGGCGAGATCATGGAAACCGGAGCGCTGGCACGACAATTGATCAACGGCCATCCCCTGGTCCGGGACCTGGTATCACGCCATGGCGGATCGGTGCACACACGGGTCGTCGCGAGGGTGCTGGAGATAGCCCTTGTGGTGATGGCGATGGAGCGCTGGGTGGCCGCGCTCGAACCCGGCGGACACTTCATCACGCACGGCGACATGCCGAGCCGGGCGGAAGGGATCGGCCTGACCGAGGCTGCGCGCGGTTCCCTCGGCCACTGGATCTCGATCGAGAACGGCCAGATCTCGAACTACCAGATCATCGCGCCGACCACCTGGAATTTTTCGCCTCGGGACAAGGATGGCGTTGCCGGCCCGCTCGAGCAGGCGCTGATCGGCGCTCCGGTGCGCAAAGGCGAGACCGATCCGGTTTCGGTTCAGCATATTGTCCGTTCCTTCGACCCGTGTCTGGTCTGTACGGTGCACTGACATGAGCGCCGGCGACGACACGTTGGAGAAGATCGGAACACGGGTGCGGGTGAGGGGCCTGGTCCAGGGCGTCGGCTTTCGACCCTTTGTCTGGCGTCTTGCGCAAGAGGAGCGCCTCGCCGGGCATGTCCTGAACGACGCGGAAGGCGTGTTGGCAGAGGTCTGGGGCGGCTTTGAGGCAACCGGACGGTTCCTGGAGCGGCTGAAAACGGACAGTCCGCCGCTTTCCCGGGTGGATGAGGTGGTCGCGGAAGCCATCCTTGGCCAAACTCTAACGCTGGACGCGGGGTTCAGGATTGTTTCCAGCGTGGCCGGTGACGTTTCCACCGGGATCGTTCCGGATGCGGCGACCTGTCCGGAGTGTCTCCGGGACACACTCGCCCCGTCGGACCGGCGGCACGGCTATGCCTTTACGAACTGCACCCATTGCGGACCGCGGCTGTCGATCATCGAGGCGATCCCCTACGACCGCGCACATACCTCGATGGCGCCGTTTGTGATGTGTTCCGACTGCCAGGCGGAATATGACAATCCGGCCGACCGGCGGTTCCATGCCCAGCCGAATGCCTGCCCGGCCTGCGGCCCGACCTTATGGTTCGAGGAAAACGGGCAGCGAAACGAGACGCAGAATCCGATCGGGTGGACGGCTCAAAGGCTCGGGTCCGGCCAGATTGTCGCCATCAAGGGGATCGGCGGATTCCACCTTGCGGTCGATGCAACGCGGCCCGACGCCGTCGAGCGGCTGCGTGCGCGCAAGAACCGGCCGCACAAACCGTTGGCGCTGATGGTCGGGGATGTCGAACAGGCACGGGCGATCTGCGAGGTCAACAACGCCGAAGCCGGGTTGCTGACCAGCGGAGCCGCGCCGATCGTGCTCCTGAAGATCCGCGAGGACAACGGTCTGGCCGGCAACCTTGCTCCGGGGCAGGACCGGCTGGGTGTCATGCTGCCCTACACGCCCCTGCATCATCTCCTGATGGCGGAGGTCGGCAAACCCATCGTCCTGACATCCGGTAATCTCTCCGAAGAGCCCCAGGTGATCGACAACAGCGAGGCCCGGACGAAGCTGTCCCGGATTGCGGACGGGTTCTTGATGCACGACCGGGCCATTGTGAACCGGCTGGACGACAGTGTTGTGCGGGTCTCGGCCGCAGGGCGAACGGTTTTGCGGCGGGCCAGAGGCTATGCTCCGGCACCGCTTCCGCTTCCCGGGCCTTTCAGTAAGGCTCCGCAGGTTCTGGCGATGGGTGGCGAGTTGAAGTCGACCTTCTGCCTCTTGCGGGATGGACAGGCCGTTGTTTCCCAGCACATGGGCGATCTGGAGCATCGGCATGCCCTTCAGGACCTCAGGAAGAACCTTGAGCTCTACCGCGGGATCTTCAGGTTCGATCCCGAGATCATCGCCGTCGATGGCCATTCCGATTACCTTTCGTCGCAGCTTGGCAGGCAAATCGCCTCCGAAACCGGGGCACGGGTGATCGAGGTCCAGCATCACCACGCGCATCTGGCGGCCTGCCTTGCGGAAGCCGGCGTCCCGCCCGGTGACGACGAAACGCTGGCGATCATCCTTGACGGCTCCGGCCTGGGGACGGACGGGACGATCTGGGGGGGCGAGCTGCTGCTCGGCGGCTATCGGGGTTTCGAACGTGCCGGACATTTCCTGCCGGTGGCCTTGCCGGGCGGGGCGGCGGCGGTCCGCGAGCCTTGGCGCAATTTGATAGCGCATCTGCAGGCGGCCTTTGGTCCGGGTTATCGATCCATGCTGGAAGGTACCGGGATATTTGACCCGTTGCGGCACAAGAATCTTCCGCTTGTGGACCAGATGGTCTCCAAAGGCGTGAACACGCCGTTTTCCTCCTCTGCGGGCCGGCTGTTCGATGCGGTCGCTGCTGCCCTCGGTGTGTGTGCGGACAAACAGACCTACGAGGGCCAGACGGGGTCCATGCTGGAAACCATGGCGCGCCCCTTTCTGCAAGAAGAGAGCGGCTATCCTGTCCAGACGACCCAGGAGGGCGGCACCATATTGTCGTGGAAGCCGCTCTGGGAAGCCCTGCTTGCCGACTTGAGAGCCGGCGAGGAGAGAGGGCGTATCTCCGCGCGGTTTCATCTTGCTCTGGTTGGCAGTCTTGCCGAAACGGGGTGTCGCATTGCCAGTGCGCATGGTCTGGACAGGATAGCCCTGTCCGGCGGCGTCATGCAGAATTCGATCCTGTCGGACGGACTGGCGGCCCGGATCGAAGCGCAGGGCCTGAAGGTCCTGTTGCCTCGGGACCTTCCTGCCAATGACGGCGGCATCAGTCTTGGCCAGGCAACGATTGCGGCGGCATGCGCAGCTGGATGAGGGACGGGTGCGGGAATAGACGTTTATCGAACTCTTTCTACCCGGCGCGCCGCCGTCCGATTTCGCGGTAAAGCGCTTCCGGGCTGACCGCGATCTGGCGTGCGACCTGGTTCCATTCCCCCTTGGCCGGCAAGGTTCCGTGCCAGGCTAGCCACGCGTCCAGTCTGTCCGCAACGGTCCTGAGAGAAAGAATTTCGCTGCGCAGTCTCGTGGTCTGGATTTCCCTGGCAAGCCTCGCCGCCCAGGCTGCGGCCAGGTCCGGGTTCTCGCGGATGCGCTCCAGGAAAAAGCCGCGTGATATGCCGCGGAGCCCGGCTTCGACATGTGCAATCGCATCGCAGTGATATGCCCTGGCATAGACGGAAGCCTCGGCCAGGATGTCGCCCGGGCCGGCTCTTTGCAGCACCAGCGCAGCGCCGCCCTCCTGGTGGCGGATCAGCTGGACCTCGCCCCTGGTGACCAGAAAAAGGGTTCTGACCGGGGCGCCCTGATGGAACAGGTAATTGCCGGCGTCGAGCAGGCGGCTTTGGCCATGGGGCGTTTCGAATAGGGAAGAAAAATCATCTGACATGATAGCTATCATGTTCCAATTGACCTGAAGACTGCAAGCTCCGGCAACGGATCAGGAAAGGAACCACGATGATCAGACTTGTTCTTGCCGCCGCCCTGGCGACAGTTGCCCTGCCGGCGCAGGCCCAGACCGACGCCCATCACGCCCATGGGGCTCACACATCTGCCATGCAGGAGACGGCGGCACCGGTCAAGGCCGCGCCGCGCGAGCCGGGACAGTCGGCCTTCGCCGCCATCCAGGAAATCGTCGCTCTACTGGATGCGGACCCGCAAACCGACTGGTCGGCAGTCGACATCGCCGCGTTGCGCAGCCACCTGGTCGACATGAGCAACGTCACGCTTCACGCCAAGGTGCAATCAACGCTGCTCGATGACGGCTACCGGTTCGTTGTCACGGGGGACGGCGGCGTGCGCGACTCGATCCAGCGCATGGTCACGGCCCACGCCGCGACCATGGGCGGCGTGCGCGGCTTCAGCTATGAAACCGAAACCACGCCGGACGGAGCGGTCATGATTGTGCGCGCGGGCAAGCCGTCCGACCTGCAGATGCTTGCCGGCCTCGGCTTCATCGGCGTGATGACGCTCGGCGCACATCATCAGGAGCATCACCTGGCGATCGCCTCCGGTCACTCTCCTCACGATTGAGTTTGCGGAGTGCCGACCGGACCGGGACCCGACACCTGCGCCTCCATCGCCATTCCCTGCAAGAGGCGGCGCAGGTCCGCAAGCGCGGCCTGCAGTGTCAGGTAATCGGTGAGGGTCGTCGCCACCCTTCTGACCGGCCGTGCGGTGGGGCGGCCGCCGCCGTCCTGCCGCATCGTCTCAGGAGGAGTGCTGGTGCGGTGCCGGCGGATTGAAGTGCAGAAAGATTTTCACGAAGGCAAAAACCACCGCAATACCGGCAATGGCATAGACGACGATTACCGGATCCTGCTGCCATTTGAGGGCTGCGAAGGCAACCAGGACGACCGTGTCCAGACCGATGGCGGTCAACAGGATCCAGCCGCGTGCGCCGATGTCGTCGCGCAGGTGCCGGAAGACGCCCCAGTGAATGATGATGTCCATGACAAGATAGAAGAAGGCGCCCAGCGAGGCGATCTGGCTGAGGTCGAAAAAGACCGCGAGCAGCGCCGCAACAACGACCGTATAGACCAGGGTGTGATCACGGATGACGCCCGGCATGCCGAAATGGCTGTGAGGGATGAGCTTCATGTCCGTCAGCATCGCGAGCATGCGGGACACCGCAAACATGCTTGCGATCAGTCCGGACGCGGTCGCGACAAGCGCCAGGGCCACGGTGAGATAGAACCCGACGGGTCCCAGCGCCGGCCTGGCGGCTTCGGCAAGCGCATAGTCCTTCGCTTCAATGATGGTCTCGAGCGGCAGGCTGGATCCGACGGCGAAGGCGACAAGCAGGTACACCAGGATGCAAATGGCTATCGCCGAGATGATTGCCCGGCCGACATTGCGGTGGGGATCCGTGATCTCCGCGCCGCTGTTGGTGATTGTCGTGAACCCCTTGAAGGCGAGAATTGCGAGGGCCGTCGACGCGATGAAGCCTGCAACGCCTCCATATTCGGAAGCTTGTCCGGTCGCTTCGAAACTGAACCCGCCTGCCCACAAGGCGGCGGCGCCGAAAACGGCAATGCCGCCGACCTTGAGGATGGCCATGACGGTGGAAAACAGGCCGACCGACCTGTTGCCCGACGCATTGACCAGCCAGGCAAACAGGATAACGCCAACGGCGATCACGGGTACGGGCCAGCCGGAAGGTGCGAGATCGAAACCGCGCAGCAGATAGGCCGCAAAGGTGCGTGCCACAAGACTCTCGTTGATCACCATGGACAGGGCCATGAGCAGGGCAGCTCCGGCGGTAACCGCCGTCGCGCCATAGGCCTTCTGCAGGATCATGCCAATCCCGCCCGCGGACGGATAGGCATTCGACATCTTGACATAGGTGTAGGCACTGAACGCGGTTACGGTGGCGCCCGACACGAACACAAACGGGAAATACGGCCCGGCAAGTTCGGCAATCTGTCCGGTCAGTGCAAGGATGCCCGCACCGATCATCACACCGGTGCCCATGGCGACCGCATCGAAGAGTGTCAGGCTGTCTTTTTCGTAACCGGACGACAAGTCGGGCCTCCCGTGAAGACTGTTTCCTGAACACACAGGGCGGTTCGAGCCCAGGAAACGGATTTGTCGGGCCCGCACACTATTCGGTGTGCGCAGGCCCACCTTTTGTGATCTTGCCTCTAGCCAGGCACGTGGCCGGCCTCGTAGCCTGCCTCGCGGATCGCGGCCGCCATGGCCTCCGGCGTCGTGGATGTGCCGACTTCGACGAGGTGTTTTTCCAGGTCGCAGGTGACGCTTGCCGAGGCATCGACGGTCTTGACCGCCTTTTCGATTGTTGCGGCACAGTGACCGCAGCTCATGTCAGGAACGCTGAATTTCATGTTTGGCTCCATCGGTTGATTGATTTTTAAAGTCCTGGTCTTTCCAGCAGCGGGAAGGTCAAGCGAAAAATCTTGATAAGAAAATTCCGGAACAGGCTTGACCTTCCAGTGACTGGAAACTCTATCTGAGGGACATCGATCAATTCGTACCGGAGTTGGACCCATGTCCGTCCATCGGAAAGTCACCCTGTCAGTTCAGGGAATGTCCTGTGCATCCTGCGTCGGGCGCGTGGAACGCGGCCTGAAAAGCGTCGATGGTCTTGAGGACGTCGCCGTCAACCTGGCAAGCGAAAGCGCCCAGTTCACCGCCGCACCGGACCATGTTGCGGCGGCCGTCGCCAAACTTGACGAGCTGGGCTATCCGGCCCGCACGCAAACGGTGACACTCAATATCCAGTCCATGTCCTGCGCCTCCTGTGTCGGCCGGGTCGACAAGGCCCTGGAAGCCGTTCCCGGCGTGCTCGACGTCAGCGTCAATCTGGCGGCGGAGACGGCAACCGTAACCTTCGCCGAAGGCGCGGTCAGCGTTCAGGACCTGGTGAAGGCCAGTGCGGATATCGGTTATCCGGCGAGCGTCGCCGAAGCCGGCGCGACGCAGGACCGTAGCGAGCGCAAGGCCGAGGAGGCGCGCGATCTCGCACGCAAGATGGCGATTGCCGCCGCCTTCGCCCTGCCGGTGTTCCTGATCGAGATGGGCGGTCATCTGGTCCCGTCGCTGCATCACCTGATTTCGACAACCATCGGCCAGCAGGCGAGCTGGTATCTCCAGTTTGCCCTGACGACGATCGTCCTGTTCGGCCCGGGGCGCGCCTTTTATGCCAAGGGCATTCCGGCGCTCCTCAAGGGCGCACCGGATATGAACAGCCTCGTGGCCGTCGGAACCGGCGCCGCCTATCTCTACTCCGTCGTCGCGACCTTCCTGCCGGTGCTCATTCCGGCAGAGGTGCGCGCGGTCTATTTCGAGGCCGCGGCGGTGATCGTCGTCCTGATCCTGCTCGGCCGGTTTCTGGAAGCGCGCGCAAAGGGGCGCACGGGGGCCGCCATCCAGAAACTGCTCGGGCTCCAGGTCAAGACGGCACGGGTCCTGCGCGAGGGCGAGATAACCGAAGTGCCGATCGAGACACTCGCGACCGGGGATGTCGTCGTTGTGCGTCCCGGTGAACGCATTGCCGTTGACGGCGAGGTGATCGAGGGGGCCTCCCATGTCGATGAGAGCATGATCACGGGGGAACCGGTGCCGGTCGCCAAATCCGCCGGAGCCGCCGTGACCGGCGGCACCGTGAACGGCACGGGCGGGCTCCAGTTCAGGGCGACGCGTGTCGGTGCCGACACGACACTGTCGCAGATCATCCGCATGGTCGAGGAAGCCCAGGGCGCCAAACTGCCGATCCAGGGGCTGGTCGACCGGATCACGCTCTGGTTCGTCCCGGCCGTCATGACGGTGGCGCTCGTCACCGTGCTGGTCTGGCTGCTGGTCGGCCCGGATCCTGCGCTGACATTTGCGCTGGTTGCCGGTGTGTCGGTGCTGATCATCGCCTGTCCCTGTGCCATGGGTCTCGCAACACCGACCTCCATCATGGTCGGCACGGGCCGGGCCGCGGAGATGGGAGTCCTGTTCCGCAAGGGCGATGCGCTGCAGCAGCTTGCCGACGTCGGCGTCGTGGCCCTGGACAAGACCGGAACCGTCACCGAAGGCCGGCCGGAACTGACCGACCTGGTGCTAGCGCCCGGCTTTGAACGGTCTTTCGTCCTGTCGCGTATTGCCGCTGTCGAGGCACGTTCCGAACATCCCGTCGCCGAAGCCATCCTGCGCGCGGCACGCAACGAAGGCCTCGAGCTGCCTGATGCGAGTGGTTTTGCCTCGATCACGGGCCACGGTGTCGATGCGGTGGTCGACGGCGTGCGCGTCCTGGTCGGCGCGGACAGGCTGATGGAGCGCGAAGGTGTCGCGACATCCGCTCTGGCAGGGGAAGAAACCGGATTGGCGAAACGGGGCCGGACGGCGCTCTATGCGGCCATTGACGGACAGGTTGCCGCCGTTATCGGTGTCGCTGACCCGGTCAAGCAATCCAGCCGGGCTGCGATCGCGGCTCTCCATGCCCAGGGTCTGAAGGTCGCGATGATCACGGGCGACAAGCGCGAGACCGCGGAAGCGATTGCCGCGGAAACCGGCATCGACACCGTGATCGCGGGCGTGCTGCCCGACGGCAAGGTTACGGCCCTGACCGGGCTCAAGGAAGGTGGCCTGAAGATCGCCTTTGTCGGCGACGGCATCAACGACGCGCCTGCCCTTGCCCATGCGGATGTCGGGATTGCGATCGGAACCGGCACGGATGTCGCGATCGAGTCCGCAGACGTGGTGCTCATGTCGGGCGATCTGCGCGGTGTCGTGAACGCCCACGAGGTGTCCCGCCGGACCATGCGCAACATCCGGGAGAACCTGTTCTGGGCCTTTGCCTACAACACGGCCTTGATTCCGGTCGCGGCGGGAGCCCTTTATCCGGCATTCGGAATACTTCTGTCCCCCGTTCTCGCGGCCGGCGCAATGGCGCTGTCTTCGGTCTTTGTGCTGACCAACGCGCTGCGTTTGCGCTCCATAGCACCCGCCATGGACGAGACGGCTCCGCAAGTCGCCATTACCCCGCGCGCATCGACGGTGCCTGCTGAATAAGGAGAGGTGTCATGAATATCGGTGAAGTCGCCCGCCAGTCCGGCCTGCCGGCGAAGACCATTCGCTACTACGAGGATATCGGGCTGATCAGACCGCTGAGAACCGGCAACGGCTACCGGTCCTTCCAGGACAAGGATCTCCACCGGCTCGCCTTTCTCGGACGGGCCAGGGCGCTTGGCTTCAGCATCGAGGAGTGCCGCGCGTTGATGTCGCTCTACAACGACGAGAACCGTGAAAGCAGCCAGGTGAAAAGCCTGGTGCAGCTCCATCTGGAGAGGATTGACGACAAGATCGCCCAGCTCCAGTCCATGAGGGCAACGCTTTCGCACCTTGCCGATGCTTGCGCAGGCGACCATCGGCCGGAGTGTCCCATTCTCGATGATCTTGCCGGAGTCCGTTCCTGATGCAGTATGACAGACGTGTGATGCTCCTGCTGATTGCCGCTGTGCTGATCGGCGGGTACTTCCTCATTGACCGGAACGGCTCGGACAAGGAGGCCTCCGGAGCCCCCATGGTCCAGGTGACCGTGCCGCGGCTGGAAGGTGCTGCGGCAATAGGCAAGACGGTTTTCAACAAGAACTGTGCAAGCTGTCACGGAACGAACGCGGCCGGTCAGGAAGGCATAGCACCGCCGTTGATTCACAAGATTTACGAGCCTTCCCATCATGCTGACGGGTCGTTTTTCCTGGCAGTCCGGCAGGGTGTTCGCGCCCATCACTGGCCGTTTGGCAACATGCCGCCGATTGAAGACTTGACCGAACGGGATGTTGACCGGATTGTTGCCTATGTTCGCACGCTCCAGCGCGCAAACGGGATCCAGTAGGTCAGCATCGATGCATCGCCGTACCATTTTCCCTGTTTTCTTGAGGACCGTTCTTGCGGCGGCTTTCCTGCTGGCAGGTGGAACGTTCAGCCATGCGTTCGCCGACATGCCACACGATCATGCACATGCCCTGGAAGCGAATGTCGGCGACAATCATACGCATGCCGACACCGGCCCGGACGGGCATGCCGCCGAGCGTGAGACTGTTCATTGCGGTGCCTATCTGCTGGCCCTGACCGCGGATGCGCATCTGTCTGTTCCCGAACTTGTGCCGGAGACCGGCACGATCTCGCCGGTTTCGGTATTTTCCAGAACGGCAAACCTCGATCCGCCACCTCCACGAGATGTTCCTCTTTCCGCTTGAATTCTTCTTCGGCGACCGTCGCCGATCAACCGGTTACAGGAACAAATTCATGAAATTCAGAGTAATGACCATCGCCGGCGCGCTTGTGCTGGGCGGAGCTGCTGCGGCCCTGGCGCATGGTGGTGCCACGGGCATCGTCAAGGAACGCATGGACGCCATGGACGCCATGGGGGATGTGATGAAATCCCTCACGACCATAATGCGCGGCGAAACGGACTATGACGCGGAGACGGTGCGCAAGGGTGCCGGGGTGATCCGGTCCCATTCAGGCGAGGCCCTGACGAAGCTCTTCCCGGAGCACAGCATCGAAGGCCCCTCGGAGGCAAAGCCCGAGATCTGGTCAAACTGGCAGGAATTCGAGACCCTCGCCGATCAGCTGGACCTTTTCGCCGCGGCGCTCGGCAAGGCCGCGGACAATGGCCTTGCCCATGGCGCCGGAGCAGGCGCGATGGGGCAGGAAAGCATGATGGGCGGAAGCGCGATGATGTCCGAAGGCGGTATGATGGGCGGCGGGTCCATGATGACCCAGGGCGGCATGATGGGGACGGAAACGCCAATGGCGGATCCCGAAATGCTGGCCCAGATGCCGGCAGACGGGATCTTCAACATGGTCGCCCAAACCTGTTCCGCGTGCCATTCCAAGTTCCGGGTCGAGAAGAAATAAGCGATGCGCTTTTGGCTCATTGCGGCAATGGCTGCTCCCGCGTTTGCGGGAGTGGTCCTTGCAGGGCTGCATTTCTGGCCCATAGGCCGGGCGGAAGCGGTCGAAAACCTCGAAGCCGACCCGGGGCGGGGTGCCTATCTCGCCAGAATGTCCGGGTGCATTGCCTGTCACACCAATGCCGATGGAGGGGGCAAGCCGCTTGCGGGCGGCGTGGCCTTGCCGACGGATTTCGGGACCTTCTATTCGCCCAATCTGACAACCGATCCCGAGCACGGTATCGGCGGCTGGAACCTGGAGGATTTCGCGCGCGCCCTGCGCCAGGGTGTGGCTCCTGACGGAAGCCCGTATTTTCCGTCGTTCCCCTATCCGTTCTACAGCAGCTTGAGCGACCAGGATGTCGCCGATCTCTGGGCGGCGTTCAAAACCGTTCCGCCCGTTGCCGAACCTTCGAAGGCGCACGAGATGCTGCCGCCGTTCAATCTGAGGGCAGGGCTCAAGGTCTGGCGTGCGCGCTACCATGACCCGGCGCCGTTTTCGCCGAACCCGGACAAGAGCGATCTTTGGAACCGGGGCAAGTATATTGTTGAGGGGCCGGCCCATTGCGGCGCGTGCCACACGCCGCGGAACCTGCTTGGCGCCCGGGAGGCGGAAATGGCCCTGCATGGTGCCGAGGAGCTTCCCGACGGTGGCAAATCGCCACCGATCACGCAAAAGGCATTGAAGGACGGTGGTTGGGCCATAAACTCCCTGTCATACGCGCTCAAGACGGGGATCACGCCGGACGGCGATGTCTTTGGCGGCTCCATGGGCGAAGTGGTTCGGGACGGCACCGCCTTCCTGACCGACGAAGACAGGAAAGCGATCGCGACCTATCTCCTGGAAAGAGAGAACTGACACCATGCTGACAAGGCGCAGAGTGCTTCAACTGGCCGGAGCGGGGGCAACGGCCTTGTCCATGCCCCCGCTCCTGACCACCTCGCGGGCTTCCGACGGATTTCTGGAACTGACCGCCGGGCCCTCCCGCAAGAAACTCTACCGCGACGATGCGGCGGTGTCCGAACTCTGGACCTATAACGGCACCGCACCGGGACCTGAGATCCGGGTGCGGTTGGGCGAGACCGTGAAGGTGCGGCTCATCAACAATCTTGAAGAGCCGACCTCCATCCATTGGCACGGGATCAGGATCGACAACGCGATGGACGGGGTCGCCGGGCTGACACAGCCCGCGGTGCCGCCCGGCGAGAGCTTCGACTACGAGTTCGTCGTGCCGGATGCCGGAACCTACTGGTATCACGCGCACAACAAGAGCTGGAACCAGGTCGCGCGCGGGCTCTACGGCCCGTTGATCGTGGATGAGGTCGAGCCCGCCTTCAGCCGGGAGAACGACCTGACGCTGGTGATCGACGACTGGCGCCTCAATCGGGACGGAGGCCTCGATCTTGCCAGTCTCGGCCATCTGATGGACTGGAGCCATGGCGGCCGCTTCGGCAACTGGCTGACGGTGAACGGTGAAAGCAATCCGGATTTTCAGTTGGTTCGCGGACAGGCCACCCGCCTCAGGCTGATCAATGCGGCAAACGCCCGGATTTTCGAGATCGACCCGGGACGGTTCAACGCGAAGATCCTGGCCTATGACGGCCAGCCGCTCCTCGAGCCCAAAACACCGGCCTATGCCCCAATGCTGCTCGGCCCTGCGCAACGCATGGATCTTCTGGTGACACCGGAAGACGACTTCGCACTTGAGGAGCTCTCGGGAAACGACCCTTTTCCCTTTGTCCGGTTCAGGACCGTCGAGGGTGACGGGATACCCGGGGCACCCGGATCTCTGCAGCCCAACGCCATCCCCGAACCGGATCTGGACTCCGCCCGGGTCGTGCGCGTCGACATGACCGGCGGTGCCATGGGCCGGATGGTCGAGACGGTCTACAAGGGCAAGGTGCTGTCGGGAGAGGACTATCCGCGCACCGGGCAGCTCTGGGCCTTCAACGGGGTTGCGAACCTGGCCGAGGAGCCGCTGTTTGCGGCCCAAAGAGGAGAAACGATCATCCTGGAGGTTGTCAACGACACGGCCTTCATGCACGCCATGCATGTGCACGGGCACCATTTCCGGGTGGTCGAGCGTGGCGGGGCGACCATCGATGACGGCGATCCCTGGCGGGACACGTTTCTTGTCGGCCCCGACCAGACGACCCGGATTGCCTTCGTGGCGGACAATCCCGGCAAGTGGCTGTTCCATTGCCACATGCTGGAACATGCGGCCGCGGGCATGAACACATGGTTTGATGTCGCCTAGGGTCCTGACCCCGGAGCATTCACTCAAGTGTGTAAGTCCACGTATGGAATTGTTGAAACTTATCAGGTATCCAGACCTCATGCGCTCCTGGCTTTCGATCTTTCTGGTTGCCGTTTTTGCAGTGGTTCACACGGCCGCTGCGTTCGGTGGAGACCGTGTCGGACTGCCAGCGCCAGCCCAACAGGCCGAAGCCCTTTCGACGACGCTGACGAACGCCGGTGCTCACCATATGAAATGCTGCGAGCAATCCGGTGAGCAGAGCAAGACACAGAAGGCATCGAGTTGCAGCGCGGACTGCATCTCATGGCTCGCGGCGCGCGCCGTGGCGCTGCCGCATGTGAAAATCGCGCCGGAACAGGTGCAGCCGCCCGAATTCACCGCCTCCAAGCCATCCCCGGAAAACCGACCTCCAAGACAGGTCTGACCAGGCACACGCGCGGCTCCGCAAGGACCGCGCGCGACAGGTCAATCTGTATTGGAGTGGAACGATGCTATCCAGGCGAAGCCTGCTTTTTTACGCAGCCATGTCGTACGGGACATTCGCTGTCCCGGCGTCCGCGCACCAGACCCTAAAGAACACCTTCACGGTCGACCCCAAGTTCGAACCGCAAGCCGTCCCCTATTTCGCTCATCCACCCGGAACTATCGTGGTGGATACAGGGAAGCACTTTCTCTACCTCGTTGAAGGGATCGGAAAAGCGCGGCGCTACGGCATAGGTGTCGGTAGGGCCGGTTTGTCGCTGAAGGGCGAGGCGGTCGTGGAGCGAAAGGCGAAATGGCCCAGCTGGCGTCCCACCGCCAACATGATCCGGCGCAATCCCGGGAAATACGCCAGGTATGCCGGCGGTGTTCCCGGCGGTCCCGGAAATCCGCTCGGGTCCCGGGCCCTCTATCTCTATCGCAATGGCCGGGACACGATGTACCGGATCCATGGCACCACCGAACCATCCTCGATCGGACGGTCCGTCTCGAACGGCTGCATTCGCATGATCAATGCGCATGTCGAAGACCTGTTCGAGCGCGTCCCGCTTGGAACAAGGGTAATCATCCTATGACAAGTCAAACCACACGCACCGCGAGCGGATCCTCCGTTCCGTCGGTCACTCTCGCCTCGAAGGCGGCCTCTCCTGCGGGCAAGGTCCTGACAGGGCATAATCTCTTCATGATGGCATGCTGTGCCGCAATGGTTGCCGGCACCGGCATCCTGATCGCGGCGGCTCCCGCCGGACAGACGATCGGACAGACCCTGCTTTATGCCGCGCCCATGCTGGGCTGCGTCGGCATGCATCTGGTCATGCACCGCCTCATGGGAAAATCGTGCCACGCACAGGCAGGAAAGGAAAAAAACAATGACTAAGAGACAATTGGCAGGCATCACCGCGGGCATGATTGCCATGGCGGTTTCCTCCGCGGCTCTGGCCGGGGACGCCACGACCGTCACGGTGTTCAAGACACCATGGTGCGGTTGCTGCAAGGTCTGGACGGACGCCGTTGAAGCGGCCGGCTACAAGGTTGTGATCGAGGACATGGAAGACCTGTCGGGGATCAAGAAACAGGCCGGCGTGCCGGAGGAAATGCAGGCCTGCCACACGGCGGTGATTGACGGAGAGCGCAAATATGTCCTGGAAGGCCATGTGCCTCTGGAAGCGGTCGACAAGCTGATGAACGAGCGGCCGGACATTCAAGGCATCGCGGTGCCAGGAATGCCGCAGGGATCGCTCGGCATGGGATACGATCCCGGCGCGAGCTACACGGTCTATGCCCTGGACGGCAACAACACCGGATCGCCGCAACCCTTCCTGACGACCGGTCAGTGACCCGCACATGGTCACGCTGACAAGTCGATCCCTGTTTGCCGGAATGGCGGTTGCGGCGGCTGCCGCAGCCGCTGTCTATGCGACGGGAGCCGGCAATTCCGCCGGCTTCGAGCTGAAGCCGGACGACCAGGAACTCGTTGGCCGGGGGGGCGGGATCTATGCGCAATATTGCGCCTCCTGCCACGGAGCGGCGCTTGAAGGGGAGCCCGACTGGCAGTCGGGCAATCCCGACGGCACGCTCAAGGCCCCGCCCCACGACGAAACCGGCCACACCTGGCATCATGCGGACGAGCTGCTTTTCCGGGTCACGAAATTCGGAACGGCAAAGGCTCTGGACCTTGAGGATTTCCAGTCGAACATGCCCGCCTTCGAGGGCACGTTAAGCGATGCGGACATTGTCGCCGCGCTGTCCTGGATCAAGGCGCAGTGGCCCGCGGAGATCCGGGAGCGGCACGACATGATGAACGAACGCATGAGGAGCAACCGCCAATGACTTACCGTTTGCCCGGCCTGGGCGCGATCCTGATCGCCGTTTTCACAACCTTTTCGGCCGCCCTGGCCGATCAGGGCGGCGGTCTGTCGGAAAGCAGGGTCAAGGAACTGGCGCTCGAGGCTATCCTCGAAAATCCTGAAATCATCGAGGAGGCGATCGGCATGCTCCAGCAAAGGCAGCTGGAGCGCCAACAGGCCGGCGTGGCTTCGATCCTTTCGGAAAGGCGCGCCGAATTGGAACAGGATCCGAATGCGCCGGTCCTGGGCAACCCGGAGGGCGACGTCACGCTGGTCGAATTCTTTGACTACAATTGCCCCTACTGCAAACGTGCGATGCCCGAAGTCAAAGCCCTTCTCGAAACGGATCCGAATGTGAGGCTGGTCTATCGGGAATGGCCCATTCTGAGCCCGGGATCCGTCTTTGCGGCACGGGCCGCGCTCGCGGCGCGCAAGCAGGGCAAGTATGACGCATTCCACTGGGCGCTGATGGGCCATGAGGGCCGGATCGAGGAAGCCACCACGATCGAGATCGCCAGGGAGGTCGGACTGGATGTCGAACAACTCGAGGCGGACATGTCGGCCCCCGAAGTCGAGGCCCATATCAGCCTATCGATGGACCTCGCCGAAGCCCTCAACATCAACGGCACGCCGACCTTCATCGTCGCGGACAGCCTTTTTCCGGGCTTGGTCTCGTCCGAGGAACTCATGCAGGCAATCCGGGAAGCCCGGCAGGACCGGTGACAAGATAACCTGCAACCAGTCGGGTGGGGAGTTCGGTCTCACGGTCTCTTCGCGCGGCCATGCACGATCGGAAAAGGCGTGTTGAACAGAAGACAACTGCTTTTGGGCGGAGCTGCCGCGCTGGTCGCGGCAGGCGGTGCCTACCGGTATGGCCTGCGCCATTCCGGTCCAGGGGACGAGGAACTGGGAACACTGCCCAGGCTACGTTTTCCGCCGCTCCTCGATGCGCGGGCGAACGGGACGTTCGAGCTGACGGCGATGCCGGGCACGCATCAGATGCCCGGTATAGGAGCCGCGGCCACAGCCGGCTTCAACCAGGCCTATCTCGGCCCGGTGATCCGGCTCGGTGCGGGCCACTTCCGCGGATCCGTCAGGAACACACTCGGGGAAGACATCACGGTGCACTGGCACGGATTGCTTATCCCCGGCGACCAGGATGGCGGGCCGCATCAGCCGGTTCCGCCCGGAGCAACCTGGAATGTCGATCTCGAGATCAGCCAGCCGCCGGCAACGCTCTGGTATCACTCGCACAGCCACAGGAGAACCGGCATTCAGGTCTATCACGGGCTTGCGGGCATGCTCCAGATCGTGGATGGGCTCGACGACGAGCGCGGCGTTCCAAACAGCCATGGCATCGACGATCTGCCGCTGGTCATACAGGACCGGCGCCTGGCGGCCGACGGAACCATGCCCTATGAGCTCGGCATGATGGATCTCATGCATGGCATGACCGGAGACACGATCCTCGTGAACGGTCAGGCAGGTTCGGTTGTTGCCGTGCCGAAGGGGATTGTCAGATTGCGGCTTCTGAACGGCTCTAACGCGCGGATCTATGATCTTGAGGCTGACGACAACCGGCCGCTCCACCTGATTGCTACGGACGGCGGCCTTCTTCCCGCACCTGTCGAACTGTCTCATTTGCTACTGTCGCCGGGCGAACGTGCGGAGGTTCTGGTCGATTTCTCGGATGGCCGTCCGATGACCCTGTTCAGCAAGCAGGATCCGAACCAGGGGCCTGGCGGAATGATGGGACGCTTCAGGGGCGTGCTGGACCAGGTCTGGGATCAATCCTTCCCGGTGCTGTCCGCAATCGTGGACGAGACGCTTCCCGTACGGTTCGGCCGGTTGCCGGACAACCTCGGCGGTACGCCGGCGACGTCCCCTTCTCCGAACGCCCGGAGGCGGTCCTTTGAGCTGAACATGGGCATGGGAATGATGGGTGGCGGTCCCTCTTTTGGGATCAACGGCAAGCCCTTTGATCTGGGGAGACTGGATTTTACCGTCCCGCTCGGCTCGACGGAGATCTGGTCGGTCAGTTCAGACATGCTCAGTCATCCGTTTCACATTCACGGGACCCGGTTCCAGGTATTGTCGGAAAACGGGGGCCGGCCCCGGCCGGAATACCGGGGCTGGAAGGACACGGTGTTGGTGACCGGCCGTTGCGAGATTCAGGTGACGTTTGCGCGTCCTGCTTCGCCGGACGCTCCCTACATGTACCACTGTCATGTTCTGGAGCATGAAGATGCTGGCATGATGGGACAGTTCGCCGTGCGGTGAGGTCCACAAGGCCAAGCATGACGGGATCGCCGTCTCGCATGATTGCCCGACGGCTCCGTTTGGTCCCCCTGTCGGCAATCTATCTTTGACGCGCGGTCGCCGCCGCGCTTCCTTGCCTCAGCAAACTAAAACCGCGCCAGAGCGCCCCCGCGTCCGCTTGCGAGATCAGGCCGGTCGCGCCCAGGAGCCGGGCCAGAACCATTCCGGTGCCGACATTGACACCCAGATTGATGATCCCGTTGATCAGGGCTTCATCGCCTGCGCGCATCAATTGCCGGCCGGCATGGCCATACAGGCGGGAATAGAGTTCATTGCCCGCGCCGACGCGAACGATCCCGCCCATGGGCAGGCCCGGTCCCGTCGCGATCAGCAGACCGCGGGTGCGCATGTGCGGATGCGGGTGCGGTCTGAACCGGGTGACCGAGAAATGGCCGCCGCTCAGATAAACCAGGACTTCCGAGGAGGAGGAATCGATCGCCTGCAATATCTCACCGATCTTTTCCGTATGCGCTTCCCAATGGTTCTCCTGAATGGCGTTGGCGACCGATGCGACCACGCTTGAGAAATGCTGCTGCGGATTGTTGAACTCGAAGAGACGGACGATGCCCTGGATCCGCACGTCGATATGCGGCGGCCTGCTCAAGGTGGCCAGGTGCTGGCCATTGTCGCGAAGGTCCTGATAATGAACGCAGTTTGAAAACAGTCGGTCCAAAATCTGCTTGAGATTGCGCTCAACGCGTTCCGTAGGCGCATAGATGATCACTGGCATAAGCCGGTCTCCGTTTGTCGTCGCCCACGACTTGTCCAGGCCTCTCGGCCGCTGGACCCTAGAATATTAACAAGCGAACCATATTCCGCCAACTGTTCCTTTCCTCGCAAGGAAACGGAAGGTTTCTGGGCGTCCGTTCGCAAGGTACAACACTTCTTTTGCGGTGCTCATAATTTTTACTTGCGTCCGCCGCTTCCCGGCATATATGGACGTCATGACCTCGACCTCACTCAGACTTGGCAAACTTGTCGCGACGCTATGGCTGGCGTTCGTGGTGTCTCTTGCCGGTTTGACGCCGGGACACGGTGCTTCCGGCGAGACAGGTCACATGAACCTGGAGAAAAGCGGCAGTCCCTGCGGCAAGTCCATGGCCCACGAGGCGCACAATCACGGCGAGCCTGCCGCTGACTTCGTCGAAGATCCGGTCCCGGGTGAATGTTGTGACGGCACTTACTGTGCAGGTGACACGGTTCGCTCTAGCGACGAGACGCTGTCGGGCGTCTTGTACGTCGTCACGTTTCTGCAGGTCCCCCCGGACGCGTTGCAGCGCGCCGATCTTTCCCTTCCGCACCGCCCGCCAAGAACACTCTGACATCCGTGTAGCCGTGTCCGGGCATTGTCCGGGCGCACTGGTTGATGGACATGCCATCGGCACCGTGCCGATGGCGACCCAGAGGTTTCCATGCGTGGTCGATATGCCGCGCTCAGCATCCTTGCCCTTGCCGCCGGTGCGGCAGGAGGGGTGTATCTCGAGCGCCTTTACCTGAATCCTGCCGATTCCGCTTCATCGGACGGTCCCGAAATCCTGTATTGGGTCGCTCCGATGGACCCGAACTTTCGCCAGCCCGGTCCCGGCAAATCGCCGATGGGCATGGACCTCATTCCGGTCTATGCGGGACAGGAACCCTCCGGTGATCCCGCCGAAGTGACCCTGTCCGCGGCAGAAATCAACGCTATCGGCGTTCGAACGGCGCTGGCCCGGATCGACGAGGTCTCGCAACAGATCGAGACCGTCGGCTTCGTGCGCTACGACGAACATCTGACAAGCCACGTGCACACCCGTGTTGACGGCTGGATCGAGACCCTCGATGTGCGGGCGGTCGGCGACCGCGTGACCAAGGGTGAAGTGCTGTTCGAACTGTTCTCTCCAGAATTCGGCGTGGCGGCTTTCGACTTTCTGAGATCCCTTGAAAACGGCAACGGGCTGTCCGTCGAGGCCGCCCGCAACAAGCTGCGCAGCCACGGGGCATCGGAAGCCCAGATTGCGGAGATCGAGGCAAGCGGAGAGGTCGCGCGGCGGATCAAGATCGAAGCCCCACGCGACGGTGTCGTCATCGCCATCAGCGCCGCCGAGGGCATGTTTCTTCAGCCCGGCACGCAAGCGATGTCGATCACCGATCTCGACCAGGTCTGGCTGATCGTCGATGTCTTTGAACGGGACATTGCACGCCTGAGCGAGGACATGCGCGCGGTTGCCCGCTTCGAGCACCTGCCGGGCCGGACCTTCGAGGGCGAGATCGACTACATCTATCCGGAACTCGACGCCCAAACACGCACGCTTCCGGTGCGACTCCGGTTCGACAATTCGGACGGGCTGCTGCGGCCCAACATGTTCGGCAATGTCAGCCTCGTCCCGAAGGAAACGCACACGGCCCTGACGGTGCCCACCGAAGCGGTCATTCGCACAGGGGCAGCGGAACGGGTCATCATCAAGGTCGACGAAGGCACCTTCAAGCCGCGTCTGATCACAACGGGGCTGCGCGACAATTTCGGCGAGGGTGGCCGCACCGAAGTCGCCCAGGGCCTGGCGCCGGGCGAGGAGGTCGTCGCTTCCGCCCAGTTTCTGATCGACAGCGAAAGCGCGCTCAATGCCGGCCTGATGCGTATGGCGCCGACCAACGAAGCTCCCGCGCGCGGCACAGGCGAGCTGATTGCCCTCAACCGCGAAACCCGCATGGCAACAATTCGTCACGAGGTTCTGGAGAGCCTGGACTGGCCGGCCATGACATCGCGATTTCCGGTGCAGGCAAGCGTTCCCCTTGAGAAGCTGAGCGAAGGTCAACAGGTTGTCTTCCGGGCCGCACGGGGCGCTGACGGCCTTCTTGGCCTGATCGAACTGGGCAGCGACGACGGCGTGGCTGCGACCGGCACCGGCATGGTGCTCGCGGTGACCGCCGACGGCAAGCTGACGCTGGACCATGGCCCGGTTCCGGATCTTGGCTGGCCCGCCATGCAGATGGACCTGGCCGTCGCCGGTCTGGATCCCGCGACGGTGCCGCTCGACGTTCCGGTCGAGTTCGACCTGTCGAAGGATGAAAGCGGCCTGTTTTCCATTGTCGCGGTCCGGCCGGCCGGAGGTGCTGAAGAGGCATCCCCGGAGCCCGTACCGGATGAACCGAAGGCAGCCGCGCCGATTGTCGTGTCGGGAACGATCGACTCCATCGATGTGCAGGCCGCCAGCGCAACCATCACCCATGGCCCCATCGCCGACATCGGCATGCCGGGCATGACCATGGCCTTTGCGGTCGACAAGGCGCTGGACCTCGAAACCTTGCCGGTCGGCATGGAAAGCTCCCTGACCTTCGAACGGCCGGACAGCATGACCATGGTGCTGGCAAAGGCGGAGCCGGTGGTACCGCCGATGGAAGTGCGCGGCACGATCAATGCGGTCGATACGGACGCGGGGACCGCGAACATCACGCATGGCCCAATGACCGAGATCGGCATGCCGGGCATGACGATGGATTTTCCAGTCGATCAGACACTCGGGACCTCCGATTTGCCCCTGAACCGCGAGATCACGCTGTTGCTCCGGCGCAATCCTGATTTTTCCATGACGCTGGTCGGAACGCGTCTTGAGGAGGGCATGTGATGATTGCCGCAATCATTCGCGCCTCCATAGCCAACCGGTTCATCATGCTGGCGCTTGCCGTCATGATCGCCGTCGCCGGTGTCTGGGCGGTCCGCGAAACGCCTGTCGACGCAATTCCGGACCTGTCCGACGTTCAGGTGATCGTGCGTACACCCTATCCGGGCCAGGCGCCGCAAGTGGTCGAGGACCAGATCACCTTCCCGATGGCCACCGCGATGCTGGCGGTTCCGGGTGCAAGCGACGTCCGGGGCTTTTCCTTCTTCGGGGACAGCTATGTCTATGTCGTCTTCGAGGACGGCACCGATCTCTACTGGGCCCGGACCCGCGTCCTGGAATACCTGGGACAGATCTCGGCGAACCTTCCCGAAGGCGTGTCGCCCCAGCTCGGACCGGACGCCACAGGTGTCGGCTGGATCTATCAATATGCCCTGATCGACCGGACCGGAAATCACGACCTGTCTCAGCTCAGGGCCCTGCAGGACTGGTTCCTGAAATACGAACTCCAGACCGTCGAGGGTGTTTCGGAAGTCGCCACCATCGGCGGCATGGTCAAGCAGTACCAAGTCGTGGTCGACCCGAACAAGCTGCGGGCCTATGACGTGACGCTTGCCCAGATCCGCAATGCCATCCAGGCGGCAAACCGGGAGACCGGGGGCAGCGTCATCGAGATGGGCGAAGCCGAGTTCATGGTGCGCTCCACCGGCTATGTCGACGAACTCGCCGATCTCGCCAAGGCGCCCCTGATGGTCAATGACCGCGGCGCCGCACTGACCCTCGGCGATGTCGCCGACATTCGCCTCGGACCGGAAATGCGCCGCGGCGTCGGTGAATTCGGCGGCGAAGGCGATGCGGTCGGCGGTGTGGTCATCCTGCGCTGGGGCGGCAATGCCCTGGCAACGATCAAGGCGGTCGAGGCCAGGATCGGTGAACTGCGCGCCAGTCTGCCCGAGGGCGTCGAGATCGTGACGACTTATGACCGCTCCGGCGTCATCGAACGGGCCATCGACAACCTCAAGGAAAAACTGACCGAAGAATTCATCGTGGTCGTTCTGGTCTGCGCGGCCTTCCTTTTGCACGTCCGGTCGTCGCTGGTCATCCTTCTGTCGTTGCCGCTTGGCATCGCGGCGGCCTTCATCGTCATGAAGCTGCAGGGCGTCAACGCCAACATCATGTCGCTGGGCGGGATCGCGATCGCAATCGGGGCGATGGTGGACGCGGCCATCGTGATGATCGAGGCGATGCACCGCCGCCTTGAACACGAAAAACTGACCCCTCAAAACCGTTGGCGCATAGTCGGCGAATGCGCCTCGGAAGTCGGTCCGGCGCTGTTCTTCTCGCTTGCGATCATCACTGTCAGTTTCCTGCCGGTCTTCGTTCTGGAGAGCCAGGAAGGCCGCCTTTTCAAGCCGCTGGCCTTCACCAAGACCTATGCCATGGCGGCGGCGGCGATCCTCTCGATCACCCTGGTTCCGGTGCTGATGGGCTATTTCGTGCGCGGCCGCATCCTGCCGGAAAGCCGGAACCCGCTGAACCGGATCGTCATCTGGGTCTACCGGCCGTTCCTGGACGCCGCCGTCGCCTGGCCCTGGGCGACAACGCTGCTGGCGGCAGCCCTGGTTGCTTCGCTGTGGTGGCCGCTTCAGCGGATCGGCACGGAGTTCATGCCGGAACTGAACGAAGGTGATTTCCTCTACATGCCGACGCTCTATCCCGGTGTCTCCATCGGCAAGGCGCGCGAGGTTCTCCAGCAGTCCGACCGCCTGATCGCCACCGTACCGGAGGTGCTGACCGTGCACGGCAAGCTGGGCCGCGCGGTGACCGCCACCGATCCGGCACCGCTGACGATGATCGAGACGACCATCCAGCTGAAACCGCAGGGCGACTGGCGTCCGGGCATGACCATGGACCGCATTCGGGACGAACTGGACAAGGCCGTCCGGATCCCGGGGGTCACCAATGTCTGGATCCAGCCGATCAAGAACCGGATCGACATGCTGGCGACGGGCATCAAGACGCCGGTCGGGGTCAAGATCACCGGCGCGGATCTTTCGGTCATCGAACAGGTGGGGATCGAAGTCGAGGCCGCCGTTTCCGGCATCCCGGGAACCGCGTCGGCCTATGCGGAACGGCCCGTCGGAGGACGCTTCGTCGAGATCGACGTCGACCGGGAAGCGGCCGCGCGGTTCATGATGAGCGTCCGTGACGTCCAGGACGTCGTGCAGACCGCGATCGGCGGCATGCAGGTGTCGGAATCCGTCGAGGGACTCGAACGTTTCCCGATCAACCTTCGTTATCCGCAGGAGTGGCGCAACAGTCCCGAACGCCTCAGGAACCTGCCGGTGGTGACGCCGTCGGGTGCCCATATCCCGCTCGGGGCACTGGCGGAGGTCAGCGTTGTGGACGGTCCTGGCATGATCCGGTCCGAGAACGCGCGCCGCACGGGTTTCGTCTTCATCGACATCGCCGGGCGCGATCTCGGCGGCTATGTCGAGGAAGCCCGCAAGGTGGTGGCGGAGATGGTTCAGTTGCCGCCCGGCTACTCGATCTCCTGGTCCGGTCAGTACGAATATATCGAACGCATGCAGGAGCGTCTGAAGCTTGTTGCGCCGGCAACGCTTCTGATTATCACCCTGATGCTGTTCATGGCGTTCAACCGGGTGATCGAGGTCGGCATCATCCTGGCCGCCCTTCCGGTCGCGCTGGCGGGGGGTGTCTGGTTCCTCTGGTACCTCGATTTCGACATGTCGGTCGCGGTCATTGTCGGGTTCATCGCGTTGGCCGGGGTCGCCGTCGAGACCGCCATCGTCATGCTGCTCTATCTCAACCTGGCCTGGGAGAAGCGCAAGAAGCTGGCCGCCGGCGAAGCCCGGAAAATGACCACGCTTGACGTCGAGGAGGTGGTCTTCGAAGGCGCGCTGCTGCGTGTCCGGCCCAAGGTGATGACGGTTGCCACGATCTTCGCCGGCCTGATCCCGATCATGTACGGGCAGGGGACCGGGTCCGAAATCATGCAGCGAATTGCAGCCCCGATGGTGGGCGGCATGGCGACGGCGACCCTTCTGACCTTGTTCGTCATTCCCTCGATTTTCGTCATCTGGAAGCGGCTCGCGCTTACCCGCGTGAACCGCGAACTCAGCGAAAGGACACCGGACATCGGAACGGCGCAGCCCGCCGAATGATCCCGTGGAACAGCAAGCACTCCAACGAAAGGAACCTGAAATGAAGACCCTCACTCTCGTAGCGTTTCTCTCCCTCGCCATGACGCCCGCGGCGCTGGCGCAGTCGTCGCATGGCATGGATCATTCCAACATGCCGATGTCCGATGAACAGATGGAGGGCGCGGTCCACGCCAGGGCCGTTGTCAACTCGATTGGTGACGGCACTGCCAATGTCAGCCACGACCCGATTCCCGAGATCGGCTGGCCGGCAATGACCATGGACCTGACCCTTCTGGACGGCGCTCAGATGATCGGCGACATCAAGGAAGGTGACACCGTGACCCTGATGCTGGTGAAAGACGACGACGGCATGTACGCGATCGGCGCGATGATGCCGAACTGAATTCGGTAAACGACATAGCTGCCCAGAATGCCGGTTCCGGGCAGCACCTTTATTGACGGAAAAGGAGTTGCTAGGGTCCTGCCCCCAGGACAGACCTTCGGATTCTTCAACAGTCTGGATGCTCAGTGATTTCCGTTCTTGCAAACCGGACCTACCGGCATCTCTTTTTCGCGCAGGTCATCGCCCTGTTCGGCACAGGCCTGATGACGGTCGCTCTTGCACTGCTTGCCTATGACCTTGCGGGTGACAACGCCGGCGCAGTGCTGGGAACGGCGCTTGCGATCAAGATGATCGTCTATGTCTTTCTCAGCCCGGTTGCCGCGGGGTTCGCGGGCAGGTTCCCGCGCCGGACCTTTCTGGTCATCCTCGACCTGGTCCGGGCCGGCACGGCGCTGGCCCTGCCGTTTGTCGACGCCGTCTGGCAGGTCTATGTCCTGATTGCCTTGCTGCAATCGGCGTCCGCCGCGTTCACGCCGACCTTCCAGGCGACCATTCCCGACATCCTGCCGGATGAGGAGGACTACACCAGCGCCCTGTCGCTTTCGCGGATGGCCTATGACCTGGAAAACCTGTTGAGCCCGATGATCGCGGCGCTTCTGATCGGGCTCGTGGGGTTCCAGTGGCTTTTCGGAGGAACCGTCGCCGGTTTCCTGGTCTCCGCGGCCCTTGTCCTGAGTGTCGCGCTTCCGGGCGTTCGCTCTTCGGGCACCGAAGCCCCGTTTCGCCGGACCCTGAAGGGACTGGCCATCTACCTGAAGACACCCCGTCTCAAGGGGCTGCTCGCGCTGAACCTGGCCGTTGCCGCGTCGGGTGCCACGGTGATCGTGAACGGTGTGGTGGTCGTGAAGTCGGTTCTCGGCCTGAGCGATACCGACCTGGCGCTGTCCATGGCGGCTTACGGTGCCGGTTCGATGCTGACCGCAATGCTGCTTCCCGGGGTTCTGAGAGCCCGACCCGACCGCACCATCATGCTCGCCGGAGCCGCGTTACTGCCTCTGTGTCTCCTGGTCTTCTCGGCAGCCATGATCCTTTTGCCGCGATCCGCGCTGTGGCCGATGGTGCTGGCAATCTGGTTCTTCATGGGAGCCGGCATGTCCGCTGTCCTCGTTCCGTCGGGCCGGCTGCTCAAGACCTCCGCTCATTCCGATGACAGGCCCCTGGTGTTTGCCGCGCAATTTGCCCTGTCCCACGGATGCTGGCTGATCGCCTATCCCCTGGCGGGGTGGATGGGCAGCACGGCCCCGCTCCCGGCAACGTCGGCCACGCTGGCGGTCCTGGCCATTGCCGGCGTTCTCGCGGCGGGCAGGTTCTGGCCGCAGGGCGACCGGAAGATCCTCGAACACGAACACCCGGACCTGCCGCCGGACCATCCGCACCTGGCCGAGGCGCACGGCAAACGCCACGCTCATGCCTTTGTCATCGACAGTCTGCATCCCTCCTGGCCGGACAGGCGCCCATGATGGACCTTCTTGTTGCCTGGCAGCGCTGGATCTACGACGGGGTGCGCGGGATGCTCCTGGAATTCAGCCAGTCCGGTGACGTCTGGCTGCTTGCGAGCATGGCTGCGACGGGGGTCCTGTTCGGCGCGATCCATGCCCTGACACCGGGCCATGGCAAGACCATTCTGGCAAGCTACCTTGCCGGGTCCCGAAGCGGGTTCATGCGCGCGCTCTCCGTATCGACCCTCCTGGCGGCGACCCATGTCCTGACCGCGGTCCTGATCGCCTTTTTCGCGGCCCATCTGATGGAGCGGTCTTTCGTCGGAGGAGGACGCGCGCCTGCGCTCGAGACATTGAGCCGGGTGCTGCTGGCCGGCATCGGTGCGTGGTTGCTTTTCCGTGCCCTGAAGGCTCCTTCCCACCGCGATCATGGCGAGGGTTTCGGGGTGGCCCTGACCGCGGGTCTGGTGCCCTGTCCGCTCACCCTGTTCGTTGTTGTTGCGGCGTTGTCCCGCGGTGTGCCCCTGGCCGGACTGATGTTCGCGGCTTCGATGCTTGCGGGCATCGCCCTGACGCTCGGGCTTGTCGCGGTGCTGGCCGTTGCGGGAAGGCGCGCGTTCCTGTCGGTTGCCGAGCGAAGAGGAACGGCGATTACCGGTCTCTCCCGCGGGCTCGACGCTCTGGCCGGGTTTCTCATCATCCTGTTCGCCGGTCTCGATCTGTTGCGATAGGAGGGGCGCAAGGCGTCAGTAAACGGCGATCATGGTCTTGAAGGACGGTGCCTGGGTAACCGGGATCGGCCCCTTCGACACCGGTGACCGGGTCACCTTCCATGTTTCGGCGACCGACAATACCGGCCGCAGGGTGATCACACCTGACCAGCGTTTCCTGGTTCAGGCGCTCGCGACGGATTGAGTGGCCCGACGGTTTCATGCTGCCGCAACCACACATCAAGAAAGCCCGCTCGGTTGAAACGAGCGGGCTTGTTGGCGTTCTGTCGTCACCCTCGACTCTTGTCCAGCCAGCTTGGCAGGCGCCGGCGGTCAGAGCGCGAAAGCCGCATGTTCCGGCCGGTGAACAGGCCATCCCGGGACGGTGCAGCCCGGCCGGAAGCCCTCAGGCTGCGAGGACGCCGCTCTGCTTGGCGACATGGGTCGCGATCGCGTCCATGAGGGGCGGTGAAAGCGAGTCATACGGATGGAGCCCCAGTTCCTCCAGCCGCTGCCGGATTTCGGGCATCTTGTCGGGGCTGACGCCGCTTTCAATGACCGAGGACACGAAGGCGGCGAATTCGGGTGGGGACCAGCCCTCGTCGTCGCTGAGTTCCGTGTGAACGAAATCGAGGCCATAGAAGGGATGCCCGGTGTTCTCGATACGGCCGAACATGTGCACACCGCAGTCCTTGCAGGCGTGGCGCTGGATGGCGGCGTTCGGGTCGACCACCTGAAGCTTGTCCTCGCCGGAGGTGACCTTCACGCTGTTGCGGTCGACAACGGCGATCTGGGAAAAGATCGCGCCGGCGGGTTTCCAGCATTTCGTGCAGCCGCAAGCGTGATTGTGAGCCGTCTGGGATCCGACCTCGACGGTGACGGGATCGCTGGCGCAGTGGCATTTCAATGTTCCGCCCGTAAAGCCGGGTTTGGCCGGCGGAAAGCCATTGTCTATGGCAGGGTGCAATTTGATCATTACGGTTCCTCCACTTTGCCGGTGGCCGTATGCCTTTGACCGGCTTTTTCAAGCATCCAGACAAAGCAGGACATAGGCAATACAGCGGAAAGTCGCGGTTTTGGGCCTCCCGCAACCTATCCGCCCTTGCGGCGCATCATCATCCGCCCCGGGTCGTATCCCCAGAAGGAACCGAGCAGGCAGACGAAGAAAGTGACGGCGACCCAGGCGAGCGCGGTGAGGTTGGCCTGTTCGTAAAGGGCAAACCGGATCAGCTCGACGGCATGGGTAAACGGGTTGACGGCGCATATGTCGCGCAGCAGGGCCGAACTTTCCTGCATCTTCCACAAGGGGTAGAGCGCGGAGGAGAGGAAGAACATCGGAAAGATGATGAAATTCATCACCCCGGCGAAATTCTCGAGCTGGCGGATCGTCGAGGAAACCAGAAGACCGAGCGCGCCGAGCATCAGACCCGAAACGATCAGTGCCGGCAGGACATAGAGATAACCGGCGGCGGGCATCTTAATCCCGAAGAGGGCCGCCAGCAGCAGAAAGACGTAGACCTGCAGCAGTGAAACCGCGGTCCCGGCCAGCAGCTTGCAGAACAGCAGCCAGCCCCGGGGCAGGGGACTGGTCAGCAACAACCGCATCGACCCCATTTCCCGGTCATAGACCAGCGACAGGGAAGACTGCATGGCGTTGAAAAGCTGGATCATGCCGCACAGTCCCGGCACGATATAGACCTCGTAGGTGATGTAGGTCTGGTACGGCGGGATGATGGAGAGGCCCAGGGCGGCGCGGAACCCGGCGGCGAACACCACCAGCCAGACCATCGGACGCACCAGGGCGGCGAAGAAGCGGCTGCGCTGATTGAGAAAGCGCCAGGCCTCGCGCATCACGATGGCCCGCATGGCGACCAGATACGGCGTCATCCGATGACCTCTTGCTGTCCGGGAGCGCCGCTGGTGAGCGTGGTGAAGGCGTCGGCCAGCGTTCCGTCCCGGGCCAGCTCCCCGGCGGTTTCATGGGCCAGCACCTTGCCCCTGTGCAGGATGACGACATCGTCGGCCGGGCGGATTTCGTCGACGAGATGGGTTGCCCAGAAGACCAGGAGCCCGCTGTCGGCCAGGTCATGGGCATGGCTGGTGATTGCCGTGCGGCTCGCGGTGTCGAGACCGACGGTCGGCTCGTCGAGGAGAAGGATGTCCGGTTCGTGGATCAGCGCCCGGGCTATTTCCATCCGGCGCCGGTGCCCGCCATTCAAATCGCGAACCTTTTCACGCGCGCGCTCGCGCATGTCGAGCCGGTCCAGGACCGCGTCGATCCGCCGTTTCACGGGAGCTCCGGACAGGCCCTGCAGCGCCGCGAAATAGGACAGGTTCCACGAAACGGACATGTCGAGGTCCAGTGTCGGCTGCTGGAAGACGACGCCGAGCCGGGCGAGCGCCTTGCGTGGTTCGCGGGCAAGGTCGTACCCGGCGATCCGGATGCTGCCCTCGGTGCAGACCAGGAGACGGGTCAGCAGGCTGAACAATGTCGATTTGCCCGCTCCATTCGGGCCGAGCAGCGCGCAAAAGCGCCCCGCATCCAGCTGGATGCTCACCTTGTCGAGGGCCTTTTTCGCACCGTAGCTGTAGCTGACATCGCGCACCGAGAACATGTCCGCAGCAGCGCGTGTCGGGTTTTCGACCACCGTCTTATTCAATGATGATATCCACGCGCTGGCTTTCGCCGGTGCTTCCGGGCTGACGCAGGAAATAGCGTCCCGGCTTGATTGCCAGAAATTCGATCTCCATCGTTCCGGCGTCGTCGAACTCGACGCTTTCCAGGCCGAAGGGGCGGATCTCAAGTCCGTTCACCACCACTTCGTTGACCCAGATTGCCCGGAAGAAACCGGAACCTTCAAGGGCGAGTTCGGCGCTGCCGTCGGATACGATCTCGATCTCGTAGACCGTTCCCGACTTGAGCAAAAGCGGGCCCTCCGCGATCGGTTTGCCGGAGGACAGCGTGAGTTCCGGCAGTTCTTCCCTGTTGGATTTGGAGAGAATACCCGCAAAACCCAACTCGTGAGCGGCGGCGGGACCTGCAAGGATTGCAGCGGCCAGTGTACAGATGAGTGTTTTCTTCATTTAACTTCCTCCCGTTGAAACAGCGGCCGCACCACGTTGAGTGGCGTGTCCGTGTCGGAAACAATGGTTGCGGGGCTACCCGCGAACTCCAGAACGCGGTCGGCCAGCTGTCGCGCCTCGTCCCGTTCATGGGTAACGAACAGGGTTGCCGGTCGCACATCCTTCAGTAGATCCCGGGTCAGGGCAATCATCTGCGCCGCGGTTTTCTCGTCAAGCGAGGCGAACGGTTCGTCGAGGATGAGCAGCTCCGGCCGGCCCGCGAAGGCCCTGGCCAGGGCGAGGCGCCGCTGCTGGCCGAGGGAGAGCTGCCCGGGATACATCTCGGCCTTCTCGATCAATCCGACCCTGGCCAGGCTCTCCAGGGCCTGCTGGCGCGACAGGGCGGGATGCACGAGCAACAGGTTGTCGAGGGCATTGCGCCAGGGCAGGAGCGTCGGTTCCTGAAAGACAAAGGCCAGGGAGGCGGGACGCTCTATGGCGCCGGAGTAATCCGGGTCGATGCCGGCAACCAGGCGCAGCAGCGTCGATTTGCCGATGCCGGACCGGCCGAGAATGGCAAGGGTTTCTCCAGGCGCGAGGGTGAATTTCACATCCTTCAGGACTTGCGTCTTGCCGAAAGCCTTGGACTTGACGTCGACCCGGATCATGCGTGCCTCCAGGCGGTGACGCGCCGCTCGGCCGGCTGTAGCAGCAGCCACTCCACCAGCAGCATGAAGCCGATGAAACTGAGCGAGTAGACCAGCACCATCGTGACGTCGAACAGCTGGAAATAGAGGTGGATCTGGAAGCCTATGCCGTTTGACCGGCCGAGGAATTCCACCACGAGCACGATCTTCCAGATGACGGCAATCCCCGACCGCGCGGCCCCGGTGATGAAGGGTGCCAGCTGTGGCAGGATCACGTGCCGCAGATAGACGGATCGCCGCATGCGGTAGACCTGTGCCATGGCCTTCAGTTCGGGATTGAGCGCCCTGGCGCCTTCGCGGATGATCGTCGTCACATTCGGGATCTTGTTCAGCGTGACCGCGACGATTGCGGCGGTCTCGTTGAGTCCGATCCAGAGGTAGCACAGCACGATCAGAACGAGGGCGGGCAGGTTGAGAAACACCACCAGCCACGGGTCCAGCCAGCGGTCGATGGCAGGCCTGGTTCCCATGACAAGCCCGAGCACCAGGCCGATGCCCATCGCCAGGACGAACGCCGCTATGACCCTCAGAACCGTGATGCCCAGGCTGGAAAGCAGGTCTCCCGACGCCAGTTCGGACAGGAACGGCTCCACGAGACCTTGCGGCGGCGGCAGAACGCTCGGGTCGCCGGCCAACCTTGCCAGAAGCATCCAGGCCAGCAGAAAGGCGGCCAGCGAAAGCCCGCGGATGAGCGTGTTTGACAACGCCGTCTACTCGACGTTCGCAAACAGGCCGGTGGGCAGTTCGGTCGCCTCGCCGACAAGCTTGCTGCCGCCGAGGCGGACCATCAGGGAATAGAACGTTGCCGCGTCATCCACGGCCACATTGCCGGGTGCGGGAATGCCGGCGCGGAAGTCCTGCCGCAGCGTTTCGAACTGCGCCTCGGACTTGACATTCATCTGGTCGCGCAGGGGTTCCCACGCACTGTCGTCTTCGGCAAGCAGCTCCTTGGCGTTGCGCGAGGCCTGGTAGAGCGCGTGCGCCATCTGCGGGTTTTCCGCCAGGTAGCTTTCCTTGAGGACATAGCCGAGCAGCGGGATGTCCGGGTTCAGGCCGAGCGCCGTGGACGCGGTCGACACGGAGATCAGTTCTCGCATGCCGGCGGCCTTCATCTTGGCCAAAAAGTGCCAGAAATTGATGGCCGCATCGGTTTCCCCGTTCAGCGCCGTCTTGAAGACAAGCGGGGGGGCGCCGAAGACCTGCTCCGTTTCGTCCGCGAGGTCGAAACCGTATTCCTTCTCGCCATAGGCGCGCAGGATCAGCCAGCTCTTGTCCACAGGGCCGCCCGCGATGCCGATTTTCTTGCCCTTCAGGTCCTGCAGCGTCTGGGCCGGGCTGTCCTTGGGGACCACGACACCGCCGACAGCCTTGGAATAGGGAATGAACACGTAGTCCTTGCCGGCGGCCCGCTGACGAGCAACCCAGATCCAGTCCGCGACGGCCATGTCGACCTCGCCGCCCTCGAGCGCGACCCGCGTGGCACCGTTGTCGGCATAGGGCTGCACCTGGAGTTCGAACCCGTTGGCCTTGTCGAACCCGTTGCGGGTGATGGTGTCGAGTTCCCAGTTGACCGTGCCGATTTTCAGGACAGCCGCCCTGAGAGTCGGCATGTCCGCTGCCTGGGCCGTTCCCGTGACCGTCAGGCCACCCAGAAGCGTGCCGGCGGCACCCAGGGCCACTGCGGCAAGGCCCCCGAGAAGAGACCTGCGTGCGTGGAAACGCGCTTTTGCGGACGTGGCGTCCGCCTCGGATACACTGAGGTACTTCATGATTTCCTCCCTTGCGGTGAGACCTTCCGGCTTGGTGCCGGATATTGTTGTGTCTCGGTAGGCTTGACTGTGTCCGGTCCTGTTCCTGCCCGTGCGGGCCTCAGTCCGGGGTGACGACCACCCCCCATGGCTGCTGGCCGACCTGGACCGACTTGATGGCCTCCTGGGCATCCACATCGATTACGGTCACGTCATTGGAATTGCCGTTGGTGGTGAGCAGGTATTTTTCGTCCGGTGTGAATTCCAGCTGCCAGACCCGCTGACCGACCAGGATGTAGCGGACCACCTCCCGGCTTTCGACATCGATGACGGCGACGCGGTTGGCCGGTCCCAGGGCAACAAAGAGCCACTTGTTGTCCGAAGTGATCCGCATGCCGACCGGCTGAAGCCATTCCGGCAGCACACCCGGCACCTCGAAACCGATCTTTGTTTCCAGTTCCGGCCCGGTTTCCCCGAGCATGTCAATCACGGAGACCGTGCCGCCGATTTCCGAGCTGACGAAAAGGATGCTGCCGTCCCCGGTAAAGCGGGCGTATCGCGGACGCTGGTCGACCAGCACGTTGTGCTTGATCTTGTAGTCTTCCGTGGCGATGAAATGCGCCATGTTCGTGGTTTCGGACGTGTTGACGATGAAGCGCATGTCAGGGCTCACCGCCATGCCTTCGGGTTCCACGCCGACCGGGATCTCGGCGACCACGGTTTTCTTGACCGTGTCGACCACGGTGACGAGGTTGTCGTCCTCGTTGGAGACGTAGAGCTTGCTGCCGTCCGGGTTCAGGACGAAGAGCTCCGGATCCGGGCCCGAGGGCAGCGACCAGAGAAACTCGTATGTCTGCGCATCGATAACCTGAATGGTGTCGTCGTCGGACGCGCAAACGTAGAGGTGCTGTCCGTCCGGGCTGAGCCCGATGCCCCGCGGCCTGTTGCCGACGGCAAACTCGTTGGTCGCCTCCCAGGTCTCGGTGTCGATCACGGTGACGGTGTTGCCTTTTTCGTTGCTGACGAATGCCTGGTTTGCCAGGGCGGTTCCTGAAAGCGGGAGCACCGAGGCGGCCAGACCAAGGAAACCGGTCAGGAGACCTGGAATGCGCAACGCCGTTGTGAAGGGCCGTGTCATGGAATGCTCCTAGTTGTCGAAAGCAGTGCAGGCGGATTCAGGCTCATCGAGCCCCATCGTGTCGAGCGGTGACCGCTGGTGGAGAAAGCCTTCCTGTGGCGACACGCTGACCGTGATCTTGCTGTCCGTCAGAAGAACCGGTTGCCGCAACTGGCCGTTCCACGGCCGGAAAGTGACTTTCTGCCCCTTGAAGGCGGCCAGTTCGAATTCATCGCTCAGAACATACTCCTTGAGCGACTGCGGCTCCGCACTCGATGTGCGTGTGACCGCCTCGCCAATGACGCGGGACGCAAGCCAGGCGTTGTAGTCCTCCGGGTGAATATAGCGGCCCGTCAGCTTCTCGAACCGGCGCTGGAACTGGGTTGCGCCCCAGGCCTCGGAGGTCGGGTCGAAATTGACCGGACGCAGTCCCGCGGAGCCCGCGACCGGGCGGGGCTCCCAGGAATGGAACGGCAGGTAAAGGGCAAAAACATCGCTTTCGTCAGCCGCCACGATGACATCGTGCTCCGCCGCGTCCTGGGTGAAGACCGGGATCTGGCGCTGAACCAGCACCATGCCGCTGTCGGTGCGCCGCGACCCGCCGGTGTCTTCGAAGACCCGTTCCTCTACGATCTTCGCACCGAACTTGGCCGCCGACCTCCGATAGGCTTCGCCGAGCTTCTGGTCGTCGGGATTGGACCCTTCGATCAGGAACCAGCGGTTCCATTTCTTCCAGACGAGGAACTGCGCGACGGCATCGGCGAGCATCGCCCGGCTCGGGGCGACATGGATGAGGTTTGACCGGCATTCGCTGTCGCGCAGCACATCATCCGGCGCGCTCGCGTTGAAGACCAGCGCCTCTTCTCCGGCGGCATCGGCGACGCGCAGGATGTCTTCACCATTCCCCAGAACCACGAGCAGCCTGTTGCCCTTGCCGATGAGTTCGCGCGCGGCCGCCACCGCGTCATCGGGTGTTACCGCCAGGGTCTCGAGGGAATAGTCGTTGCCGAGAAAGGATCCGGTCGTCTGGTTGTCCTCGTTGCCAAGCTGGCCGCCGGCGAAGCCGAGGTCGTCCGGCGTCCGATCATAGCGGGACACCGGCGCGAGCACCGGATAGTCGATCCTGAGAATGCCGACCTTGACCTCAACGGCACCGGCCGGGGAAAACATGCCGGCCACGGCCATGCAACCCGAGAGACAGACCGCGAACAGTGTGCAGGACCCGCCGATCCTTGACAGAAGGCGTAGCGACATTTCAGGCGTTTCCCGGTTCCCTTGTTTTTCTTGAGTGTGCCACGCAAGTTAGCTGCAGAAAAACCGATACTTTAGAATGCATTGTCGCGCACAGGCACACGCCTAAGATGTGATCATGAAACCGTTTCTGACGCTCGCCGTGCTGCTTGTCCTGACCGTTTCCGCGACTGCGGACGATTTTGTGCCCGGAAAGAAGGTTGCCTTCCTGGGACTTGGTTTCGTCGATTTTTCGACCGAGGGCGCCTATGACGGCGTCAGGGCGGACCAGACCGAGCGCCTGGCGCTTCTCGAAGCCCTGATCGAAGAGCGGTTCCGGGCGGAGGGCCTGGTTCTGGTCGATACGGCGCCGGTCTCGAAGAAACTGGCAAATATCGTCAATCCGGCCAAGTGTTACGGCTGCGACGTCCGCATGGCGAAAACCCTCGGTGCGGATTTTTCCCTTGTCGGAGCGGTTCACAAGGTCTCGAACCTGATCCTGTCCGAGCAGCTCATCCTGCGCGACGCCAATACCGGCGACATCGTGCGCGCCAAATCCGTCGGGATACGTTCCAACACGGACGCCTCCTGGAGCCACGGCATGAACTACATCCTGAAAACCACTTTCTTCGAGGAATGAAGACCACATGTTGTTGAGACTGATCGCTGCATTTTCCCTGCTGCTTGCCCTCATTGTCCTCGTGTCGCCTTCGCAGGCGCACGGCCCGACACGCCAGAAGCTGACCCTGACGACGGAAGTGCCTGCAGCTCCCGCGGATGTCTGGGCCGTTATCGGGAACTTTCAGGACATGAGCTGGCATCCCGCGGTTTTCTCCACCAAGGGGGAAGGCGGCAACGCCATCGACGCCACGCGGGTCCTGACGCTCGGCGAGGAGGGCGGCCCGACCATCTCGGAAGTCCTCTACAAATACAGCGACGAGAAGATGAGCTACTCCTACCGGATCACCGATGTGAAGGTCGAAGTGCTGCCGGTGACCAACTATTCGTCCCATCTCACGGTCAAGCCGGGCAAGGACGGCGGATCGCTGGTCGAATGGCGCGGTGCCTTCTATCGCGGTTACCCGAACAACGATCCGCCGGAAAATCTCAATGAAGAAGCCGCGATTGCGGCTGTGACCGCTGTCTACGAGGCCGGCTTCGATGCCCTGCAAAAACGTTTTTCGGGGAAGTAACCCGCGGGTTCGCCAACTCCTCTTGTGCTTCCTCCTCACCTTCCCCGCGAGCGTTCCCGCGCTCGCGGGGTCTTTTGCGTTCGTGACCAACCAGAACAGTTCCGACCTCAGCATCCTGGATCTCGAGAACCGGCGGGAGATCAGGAGGATACCGGTTCCCGGAAAGCCTGCCGGTGTCGCGGTCAGCGGCCCGCTGAACGCCTTCTACACCGTCAGCCCGGACAGCAAGACCGTGCGCCGGTTTTCCATGACCACCTGCGAAGTCCTGGCGGAAGCCCGACTGGACGGCGGGCCGATGGGCATTGCCGCCGCGCCGCGGTCCGGCCTGGTGTTTGTGTCCGACTGGTACGAAGCCCGCGTCTTCGTTCTCGACGCCGAGGCGCTGTCTCCTGCCGGGGAACTGGCAACCGGCGGGGCGCCGGCGGGACTGGCCGTTGCCGCGGACGAAAGCTGGCTTGCCACGGCCGACCGGGATTCCAACCAAGTCTCGATCTTCAATCTGCCTGAGCTGACGCTCCGGGCCCGCGTCACGGTCGGCGAGCGGCCCTTCGGCATCGCGGTGGATCCGGAAGGCCGCATCCACGCGGCGAATGTCGGGTCGGACAGCGTCACCATCATCGATCCCGAGACGGCCACGGTCACCGCGACCGTTCCGGTCGGCGACAGGCCCTATGGCATCGCCTTTGCCGCGGGCCATGCCTTCACCACCGACCAGTACGCGGACACCGTCAGCATCTACCGGCTGTCCGACTTCCAGAGCGAAGGCACCCTGGATGTCGGTGAAGCGCCGGAAGGCATCGACGCGACGCCCGACGGCCGGCTCATCGTGTCGACCAACTGGTTTTCCAACACGGTCAGCCTGATCGATCCCGACAGCGTCGAAGTCATCGGCGAGATCGAGACCGGAGACGGACCGCGCGCGGTTGGAAGGTTCATTCAGGAAAGTTCCGGAGGAGAAGTCCCATGCGGGGAAAACCATCACGTCGATTGAGCTTGCGGGTCTGTCTGGCGCTGGCCGCCGCCGCGTTGCTGCTGCCGGATCCGGCAGCAGCCGCTGACGCCAGCTGGCCTGACCTGCGCGCGGAACTTTATGGACAGCGCTTCCTCGCCGTTTCCGACGATGTCATCAGCATCAGTGCTCCCTACCGCACCGACAACGATGCCCGCACCAGCATTTCCGTCCGGCTGGCGGCTCCCGATGGACACATGATCAGGGGATTTCATCTGATCCTGGACGAGAATCCGATGCCGGTCTCGGCGCAGCTCGTTTTCGCCCAGCCGCTGACCGACTTCGAATTCGCCGCAACGATGCGGGTCAACGGCCCGACGCCGGTTCATGCCGTGGCCGAACTCGAGAACGGCCAGCTGTTCATGGCGGAGGGTTTCGTCAAGACCTCCGGCACGGGCGCGTGCGCGGCCCCTCCGGGCACCGATCCGGAAGAGGCCCTGGCAACCCTCGGGCAGATGGAACTGCTGATCCGGCCGCGCACGGATACCGCGAGCCTCGTGCGCAATCTGCGGGAAGGTCAGGTCAGCGACATGGCGCTGGATGTGCAGATCAGCCATCCGAGCCATTCCGGCATGCAGATGGACCAGATCTCCCTGCTTTATATTCCCATGCGCTATGTCGAAACCCTGGACATCGATCTGAACGGTGCCCCGTTTGTCACGATGACCGGCAGCATTTCCTTGAGCGAAAACCCCGAGGTCACGGTATCGGTGCCATCGGGCACCCGCCGGGTCAGGGCGAAACTCACGGACACGGACGGTACGGAATCGGAAGTCGAGCGGGACCTGACCGACTATTGATCCGGGCGTCCCTTCGAGGAGGGGCATTCCGGACGGCTATTGCGGTTCCGGTTCGGGCTTGAGTTCTTCAAGAGGGTAGTCTTCGAAGTCCCAGCCATCGGTTCCTTCCGGATACCAGTAGACAGTCCGGTAGCCGTATTCGAGCGCCCTCTTGGCCGCGTTCCAGGACATCCAGCAGTCATCGAGGCAGAAGAACAGGACGGGATGCGCCGCGTCGCTGCCGCTGGCTTTCGTCAGCCCGGCGCGGAAATAGTCGGCCGTGGTGTCCGCGATCTGCTCGTAGCCGACATTCGGCAACCAGATGCTGCCCGGTATCGACAGGCGCCGTTTGTCGCGCCAGATGGTTCCGGCTGGCAGGTTTTTCGGCTTGGGTGCGCGGGGCAGAACGTCGATGAAGGCGGTGTCGCCTTCCTGCCAGAGCGCATGCGCCTCTTCCGTCGAGACGACATGACCGCCCTGAAGCGTGTCGGGGACCGGTGCGCGGTAGGGTTCCCCCCGGTATCCGGACGGTTCGGGGACGTCCTGGGCCAGGAGCGGCGCCGGCAGCAGGAAGACTGCCGCCAGACCGAGCAAGGCAAACAGGCGCACACGGCTTCGCCGGTCCGGTGCCCGGACTTGAAGCTTGGCGGCTGGCTGCGCGGTTTGCATCGTCATTCTTCGCCGTAAAGGGCGGTTCCCATGTCGTTCAGAAGCGGCACGCCCGCCTCGATCAGGAGGGCGTCGATTTCCGCCCGATTGCGCCTGATTTGCGAATTCAGCTTCCGGGCCCAGACCTTTTCCCCTTGCCGAACGCCCATCGTGATGCGGAAGAACAGTCGCGGCGGCAGGGTTTCCTGCATCAGGGGCGTGACCTTGAATGCCGGGTAGCCTTGTTTGACAAGGGGTCCGCCGATCGGGCCCCACAGGATGGCCGCGTCAATGTCTCCGGAGGAAAGATCCTCCAGCATGTCGACCGTCGGCGATTCATACCTCCGGTCGACCATGAGGCTGTAGGGTTTTGCCCTGGTCATCAGCCCGTTGTGGGCCATGTGAGTGGCGGGCGGCGAACCGGCGACAATGCCGATCCGCTTGTCCTTGAGACGCGCGTCGGAGAGCTGTGTCACCTCCGCCAGGTCGCTGTCCCTTGGAACGATCAGCGTGTAGGCAGACGTCATGTAGTGATTGGTGTTCAGCACCATCTCGTGACCCTGGGCATAGCCCATCACCACGTCGCAGCGATTGGCCCGGAGCGTGTTCCGGATGAAACCCGTGGCCATCGGGTACCAGGTATAGGCCACCGGCAGGTCCAGCTTCGCGGCCATGAGCTCCGCCAGCTTGTTTTCATATCCGGCGCCCGCCTCGTCGGACATGGGCAGATTGGCCGGGTCCGCGCAAACCCTGAACGCGTTGTGTGACACCAGGTCCGACGTCTGCGCCGCGGCGGTCAGTGCCGTGGTGCAGAAGGCGGCGCTGAGCGCGGCGCCTGCCGCGAGCGGCCTCAGGGCCGCCGCAACGCGCGCGAATGCGAAGCGCCTGCGCTGTCCTTTCCCGGACAAGACGGCTTGTTGGGACCGATTGCACAGGTCTCGGCGCTTATTGCGCAAGGCAGGCACTTTCATCCTCCCGAATGACGTCCGTTTTGGGCTCTTTCTTCCCCGGGCGTCCGCGTCCCAGGGCATCCGTTCCGCGCGCCTTCAGGTAGACGTAGATATCATTGATGTAGCACATGACGTTCGGATTGCTGCCGAGTTCAGGCATGACGGATTTTTCGGAGGCATTCACCTTCTGGCGTCCGTTGGTCACCACCTCGAGAAACTCGTAATAGTCCATGGTCAGCACGGAGGTCTTGAGTGCCGGGGCATAGGTCGATCCTTCGCCCTCGGGACCGTGACAGACATGGCATTCGGAGTGATACCGCCGGAAACCGGAATAGGTCGGCCAGTCGACGGTGCCGTCTTCCGTGATGTTGTAGGTCGGAATGTCTTCTGCCGTGAAATACCGGCCGTCCTCACTGTAGGCTGCCTTGATGTTCGCATCATGGTCGAGCTCTTCGGCCAGCGGCCCCGATGCGGTGCCGGCGACCAGAGTGGCGGCTGCCAGGAAGACCTTCAGATTTCGCATTTCGTGTCCTTGGGTTCGTAATGTCCGGGTCGCGCAGGGGTTTGGTTTTGTCATCCAGCCTGCCGTTGCCTCTGCCCGGAGGTCCCTGCTGTGTCATCCGGGCCGGTGCGGGGACACCGCACCGGCCCGGTTCGTCATCCGATCAGTTCGTCATCCGATCAGTTCGGCAGTGCGAACACGGTCAGCTGGCCGCCCAGTGCGGTGTAGTCGCTGAGCGCGGCATAGCCACCGACGGCACCGAGACCTTCGTTCGGATTGGTCAGGCCTGCTGCCAGCCCGATGCCGGCCCAGCCGCCGATCCCGGACAGGACGCCGACATACTGCTTGCCGTCCACCGTGTAGGTCATGACGTTGCCGATGATGCCGGACGGGGTCTTGAAGCTGTAGAGTTCTTCACCCGTATTGGCGTCGACGGCCTTCAGGTAACCTTCCAGCGTGCCGTAGAAAACGACATCGCCGGCAGTTGCCAATGCGCCGGACCAGACCGAGAAACGCTCCGGAATCGACCACTTGATCTCACCCTTCTCGTTGTCCCAGGCAATGAAGTTGCCCATGCCGCCATGGCTGTCGGCAGCGGGATACATCGCCAGCGTCGCACCCACATAGGGCTGACCGGCGGTGTAGGCGACCCGGAACGGCTCATAGTCCATGCACACGTGGTTGGTCGGAACATAGAAGAGACCGGTCTTCGGAGAGAAGGACGCAGGCTGCTGGTCCTTGGAGCCGAGAGCGGCCGGGCAGATGCCGGTGGAGTTGACATCTTCGCCGTTATGCTCGGTGGAATACTCCGCGACCACCTGCGGGCGGCCATACTGGTCGGAGTTCTTGTCCATTTCCACGTGGGTTGCCCAGTTCACTGCCGGATCGAATTTCTCCGCCACCAGGAGCTCGCCCGTGAGCCGGTCCAGCGTGTAGCCGAAACCGTTCCGGTCGAAGTGGGTGAGCAGCTTGCGCTGTTCGCCGTTGAACTCCTGGTCCGTCAGGATCATTTCATTGATCCCGTCGTAGTCCCATTCGTCATGCGGAGTCATCTGGTAGAACCAGCGGGCCATCCCGGTGTCCAGGTCGCGGGCCATGATGGTCATGGACCAGCGGTTGTCGCCTGGGCGCTGAGCGGGGTTCCAGGTCGAGGGGTTGCCCGTGCCGTAATAGACCAGGTTCGACTCGGGATCGTAGGAGTACCAGCCCCAGGTCGTTCCGCCACCGATCTTCCACTGGTCGCCTTCCCAGGTCGCCAGGCTGGAATCCTTGCCGACCGGCTTGCCCAGGTGGGTGGTCTTCTCAGGATCGACGAGCATGTCGCTGTCCGGTCCCATGGAATAGGCCCGCCAGACCTGGCTTCCGTCTTTCAGGCTGTAGGCGGTGACCGAACCGCGCACACCGAATTCGCCGCCGGAAATGCCGACAAGGACCTTGTCCTTGACGGGCAGCACGGTGGCTGTGTTGGTTTCGCCCTTGGAGGGATCGCCGTTGGTGACGCTCCAGACCACTTCACCGGTCTTGGCATCGAGTGCCACGACGTTGGTGTCTGCCTGGTGCAGGATGATCTTGCCGTCCGCATAGGCGACGCCACGGTTGACCGTGTCGCAGCACATCACGGGAATGACGTTGGGATCCTGCTTGGGTTCGTATTTCCAGATGATCTTGCCGTCGTCCTTCAGGTCGAGGGCGTAGACGATGTTCGGGAAGGGCGTGTGCACGTACATGACATTGTCAATGACGAGCGGCGAGCCTTCGTGCCCGCGCAAGACGCCGGTGGAGAATGTCCAGTCGACCTGGAGGTCCTTGACGTTATCCTTGTTGATCTGGTCCAGTTCGGAATAACGCTGGTTCTGATAGTCGCCGGTCTGGATGGCCCACTGGTTGGGGTCGTCCATCCGTTTCTGCAAGTCCGCGTCCGCGTAGGCAGTGCCCACGCAAAGGCTCATTGCCAAGCCCAAAATAGGTAGCGTTCTCATCTTTTCCTCCCATGATGATAGCGTTGGGAATCCGTATTTCCGGCGAGACGGGGACTGAGAAGGAAGATGGATGCCCTTTTTGCTTCCGCATCTGTTTTCTCCCCCAGGCGACCGTGTGATGCCGGCTCCTCGCAAATCGATTCCTGATTTTCTCCTTCCCTGTTAGGTTTCGCGGGTGCGTCGGTGACACCCCCTGCGGTCTTCTGCCCCTGTCAGGGGCGTTGTTTTGGACGTCGCCTTGCCTCTTCCGCAGCTGAACGTCCCCCGGCCTCCCCGGTAGTCGTCGAAGCGCCTCCGCCCACCGGAGGTGCCTCATTGTCCTAGCTCTCCGCGTGGCAGCCGTTGCCGGCGGCGCTTCCGTTCGCCGCCTGGCGTCCGTGCGCTTTCAGCCGGTCCGCGTGCCAGGCGACATGATCGCCCCCGAAGGTGGACACGAAGAAATAGGAATGGTCATAGCCTTCCTTCATGCGGATCACGCTCGGCTGGCGGGTTTGGGTCAAGACCTCCGCGAGGGCGTGCGGCCGCAACAGGTCGATGAACTGGTCATCGGTGCCCTGATCGATCAGGATGTCCCCGTTCCAGCCCCGCTCCTTCAGGAGAATGGTGGCGTCGTAGTCGGCCCAGACGGACTCATCGTCGCCCAGATAGCTGGAAAGCTGCCTGCGGCCCCAGGCCGACTGGGTCGGGTTTGTAATCGGTGCGAACGCGGATACCGACTGGTAAAGGTCCGGGTTGCGAAGCGCGATGGTCAGCGCGCCGTGTCCCCCCATCGAATGTCCGGTGATGCCGTGGCGCCCGTTCACCGGCAGGTTGCCAACGACAAGGTCGCGCAATTCGCTCACGATGTAGTCGTACATCCTGAAATGGCTGTTCCACGGGGCCTTGGTGGCGTTGACGTAGAAGCTCGCCCCCTGTCCGAGGTCATAGGCCTCGTCATCGGCAACGTCGTCGCCGCGCGGGCTTGTGTCGGGAAAGACAAGCGCGAGTCCGTGCCGGGCGGCATGGTGCTGCAGGCCGGCTTTTGTCATGGCGTTTTCATGGGTGCAGGTCAGGCCGGACAGGTACCACAGGCAGGGAACCGGTCCGTCCTGCGCCTGCGGCGGCATGTAGACCGCGAAGGTCATCTTGCCCCCACAGGCCTCGGAGTCATGCCGGTAGATCGTCTGAACACCGTCGAAACACCGATTTTCAGAAACGGTTTCCATGACGGTTTCCTAGTAAATCACCACGGAGCGGATGGATTCGCCCGCATGCATCAGGTCGAAGCCCTTGTTGATGTCTTCCAGCGGCATGGTGTGGGTGATCATCGGATCGATCTCGATCTTGCCGTCCATGTACCAGTCGACGATCTTCGGCACATCCGTGCGCCCGCGCGCGCCGCCAAAGGCGGTGCCGCGCCAGGACCGGCCCGTCACCAGCTGGAACGGACGCGTCGAGATCTCGGCGCCCGCCGGAGCCACACCGATGATGATGCTCTCGCCCCAGCCCTTGTGGGCCGATTCCAGCGCCGTGCGCATCACGTTGACATTGCCCGTGGCGTCGAACGTGTAGTCGGCGCCGCCCTTGGTCAGGTTCACCAGATAGGGAACGAGATCCTCTTCCACTTCGCCTGGGTTGACGAAGTCGGTCATGCCGAAGCGTTCGGCCATTTCCTTCTTGTCCGGGTTGAGATCCACACCGACGATCTGGTCGGCGCCGGCAAGGCGCAGGCCCTGGATGACGTTCAGGCCGATGCCGCCAAGGCCGAACACGATCGCCCGCGAGCCGATCTCCACCTTGGCCGTGTTGATCACCGCGCCGATGCCGGTGGTGACACCGCAGCCGATGTAGCAGACCTTGTCGAACGGCGCGTCGGAACGGATCTTCGCCAGTGCGATCTCCGGAACCACCGTGTGGTTGGCGAAGGTCGACGTGCCCATGTAATGCAGGATCGGGTCGCCATCGAGTGTCGAGAACCGGGACGAGCCGTCCGGCATCAGGCCCTGTCCCTGGGTGGCGCGGATCGACTGGCACAGGTTGGTCTTCGGGTTCAGGCAGTATTCGCAGGTCCGGCATTCCGGCGTATAGAGCGGAATGACGTGATCTCCCGGCTTCAGCGTCGTCACGCCCGGCCCGACCTCGACAACAACGCCCGCACCCTCGTGACCGAGGATCGCCGGGAAAAGCCCTTCCGGATCGGCGCCCGAAAGTGTGAACTCATCCGTATGACAAATGCCCGTGGCCCTGACCTCCACCAGAACCTCGAAGGCACGCGGACCCTCCAGGTTGACCGTGGTGACTTCAAGCGGCTTTCCGGCACCGACTGCGACGGCTGCGCGTGTTTGCATAAAGCGATCTCCACATGTGATGCCGCCGTTTCAGGCAAGGCGGCTGCTTTATCTCGACTATAGGTGGAAGCCTCAATCGAACAATTGCGACCTTAGTGTGTGTTTTTCGGCATGGACAAAATCGGAGGAGCGGATACCCTTTTCGATCGGGAGGCCTGAAAACATGCGGTTAATCGAACTGTCGGCGTTTTTAATACTTATGTCTGTGTTGCATGGGGCTTTGGTCCTGCCGGCCGGAGCGGCGTCCTTCGACGATCCGAGCTGGCCGTGCCAGCAACGCAAGGTTGAGAAGCTTTCCCTCGGGCTCATGTGGCCGGGTGCCGGCGTGAACGACCCGGAGGAAACCGGGGAGATCGCGTTGCCGCCGGAAGCCCGGGAGCTTGCGGGCCGGCTTGAACTGCGCCGGACGTCTCTGGAAGAAGCGGAGCAGCTTGTGGCCGGCTTCCGCGAGCGCAACCCGGGCGTGACGGCGGATCTGATGCAAGCGGTGTTCACCGACATTTTCGACCGGCTCGGCACGACCCGGAGCAAGATCATCTCCGGCATAGGGCGCTATTCGGCCAAGCAGATCGACCTTGCGAAGAAGATCGACGCGACCCGCGCGGAAATGGACCGGATCATGGGCGAGAACGAGCCTGACTACGACCGGGTCGACCAGCTGGAAGAGCAGCTCGACTGGGACGAGAGGGTCTATCGTGACCGGGCCCGGTCGCTCACCTATGTCTGCGAAACCCCGGTCCTGATTGAAAAGCGCCTGTACGCGCTGGCCCAGATCCTGCTGAAATACACCCCGGAGTGATGCCTTCACCGGGCCTGGAGGCTTCGGCGGAACGTGCGGCCATGTCTGGGCCACGTCTGGGCCATGTCTGGCAGGCCGGGTCCCGTTCAGGCGCTCAACCCGGCTTGACGCTGGGCGTTTGATACTGGCCATGGGCAACCATGGCAAACTAGAGACGCAAGGCCCTGTAACGGCCAGTCCGGTTATTCCCATTCCAGTTCCGTGAAGGCGGCGGTGGCGTTGCGCGTGTTGAAGAGGTCGAACAGCTCCCATTCGGTCGACTCGCTTTGTGCAATGTGTTCGACGGCCTCTCCGATCCGCTCGCCGTTCTGCAAGGCTTGCCGTGTGTCGCCTTGCAGTGTGTCCAGATACCGCCGCATCGGTTCCAGGGCCGCCTCAAGCGGAAGCGCCGGCGCGCCATGTCCCGGAACGATCCTTTCGGCATCCGTTGCCGCCAGCCGGTCGAGGCTGGTGAGCCATCCCGGCAGGGAGCCGTCGAGAGCGGGCAAATGCCGGTCGAAGACAAGATCACCGGCAAACATCGTGTTCGTCGACCTGTCCACCACCGTGAGGTCCGTCGTCGAATGGGCCGCCGGCCAGGTCTCGATGGACAGGACGCGGCCGCCGAGATCTATCTCTCCCGCCGCTTCCCCGGGCCGGACCGGATGCGTTCCCAGAAATCCCTGCGGGCCGATCAGCCGTTCGAACCCGGTCAGATAGGCGTCCTGCCGGTCACGAAACGCCCGGATGAATCCCGGATGGGCAACGATCGTCGCTCCCGCTTCCGCAAACACGGCGGCACCGAAGACGTGGTCGGGGTGAATATGGGTCAGGATCACATGGCTTACGGGCAGCGGGCTGAGCGCTCGTATGGCCCGGTAGAGCTCTTCCCCGACCGCCCTGGAGCCGCCGGTATCGATCACGGCAATCGACGTGTCGCCGACAACGACACCGATGTTGGCGACATCTCCCAGGTTGTCCGGGCCGGGTTCGGCGATCTCGCCGCGGTGGACATAAACCCCCGGGGCAACCTGCGTGAGCTTCAGGCCCGGGCCCATCGGGCGGCAGGTGGCGTTGCCTGTGTCCCGTGCATTTGCCGGCACGTTCGTTGCCGGCAAGGCCAGGCCGGGAAGGAGCGCTTCGCATTCCTCGAGAGACTGACGCTCCATGCCGGGCACGAGCTGTGCGCGGCAGGTATCGGGTTGAGCCAAAAGGCAGATCATGACGACAAGCTCGAACATCGGGGACAAGGATCCCCGTCCGGACCGCGCGGGACAATACATCCTAAAGGATCGGTTCGGGGGACTGCAGCCGCGTGGTAGAATCCCGCATTCTAACCAGTGACAGAGGTGCCGGATCGCCATGACCGTTCGCCACATCCTGCAGCCCGCCTGCCGTGCGCTGATCGCGCTGGCCGTGGCGTTGCCCCCGGCATTGATTGTGCTTCCCGGTCCCGCACGCGCGGCGGGAGACACGGAGACGGGTGACACGGAGACGGGCAACCCGTTGACGCAGGAGGGCAGCTGGCCCGACTTGCGCGGTGACATCATTGGCGACCGGATGCCTGCGGCAGCGGAGGGCGCGGTGGAGCTGAGCGCGCCCTACCGGGCCCATGATGCCGCCACTGTTCCCGTCAGCGTGAAACAGCCCGGGCCCTCCGCCCCGTTGATCGAGAGTGCCATTCTTGTCATCGACGAGAATCCGGCGCCGGTTGCCGCCGAACTGACATTTGCTCCCGACATGCATCCGCTGGATCTCGAACTCAGGATACGCGTCAACCAGTATTCCAACGTCAGGCTGATCGCGGAAACCGCGGACGGCGCGTTGATGACAGGCCGTTTCGTCAAGGCGTCAGGCGGCTGTTCCGCGCCGGCGACAAGGGATCCCGAAGTCGCCCTGTCGACCATGGGGGAGATCCGGGTGAAACACTTCGGGTCTGCCACCGGTGCGCCCGGGTCGCGGCGGGAGGCACAGCTCATGATCCGGCATCCGAACTATTCGGGCTTGCAGCGCGACCAGGTCACGCAGCTGTTCATTCCCGCCCATTTCGTCAATATCGTCGAGGTGCGGCAGGGCGACGATCTCCTGTTCACCGTCGAGGGCGGCATTTCCCTGTCTGAAAATCCGGTGATCCGGTTCGCCTATACCGACAATGGCGCGGAGACGCTCCACGTTCACGCGGAGGACACGGACGGCAACGTCTGGGAAAAGACCATAGAAAAAGATCCGGCCAGTTGAGCGCGTCGACGCTCAGAAGCAGATGATGTCCGCCTCCGCCTGTGCCCTGCGCAGGGTTGCCACCAGTTCCTTTGCCATGGCCGCGGTCCGGAAAATGGACATCCTTTCACCACCGACCTGTTGCAGAGACAGGACGGTTTCGGCCTCGACGTAATCTTCGTAGGGGACGATGGTCGCAATCACGTCGATCGAGCAGGAACAGCGCCGGAGGACATCCGCGCTCCGGCCGTTTGACGCCATGCAGCCGAACACGTAGTCGGCCCTGGCCTCCGTCGGATAATCGTTGAACCGCTGGGCCACGGACTGCCCCATGGCCACTCCCGAGCCAAAGATGAGAAAGGCGATCGGAACGGCGATGGCGCGGGCTGTTTTTTTGCTCACTCTGTCATCTCCTTCGACCGGAACCGGATCGAGCTGGCATAGACGGGCGTTTGCTCCGCGTCCCCGTCCGTCTTCGGACCGGCCGGGGCCTCTGCCTGCAGTTGATAATACCACCCCGGTATCTGTTCGGACATTCTGACGGTCAGTTTGAGGTCGCCGAAGCCCTTCATCCGGTCCTTGTTGGGATCGTTGCGGAAGGGCTGCAGTGTCACGGTCGTGACTTCGATGCTTCCATCGTCGGTTTCCAGGATTTCCTCCCGGACGGGATTGTCCTGCTCAAGCGCAGCCTTGATCCTGTTGCGGATATAGTACGGGCTTCCCCCGGCGGTCGTCGCCATATCCCTGACGATCGACTCGACGAAATAGAGGATCAGCGGATTGCCGACCTTTGCGGGAAAGGAGCCGATCGTGCGGTGCCTTTCGCCCTGACGAAACGTCAGGACGGCCATGTCTTCCGGTGCGAAGTCCAGTCTGACCGTCCCGGTTTCGCGGTCCGCGATCTGTTCGTTCGCGCGTGCCGAAACCCGGCGCTCGTAGGTAAGGGGCGTTTCCCGCGACAGGCCGTCAAGCGTGCCCGTCCTGAAGAGCAGGTCGTAGGTGTCCGCGGCCGCCGCCGCCTGAAGCGCCGCAAAAAACAGCAAAGCGGCGACCAAAAGGCCGTTGGCCGCCGGCCCAAGCTTCCGGCATGGCATCATGACTTCCTTCCTTTTCCTGATCCGTCGATACGGAACTCGCCTTGAGCCTATCGCGATGCAGCCGGCTGTCACTGCAGACTTTTGTCTGCGTTTCATGTCCATGGACCCTGATCGGGTTTCTCCGGAACGGGACCGGTTCACATGGCCGCCGACCGGCGGGTCTTCCAGTCGACAAGCGGGCGCAGGCGGGACAGTTTCACCGGCTTGGTCAGCACGGTGAAGTCATGGCGCCTGCTGTCTTCGGCCAGTTGTTCCTCCGGGCTTGCGGTGATCATGATGGCCGGCACGTGCGTCTTCGTTTCGTCTCTGACCGCGACGATTGTCCTGATGCCGGTGTCGTCGCCATCGAGCTGGTAGTCCGCCAGAATGATGTCGGGTGCCATGCCGATGTCGCGCACCTGGCCGATGGCTTCTTCCGTGGAGGCCGCCGTCAGGACACTGCCGCCCCAGGATTCGATCTTACGTGCTGTCGCGTAGAGAACGTCGGGATTGTTTTCGACGATCAGGACGATGAGGTCCATGTCGTCGGCGCGCACCGGAACGGTCTCGGGTTTGCCCCGGTGCTCCTCTGCCGGAGCGCTGACGACGGGCAGCGTGATCGAAAAGACCGAGCCCCTGCCCGGGGCCGACCGCAGCGAGACCGGATGTCCCAGCCGTCTGCAGGCACGATCGACGATGGACAGTCCCAGTCCCATGCCGAAGCCGGAGCGTTCCGGCGAGGCCCGGGTGAACTCGGAAAAGATCCTGTGCTGATCCTTTCGTGAAATGCCGATGCCCGTATCCCAGACCTCCAGCACCAGGTTGGAGCCCCGGCGGCGGCAGCCGGCAAGCACCCTGCCGCTTTCGGTATACTGGATGGCATTGACGACCAGGTTCTGGATCGACCTCAACAGATAGCGCTGGTCGCTGGAGACCCAGGCACTGCTGGGGACGATGTCGAGGCGGATGTCCTTTTCCTCCGCCAGTTGCGTGTAGTCCTCCCGGACAGAGGTCAGCAACTCGCCGATGCAAAAGGAGCTGACCGACATTTCCGTGCCTGTCGATTCCAGGCGGGATATGTCGAGCAGCGCGTGCAGCAGCGATTCAATCGAGTTGAACGAGCGCTCCAGGCGGTTGACGGTGGCGGCCAGCGGCGTTTTCGCGGCGCTGTCGCTCATGGTCGAAATAAGCAGCTTTGCAGCGTTGATGGGCTGCAGCAGGTCGTGACTTGCCGCCGCGAAGAACTTGGTCTTGGAGGAGACGGCCTCCTCGGCCCGTTCCTTGGCGAGACGCAGCTCCTCGTCGATGAGGGCCTGTTCCTCATTCTGCTTGCGCAGCCGGTCATTGGCGAGGGTCAGTTCCTGCGTCCGCTCGCGCACCCGCTGCTCCAGGAGCTCCGTTGTCTGGGTCTCCGCGGTTATGTCCATCACGTTCATGATGAAGCCCTTGTCGGGCAATCCGTGAACCCGGATATCCAGGATGTCACCGTCGTCGTGACGGAACTTGGTCTCCATTCCCTGCCCGGCGTGAACCTCGGATATCCATCTGGCGAGCGCGTCCTCCCGCTGGCCGCTGTCCAGGGTCCTGTGCCGCAGGAGAAACTCGAGGATCTGGCCGAACGCGGTGCCCTTTCGCACCAGCGACACCGGCAGGCGCAGCAGTTCCTGGAACCGATCGTTGTGAATGAGCAGGGCGCCCTCGGGGGAAAACGTGCAGACACCCTGGGTCATGTGATCGAACGCGGCCTGCAGAAACAGGGTCTGTTCATCGATCAGGCGGTTCTTTTCGCGCCGGTTCTGGCGGACGATGCTGGTGATCTCCGTCGACAGGAGAACGGTCTTGCTGGACGAGGCCGTCTTGTGCGTGATCTGGAACCAGCGGTCGCCGCGCAGGCCGACCACGGAGGGATAGGGCGTCTCGACGCCATTGCGGGAGCGCACGGATCTCCGGTTCGCGCCGTTCTCGGTCGTCGCCCGGGAGACGACATGCTTGCTCAGCCTGAGAGCCTTGAAGTAGTCGCTGATGTCGAGCCCGGCGATGACTTTCCCGGCCATGTCGGGAATCATCACCCGGAACTGGTCGTTGCAGATTTCCAGGGTGCCTTCGGTGAAAAGGGCGAAGCCGCCCTCCATGCTGTCCAGCGCGTCGGCCAGGTTGCGCTCGGTCTGCTCGCGCGCATATTCGGCGATCTTGAGCTGGTTGCTGGCCCTGCCGAGCGTATCAAGCGCCTGTTCCAGGTCCCGCGTCTTTTCCCAGACCTCTCCTTGCAGGGCGATTGCCGACTGGAACAGGGAATAGGCGCTGTCGCCGACATCGTGTTCCCGGCTGGCACGCTTCATGAGCGCCGCTATGATTTTTTCCTGGCGCCTGACCTGGTCTTCAAGGGGTTCGCTCGGGTCGATCAAAACAGGGTTTCCTCCTTTGGAGGAAAGAACGCGACGCCGACGAATGTCTGGTTCACATGAACACCCAGATGTTGCTCGCCATAGGTGTTGAAACCGAAGACGTGATGCTTGCACAGCACACCCGAGGCATCCTCGACCAGGTTGTTCTGCTCGATCTCGAGACGGCGCAGGTAGCAGTCGAAGCCGAGAATGAAGTCGGGATCCTCGCCCACGCCGGCCCCGCAGTCGAGACCCGCCTCCAGTGTTTTCAGGATTTCGGTACCCTGCCCGAGAGTGAGCACAAGGCCGTCATCGATTGCCGAAAGAAACCAGAGCCCGTCATCGTCGGCAACCTGCTGGATGGCGCGCACGTGCCAGCTCTTTCCGTTGCGCACGAGAACCGGATTGTCGGCGAAGACCTTCGGACACAGGTCCTTCACGCTGCATCCGATGTAGCGGGCATATTCCCGGGCCGCAGGAACGCCGTTGATTTCCAGCACCAGCCGCTCTTCCGGTATGGCCTTGGTGACCACCATGCGCTTGTCCGTCGGCAGGAAATGGTCAAACCCGAGCGCCCGAAAATCAAGATCCGTTTCCAGGAGAACGAGCAGTGCCGCATCGCTGTGTGCCCTGCCGCCGTGGAGCACGAATGTCTCATCGAAGGCGAGCCCGTGCCCGGCCGAGCCGCCGAACACAGGGACATCGCCCAGACCCGCGTTCAGCGCCGCGACGAGGAGATCTTCCTGCTTGGAAAGGCCGTCCGCGAAAACGAGGGCGACGCGCTTCCAGTTTGCCGAACGCGGAAAACGCGACGCCAACATCTCGGCCTGGGCCGCGATGCCCTCGATGGCGACGGGTCTGAGCGGCTTGAGCAGCGTGGACGAGCATCGGAAGTGCCGCTTGGGAAACGCGATGACCAGCAGGGCATCGTTCTCGTAACCTTCCGGGGTGATCTGGCCAGCGGTCGAACAGCCGAAGGCCGTCGCCGACGGCATGACCTCGGCCATGATGCGGGCGACGGTGTCGCTGTCCAGGTGATCCGGCACGAAGACCAGCAGGAAGCACGTCGCGTGCAGCCTCAGGTCCGTCGTGGCTTCCCTGACGGCGGTCTCGGGCGAACGCGCATGGGAAACCCCGACCTGCACCGTGAGCGGCTGTCCGGTCTTGTGGGAATGCCGTATGTTCATCGTCAACGCCTAGCTCAGCAAGGCCCTGGTGTCGCCTTCGGAAAGATGAGCCCGCCCGTCCAGGCTGGCGCTCTTGACCAGAAGCGCAGCCTGGGTCCGGTTGTTCACTCCGAGCCGCCGCAAGAGCGCGGTTATATGCGCCTTCACGGTTGCCTCGGCGAGCGAAAGCTCATAGGCGATCTGCTTGTTCGGCTTGCCCGCGCAGATCAGTTTCATGATCCGGTTCTGCTGGGGCGTCAGGTCCGCGATCTTGTGTGCGATCTGCTGAACGCTGAGGTCGGCCCGGCTCGCCCGTTTCGGCGGCGTGTAGCCAGGGGGCAGAAACCGGCGCCCGTCCCGGATGTCCAGAAGCGCCTGTTGCAGCACCTTGTGCGAGGCATCCTTTGGAATGAAACCGGCTGCACCGGACGACATGAGTATGCTGATCGTCTCGTCCGACGTTTCGGCCGAGATGACCAGGACCGGTACGTCCGGCAGGCGGTCCTTGACCTTCAGAAAGCCGCTGAGGCCGGTCACGTCCGGCAACTTGAGATCCAGCATCACCAGGTCCGGCTGGAACCGGGGCCCAACCAGGCGCAGGCCTGCCTTCAATGAGGTCGCTTTCTTGACTGAATTGGAGTCGAAGTGTTTTTCGAGTGTCGCAGCAAGCGCATCGCAATAAAGCGGGTGGTCATCGATCACGAGGATCGAATTGATAACCACGTGTTCCTGCGGACAGCATTTCTTGCTCATCCGTCATCCTCCTCCCGAGAGAAGATTACAGTAACAATCGAGGGTGACCCAAAGCAAGAAAAACACAACCGCCGTCGCGCAGCTTCAAGCAGATCGCCGGTTTTCTGCCGGGAATCCCGACTGCAGCCGCATTGCCTGGCCGGGAGCGATTTCCCACCGGCACGCGGTGATGCGCCCGGCCCCGCCCAAATGGGCAAAGCCGGAAAAAACGCTGTTGCCCGATCGACTTGGTGATCGTCCGGCCGCCGAGGGGCGCATGTTCAGTCGGCGGCCTTCACCCTGTAGGGAACAATGCCGCGCCGGCCGGAATCGATGAAGGGCTCCTTGTCGATGGCGGGGAAGGCGCGCTGGTCGCAGGTGTCGCGCGGACAGATCCGGCAGTTGACACCGATCGGTTCCGGTGAAGCAATGTCTTCCACCGCAAGGCCGTCGGCATAGACGACCGCGTCGGCATATTTGACCTCGCAACCGATGCCGAGCGCATAGCGGCGTTCGCCGCTGCGGTAGTCGGGCTGGTGCTTGGTGATGCTGGTGGCCACGCACAGGTAGCGGACACCGTCCGGCATCTGCGCGACCTGGGACGTGAACTTGTTGGAGTTCTGCTCGAAAGCCTGATGGACGTTCCAGCGCGGACAGGAGCCGCCGAACCTGGCGAACTGGAACCGTGTCGCGCTGTGCCGCTTGACCACGTTGCCGGCCCGGTCGATCTTCACGAAGTAGAACGGCAGTCCCATCGCTCCGGGGCGCTGCAGGGTCGACAGGCGATGGCAGATGGTTTCGATGCTGACGTCGAGCCGGTTGCTGAGCAGCTGGATATCGTGCCTGCATTCCGCGGCCGCCTTCAGAAAATCGTCATAGGGCAGCAAGAGCGCGCCGGAAAAATAGTTCCTGAGGGCAAGCCGCGCGATGCTCTCCGCCGACTTGGTCTTGAAGCGGGCCCTTTCGACTTCCTCGGATATCAGGTCACGGACGCACAATTCCGCGATCACGGATCCGAGCAGGAAGCTCTTGGTTGACTGGGGGACGGCGCTGTAGAGCGAAATCGTGCGGGCGTAATCCTCCTGGCGGATCAGGGTGCCTTCGTAGTCGCGGAATTCGGTCACGGTGATGCCGAAGCGCTCGTTCAGCCAGGCCGTCAGGGCGGCGAATTTTGATGGCGCCCGCGCTAGCCCGGTCTCCCGCGCCAGCTTTTCCGCTGCCCGGTCGAGCGCATCGACATAGTTGTCCATGTAGTGAAAATAGTCGCGGACTTCGTCATAGGCGGATTTCCTGGGGCCTGTGTCTTCCTCACCTGTGCCGCCTTGCTGGACGAGATCGTCCTCGATCGCTTCCCGGTCATGGTAGGTCCTGAGCGCGCCGTAAAGATCCATGATCGCCTTGGTGACCGCCGGTGCCCGGGTGACCAGTTCATGGATTTCCTGGCGGCCGACCGACGCGCTGTGAAACTGGGTGTCGGCGAAGATTTCCTGCAGATCCTGGACAACGCGGTCGAGGTCGTTCTTTTCGAAGGCCGACAGGTCGACCCCGAAAATCCGGTTGATCGTCAAAAGCACGGACGCGGTGACGGGCCTGTTGTTGTTTTCGATCTGGTTCACATAGGCGGTGGACAGGCCGATTTTCTTGGCGAACTCCACCTGGGACAGGCCGAAATCCGAACGGATCTGGCGCAAGGTGTGTCCGGAAAAGAGCTTTTTGCTCATGCGGAAGTTCTCCGATGTCATAATGCTAAAAATTAGCATTATGCAGTATTCATTTTAACATTTTACAACACGGGAAGAATGATGAAAAGTCCCGTCAGCATCCCGCGGGCCGAGGACCCGGCGAGATGCCTCATGTTTCAAGATCGATCAGTTTCGCGGCGGATCTTCGGGTTCGATTGACCGTTTGCTGATCCGGATACACATGGAACCCCAAGGAGCACTGCGATGACTGCCCATTTCGCCCTAACCAGCTGCGCCGCACAGGATGGCACGACCGGCCGCTTCGCTGGAGGAATCCGGTGGCCGCTCAACCTGACCGAACTCGTGACACCCCGTCAGCTGGAAATCCTGCTGAAGCTTTGCGAGGGCAAGGTGAACAAGCAGATCGCCTATGAACTCGACGTTTCCATCGCAACGGTCAAGGCGCATATCCGCAACGCCATCACGCGCCTGGGCGCCAAGAACCGCACCAACGCGGTCGCAATCGTTGCCGCCAACACGGCGATCTTCCAGAACGCAGCCGGCTGACCTGCCGGCGGTCCTGCCTTTCCGTGCACCATGGCCCCATCGGCCGCGCGCAAGACAACAACAAGGCGTGCGGCAACCCAGGATACGGCCGGACCGGACCTTCAGGCGCCGCGCTTGATCATTGCGTTGCGTACGGTCGCGACGTCCTGAGCCAGGAAGGCACAGAAATCCTTGGCGACGATCGAGATTGGCCGATGTGTCGGCGTCAGGATGGACAAGCTGTTCTGGACCCGCGGCCGGAACGGCCGGAACACGATCATGGGTGGCCCCATGCCGGTGCGCCCCTTTTCCTGCGCGTCATATGCCGTGATCATGTCGCAGATCAGGGCGCAGAGCCCGGCTTCGACAAAGCGCAGCCCCGGTGACGCGGTCTGCAATTCGAAGCGCTGATTGAAGCCGGCACCCGCGTCGCGGAACCGTGCCAGGGTCTGTTTGTGGCTGCGATGTTCCGACTGCAGCAGCGCCAGCGGGTAGCCGTCGAGTTCGGCCGGCGTGATCACTTCCCTTGAAGCAAGCGGGTCGGTGGCCGGAAGGGCGCACATGCATTCCAGGTCGAAATCGGTCTGGTCGAAGGAATTGCGCGCCCGCGGTGTTTCCGCAAACCCGATGTCGAATTGCTGGGCGGCGATCAGTTCCTCGATCTCCCCCGACGTCCGGCTTGCCAGGGCCACTTTCACGCTGGGCTTGTCGGCAAGGAAGCGGGACAGGCTGTTCGGCAGGAAGTCGGCCGTGGCTTCCGGGATACCCGCGACGCGCAGCTGGCCGTGTTCCCGGTTGGCAAGGCCGCGCAGGGTGCGCTTGGAAATCTCGAGCCGCTTCAGGATCGCCTCGGCTTCTTCCAGAAAGAACTCTGCCTCCGGTGTCGGCACCAGCCGGCCCTGTTCGCGCACGAACAGTTTCAGTTCCAGTTCCGTCTCCAGGCCGGCAATGGTGGAGCTGACCGCAGGCTGCGTCCGGCCAAGCGTTCTGGCTGCTTCCGAGATCGAGCCGCTCCGCATGACCTCGCGAAAGGTCGCCAATTGCCTGATTGACAGATTCATGATTTCGCGGGACCCGTCCCTCCAGACGTCAGACTGATTAATCTGTCGCCTATTGGTGGAAAGGTCAACACTCAGAAGATGGCGTCATTCGCAAAGAAATTCAGGGTTTGTTATTTGTTATTTTCACTGGACGGAGAGCAGTTGACGTGGAAATGAACGCGATTCTGCTTCCGTTGACGTAAACAAACAGTGGGCGCAATTAACAATCCAGGCGCGACGCGCGCAGTTACAGCTTGGGCTGCTTCAGCCGTGCGAGATCGAAAGCATCGATATCCTTCAGGAGTTCGATGAAGCCGTGTGCCGCGTGATCCAGCGACAGGCGGCCTTTTTCCGCGGTGGCGCGGGCCGCGTTGCCGAGCGCGCCGGACGGGTTGAGGTCCTCTGACATCCAGCCGTACTGCGCCTTGCCGTGACCGCGCAGGTGCTTGAACTCCTTCAGGTAACGCTGCTGTTCGGAGGGAAAATCCGCGGCCAGTTCCATGCGCACGAGATCCGGGCGCAGGTGCAGCATCAGCGAGGTCTCGATGTCGCCGCCATGGATGCCATGGACGAATTCCTCTTCCGGATAGACACCGTCCGGCTGACCGAACCGCAACCAGTTGGTTGCGGTTACGAACATTCCGTGCCTGATCCTGAGGTCCCGTGCGACGATGTCGAGAACCGGCACGTTGCCGCCGTGGGAATTGATCAGAACGAGCTTTCTGATGCCGGCACGCGCGACGCTTTCACCGATCTCCAGCCAGCTTCGGGTAACCGTGTCCCAGTTCAGTGTAAGGGTGCCGGGAAACGAGAGATGCTCGTCCGACTTGCCGACCGCCTGGACCGGCAGGAAGGTTGCCGGCAATCCCTCGGGCAGCAGCTCGAGGACACGGCCGACCTGGCCTTCGGCGATCGTCAGGTCGGTGGAGACGGGCAGGTGGGGTCCGTGCTGTTCCACGGCCGCCACGGGCAGAACCGCAATCCAGCTGTCCGTGCCGGACGCCTGAAAATCGAGCGTGGTCATGTCTTGCCACAAGGGGCGGGGAAGCGTCATGTCGGACCGTTTCAACCGTTAACCGTCCGACTTCATTTGCACAGTGCGCCCGGGCAGGCAAGGGCCCGGGCCGGAGCGGCGGAATTCCGGCTCGATCACGAGGATATGATGTCAGGTTCTTAACCGCTGTTAGGAATTTGCTGACTCCTTCCATGGACAATCCGCATCATGATCGGCGCGCTTCTGTCCAACACGCCGGCGAACCTCTTGAAGAGCAGCGGTGTCGCTGGCGTTTCGGAACCTGGCACGGGGGAGACAGCCCCGGGCCGGGACCAGGTTGCTGCGCGCGACAGCCTGGCCAGTTCCCGGGCGGCGACCGTCCGGGCGGGCAGCGCGCCGCCCTTGACTGCCGAGGCAGTCGTCGCCCTGCAGGGCGCGGAAAATTCCAGCGACGCTTCCGGTCGCGCTTCCGGGGGGGCGGACGAGGCCGGGTCTGAAGAGGGCGAGGCTGCCGGGGGAAACCCGGCCACGGCGAACACAGCCGAGAGCGCCGCCGCGCAAGAACCGGCCGCCGCGCAGGAAGAAGGCGATTCCGATGGCGACGGCCTGAACGAGGCCGAGGAAAAACAGGTCGAGGACCTGAAGGAACGCGACAGGGAAGTGCGGGCGCATGAGCAGGCCCATGCCCGCGTGGGCGGTGCCTATGCCGGTGCGCCGAGCTACACCTTCCAGCAGGGGCCGGACGGCAAGCGCTATGCCGTTGGCGGTGAGGTTCAGATCGACACCTCCAAGGAACGCACGCCCGAAGCCACCGTCCGCAAGATGCAGATTGTCATCCGGGCCGCAACGGCGCCCGCTGAACCATCCTCGCAGGATCTGAAAGTTGCACAGCAGGCCCGCTCGCAGCTTTCCGAAGCGCAGGCGGAGCTGCGCGCGCAACAGGCCGAGGAATTGAGCGGCGGGGAAGATGAAGACAGCCCATCCGGCACCGAGGTGTCTCCGGCCGAGGACGGTCCGCCCGAGGCCAACAGGCCTCCAGGGGATCCGCAGAGCGCTGACGAAAACGGCGGCACCGGCTCCGAGCGCGATGATCGTCAGTCCGAATTCGCCGCTGCCATATCCGCTTACGAAAGCGCGTCGCAACGCGCCGCCGGCGGCAATGGACAGGAGAACGCACTCTTCGCCTGAGCGCGCCGCGTTGCCCTTGAAACTGCCTTGTGCCGGTGATGCTTTTTGTGCGCGGGTCCGGATTTGATTGGCGGAGTGCTTGTGTCGCGGCCTGTGCCGTGAGAAGAAGGCCACCTCCTTCCTCGTGCCGCTTCCCAAGCCGTTCAGCCCATGTCAGACCCTTTCAAGGACCACGCTTCCGCTGCGCGCCGGGTTGTTTCGGCGATCTTTTTCATGTGCGGCACCTTCATCGGCATGTGGGCCTCCCGCATCCCGCATGTGAAGGAGGCGACCGGTCTGGACGAGAGCGGGTTCGGCCTGTTGCTGCTTGTCATGGCCTTCGGTGCGTTTGTCGCGTTTCCCTTGACCGGAATGCTGATCGACCGGATGGGGGCGGCGCCGATGAGCAAGCTTCTGGCGGCCGCGAATGTCGCGGCTTTCCTGCTGGTCGGGCTGGCACCTTCCGTTGCGCTGCTGACGCTGGCGCTTTTTTTCGCCGGGTTCACCTTTGGCGCCCTCGACATTTCGATGAACGGCTGGGGGGCAGAGGTCGAGACCGCCTACGACCGTCCGATCATGTCGTCCTATCACGGGCTGTTCAGCCTTGGTGCGGGCACCGCCGCCCTGGTTGGCGGACTTGCGATTGAGTTCGGCCTGAGTGTTCCCGTGCATTTTGCGCTTTGGAGCCTGGTCGTGGCCCCGTTCCTGATCTGGTTCTGGCGTCAGCCATGGCCACGCGAGGACAGCGCTGCGCAGGAAAGCAAGGCGCCGCTGTTCGCCCTGCCGAAGGGAGCTCTCATCCTGGTCGGCCTGTTGGCGCTGGTCGCCGCCCTGGGCGAAGGCGCCATGACCGATTGGGCGGCGCTCTACCAGATCGAGGATCTCGGCTATCCGGAATCCCTCGCGCCGACCGCCTTCACCGTCTTTTCCGTGGCCATGGTGATCATGCGGCTGGCCGGAGACAGGGTGATCGCCCGCTTCGGTCCGGTCATCGTCGCGCGAATGAGTGGGGTCGTCGCCCTTGCCGGTTGCCTTCTGCTTGTGTCCGGTCTGAATATCTGGATGGTCTGGGCTGGCAGCTTCGTCATGGGGCTCGGATATGCGGTCCTGTTTCCGCTCGCCATGTCGCGTGCCGCCAGCGATCCGAACATGTCGAAGGGATCGGCCCTGGCTGCCGTCGCCACCCTGGGCTACGGGGCGTTCCTGTTCGGGCCGCCGCTTCTGGGATTTGTCGGCGATCTTTTGTCGCTCAGGGCGTCGTTTGCTACCGTCGCCATCCTGACGCTCGCAATTCCGCTGCTGGCAGGGGCCCTCAAGGTCCGGGACTGACCTTCGTCTCCAGCGCTCAACCGGAAAGGATACAGCCGACCAGATGTCAGAGCAGAACAAGGCCCCGGTCATCGTCTCCCTGAAGGGCATCCGCAAGGTCTTCGACAACGGAACCACGGCCCTGGCGGATTTTTCACTCGACGTGCGGGCGGGGGAGTTCGTGTCTTTGCTCGGGCCGTCCGGCTGTGGCAAGTCGAGTGCACTCAGGATCATCGCCGGCCTGTCCGATCCGAGCACGGGAACGCTCGACTGGCCGCTGGAAGGGCGCTCGCAGACCGAACACGAACTCGGGTTCGTCTTTCAGGAACCAACCCTGATGCCCTGGGCGAGCGTATTTGACAATGTCTGGCTGCCCTTGCGGGCGAAGGGCGTGTCGCGACTGGCGGCCCGTGACCGGATCATGGAGGCGCTTGCAACCGTGGGGCTTTCGGACTTTGCCGATCAGCTGCCGCAAGAGCTGTCCGGAGGCATGAAAATGCGGGTGTCGATTGCCCGGGCATTGATCACGCGGCCAAGGGTTCTCCTCATGGACGAGCCATTCGCCGCCCTTGATGAAATCACCCGTTTCAAGTTGAACAAAGACCTCCTGGACCTGCAGGAAAAATTTGGCTGGACCATCCTGTTCGTGACCCACTCGGTGTTTGAATCGGTCTATCTGTCGAACCGCGTCGTTGTCATGGCGGCCCGGCCCGGCCGGGTGATCTGCGAGCAGGTGATCGACGCGCCCCGGCCGCGTGGAGACGGATTTCGGACCTCGGCGTCTTACACGGACCATTGCCGGGTGGTCTCGGCCGCGCTCCAGGATGCCATGAACCCGGCCGATGTGCTCTAGGTGTTGCCCGGTTAGCAGGCTAAAAACACCCAAGTCCTCGCCCCTGCGGAAAAATCGGCGGGAAGGCGGCAACTGTCATTCGTCGGTTAAATACTCCCGCTAGGGTTCCGCGCGTTGAAGACGAACGTGATAGGATTGATTGAGGACGGGGGTGTGTTGATGGCTTTCAACTACAAGAAAAGCATAACGTTTCGGCTGGTTCAGGCCGCGAAGGCGCAGCGTGCCCGCTCCGGTTCGCACCTGATGCGGATCGGCCTGCATCCGGGGCAGGAACTGGTTTTGAAGGTTCTCGCCGATTCAGACGGCCGAACCATGAGCCAGCTGGCGCTGGCCCTCGGCGTTCAGCCGCCGACCGTCACGAAGATGGTCACCCGGCTGTCCAGCCAGGGCTATGTCAGGCGCCAGGTGTCCGATTCCGACGGGCGTCTGGCCCGTGTCTACCTGACGGACACCGGACGGGAGCTGGTCCTGTCGGTGGACAAGGCCTGGAAACGGCTCGAGCGCGAAGCCATGTCCGGTCTCGACGACAAGGACCGCAAGAAACTGCGCAAGCTGCTGCGTCAGGTGGAAAAGAACCTGTCGATCGCGGTTGACCTTGACCCCGAGCACGAAGCCGATTTCGACACAGACGGCGATGAAAAGGCCGGTGATGAAAAGGCCGGCGAGGACGGCAAGAAAGCCAAGGAACTGTCCGCTGCCTGATCCGGTGAGGCACCGTGCCCCGGTCTGATCTCGAACATTACAAATCGCTCATTTGAATTCGGATCCGGCCAAAACCATCTCTCCGCAAGATCCGAAGACACGCGGAGGACACGGGAAATGGCAATGAGCACGCAGACGATCAACGAAAACCGGGGTGAGCGCCGGGCAGCGGAACTGCGTCGCCGTTTCGCGCATGTGACCGACAGCTCGATCGGGCGTCAGCGTTTCGGCCTGCGTTCGGCGCCAGCGGTCCGTGGTTGGGGGTCCAGCCGGTCACAACGGACCCGGTGGCAGGAATTCCTGGCCTGGAGCGCGCTTGCCGGCGTGATGATGTTCATCGGGTTCCTGATTTTCTAATCTTCACGGTTCGTCAGGCGCCGGGCCTGAACACCGGCGCACGGACGCGTGTTTCGCTCCGGGTCTTGAAGCGACCAGGCTGCCGTCGCTTTTCAGACCAGGAACGGATACCCGCCTTCCAGTTTCAGGAGCGCGATCTTGGTCTCCGTGCCGCCGTCGCCGGAATAGCCGCCAAGCCCGTTGGCCGACAGGATCCGGTGGCACGGGATGACGATCGGGAGCGGGTTGGCACCACAAGCCTGGCCGATGGGCTGGCCATAGGTGCCCAATTCCCTGGCCAGATCGCCATACGTCCTGGTTTGTCCATACGGGATCGCCAGCATGGCCCTGAACACCGCCTGGTGAAGCTCTCCGCCCCTGGGGGCAAGCGGCAGGTCGAATGTTTTCAAATCACCCGACATGTAGGCCCCGATCTGCCTGACGGCCTCCGCCAGCAAAGGTGTTTTGTCTTGGCTTGGGGGGCCGTTCCATTGTATGCGGGTGAGTGCGCCGTCAGTTTCTTCGATGGACAGGCGCCCCAGCCAGGTATCGATATCCGCAACAGGCATGCCGGTTTCCGTGTGTCTTTCCTTTCAGGTAATGGCTGACTGATATTTTCTCAAGCGGGTGGTTCCCTCCGGAACGGTCCGTTCCGAATTTCCGTCATCTGCGGATGATCTGCTTTCAAGGCTCACCGCCCATGACACATGACAGTCAGAAACAGTCCGGTGGCAACGGTGCGTCCGGCGCCGCGCCGATCGCGGGCATCGGTCTCATCGTGCTGGCCTGTCTCAGCTTCTCGGTTCTGGACGCCACGGCGAAATACCTGTCGACCAGCCTGCCGACCCTGCAGATCGTCTGGATGCGCTTCGTCAGCCATGTGTTCCTGTCGCTGGTTCTTTTCCAGGTCTGGAAGAAACCTTCGCTCCTGAAAACACGTCGGCCCGTCCTGCAGATCGTGCGGGCCTTCTGCCTTCTCGGCACGACCATCTGCAACTTCCTGGCCGTGCGCTACCTGCAGCTGGCGGAAACGATGGCCATCATGTTCGCGGGTCCCTTCGTGATCACCGCGCTTGCCGGGCCAATGCTCGGGGAATGGGCGGGCGCGCGGCGCTGGGCGGCGATCATTGTCGGGTTCATCGGTGTCCTGGTCGTGACGCAGCCCGGGCTCGGCGGCATGCATTGGGCGGCGATCTACTCCGTCGCGGCCATGATCTTCTACGCACTCTATGCGCTCTTGACCCGGATGCTGACGGCGACGGACGGATCCGCGGGGCTCCTCATCATTTCCGGGATCGTCGCAGCGGTTGCCATGGCACCGGCAGGGCTGACGGTGTGGCAAACGCCTCCGGACGCCTGGACCTGGTTGCTTCTGCTTGCCACCGGCGTCTTCGGAGCGGGCGGGCATTTCCTGTTCATCATGGCCCACCGGATCGCGCCGGCCCCGGTTCTGGCACCGTTCATCTATATCCAGATCGTCTGGATGATCACCCTCGGCTATTTCATCTTTGCGGATGTGCCGACATTCACCACCCTTCTGGGGGCCGCCATCGTGGTCGCTTCCGGTCTCTACATCCTCTACCGGGAGCGGGTGAAAGGCATATAACCTTGCCCCGGCAACCTGTTCTTGCCTGCGAAGCGGTTGACGGCTCAGGTGTCTTTCCGTCTTAATACCGCCTGTCATTCTTGTGCCAAGGGCGGTTCATCGCGCGCCGGTGGATGCCTGAGAGAATGTCTGCTGTTGGCAACATGCCGGTCAGCAAGGGTCACCAGCCTGTCTGAAGGGGGTATGGCATGGAACTGAACCGACGCGGATTTCTGGGAGGGGCTGCTGCCGTTGCGGGCACGCTTGCCATGCCGCATGTAGCCCGGGCGAATGCCGCCGCAAATGCCTATTTCAATGGCTATCAGCCCGACAGCGGCTTTCAATACCGCAGGACCAATTTCAAGCGCATCGACCCGGTCTGGCACCGCCAGATGGTCAAGTATTTCAGCGACGAGCCACCGGGCACCGTGGTGGTCGATACCAACAACCACTTCCTCTACTGGGTCTGGGAAAACAACACCGCGCTTCGCTATGGTGTGGGTGTGGGCCGGGAAGGGTTCCAGTGGTTCGGACGCGCACGTATCGATCGCAAGGCGATGTGGCCGCGCTGGGTGCCGCCACCCGAGATGCTCAAGCGACAGCCTGACCTGCCGCGCCTGGTGGAGGGCGGGGCGGCCAACAATCCGCTCGGGCCGCGCGCGCTCTATCTCTATCGTGACGGCCGCGATCTCGGCTACCGGCTGCACTCGACACTGGAGCCCTGGAGCATCGGCCGTGATGTGTCGAGCGGTTGCATCCGGATGTTTCCGGAGGACGTGATCGATCTCTATCAGCGCTGTCCGAAAGGAACCGGCGTTCTGGTGCTGGAGCACCTTGGGGCGAATGCCGGCTGATGCCGGCATTCATAAAAACAACAAAGGACCGTGGGGGCTTCCTTGGAAAATTGGATTGGCCGGTTTGGCCAGGGTGCGGCGATCGCGCTCATCATCGGATTCGCGCTTGCCGGCTGTAACAGTTCCAGCATCTCGTCTCCGGACGTCACCAACGCGCCGGCAGCCGGTTTCGGCAATATCTCGCCCGGCTCCGAGGAAGAGTTCATCATCAATGTCGGCCGCCGGATCTATTTCGAGAAGGGCTCTGCCGTTGTCACCGACGAAGCCAGGATCACGATCGAAAACCAGGCGCGCTGGCTGAAGCGCAACAAGAAGTGGCTGGTCAAGATCCAGGGACATGCCGACGACCCAGGCAGCGAGGCGGCCCAGAAAACCCTGTCCACGCAGCGCGGGAACGCGGTCATGGCCGAACTCGTCAAGCTTGGGGTCAACCAGAAACGCCTGTGGGTCAAGGGATACGGCGTGGAACGGCCGGTCACCGACTGCGACGAGCTGACCTGCCAGTCCCAGAACCGGCGGGTCGTCGTCAACCTGCGCGAAGAATTCGATGATTCCGCGCCGGGCCGGTGAGGTTTTCAGAGGAAACGCAGGAAATTCAGAAAAACCTGTTTACCGCGGTGGCCGGGAGATATAACGGTTGCTCCCATCGCTGCCGCGGTCACCGAGAAAAATGAATGTCTGAAGACAACGGATCCAAGCCCCCTCCGCCGGACCTCCCGCAAAAACCAGGCAAGCGGCTCACTCTTGGACATATTGCCGACCAGCTCGGCATTTCGACCGCCACGGTGTCGCTGGCGCTCAGGGACAGTCCGCTTGTTGCCGAGGAAACCAGGGAAAAGGTCAAGCAGACAGCCCAGGAAATCGGCTATATCTACAATCGCTCCGCGGCGTCGCTGCGCACGGCGCGCAGCCAGATCGTCGGCGTTGCCGTTCATGACATCCTGAACCCCTATTTCGCCGAAGTCTTCTCCGCGCTCGAAGACGTTCTGGAGGAGCAGGGCCAGATGATCTTCATCAGCAACCACAGGGACGACGTCAAGCGCCAGCGCGCCTTCGTGAACACACTGCTGCAGCATCGGGCGGACGGGTTGATCCTGTGTCCCTCGGTCGGCACCACCGCGGAAGAAATCAACCGCCTAGTGGATCAGGGCATCCCGGTCACGCTGGTGGCGCGCGAAGTCCCGGGCGTGTGGGCGCCGTGCGTGCGCGGCGACGACCAGAGCGGTGTCTACCAGGTCACCCGCCACCTGATCCGGCAGGGGCACAAGGACATTGCCATGGTCGGCGGCCGGCGCGGCAGCTCGACCGGCCGCTACCGCAACGCGGGTTGGCGCATGGCGCTTGAAGAGGCCGGACTGGATCCGGACAAGCAGCTCGACCTTCCGGAACTGATGACACAGGCAGACGGCCGGGCCGCGGTTCCCAAGATCCTGGAAGCTCCGAACAGGCCGACGGCGATCGTTGCCTTCAACGACCTGGTTGCGCTTGGACTGATGACCACCTTCCGGCGTGCTGGTATCGAACCCGGGCCGGATATCGCCATCACCGGCTATGACGATGTCGACGGTGCGGATGCGCGGACCCCCGCCCTGACCACTGTTTCCGCGCAACCGGACAAGATCGGCCGCCTGGCGGCCCTGACCCTGTTGCGGCAGATTGCGGGTGATCGTGTGCCCAATACCCCGATCGTGATCGAACCAGAATTGCGGATCCGCGAAAGTTCGCCGCCGCCCGGGGTTCGGCTGGCACCGAAACTGACCGAATAAGTGCATCAGGTTCCGGACATGAAAACGGGCGGCCAGTGGCCGCCCGTTGTGTTTGTCAATGTGCCCTGTGCTAGCGGGGCTCGTCCATGAGGCCCTTGAAGATGGCATAGCAGGACAGGAGCAGCACGATCGTGAACGGGAAGCCCGTCGAGACGGCCATGGCCTGCAACGCCCCGAGCCCGCCGCCGAGGAGCAGGGCAATGGCCACAAGCCCCTCGAAGGTGCACCAGAACACGCGCTGTGACACCGGTGCGTCGACCTTGCCACCCGCCGTTATCGTGTCGATAACCAGCGAACCGGAGTCGGACGAGGTGACGAAGAACACGATCACCAGGACGATGCCGATGAACGAGGTGATCGAGGCCATCGGCAGGTCGGCAAGCATGCCGAACAGCGACAGTTCCGGGCTGTAGCTGGCGATGACGTATTCGTGGACCTTGCTGTCGGCACCGCTGGTCAGAACCTGCTCGACCGCGGTGCCGCCGAAGGCCGTCATCCAGACAACCGAGACAATGGTCGGGATGATCAGGACGCAGACCACGAATTCACGCACGGTCCGGCCCCGGCTGACCCGGGCGATGAACATGCCGACAAACGGCGACCAGGAAATCCACCAGGCCCAGTAGAACGATGTCCAGCCCTGCCGGAAGCCGTCGTCGTCCCGGCCAAACGGCATGGACAGCGGAATGACATCCTTGCCATAGGCTACCAGGTTGGCGAAGAAATCGGACACCAGCGTGGCCGTCGGCCCGGCGGCGATCACGAACACCAGGAGCAGGGCCGCAATCAGCATGTTGATTTCGGACAGGACCTTGACGCCGCCATCGAGACCGCGCAGCACCGAGACCAGTGCGACCGTGGTGATGCCGATGATCAGGATCACCTGGGCGGTGTCGCTGACCGGTATGCCGAACACGAAGTCGAGCCCGGCATTGGCCTGCTGGGCACCGAAGCCGAGCGAGGTCGCAAGACCGAACAGGGTGGCGAACACCGCGAGGATGTCGATGATGTGACCCGGCCAGCCCCAGGTGCGCTCTCCGAAAATCGGATAGAACACCGACCGCATGGTCAGCGGCAGTCCCTTGTTGAACGAGAACAGGGCCAGTGCCAGCGCAACGACGGCATAGATCGCCCAGGGATGCAGTCCCCAGTGGAAGATCGTGGCCGCCATGCCCATGGCTTTCGCCGCAGCGACATTTTCAGGGATCAGGTTGCCGTCAGCATCGAAGGGTTTGGCCACACCGAGCGGTTCGGAAAAGGCCATGTGATAGACGGGTTCCAGAACGCCGAAGAACATCAGGCCGATGCCCATGCCGGCCGCGAACAGCATCGCGAACCAGCCGAAATAGGTGTAGTCCGGATCCGCGTCCTTGCCGCCTATGCGGACACCGCCAAGCGGCGTGACGATCAGCACCAGGCAGACAAGCACGAAAACGTTGCCCGAAATGATGAAGAACCAGTCCAGATTGGACGTCAGCCATTTGCGCAAGGCGTCGAAGAGTGGTCCGACCTCGGTCTGGAAGGCGAGGGTCAGGAAAACGAAGGCGACGATGGTCAGTCCGGAGACCAGAAAGACCGGGTTGTGGATGTCGAGGTTGAAGGGGCCGACGCTTGTCTCGATATTGTCCTGGCCGATTTCGTAATCGGTGTCGATGATATTGGCATCCCCTTCAGGATCCGGGATGCCCTGGTTGCCTGTGCTGTCGCTCATGGGCGCGTTCCTTGTGGTTCGGGATTCACTTATCTGACGAGGAAGACGGAGACATCCGCATGACTTGCGAGGCGTCCGCCATTGGAGGGCCAGAGATGATCCGCGATGTTGGGAATATGCGTTTGCATGACCACAAGATCCGCACCGGTTTCATGAACGGCCTGCAGGAGGCCTTCATCGAGGTCGATCGTCGGATCATGGGTAAACACGGCATGGCCGGAAGCCTGAACTTCGTGTTTCGTGCCTTGCTCGGCGGCAAACGCGTCCAGCTTTTTCCTGAATTCGTCAGGGGTGTGCGCCAGAGGTCCCGGGGCAGCCGTCGTCACGGCCGTGAAGACCACAGGAAGATTGTCCTGTTTTGCCAGGTATGCGCCCGTGGAAACAGCTTTTTCCAGTTTATCCGCATGACTTAGGTCAATAGGAATGAGTATTTTCTTGAACAAATGTCCCTCCCTGAATTGTATAGGCAAGAAATGACAAGTCGAGCCGTAGAGGTGATCCGGCGAAGGGGTCGTAATAATTTTGTTTCAGTTTCTGATTTATAAACCACTCCGCCCGCTTCACCGTACTGTTGCATGTCGGGCCGTGTGCGTCAAAAGAACGGCACCAAAATGCTGTCAGGCGACACGGGTGCCGCGCAGGCTTGTGCGGAAGGCCGTTCGGGTGTCCGGTTTGCGGCGGGATGTCTTTTCGGAATGCGTCGGAAATGCCGGACCACATAGGCCCTTATCACGGCAAAGACCACCTGATCCGTCACGTGTGGCTATGGCGGTCGTGCCTTGAAGGCCCGGATTTCAGGTTGGCGCCATACTTCCTGCCGGCGGTTCCGGCGTGGCCGGGCAACCGGGTGGGCAGACGCGGTGCGTCCGTCTAAAAAACCGAAACCTTCTCAGGCTCCCCCACATAGGCGACGCACTTGTTGCGGCCGGTGGACTTGGCCTCGTAGAGCGCCGTGTCCGCCTTTTGCATGAGGGTCGAGAATTCGACATCCTCGCGGGCCGCCGCGGCCAGACCCAGGCTGCAGGTGACCGTCTGCTCGACGCGATCCAGCTGGCACTCCTCCATGATCCTGACCCGCAGCCGTTCGCAGACCAGCATGGCATCTTCCATGCTGGTGTTGTGCAGGATCATGCAGAATTCCTCGCCGCCGACACGCCCGAACACATCAACGGCGCGCAGGGCGCCGCCAACGACGTTCGCGAACAGTTTGAGGATTTCATCACCGGCGGCGTGGCCATGCAGGTCGTTGATCTGCTTGAACTTGTCGATGTCCATCATGACCGCGGTGAAAGGCTGCTTCGTCCGGCGGAAGCGCTGGATTTCCGTATTGGCGCGTTCCAGAAAGGCGCGGCGGTTCAGGATCTGGGTGAGGTCGTCAATGCTGGCCACACGCTCCAGGTTGATCTTGGCATCCATCAGGGCCTGATGGTCGCGCTGGCGGGCAATTTCATGGCCGACCCAGTCCGCGAACTGGCGCACGATCTGAATGTCCGCCGGAGAGAACGGGCGTTTACGCGTATCGGGCGACGTGAAGTTGATCGTTCCATGAACCACGCCGTCCACCAGGAGCGGCGCGCCGATATAGGTCTCGAGAGCGAAGATCTCGTAGCAGGGATGCCTGGCAAATTCGGATTCGCCGGCTTTCGCGGTCGCCAGCGGGCCATCGGCGTCCAGCGTCAGCCTGCAGTAGGTGTTTTCCAGCGGGAAGGAGGTGCCGGGCACGAATTCTTCGCCGGGGCTGTGCGCATGGGTGATGGTGTAGTGATCGTCGATGACGTGGCTGATGATGCCGAATGGCAGGTCGAAATGCTCCGTCCCCAGGCGCAGGATTTCGGCGATCTTGTCATCATGGCTGAGTTCGCGCGTGGAGGTGATTGCATAAAGCTCGGCCAGCGTGCGTTCGGTCTTCTTGCGATCGGTGATGTCGGAGATCAGCACAACGATGCCCTCCACCGTGCCGTCTTCGGCGACGCGGGGATTGCAGCTCATCAGGCATTCGCGATGAACGCCGTCCGGAAAGTGAAAGCTGACCTCCGCGGACACCTTCTCGCCTCTCAGGGCCTGGTCGAAGGCGGCGCGCACCTGTTCGCGTTCCTTCCAGGGCAGCCGGTCGCGCAGGCGGGTGCCGATCAGGGTTTCCGGCTTTTCGGCAAACCATTCGCACCCGGTCTTGTTGACGAAGACACAGTTGCCGTCCACATCCACCTCGGTGACGCTCGCGGTGATGTTGTCGGCCATCAGGGACAGGTTGCGATAGGCGTTTTCCGCTTGGGCCCGGGCCTTTTTCAGCTCGGTGATGTCGGCCCGGATGCCGGCGATGCCGCCGCTGGTGGTCCGCGTTTCCGAAACGCGCAGCCAGCGGCCGTCGCCGAGGTTCTGCTCCACGACGGATCCGTCTGCAGCCAGATGGCGGGCCATGCGCTCCTCGAGCCATTCATCATTGCTGAGATTGCCCGTGTCATACTGGTTCCTGTTGAGGCCGAACCGCAGGATGTCCTCGAACCGGTTGCCCGGGAAAATCGCCGGCGCCGAATGTGCATAGATCTCGCGATACTGGTCGTTGCAGATGATCAGGCGGTCTTCACTGTCATAGATCGCGAACCCCTCGGTGATCGCATCCAGGGCGTCTTCCAGCGTGAGCGCGATGTCGCTGAGCTTGCTTTCCAGCGCCTTGCGTTCGGACTGGTCGCGGGCGATGAAAAGAAGGCCTTCCAGGCTGTGCTTGCTGTCGAACAACGGAGCACTGACAACTTCCGCAATTGTCCTGGAGCCGTCGCCACGCACCAGTTCAAGTTCGTAGGATTTTCGGTGCCGCTGATCAGACGGCGTCTTGTAGAGTTCACCCATTGCCGCGAATTGCGACGCGTCCGCGAAAAAGCGCTCGGTTGTCGAACCGACCAGCTTGTCCTTGCTCTCGCGCAGGAGATCGACCATGGCATCGTTGACGAAGACAATGGTCCGTTCCGCATTCGTGATCAGCACGCATTCGTTCAAACTTCCGAACGACCGCTCCAGATCCAGTATGATGCTTTCAGCCATATCGGTCCTCGTCATCGCGCCCATGGTCAGGCTTGTCCGTATTCAAGACGATAAAAGTTTAATAAAAGGGATACGTTGCGGAAGTGTTCCGGGTTGACTTGATGATAGTCACGAATTCCTGTTGTGCGTAAAGGTAATGTTTGCCGAAGTTAGCTCTTTGATTTCCGGGAAAGAAATTCCCCGATCCGTCCCAGTGCTTTTTGGATATTCCCGGTCGAGTTAGCGTAGGACAACCTGATGTAACCTTCGCCGAGGATCCCGAAGTCGGGTCCGCCGATCGTTGCGACACCCGCGTGTTCAAGCAGGCTTGACGCGAGTTCCTTGGATTTCCAGCCGGTGTTCTTGATGTTCGGGAACGCATAAAATGCCCCGAGGGGCGTCCGGCAGCTCATTCCGTCGATCGCATTCAGACCCGCGACGATGACCTTGCGCCGGTCATCGAATTCCCGAACCATCTCGGTGACGGCCGTTTGCGGGCCGGTCAGGGCGGCAAGGGCAGCATACTGGGCGGGCGCGTTGACGCAGGACCAGGCATTCACGGCGAGTTTCCGCGCCTTGTCGATCAGGGCGTCCGGCCAGACGGCAAAGCCGAGGCGCCAGCCCGTCATGGCGTAAGTCTTCGACCATCCGTCCAGCAGGATCAGGCGGTCGCGCAGAGAGTCGAATGTCAGCAGCGACACGTGTTCCATGCCGTCATAGGTCATCTGCGAATAGATTTCGTCCGACAGGACCGCGACTTGGGGATGGTGTTCGAGGCCGCGGACCAGTTTTTCGATCTCGGCGCGGGGTGTCACGCCACCGGTCGGGTTGGCCGGCGAGTTCAGGATCAGAAGCCGCGTGCGCCCGGTTATCAGGGACAGTGTTTCCTCAGCCGAAAAGGCAAAGTCGTTTTCTTCCCGGATCGGCACGGGCACCGGGCGGGCGCCGGTGAATTCGATCATCGAACGGTAGATCGGAAAGCCCGGATCCGGATAGAGAATGTCGGTCCCCGGTTCGCCGAACATCAGGATGGCCATGAACATGGTCACCTTGCCACCGGGCACGATCAGGACGTTGCCCGGATCGGTCTCCGCACCGTGCCGTTTCAGGAGATCCGCGCTGACGGCTTCCCTGAGCGGCGCAATGCCGGTCGCCGGTGTATATCCGTGATGGCCGTCCCTGAGTGCCTTGACCGCCGCTTCTACGATGTGCCCGGGTGTCTTGAAATCCGGCTGGCCGATGCCGAGATTGATGATGTCGCGGCCCTGTTGCGCCAGCTCCGTGGCCCGTGCCAGCACGGCAAACGCGTTTTCCTCGCCTATGCGGTCAAATCCGGCAATTGTCTGAAGCATGATGGGCCTCCCGCGCCTGTTGGTCTTTGCGGATAGACGTTAAGACCTGTTCGAAGCCCTTGGAAAGGTGTTTCGGCCCTCAAAAGGTACGGTGGCGCCGGAAGAGGGGAAATTTGTCCCCGGCTCTCCCATTGGCCGTTGGATGTGCTTATATTCGCGCCCAGGAGGCCTGCGGGACAGGCCGTCAGACCACTCTCATGCCAGAAAGCTGCGCAATGACCGCGACCCAGGACGCTCCGGCCCAGATCCCCGTCACCGTGTTGACGGGTTATCTCGGCGCCGGAAAAACCACTCTTCTCAACCGGATCCTGACCGAGAACCACGGGCAGCGCTACGCGGTGATCGTCAATGAATTCGGCGAGGTCGGCATCGACAACGACCTGCTCGTCGAATCCGACGAGGAAATCTTCGAGATGAACAACGGCTGCATCTGTTGCACCGTGCGCGGCGACCTGATCCGCACGGTGCAGAACCTGATGAAGCGCAAGAACGCCTTTGACGCCATCATCGTGGAGACCACGGGCGTTGCCGACCCGGCGCCGGTGGCCCAGACGTTCTTCATGGACGACGATGTCCGGGCATCGGCCAAGCTGGATGCGGTTGTCGCCGTTGTCGATGCGCGCCATGTGCTGCAACGCCTCGAAGACACCGAAGAGGCCGAGGACCAGGTCGCCTTTGCCGATGTGATCCTGATCAACAAGACGGATCTCGTCAGCGCGGAAGAACTCGCAGCCGTCGAGGCGCGGATCAAGGCGATCAACCCCTATGCCGTGCTGCATCACAGCGAACGCTGCGGCGTCGACATCGCCAAGGTGCTCGATCGCGGCGCCTTCGATCTCGACCGGATCCTGTCGCTCGATCCGCATTTCCTCGAACATGGCCACCACGAGCACGAATGCGGCCCGGACTGCGACCATGATCATCATCATCACGATCATGAGCATGGACACGACCACAGTCATGATCACGGGCACCACCATGATCACGGGCACCATCATCATGATGACGACCCGCATTCGGTGAAGAGCATTTCGCTGAAGGCCGGTGACCTCGACCCGAACATGTTCTTTCCCTGGATCAACCAGGTTACCCAGGTGCAGGGGCCGAACATCCTGCGCATGAAGGGGATCCTGGCCTTCAAGGACGATCCGCAGCGCTACGTGATCCAGGGTGTGCACATGATCGTCGAAGGCGATCACCAGCGCGACTGGAAAGAGGATGAGCCGCGCGAAAGCCGCCTCGTCTTCATCGGCCGCGATCTCAACTGGGACGTGCTCAAAGACAGTTTCCAGGCTTGTGCCGCGCAATAGGGATCGACCGCCGTGCCGACAATCGCACCTGTTGAGCTGGACGGCTTTGTCGTTCGTGCCGGCTTCTTGAAAGACTGCGCCTGGTTCGCTTCCGGCGAAGGGGAGATCCTGTTTTCCGGGGTGGGCGAAACGAAACATGCTCCCCACAAGGGCGGGCTGCTGGCCGCAGAGCCGGCGCTGGACAAGTCCTGCCTGATCACCTCCGGAGACGACGGCTGCATCTATGCCACCGCGCCCGACGGGTCGGGCGGGCTCGTTGCCGAGCGTGCGCGCAAGTGGATCGACCTGATCGCGGCCGGACCGTCCGGCGCGGTCGCCTTTGCCAGCGGGCGCACCGCCTGGGTCCGTCTCGGCGACGGCCGCGAAAAGGAATTCGCGCATGAGCGTGCGGTCGGCGGCCTTGCCTTCGCGCCCAAGGGCATGCGTCTTGCCGTGTCCCGTTACGACGGAGCGACGCTCTGGTGGGCGGGCACCGACGGGGACCCGGTCGAGTTCAGCTGGAAGGGCGCGCATCTGGGGATCAGTTTTTCCCCGGACGGCAAGTATCTCGTCACGGCCATGCAGGAAAATGCATTGCACGGATGGCGCCTGTCCGACACGCAGGACATGCGCATGACCGGCTATCCGGCCAAGGTGAAGTCGTTCAGCTGGTCAGCGAAAGGCAAATACCTGGCAACTTCCGGCGCGAATGCCGCAATCCTCTGGCCTTTTTCCGGCAAGACCGGGCCGATGGGTCAGGCGCCGCTGCAACTTGGGGCAAGGGGCGACAATCTGGTGTCGGCGGTGGCCTGTCATCCGAAGGAGGATGTCGTTGCCGTCGGCTATCAGGACGGCATGATCCTGATGTGCCGGTTCGAAGACAATGCGGAAGTCCTGCTCAGGCGCCCGGGTCAGGGTCCGGTGTCGACCATGGACTGGGACGCGAAAGGGGAGCGGCTCGTTTTCGGCACGGAGACCGCCGAAGCGGGGATCATAAGTCTTAGCGACTGACGGGGAAGGTTGGGATGGCGCGGGTCCTGATGCTGATTGTGATGCTGGTGAGCGGCACGGCGACGTCGCAGCTGCCGGAATTCTCACAGCAATACAGGCAAAGACTCGGCGGTGCGATCGACGCGCTGCAGGAGATCCTGGCGGATTTCAACCGGGATGCGGCCGCGCACGGGCTGACCACCGCCGAAGCAATTGCCCGCCAGAAGGAATCCGAGGACCCTTTCATAAGGGCACGCGGCACCAGCATGCTCAATGCGGAAATCCGCCTGAGCCGGCTGAAGCAGCAGCAGGCCGAGCTGGAGACGGCGGGGCCGGTTCAACGGCTGATGATTTTCGCGCGCGGCTTCGACCCGCAGCTGGCACAGGCAACCGCCGAAGACTACGAACCTGCCGTGCCCGTGACGGCGACCGGTTTCGTGACTGCCGGTGTCGGCGCCCTGGCCGGGCTGCTGACGATGCGTCTCCTGATCGGTGTCGGCCGTCTCGGCCGCCGCCGCGGGCCGAGGACGGACTGAAACCGGACCTGTGCCAAGAGCTTTGACGCTTGTGCGGAAAATACGCTAAGCAACTCGCCTGTTACTTGCCCACGGGAAGGATGCCGGATGGATGCGATCACGCGGATGCGCTGCTTCATTCAAGTTGTCGATTCGAACGGATTTTCCGCGGCAGCCCGGGAAATGGGCAGGTCCAAGGCACTGGTATCCAAATATGTGGGCGAACTGGAAGACGAACTGGGGGTCCGGCTGCTGAACCGGACGACCCGGCAGGTGTCGCTGACCGAGGTCGGTGAAGCCTATTACAAGGAAGCCCTGGAGATCCTTCAGCGGATCGATGACCTTCAGGCCTCCGTTCAGTCGTCGCATCAGGAAGTCCGTGGCCGTCTGCGCGTGTCGGCGCCCAGGTCGATGGGTGACGACATGCTCAACAAGGCCATGATGCAGTTCCTGGTCCGCTATCCGGAGATCACGCTCGACTTGCGGCTCGAAGACCGGTTCGTGGATCTGGTGGAAGAAGGCTTCGACCTGGCGGTGCGGGTGACCCAGCTGGACGACTCCAGCCTGATCGCGCGCAAGATCGCCCCCTTCCGCACGGTGGTGTGCGCGAGCGCCGCGGCGATCGAGAAATACGGTGCTCCCAAGGTGCCTGCCGATCTGGCGTCGCGCCCCTGCATCATCGACACCAATTACCGCTACAAGCAGAACTGGGCTTTCTACGAAAATGGCGTCCGGCAGTCGGTGGCGGTCAAGGGGCCGCTTGAGGTGAACAGCGCGGCCGCGGCCCGGGAGGCCGCCCTCTGTGACCTGGGCTTTCTCAGAACGCCGCTGTTTTTTGTTTCCGAGGACATTGCCGCCGGCCGGCTGGTCACGCTTCTGGAAGAGTATGAGGAGCCGCTGCGCGGAATCCATGCGGTCTATCCACATCGGCGTCACCTGAGCGCCAAGGTCCGTGCGTTCGTCGATTTTCTGGTTGAATGGTACTCGCAGAGCAAGAGCTGCACCTGAAAGGACAAGTGATTTCGGATGGTTGAAACGCTGTCTGCGACGGGCCGTGTTTCCCTGAAAAGCTGCGGAAATTCTTTCTATGTGTGACCTGCAGATAGAATTTCCGCCATGGGTAATTACGTAAAACTACGTGGATTAAGGTTCCGGATAAGTTTGACTTGAAAATGTGATGTATACCAACCACTCTCGAGTCATGAATGACGCCCAACAGCATATTGCCGCGCGCCTGGAACAGGTGTTCTGGAACAGGGGTTTCGCGGAGCCGAGTGTACCTGAACTGCGGGCCGGTGTCGGCGTCAGCATGCGGACTCTCTACCGCCATTTCCCATCGCGTGAAGCGATGGTTCTGGGAGCGCTCGAACATCGGCACCGCCGCTATATGGAATATGTGCGCGAAGGGGTCAGCGAACCGGGACTGGCGGCGGCCGAGCAATTGTTTGACAAGCTGGGCGGCTGGATGCGCATGACCGAAGGCAAGGAGTGCCTGTTCCGCCAGGCGCTCGCGGCCAATCCCGACAGCGGCGAAATCGAATCCATGGTGAAGCGTCACAAGGGCGAGCTGCTGCGTTTCTTCGGCGAGCTCAGCGGTCAGGAGCAGTTTGCCTCGAAGCTCTATCTGCTGCATGAGGGTGTGACTGCCTGTTACGCCGAAATGGGCGAAACAGCGGTGGAAGACGCGAAGCTCCTTGTGCAGCAGATGTTCAAGTCCGCGAACGAGCGGCTGTTGTCCTAGGCTGTTGTCACGACAGCCCAGAGCTTATCCATCGATCAAAAAACGGCAGGCGACCTCGGTTCGAGGCAGTTGGCCAACTCTCGTCGGGTCATTCCGGATCTGGCCAAGCGGCTGGGCTGCAGACCGTTCGGAATGATGGTGCGAGGTTGCACAAAAAACGGCGGGTTGACCGCCGTTTTCCTTTCTGCGCGCGATTTTTTGTTTCAGGCGGCTTTCGCCTTGGCGAGCCGTTCCTCGGCCATGGTGTCGGCCACCCTTTCCGGAGTGGTCCCCTCGTCGGCTGCGCGTTTGAAGATGGCAGCCAGGGTGTCGCCGATGGCAAAGGTCTTCTGCCGAACCAGATTGTCCCCGCCGCTCGGCGTGGCCAGCGCGATCGAGATCACGCCGCCCGCATTGATGGCATAGTCCGGCGCGTAAAGAATGCCGCGCTTGCGCAGGGCTTCGCCGTCCGCCGGGGTTTCGAGCTGGTTGTTGGCGGCACCGGCAACAATCTTCGCCTGGATGTGCGGAATGGTCCGGGCGTTGAGGCCCGCTCCAAGTGCGCAAGGCACGAAGATGTCCGCGTCGACCATGTGGGCTTCGCCCGGGTCGACGGCCGTGGCGCCAAAGACCTCGATGGCCTTCAGGACGGCAGGGGCGTGAATGTCAGAGACGATCAGCCTGGCGCCGGCCTCGTGCAACTGGCTGGCAACGTCGTAGCCGACATGGCCGAGCCCCTGGACCGACACGGTCTTGCCGGAAAGGTCGCTGTTGCCGAAAACATGCCTGGCCGATGCCTTGATGCCTTCAAAGACGCCGAGCGCGGTATAGGGAGACGGATCGCCGAGACCGGTGGCCCTTGTGCCGCGCACATGATCCGTTTGGCGGGCAACCGCTTCCATGTCGTCCGGTGATACGCCGACATCCTCCGCGGTGATATAGGTGCCGGCCAGGCGGTCCACGTGGCGTCCGAAGGCTTCCATCAGGGCCGGCGTCTTGTCCTTGCGCGGATCGGCGATGATCACCGCCTTGCCGCCACCGAGATCGAGCCCGGCCAGGGCGTTCTTGTAGGTCATGCCGCGGGACAGGCGCAGGGCGTCGGTCAGTGCGTCCGCCGGCTTCTCGTAGGGCCAGACGCGGCAGCCGCCGAGGGCAGGTCCGAGCGTGGTGTCGTGTATGGCGATGATTGCGCGCAGACCGGTGGCCGTGTCCTGGACGAAAACCACATCCTCGTGGCCGTTCAGTTCCGGATGATCGAATACCGCGCTGTGGTAGACGGTTGTGTGCATGGCGTTCATGGCTGGCTCGGCAGTTTGGTTATTGTTATGAATATTTTACGCCTGAATCAGGGAATTTTGTCTTTAATCTCCTAAATTCCGACCTCTGAGCGGTTTGTATGTTCCTCAATTAGCCAAATATCACGAAAATCATTTCCTTGCGGTTTTGCGTTGCGAAACCATCCTGTCATCTTCCTGCCGTCTTCTCTGGCCAAGGGAAGCGGAGCGTGCCATGTAAACATGTTACATCTGATACCTGGTGAATGATGATCTTACGGTTCCTCATTGCCCGTGCGTGCAGGACCTGCCTGAAAATGGGCGGCCGGCTGTTCATGGGCCTGTTGCTTGTCCTGGGCACCCTGACCGGACTTTCGGCTCATCCTCATGTTTTCGTGGAGGCGCGGTCCAAGCTGGTCTTCGACGACGCCGGCGAGGCCGTTGCCGTTCGCCATATCTTCCGCTTTGACGATGCCTTCACAGCCTTTGCGATCCAGGGCTTCGACAAAAACAATGACGGGATCTACTCGCGCGAGGAACTGAGCGAGCTGGCAAAGGTCAATATCGAGAGCATGGCCGATTTCGGCTATTTCACCTTTGGCGACAACACGCGTATCGAGCTCGATTTCAAGGCGCCGACGGATTACTGGCTCGAAGTGGCGAACGTTCCGCTCGAAAACTACTGGGCGATGAAGCCGGAAGACTTCGAGGCCATGCAGGAAGACATCGAGATGAACGGCGGCTCGATGCCCGAGGATGTCGACCTGCTCGAGTTGCATTTCACGCTGCCGCTCAAGGATGCCAGCGACGCGGCTCATCCGATCACGCTCGATGTCTATGACCCGACCTACTATGTCGATTTCCGTTTCGGCGCGGAGGAAGAGGCCGTTGGCACGGTGAACGCACCGTCCGCCTGCCAGGTCACCCGGCGGGAGCCGCCGCCCCTCGACGATGCGACGGCCTATGCCCTGGCGCAAATCGGTGCCGACCAGCGCGACCTGCCGCCGGAGTTGCAATCGGCGGCCTCGTCCCAGATCAACCAGATGATCGTGACGTGTGGTGATGCGGCCGCGGCACCTGCGGGCACAGTGCCGCCGGCAACGGCCGCCGAGGCGATCGCGGCCGCGACATCCGACCCGGAGGCTGCCGGTCCTTCAGCGGCTGAACAGAAACGGGCGGAGGAGGTAACAGCCGCCGTGCAACAGGACGTGGCCGTCATCGACGGGGCGGCCCCTCCGGCGGTCCGGACCGGTTTCCTGGACGGGATCTTCGGTACGATCGCCGTCAAGCAAAAGGAATTCTACCAGGCGCTTGTTGCCAGTCTCAGGACATTCCGGAACAATCCGAATGCCGCCTGGCTGCTGATGGGCCTGTCCTTTGCCTATGGCATTTTCCATGCGGCCGGGCCGGGTCACGGCAAGGCAATCATCACCTCCTACGTGGTCGCGAACAACGAGACGCTGCGCAAGGGCATTGTCCTGTCCTTCGCGTCTGCCTTCGCACAGGCGCTGACGGCCATCGTGCTGGTGGGCGGGCTGGCGGTCGTGTTCAACCTGACCAGCATCGCCATCCAGGACACGGCGCGCTGGTTCGAGATCGGCTCCTACGTGCTGATCACAGGCCTTGGCGGCTGGCTGCTCTGGCAGAAGGCAGTTCGCCCGCTTGCCGCAGGCCTGCTTGCCCGTTCAGCGGAAAATGAGCTGGCCCTGGCCGGCGCCGGTCACGGGCACCCTCATCACCACGATCACATGCACCATCACCATGGGCACCATCACCACGGGCATCATCACGATCACGAAATCGGACCCGACGGGGTCTGTTCGACCTGTGGCCACGCCCATGCGCCGACACCCGACATGCTGACGGGCCGGATCACCATCGCCCGCGCCGCATCCATCATCCTGGCCGTCGGTCTGCGACCCTGTACCGGTGCGCTGGTCGTGCTGGTGTTCGCGCTGTCCCAGGGCATGATCGCTGCCGGAATCGCCTCCACGCTCGCCATGGCGGTGGGAACCGGCATAACGGTGTCGCTGCTGGCCGGTCTCGCGGTCGGTGCCAAGGACCTTGCCGTCAGACTGTTCGGCGAAGGCAGCCCGACGGCCGTCCGGATCCATCGGAGCATCGAGATCGTCGGGGCGGCGGTGGTGTTCCTGCTGGGCCTGACGCTTCTGATCGCGACGGTCGGCTGGGGATGACCGGGCTTGCCGTCACGCGGCGGGTTCAAAGACCAAGCCGCTTGACCCGATAGGCGCGCACGGCGTCGCCGAACGCTTCGAACAGCTTCTTTGACGGGCCGTCCGTGGTCACCCAGTATTCGGGGTGCCACTGGGTGGCGAGCACGTAGCCCGCGCTGTCGCGGACCGAGGCCGCTTCGATCGTGCCGTCTTCGGCGACGGCTTCCGTCACGAGGCCGTTGCCCGGGTCGCCGACGGCTTGCCGGTGCAGGGAATTGACCTCGAACGGCTCTTCGCCGAGGACCGCAGCAAGGCAGCCGCCGGTGGTCACTTCCACTGGATGGGCAATGCGGAAGCGTTCGTCCTGCGCGTCAGAAGTGGGTGCCCGGTGATCCTGGCGACCGGTCATCGCCTGGATTTCCGTATGAAGGGTTCCGCCAAGGGCGACATTCAGCTCCTGCATGCCGCGGCAGATCGCAAATACCGGAATACCGCGCTCCACGGCGCGCTTGAGCAACGGCAATGTTGTCGAGTCGCGGGCAGGGTCGTAGGGGCCGTTTTCTTCCGTCGGCACCTCGCCATAGAGTTCCGGATTGACGTTGGAACGGGAGCCGGTCGCGAGCACTCCGTCCACCTGGTCGAGTGCGGCGTCCAGGTCCAGGTCGGCCCCGAGCGAGGGCAGGATCATGGGGATTGCGTCAGAGCCCTTGAGAACGGCCTGCAGGTAGGTCGAGGTGGCGGCGTGCCAGTTATAGCCCTCGAAGGATTTCACGTCGGCGGTCACCAGGACGAGCGGTTTGGTCATTTGAAAGCCTGCGGAAAGTTGAGACACATGCCCCGAAACGGGAATGTGATCACAAAATAGATTGGAAATGTCAGTCCAGCAATCCCAGATCCTGCGCGACCTTGTAGAGCTGGGCGGCATTCTTGTTGCCGACCTTTTCGCGCAGGTTCAGCCGGTGGGATTCGACCGTGCGCACGCTGATGCCGAGCTCCTTGGCAACTTCCTTGTTGGGTTGGCCTTTCGCGATCGCGGTCAGCACCTGACGTTCCCGGTCGGTCAGCCCGTAGGGGTCCTCCACCGGGGCCGAGGTGCCGGCGCCGACGAGGGTCGGGCCGACCGCGGAGGAGAAATAATAGCCGCCATTGGCCACGCTGGTGATCGCGGTGATCATTTCTGCCGCCGAAATGTCCTTCAGGATGTAGCCGCGCGCGCCGACCTGGACGACACCGCGCACATATTCCGGATTGTCGTAGACCGACAGGATCAGCACGGCGACGTCGGGGTGTGTCTTGCGGATCTGGGTCGCGGCCTCCAGGCCGTTCATCACCGGCATCGAGACATCCATCAGCAGAACATCCGGCCGCAATTCCCTGGCCAGGGCCAGGGCGTCCCGGCCGTTGGTCGCTTCGCCGACCACCTCCAGTTCCGGAACCTTCAGCAGCCTTGCCCGAATGCCGTCGCGGACAAGTTCATGATCGTCCGCAAGAAGAACACGGATGGGTCTCGTGAAAGACCTGGGTGAAGGTGAATGCACTGTCATGATGCCATCATGCCGCTTTTGCCGCGGTGTTGTCGAGCGGCATCTGAACCTTGATCTTGGTGCCGCCCGCGGCGCGCCGGCTGAGGGTCAGTTTGCCGCCATAGGTTTCGATCCGTTCGCGCATGTTGCGGAACCCGAGGCCTCCGGATTTGGGGAGGGGGCGCGGCAGACCGACACCGTTGTCCTCCACGCACAACACCAGATGCTGAAGGCCGACCTTGAGGCTGATACTGACCTCGCTTGCGTGGGCGTGACGCGCCACATTGGTCATGCATTCCTGCACCACCCTGTAAAGCGCTGTCTTCGCGCCTTCCGACAGCCGGGTGTGGCATTGTTCGGCCGTCACGTCGACGATGATCCCCGACTGGTTCTGGAACTCCTTGCCCAGGCTTCCGAGAGCCGCGGCGAGGCCCATGTCGTCCAGCACGCTGGGCCGGAGGTCGCGCGAAATGCGCCGGACCTCGGCAATCGTCCCGTCAAGGGTCATCAGGCATTTCGCCGCCTGTGCCTGGAGATCCGGTTCGCGGTTGGCCTCGCTGTGGATCAGTTCAACGCCGTAGCGGACCGAGACCAGCAACTGGGAAATGCTGTCGTGAAGTTCGGTCGAGACGCGTTTGCGCTCCTGTTCCTGAACCTGAAAGATCCGGTTGGTCAGCTCTTTCAGCTTGCTGTCCGCGAAACGCTGTTCGGAAAAGCGCACACCGGCGATCAGCATGCCCGCGATGATGATCGCGGCCAGGGTGATCATGAAGATCACGAACAGCGTCTGGCGAATCGAGTGGGCGAAATCTGCCCGGATGGCGGTGACCTCGCGGGCAATGTCGTCGGTGTAGAGGCCGGTGCCGAGCATCCAGTCCCACTTGTCGAGCAGAATGGCGTAACCGAGTTTCTCCTCGATCGTTCCCGTCGACGGCTTGTGCCAGACATATTGATGAAAGCCGCCGCCACGCTTGGCCGCCGCGATCAGGTTGCGGATGACATGGTCACCGTTGTCGTCCTGGAGGTCCCACCAGTTTCCACCGACCAGGTGCGGCAGTTTCGGGTGCACGATATTGGTGCCGTCAAGCGTGTAGACGAAGAAGTAGCCGTCATAGTCGAAGGTGAGATGCTGCAGGATCTCCTTGACCTCTCTTTGCGCGGCCGCCCGCCCGTTGGGTTCGTCCTGGTAGATTTTCTCGATAGAGGTCAGGGCCAGGCTGACATAGTTGCGGATCTCCTGACGCTTTGCGGCCAGGATGCGCTGCTCCACCTCCTGCGTCTGCGCGTTGATCAATTCGCGGGACTGGTAGTAGGTGGCGCCGCCGATCAGCAGGGACACCGCGATCAGCGGCAGGATCGTGATGAGCAGCAATTTTGTCTTGAACGTCACCTCATTCGCCCTCTTGTTGCGCTGACACGCGCTGCACCGAATAACTGTTGCGTAAGTCTCGGTAGTATTACTGAGAAGCTGCGCAGAACCACGAATAGCGCTCAGCCCCCCGGGTCAACTAGACATACGCCGAGATCGGTGCAAGTGTGTACCCGGTCCGCATTCGGGTCCGATTAGGGAGGAAACTAATGGATCGTCGTTCGTTTATCAAAAAGGCTGGCATTGGCGCCGGCGGTATCGCAGCCGGTTCTGCTCTGGCTGCTCCGGCAATCGCCCAGGGCACCAAGGACATGGTGATCGTGTCCACCTGGCCGCGGGACTTCCCGGGTCTGGGTATCCCGGCACAGCGTCTTGCCGCCCGTATCGCCGAGCTGACCGAAGGCCGCCTCAACGTCCAGTACTTTGCTGCTGGCGAGCGCGTGGGCGCGTTTGACTCTTTCGACGAAGTCGCATCCGGCAATGCTCAGGCCTATATCGGCGCTGACTATTACTGGAAGGGCAAGCATCCGGGCTGGGCAGCCTTCACCGCCGTGCCGTTCGGTCTGACCGTGACCGAGATGGACGCCTGGATCAAATATGGCGGCGGCCAGGAGCTCTGGGACGAGCTGGCTGGTGAGTTCGGCCTGAAGAACCTTGCCATGGGCAACACCGGCGTCCAGATGGGCGGCTGGTTCAACAAGGAAATCGAAACCGCCGACGACCTCAAGGGTCTGAAGATGCGTATTCCGGGTCAGGGCGGCGACGTCATGGCGAAACTCGGCGCGTCTCCGGTGTCCCTGCCGGGCGGTCAGATCTATGAAAACCTCGTCTCCGGCGCCATCGATGCAACCGAGTGGGTTGGTCCGTTCAACGACTACTTCATGAAGTTCTACGAAGCCGCGAAGTACTACTACTTCCCGGGCATGCACGAGCCGGGCGCGATGCTGGCCATGGGCATGAACAAGGCGTTCTGGGACGGCCTCGACAAGGTCGACCAGCAGATCATCATCGCTGCCTGTGCCGAGGAAAACGCCAACACCATGGCGGAAACCAACGCCAACAACGGTGCCTACCTCAACCGCCTGATCAACGAGCACGGCGTCGAGCTGCGTGAATTCTCCGACGAGATCTACGACAGCTTCGGTGAAGCCGCACAGGAAGTTCTGGAAGAAGCGATGGATCATTCCCCGCTCTCCAAGAAGATCTTCGAAAGCTTCATTGCCGCCCGCCAGGAAATCGGCAGCTGGATGGCGATTTCCGACGTTGCCTACAGCAACAAGCGGAACCGCGTTCTGGGCATTCCGTCCTAAGCGCGACTTGGGGGATAAAGGGACGGGAGCAATCCCGTCCCTCTTTGCTTTGACAAGATAAAAAGGCACAGCCACGATGACGGCCTTGGACGCGGTTCAAGACGGCTCGCCTGCCATGAAGTCCGGTGACGCACCTGCTCCCGGCGGCTCCCGCAAATTCCGCCTGTTCGGCTGGATCGTGCTTGCGGTCATGGCAGCGTATCTGATCAACAACTACCTGACATATTGGCAGGATCTTCCCGGCATCGACCCGATCTTCGGCAAGCCGGGCAACGGTTCCCTGCCGATCCTGTGGTCCTGGCTGCAGCTGGCTCTCTACGGGGCTCTGGTCCTTTCGGCCATAGCCTATGTCCTGCGCAGCGCTGACGACTTGCGCGCGGACAGCAAACGGATCAGTGACTTCAATGCCTTTTTGATCCGTGCCGCCTTCTTCGCGGTGCTGATCGTCGGCCTCGTCGACAGCGCGATTTCGTTTCTGCGCATCGAAGGGTTCCTGCCGGACATCGTAGGCGAGCAGCTCGCCGAGGATCTGGGCAAATCGAGATTTCGCGGCGCCTATGTGCACATGCCGCTGATCGGGCTGTCGGTCGTGATCGCCGCCTTCACGCGCACGCTCGGCTTTACCTGGCTGGCACTGCTGGTCGTTGGGGCGGAGCTGCTGATCGTGATCGGCCGGTTCGTGTTTTCTTATGAACAGGCCTTCCTGGCGGACCTGGTCCGCTTCTGGTACGCCGCCCTGTTCCTGTTCGCCAGCGCCTACACCCTCCTTGAGGAGGGGCATGTGCGCGTCGACGTCTTCTATGCCGGCATGTCGTCGAAGACCAAGGGCTACGTCAATGCCGTTGGCTCCGTGGTGCTCGGCATGAGCCTTTGCACGGTCATTCTCGTCATCGGCATGGGCGGCAAGCAGAACATCATCAACAGCCCGATCCTGACCTACGAGGTCACGCAGGCCGGTTTCGGCCTTTACGTGAAATACCTGATGGCCGGTTTCCTGGGTGTGTTCGCCGTTTCCATGCTGATCCAGTTCGTGTCGTATTTCCTGGACGCGGTTGCCGACATTCGCGGCGAGCCGGGTGGCCGGGATCATGACAGCCACACTGTTCAATAGCGCCTGACGAGACCAACAGACATGGAACTCTTTTTCCTTCTTCTTCTTGTGCTCCTGATGGCGTTTGCACTTGGCTCCGGTTTTCCGGTTGCCTTCGCGCTGCCAGGTTCTGCAATCCTGACCATCGGCATTGCCGCCGGCTCCGGTTATCTCTTCGCCGGCGACGTTGATGCGTATTTCTCTCACGGTGGTCCGGGCCAGTGGCTCAGCGCCGGGGTCACCAACTTCCGCGGCATTTACTGGGAGGCGGAGCGCGATACGCTGATTGCGATTCCACTCTTCGTCTTCATGGGCATCATGCTGCAGCGGTCCAAGATCGCCGAGGACCTTCTGGTGACCATGGCGCGGTTGTTCGGTCCGGTGCCGGGCGGTCTCGGCATTTCGGTTGTCTTCGTCGGCGCGCTGCTGGCTGCCACCACGGGCATTGTCGGCGCCACGGTGGTGGCCATGGGCCTGATCTCGCTGCCGGCCATGTTGCGCAACAACTACTCGGTTCCGCTGGCAACCGGCACGATCGCCGCTTCCGGCACGCTCGGCCAGATCATCCCGCCGTCCATCGTGCTGATCATCCTGGCCGACCAGCTGGCCAGCGCCGTCGACCAGGCCGGCTCGCTGCGGACCACGCTCTACAAGGCCAATACCGGCGAATTGTCGATGCCCTCGGATTTCTCCGTGGTGTCGACCAGCGCGGGCGAGATGTTCCTCGGCGCCTTCCTTCCGGGCATCGTCCTGGTCGGGCTCTACATGCTGTTCATTCTCGGTTTTGCGCTGCTCAATCCGAAATCCGCACCGGCCGTGCATGAAGAAGGCACGTTCACCCGGAAATTCGCCGTCAAGGTGGTGATCACCCTGGTGCCGCCGCTGGCGCTGATCTTCCTGGTGCTCGGTTCCATCATCGCCGGGGTCGCCACCGTGAACCAGGCCGGCGCGATCGGTGCCGTCGGTGCCATGGTCATGGCCGGCTACCGGCTTCGCGACGGCAAGCGCGGCGCCTATTCGCCCGCGATGATCGCGATCCTGGCCCTGCTCGGGCTGGCCGTGGTGATCAGCTTCTTCGGTGCGGTCAACATCAAGCTGATCCAGACCAGCGACGATTTGCTGGCGCTGATCCTCGCGATCATCGCCGTGTCGCTGCTGCTGATTGCGATCTTCTGGTCAGGCTGGCGCACGCTGACGCTGGAGAACACCCTGCGCGGCGTCATGGTGGAGACCGCCAAGACCACCGCGCTGGTATTCATCATCCTGCTCGGCGCGGCGATGCTGACATCGGCCTTCCGTGCCTTCGGCGGGGAAGAGCTGGTCAAGAACTTCCTGCAAGGGTTGCCGGGGGGGTTCTGGGCGCAGTTCCTGATCGTCATGCTGGTGATCTTCGTCCTCGGCTTCTTCCTCGACTTCATCGAGATCGCCGTTGTGGTGGTGCCGATCGTGGCGCCGATCCTGCTCGCCGACCCGTCCGCCAACGTGACCGCGGTCTGGCTCGGCGTGATGATCGGCCTGAACATCCAGACATCGTTCCTGACCCCGCCCTTCGGCTTTGCGCTGTTCTATCTTCGGGGTGTCGCCCCGGCCGTGGTCAAGACGCTGGACATGTACAAGGGCGTGATCGCGTTCATCTGTCTGCAGCTGGTGGCGCTCGGCATCGTCGGCCTCTATCCGCAGCTGGTGAACTATCTGCCCAACCGGTCGTCGCTGCTGTCGGAAACGGCACCGCCGCCGAAGAACCCGCGGCTGCAATACTGCATGGAACAGCTCGTGCACGAGGACTTCCAGGCCAATGGCGACCGCATCGTGTCGGCGATCGGCGCTGCGGAATCGATCGACATGAGCTACCTGCCGGAGAATCTGCAGAAGGACATGGCCGAGGGCTTCGAGAAGGCCCGCGAGGCCCTGCCGCAAATGCAGGCGATCAAGGACGCGGAAAGTGCTGTTGAGGCCGCTTCGGGCGACTACAAGCCGATCCATGTCGAGGTTCGTGCCCTGGAGCGGGACGCCCGTCGTCTCGACGAGCGGATCGAGGAACTCCAGGTCATCGTTGACCGGTCCGGCGAGGGTGCCGTCTACACGGTGGCGCAGGGCGAGAGGGCCCAGGCACGCATCGATGCGCTCAAGGAGCGGCACGATGCCATCCTGGCCCAGATCCCGGACACCTGGGAGGAGACCTACCAGACCTTCGCCAAGATCCAGAAGGCCGAGAACACGGCACGCCTGACCTATCGCCGCACGGTTGACCAGGCCTATGAGCCGGTGTTCGAACTGAAGGCGGTTCTGGCGGATGCCGATCTCGTTGCCAGCTTCAAGCCGGAGCTGGAGGCGCTGAAGGAGCAGGTGCGGCAACTCGAGCCGGCCGCGGCGGTTGATGCGATCGCCGAGATGCGGTCGCGCGTCGGCGACGCGGAAGGCACCAGCGACATCCGTGATGGACTCAGCGAAGCCCGCAAGATCATGCGCAGCAAGACGCCAAACGCCGACGAGGCGATCGCGGAGATCGACAATTCGATTGCCGCGCTGGATGCGGATCTCGCCTGGCGCCGGAAAGGGGCCGAGGAAATCCTGCCGCAGCTGGAAGCCTATGATGCGGCGGTGATCAACAACATCGGCCTGCGCGCGCAGAACCGTCTGCCGACGGACATGGCGCTCGACGTCGCCGCCTGCCTGTCGGACCACAGGGACGTTTCCCTGAGCTTCTGATCCGGACGGACATGAAAGACCACAAGGCGGGGGGAGCGATCTTCCCGCCTTTTGTTTTGGAGGTTTGCGCGACTTGTGCTGATGTTGGTTCCGCGACCCAATGCGTGGACGCCAAGGCGTGGAGACGCGGATGAGACGAACCGGAAGCTGTCTTTGCGGGCAGGCGACATTCACGGCCGAAGCGCTGGAAAGACTGCAGGCCTGTCATTGCTCGATGTGCCGGAAATGGGTTGGCGGACCCTTCATGGCGGTGCCGTGCCAACAGGCCACGTTTTCCGGTCCGGTCAAACGCTATGCCTCGTCGGAGGGGTTCGAACGCGGGTTCTGTTCCGAATGCGGCTCCAGCCTGTTCTTTCATCCCAAAGGCAGCGGCCTGCACGGCATTCCGATAGGTCTGTTCGACGACCAGACCGGCCTGCCGTTCAAGACGGAGTTCTTCATCGACCAGAAACCGGGCTGCTATGCCTTCGCGAATGAGACCCGGCAGATGACCGCCGCGGAATTTCGGGAAACCTTCAGGAAAGGCTGAGCGCTCAGTGCCAGGCGCCGGCCGGCGGTTCACGCGGTCCAGCTGACTCCGGTCGCAAACATGTAGCCGGAACCGTAAATCGTGCGAATGACTTCCGCTTCGCCCTTGCGTGTGAGTTTCTTGCGCAGGCGCGACACCCGCACGTCGATCGACCGGTCGAGGCTTTCGTCCCGGCCGCCGTGCTCCAGGAGGTAGTCGCGGGTCAATACCCGTTTCGGGGCACGCAGCAAGGCCTCCAGGAGCGTGGCCTCGCCCGTCGAAAGGAATGTCTCGACGCCTTCCGGCGATGTCAGGCAATGGGAGGAAGGCTGGTAGGTCCAGCCCTCGAAGCGGGCGAGATCTTCCCGCGACTGCGCCGGAGCCTGCTCGGCGGCGCGGCGCAGGATGGAGCGGATTCTGGCGACGACCTCGCGCGGGTCAAACGGCTTGACCACGTAGTCGTCGGCACCCAGTTCAAGCCCCAGAACCCGGTCCGTGGAATGGCCGCGCGCGGACAACACGATAATGGGCACGGAAGACCGGCGCCGGATCTCGTTGATGAGGGCCATGCCTTCCATGTCCGGCAGGCCCAGGTCGACGATACAGGCATCCGGCGTTTCAAGATCAAGCGCCGTGAGCATCTGGGCCGCGGTCGAAAACACCTTTCCGCTCATGTCGAATTGCAGCATGGCATCCAACAGCAGATTGCCGATTTCCGGTTCGTCATCGACGATGAATACCAGGCGGTTGGCCGCCGGCGCGGAACGTGTCTGCAAGACTGTTTCCTATCCTTCTGCTGACAGAATCTGCTGCAGGGTGTCTGCAAGTTGATCATCGGCGAAGGGCTTCGCCAAGACCGGAAACTCGCATGTCCGTTCCTGCCCTGAAAGTTTGGACCAGTCGGCATAGCCGGACATGAGCGCAATGCCGAGATCCGCCCGTTTTTGCCGGATCTCCCGGGCCAGGGCGAGACCGTTGACCTGTCCCGGCATGATGATGTCGCTGAGCACGCCGCGCAGTTCGGGAAGATCCAGTGCGAGTGCGCGGGCATCCTCGGCGCTCTCCGCGAGAAGGACACTGTAGCCGAGATTCTGCAACTGGTCCGTCACCGTATTGGCCACGTCCAGGTCGTCTTCCACCAGCAGCAGCAATTCGCCTTGCCCGCGTTTCACGGTTTCGGTCCTTCCGGTGCCCTGAGACACGGCCTCGGCCCGGACCCGCTCAAGGGGCAGATACAGCGTCAGCCAGGTGCCGACGCCGAGTGCGCTGCTGACCTGGATCGCGCCACCCGACTGGTGGATGAACCCGTAGACCATCGACAGGCCGAGCCCGCTGCCGGTGCCGAAGGTCTTGGTGGTGAAGAACGGTTCGAACACCTTCAGCTGCGTGTCGGCATCCATGCCGCTGCCGGTGTCGCCGACCGAAATCCGGGCATAGGCGCCCGGTTTAATGTCGAGTTCCTTTGCCTCCCTCGTATCCAGCATTGTGTCGTCTAGGGAAATCGTCAGCGTGCCGCCCTCCGGCATCGCGTCCCGGGCGTTGAAGGCAAGGTTGATCAGGGCGGTTTCCATCTGCGTCGGATCGATCCGGGCCGCAATGCTCCGGTCCGCCGGCGGGATGATCACGTCGACCGACGAAGGCAGCGAGCCTTCAAGCAGGCGGCCCGCGTTGGCGATCACCTCCGCGAGCGACACAGTCTGCGGATCAATGGCCTTGCCGCGGCTGAAGGCCAGCAGGCGCTGGATGAGATCCGAACCGCGCTTGGTCGCCTCGAGCATGGGCGACAGTTTCCTGTCGAGCGTCTCCTTGGAAACGGGATCATCCATCCGGCTCAGCGTGAGCAGGTTGCCCATCAGGATGGCAAGCAGGTTGTTGAAGTCATGCGCAAGGCCTCCGGTCAGCTTGCCGACGGCATCCATGCGCTGGGACTGGACCAGCGCGGCCTCGGCCTGCTTCTGGTCGGTGGCGTCGAGCGACAGCACGAAGATGCCGAGCGTGCGGCCGTCCTTGGTCATGTCCGGGATCAGGGTCGAGCGCATGTAGGCGGGGGTGCCGTCGGGCCGTCTGCGTTGATACTCGTAACTGACCGCGTTGCCCTCGAAGGCCCGTTCAATATGGGGCGCAATTTCGTTGAACAGGTCGTCGCCGACGACCTCGGGTGCGGGCCGTCCGGCAATCGAGGCCACGGACTGGCCGAACCAGTCGGCATAGCGCCGGTTGGCGAAGCGGAACACCGGGCCGGGCGACAGATAGGCGATCAGGGCAGGGATGTTGTCGGTCACGAGCCGCAGCCAGTCCTCGGACTGTTGCAGCGCCCGGGTGCGTTCCTCGACCGTGCGTTCCAGTTTCTCCTGCCGGCGCCGGTCTTCGGTGACATCGGAATAGGTGGTGACGAAACCGCCCTGCGGCAGGGGGGTGCCGGACACGGCGATTACCTGGCCGTTCGGCCGGATCCGTTCGAAATAATGCGGCTCGAACAGTTTTGCGCGTGCCAGCCGGCGCTGGATCTTGCCCTCGATGTCACCCGGGCCGTATTCGCCGCGTTCGGCGTTGACGCGCAGAAAGGCTTCCAGATGCGTGCCGCGCCGGGCCAGCTTCTGTGGAAAGTCGAGCATCTCCCACAGGCCGCGGTTCCAGGCGACCAGCCGGAGATCGGCATCGAATACCGAGAAACCCTGGTTGATGTGATCGAGCGCCGCCTGCATCAGATCAAGCTGCGTTCTGAGTTGCCGTGTCTCCTCCATGGGCGGAGAGTAGATCAAAACGGAGGGAGACTGAACTGGTGAATGGTAGTCCGAATGGGGAAGTCCTCGTGGTAGAACCGATGTGTGAACCGGAAGCCTACCGGAGCGCGGCGGCAATCTCCTCCCAGACAACGCGCGGCTCGGACGATGTCCGGGGTTTGCCGGCGCGCCGGAACCAGTAGGCCGCGTTGCCCGCATCCCCTTCAATGAGATGACACAGGGCGTGAATCCAGTCGTGGACCGGATCGCCTTCCGCACCCTGGCAAATATTGTGCGCCGCTTCCCATTCCTGTCCGAGACCAAGGTTTCCCTTTTTCAGCCACCAGAGCGCTTTCAGGGACGAAGCGAAGTCTTCGGGCGGGTACGGGAAGGAAAGGTCCATTTGCGTTGCGTTCGGCATGATGCATTCCCTTGGGTTCAGGCCTGAAGATTCCCGCCGGCCGCGACGATAGTCACTTTGGACCTGTCATGCGGCTAAATGTCGGTATTGCATCTCTTCTGAGACCTAAGAAGAATAACCGTCAACACTGTCTTTATCCGCTACCATACGAACGATGCCCGAATCGGAACTTAAAAAGAAAAATCCAACGGTTCAGGACGTTGCCCGTGCAGCCAGTGTTTCCACGGCAACGGTCAGCCGTGCCCTGTCAACGCCGGACCGCGTTTCGGTCGAAACCCGCAACAGGGTCGCGGCTGCGGTCGAGCGAACCGGCTATGTGCTCAACCACGCCGCAAGGAACCTCCGCCGCCGGGACACGGGCACGATCGTGGCCCTTGTTCCCGACATCGGGAACTCGCACTTCTCCAACATCCTGCAGGGCATCGAAACGGTTTGCGCGGAACACGGACTGAAGGTCCTGATCGCCGACACCCGCAAGCCATCGATGAAGCGCTCGAACCTGAGCGAGGTCTTCAGCAAGAACAATTGCGACGGCATCGTGATCCTGGACGGGCATTTCTCGATTTCGGCAATCCGGGCGTCCAACCCCAAATTGCCGCCAATCGTGACCGCCGGCGAATGGAGCGACGATCCGGCGGTGCCGATCGCGGTCGTCAACAATCTGCTCGGAGCGGATCTGGCTGTCTCGCACCTTCTTGACCTTGGACACACACGTATCGGACATGTCACCGGACTGCTCTCGCACAAGCCGGGGCGGGACCGGCGCGACGGCTTCAAGGCGACCCTGAGCGGCGCCGGCCTTGATCCGTCGACGGCGTGGATTTTCGAAGGCGACTACACGCTTGGTGCCGGCACCAGGGCCGCCGAGGCCTGGCTGCAACTGCCGGACAGGCCGAGCGCGGTCTTCTGCGCCAGCGACCGCACCGCCTTCGGGTTCATTTCCGCGTTGAGTGACGCAGGCGTGCGGGTTCCACACGAAGTGTCCGTTGTGGGTTTCGACGACATCGATATCGCGGGGCACTTCGTGCCGCCCCTGACCACCATTCACCAGCCCCGCCGGGCGGTCGGCGAACGCGCCGCCAGCCTGTTGCTGAGCCTGCTCGAGGGCGGGCCACCCGACGAGGGCAGCATCCAGCTCGAGCCCTGGCTGGTGGTGCGCAAGAGCACGGCGCCCGCCCGCTGACCTCAGATCGTGGAGCGGTCAGCTTGATTGGTTCAACGGGTTTAGTATCCCGTTACGTCCTCCGGTTGAAAGCCGTTGGCGGCAGACGGTTTCCTGCCGAGAATGTTTTTGAGGACATTGTTCATGGTTGCCCGGTCATTGTCGAAACCACCATGTGTTTTGCTGTTGGTTATCGTGTCAGAACGCCCTGCATAATGCAGCGTATGCTGCGGCTTGAGGGTTAGGTCGGCGCAAAATGTCTCCATGCCGAGAAGAGGCATTTTCTTTTTTTCCTCAAAGGCATTGGAAACAAAATAAAGCAGTGATTTCCGGTAAGGGCCAACAGAGTCGTCCTGCTCACGCTGATCGATGAGATTATATTGCGACAGTTTTGCAATTCCGGAAGCTGATCCCAATTCTCCGATCCGGGGCAGAAAGAAATCCTTGAACAGATCGATCGTACAGGCCGGAGCCATCAATGAGCACGATTGTACGGGCTCCTTGAGTGGATTGACCGTGTTCAACTTCGCAAGGAGATGCCCCAGCAGGATGGCGCCCGCGCTGTGGCCAATCAGATGTATCTTCAGAGGGTGTTTGCGCCGGGCGTTGCCTTTGAGCAGAACCTTCAGGGCTTCCGTGCCGCCACCGGTGTTTGTGAAACACTGTGCCGCGTCTCGTTTCATGTCACGCCAGATTGCCCTCCCAGGACTCCGTGCCGCAAATTCCAGCATGCGGTCAAAGAAATCGGATGCACTGCCCACGCGCGCTTCAGCCTTGGCGTTTGAGGAGAAGATCACATCGCTGAGGGTTTCAAAGAAGCCGGTCTCCCACATGAAGTGAATCGGGTAGATGCCGTTCCTCTTGAACACTTCTTTCATTTTCCGCACGCGATTTGCAGAGGCATTCCTGTCGTTGAGGCCACCATGGGCATACAGGGCAAGGTGCTTGTATTTGCGTTTCGCGGTTGCAGCCTCATCCGCCAGAAAGTCAGCGGTTTCCTGAATAGTTGAAACAGGTGTGGGGTATTTCCCACGCGTTACGAGCTTGCCGTCATTCAGATGGATGGTGTGGCCGACGATTTCTTCAAAGCGGGGCGCACGCGTTTTTGAAGCGCCAAACAGGCTGACATTTGCAGCGTCGGCTTCACGGAACGTGAGGTCAAATGCCTCCGGTGTCGGAACCGACAGCCGCAATACCCAGGCGTCCATGACATTGCTGGCCCAATCTTCGTAGCGCCATCTGGCGATGCCCGGGCGGCCATTGAAACCGCCCCAGGTCTCTCCCCAGGAATTCTGAATCAGAAATCCTTCTGCGTCGTACCCGACAATGATAAAGGCATGGCCGCCTTCAGTCAGATTGGAGGTGGGTATGTCTCCGTTGCGAGGATTTTGCCAGCCCCGATGAACTTTTGCGGAGACGTAGATTACGCCTGTCTCATTGAGGGCAGCGTGATAATCGATGATCTGGGGGCGCAGCCGGAAATAGGCACCTAGACCGAGTTTACGTGCGTCTTCAGCCTGATCCTTTGTTAGAAACCAGCCCCTTTCTCCCTCGACATAAGGAGCAAGGTCGTCGCTGCATGCCCCGTTGTTGAAAAAACCTTTGAGGGCAGCCCGAATGCTGGAGCCTTCATAGTCTTCGCCGGGCCACTGGTCGTTCAGCTTGGCCATCTCATACAGCATTCTTGGGCTTGCCAAGGGAGGTACGCTAGGAATCGACAGAAGTGCGTGGCGTTGCCTATTTAGCAACGTGATTGCACTGGACAACGCAAAACCCGTACAGGCGCCTTCGCTTTTCTGATTCCTGATCGGGCTGAACTCGGAGGGCGGCGGGTCCATTGTGAGTTTGAGGTCGAGGAGCGCAGGCTCATAGACACGATCACGCAAGTCAGTCGCGTCGGCCCGAACATTCAGCACCCTGTTGCCGAGCCGGGGGGCAGCGTCCAATGTCTGGGAGGCAGGCAGCTTTTGTTGCTGAGGCCGCGATGCTGATTTCTTGGGTTTCCTGGTTTTAGTTGGGCGCTTGCTCATGATGATTCCTGACTTAAACAAATATGGATGAATTAAATACTGGTTGTAATCGAAAAATTTGTGCGCTTGACGAGTATAGACTTGCTGTTGCCTTTAGGCAAATGTGCCCGGCCTAAGAGTAGCGGTGCCCAAACGAAATCGATGGAGGCAAGAGGCAACTCAATGCCTGTGGTCCGCTTTTTGCGCCACGAGCAACACGTTGCGGCGAGCATCCAACTTGAAACCTGGCAGGTGGCTCGAAGGCCTAACGGCAAGCGCGGGTGCCGTTGCCTGCCGTCAGACTGCTTTGTGCGTCCGCCCGGTCAATCGCCAGGGCGGGAACCGGCGGTCCGGACCGGCGTGAAACAGGCAGAGCCTGTTGCCCGACGGATCGGTGAAGCGGGCTTCCTTCCAGCGCCATCGTTCCTCTGTCGGTGTCGTGTCGAAGGTTACACCCTTGCCAACCAGCTCCCGGCAGCGGCGCTCGACATCCTCGACCTCGAAATAAAGGACAGTGCCCGAGGCAACCGGCTGTTCGGCCTTGTGAAGGGACAGCGTGCTTGAGCCCGAGGGACGCTCGAAGCGGGCGTAGCGGCCCTCGCTCAATACGATCAGATGCAAGCCGAGGGTCTTGTAGAAGTCCACCGATGCGTCGAAATCCACCGCCTCCAGCGTGACCTGGTTCAAATCCATTGCCGTCTCCAAATGCCTGAAATTTTTTCGGAGCCGGAAAGGTGCCACCTCAAGTAAAGGTGAGGTCAACAGTGTATTTCACCCGGCGGTCCGGTGGTGGCAAGCGCCGGTCGGGCCAGGGTTCTGCCGTACCCGTACGGACCGCCTCAACCTGGTTTTCGCACCTGCAGCGCAGTTGAAACAATTCGACATGATTGAAACATATTGCTGAAAACGCGGCACCCTAGCCTGCTTTTTAACGGGCTGGGACAACCTGCCGGTTCGCCTTTAACAATTTACTGGTTGAAGGTTGGAGCGGCAGAGCGTTTCATACCCACCAGGCAACGACTCCGGACAACCGGGGCGCCTTCTAAAGGGAAGAAACATCATATGGTAGGGTCGGCCAGCGCTTCGCCGCGCGGGGAGGACACCTTTCCGAAGATCCTTTTGCACAACGCGAAAGTCTTCGGTGACCGGACAGCGTTCCGGGAAAAGGATTTCGGGATCTGGCAAAGCTGGACCTGGTCCGAGGTGCTCGATGAAATCCGCGCATTCTCCATCGGCTTGAAGTCCCTGGGCCTTTCGGCCGGGGACAAGATCGCCATCGTCGGCGCGAACCGGCCCCGGCTCTACTGGGCCATGGTCGCTGCCCAGGCGGTGGGGGCGGTGCCGGTACCGGTCTATTCCGACAGCGTCGCCGAGGAAATGGCCTATGTGCTCGGCCACGCGGAGGTCACTTTCGCCGTCGTCGAGGACCAGGAGCAGGTCGACAAGCTGCTGTCCATGTCCGACGACGTGCCGTCGCTGAAACATGTCATCTACGACGAGGCGCGCGGCCTGCGCGACTACGATCATACCCACCTGCATGACTATGCCTCCGTCCAGCAGATCGGGCGGGAGAAGCTCTCCAAGGCGCCCGCGCTCGCCGGCGAATGGGAGCAGGGCTTTGCCGGCGGCAAGGGCCCGGATATCGCGGTGATGCTCTACACCTCCGGCACGACCGGCCGTCCCAAGGGCGTGATGCTGTCCTTCGACAATCTCGTCATCTCGGCGCGCAACGGCAACGCCTTCGATCATCTGGACGAGACGGAAGAGGTTCTTGCCTATCTGCCGATGGCCTGGATCGGCGACCATGTCTTCTCGCTCGCCCAGGCCTTCACGGCCGGCTACTGCGTCAACTGCCCGGAAAGCATGGACACGATCGATGTCGACCGGCGCGAGATCGCCCCGAGCTATTTCTTCGCCCCGCCGCGCGTCTTCGAGAACATGCTGACCATGATCATGGTGCGCATGGAGGACGCCGGCAAAACCAAGCGCAAGATGTTCGACTACTTCATGGCTGTCGCCAACAAGGTCGGCGAGAAGATCCTGAACGGAGAGCAGGTCGGACTGAAGGACCGTCTGCTGTACGGCCTCGGCGAGTTCCTGGTCTACGGGCCGCTGAAGAACCGCATGGGCCTCACCCGCATGAAGGTCGGCTATACGGCCGGTGAGGCGATCGGACCGGAGATTTTCCGCTTCTATCGTTCCCTGGGCCTCAACCTGAAACAGCTTTACGGCCAGACGGAAGCAAGCGTCTACATCACCTTGCAGCCCGACGGCGAAATCTACGGCGACACGGTCGGCAAGCCGGCCCCGGACGTGGAACTGAAGATCGCCGAAAGCGGCGAGGTCATGTACCGCTCACCGGGCGTGTTCGTCGGCTATTTCAAGAATGACGAGGCCACCGCCAGCACCAAGACCCCTGACGGCTGGGTGCACACGGGCGACGCCGGTATCTTTGCCGAGAACGGCCACCTGAAGATCATCGACCGTGCCAAGGATGTCGGCAAGCTCAACGACGGTTCGCTGTTCGCGCCGAAATACATCGAGAACAAGCTCAAGTTCTTCCCGAACATCAAGGAGGCGGTCGCCTTTGGCCACGAGAAGGACATGGTCGGTGTGTTCATCAATATCGACCTGACCGCCGTGGGCTCCTGGGCGGAGCGCAACAACGTCAACTATGCCTCCTACCAGGAACTGGCCGCCCATCCGGACGTCTACGGCATGATCGAAAGCCATGTCGACCAGGTCAACCGGGACCTGGCGCAGGAGCCGATGATGGCGGGCGCCCAGATCAAGCGGTTCCTGATCCTGCACAAGGAGCTCGACGCCGATGACGGCGAGCTGACCCGGACGCAGAAGGTCCGCCGCAGCTTCATCGCAGAGCGCTACGCGCCGCTGATCGAGGCGCTTTATGACGGCTCGACGACCAAGCATGTCCGCACCGAAGTCACCTATGAGGACGGCCGCAAGGGTGCGCTCGAGGCGACGGTCGAGATTCGCGACATGACAGCCTACGATGCAGACAAGGGCATACAGGAGGCCGCCGAATGAATGCCTTTGTAACGGAAAAGGCCATAGCTCCGGAGGCGGATACGGCCGAGCGGGAGGTTCTGCTCAAGGTCGACAATGTCTCGTTGTCCTTCGGCGGCGTGAAGGCGATCACCGACATTTCCTTCAACATCCAGAAGGGCGAGATCCGGGCGATCATCGGGCCGAACGGCGCCGGCAAGACGTCGATGCTGAACGTCATCAACGGCTTCTACCATCCCCAGGAAGGCACCATCACCTGGCAGGGCAAGGTCCGCCGCAAGATGAAACCCTACGAGGCCGCCAGCAACGGCATCGCCCGCACGTTCCAGAACGTTGCCCTGTTCAAGGGCATGACCACGCTGGACAACATCATGTCCGGCCGCTCGCTGAAGATGCACAGGAACTTCTTCTGGCAGCTGTTGTGGCACGGTCCCGCGGCGAACGAGGAAATCGAGCATCGCCGCAAGGTCGAGGACATCATCGACTTCCTGGAGATCCAGGCGATCCGCAAGACGCCGGTCGGCCGTCTGCCCTACGGGCTGCAAAAGCGCGTGGAACTCGGCCGGGCACTGGCGATGGAGCCGGATCTCCTGCTGCTCGACGAACCGATGGCGGGCATGAACCTGGAAGAAAAAGAGGACATGAGCCGCTTCATCCTGGACGTGAACCAGGAGTTCGGCACGACGATCGCCCTGATCGAACACGACATGGGCGTCGTCATGGATCTCTCCGACCGCGTGGTCGTTCTCGACTACGGCAAGAAGATCGCCGATGGCCCGCCGGAAGAGGTGCAGGCCAACCAGGACGTCATCGATGCCTATCTCGGCGTGAGCCACTAACGGGGGGATTTTCATATGCTCTACGACATTTTCATCGATCCCTTCGTGCAGATGTACGACATGCCGGATTTCTTTCTGCAGGTTCTGTGGGAAGGCTTCGTGGCGGGGATCCTCTATGCGCTGATCGCGCTCGGCTTCGTGCTGATCTTCAAGGCGTCCGGCGTCTTCAATTTCGCCCAGGGCATCATGGTGGTGTTTGCCGGCCTGACGCTGGTCGGCCTCAACGAAAACGGCGTCCCGGCCTATCTGGCGCTGATCCTGACCATCGGGGTGATGGGCGTCCTGGCCTACGGGGTCGAACGCGTGGTGATGCGGCCGCTGGTCAACCAGCCCGACATCATCCTTCTGATGGCGACCATCGGCCTGACCTATTTCCTGGTCGGCTTCGGGGAGTTCGTCTTCGGCGGCGAGCCCAAGCAGATGATCACCGAACAGCTCGGCCTGCCGACCGGCTCGACCGCCTTCGAGATCGGTGAACGCGGCCTCGTCATCCTGCAGCATATCGACATTGCCGCGGCGCTGATCGCGGTGCTGATGGTGGCGGCGCTGGGCATCTTCTTCAACAAGACCCGGATCGGCCGGGCGCTGCGCGCGGTGGCCGACGATCACCAGGCCGCGCTCTCGGTCGGCATTTCCCTCAACCAGATCTGGGCGATCGTCTGGTTCGCCGCCGGTCTGGTGGCGCTGGCGACGGGGATCATGTGGGGCGCGCGCTCCGATGTTTCCTTCGCGCTGGAAATCGTCGCCTTCAAGGCCCTGCCGGTGCTGATCCTGGGCGGCTTTACCTCGATCCCGGGCGCGATTGTCGGCGGGCTGATCATCGGCTTCGGCGAGAAGATCGGCGAACTCTACTGGGGCGGTCTGGTCGGCGGCGGCATCGAAAGCTGGCTCGCCTACATCATCGCGCTGATCTTTCTTCTGTTCCGCCCGCAAGGTCTCTTCGGCGAACGCATCATCGAGCGGATTTAAGGGTAGGGCTGTAGCACATGTTTTATCGCGAAGCTGGCCAGTTCAAGACGAGCTACAAGGCGGATCAGGCGCTCATGCCGATCCTGCAGGACCGGGTCGGTCTGGCCGTAATCCTGATCATTGCCTTTGCCGTTATTCCGGCCCTGGCCAATGATTTCTTCCTGACCTCGATCATGATCCCGTTCCTGGTGTTTGCCCTGGCGGCGATCGGTCTCAACATCCTGACCGGATACTGCGGCCAGCTGTCACTCGGCACGGGAGCCTTCATGGGGGTCGGCGCCTATGCGGCCTACAAGCTGACGTCGATCTTTCCGGAGGCCAATGTCATCGTCATGGTGCTGATCTCCGGGGTGTTCTCGGCCGCGATCGGTGCCGTGTTCGGCCTGCCGAGCCTCAGGATCAAGGGGCTCTACCTGGCGGTGACCACGCTGGCGGCGCAATTCTTTCTCGAGTGGTGCTTCATCCGCATTCCGTGGCTCTACAACTACAACGCCTCGGGTGCCATCGAGGTGCCGCATCGCGAAGTCTTCGGCATCGTCGCCTCCGGCGCGGAGGCCACCCCGCTCGCCCGCTATTTCATCGTGCTCGGCATCACCACGGTGATTGCCCTCCTAATCGCCAACGTGCTGCGCGGCCGGATCGGGCGGTCCTGGATGATGATCCGCGACATGGACATCGCCGCCGAACTGATGGGCATCCGCCCGCTCAGGACCAAGCTGATGGCCTTCGCGGTGTCGTCCTATATCTGCGGCGTCGCCGGCGCGATGATGGTGTTCTTCTGGCTGAATGCGGCCGAGCCGTCGTCCTATTCGATCCGGCTGTCCTTCCAGATCCTGTTCATGGTGATCCTGGGCGGACTGGGCAGCCTCAGCGGCGCCTTCATGGGGGCGGCCTTCATCTGGATCCTGCCGGTCATCCTGAAATTCGTACCGGGCCTGATCGGCATCGACCTGGCCGCCGAAACGATCGAGCACGCGACCTTCATGATCGTCGGCGCGCTGATCATTTTCTTCCTGATCGTCGAACCGCACGGTTTTGCGCGGCTCTGGCAGATCGCGAAGCAGAAGCTCAGGGTCTGGCCCTTCCCGTACTGACGGGGCCAGCCTTTTCGCCCGCCATCCGGATTTGGACCGATCCGGTGAGGAATGGCGCAACCGGTCTGGCGGTGTCGGATTGTCCGGCCCGCATGGGAGGAAAAACATGAGGAACTTCAAGCAACTTGCGCTGGGAACCGCCGTTGCCCTCGGGGTCGGTCTGACCGGCGCCATGACGACAGCGGTTCAGGCCCAGGACGCCAACTACGTACCGCTGCTGACCTATCGGACCGGGCCCTATGCCGGTTCCGGCATCCACATCGCCAACGGCATGCATGATTACCTGAAAATGCTCAACGAGCGCGATGGCGGCATCGGTGGCGTCAAGCTGGTCACCGAGGAATGCGAGACCGGCTACAATGCCCAGAAAGGCGTCGAGTGCTACGAAGCCACCAAGGGCAAGGGCGCACTGGTCTACAACCCGTATTCCACGGGCATCACCCTGCAGCTCATCCCGAAGGCAAGTGTCGACAAGATCCCGGTGCTCTCGATGGGCTACGGCCTGTCGGCCGCCGCTGACGGCCAGACCTTTCCGTGGATCTTCAACGTGCCGGACACCTACTGGGACGGCGCGTCCGTGGTCATCAAGTATATCGGTGAGCAGGAAGGCGGACTGGAAAACCTGAAGGGCAAGAAGATCGGTTACATCTTCCTGGATGCCGGCTATGGCCGCGAGCCGATCCCGCTGCTGGAACAGCTGGCCGAGAAATACGGCTTCGAACTGCTGCAGTATCCGGTGCCGGGTGCCGAAATGCAGAACCAGTCGTCGCAGTGGCTGAATGTGCGCCGGGACCGTCCGGACTACATGGTCATGTGGGGCTGGGGTGCGATGAACCCGACCGCCATCAAGGAAGCCGTCAAGATCCGCTTCCCGATGGACAAGTTCATCGGCGTGTGGTGGTCCGCGGGCGATGACGATGCCGCGGCCGGCGGCGAAGGCGCCAAGGGCTACAAGGCCATGAACTTCTCCGGCGTCGGTTCCGATTTCCCGGCACTCGACGACATCAAGAAGCATGTCGTCGATGCGGGACTGTCGTCGACAGACGCGGAAACCATTGGCGGCACGCTCTACAACCGCGGTGTCCTGAACTCCGTGATCATCGCCGAGGGCATCCGCACCGCGCAGGAGCTGACCGGCAAGAAGGTCATCACCGGTGAAGACATGCGCATGGGCCTGGAAGCGCTCAACCTGGACGAAGCCCGCCTGGAAGAGCTTGGCCTGAAAGGCTTTGCCCATCCGATGAAGGTGACCTGTGAAGACCATGCAGGCAGCCACCCGGTCTTCATCCAGGAGTGGGACGGCAAGCAATGGCAGCAGGCGTCGGGCTGGATCGAGCCGATGACCGACCTGGTCCGTCCGCTGCTTGAAAAAGCCGCTGCGGAATATGCCGAAAAGAATGCGCCGTGGCCGGCGCGTACCGAACCCTGCCCGAACTGATCGGCAGTCTGCCCCGCCGCGCGCTCGTGTGCGGCGGGGTCTCTCAGGAGAGGACGGAATGGCACTTTTGGATGTAGAACAGCCCGGTTCGGGGCCTCAACAGGAGACGGCGGAAACGATCCTGTCGGTGAACAATATCGAGGTCATCTACGACCACGTGATCCTCGTCCTGAAGGGGGTTTCGCTGACGGTTCCCAAGGGCGGCATCGTGGCGCTGCTGGGCGCCAACGGCGCCGGCAAGACGACAACGCTGAAAGCCGTCTCCAACCTTCTGGGCGCGGAACGCGGCGAAGTCACCAAGGGCAAGATCCTGTTCGACAACGAGGAGGTCCAGGCCCTGTCGCCGAACGATCTGGTCCGGCGCGGTTGCATCCAGGTGATGGAAGGCCGGCACTGTTTCGGCCACCTTTCGATCGAAGAGAATTTGCTGACCGGAGCCTATACCCGCAAGGACGGATACGGCGCGGTCAAGAAAGACCTGGAAATGGTCTATGAGTATTTCCCGCGCCTGCGCGAAAGGCGCCAGAGCCAGGCGGGCTATACCTCCGGCGGCGAACAGCAGATGTGCGCGATCGGCCGCGCCCTGATGAGCCGGCCGAAAATGATCCTGCTGGACGAACCGAGCATGGGCCTTGCGCCGCAGCTTGTGGAAGAGATCTTCGAGATCGTGCGTCAGCTCAACCAGAACGAGGGCGTGTCCTTCCTGCTGGCGGAGCAGAACACCAACGTGGCGCTGAAATACGCCACCTACGGCTATATCCTCGAATCCGGCCGCATCGTGCTCGACGGCGATGCCAAGGCGCTCAGGGAGAACGAGGACGTCAAGGAATTCTATCTGGGTGTCGGCGGCGAGGGCCGCCGCTCGTTCCGGAACGTGAAACACTACAAACGAAGGAAGCGCTGGCTGGCCTGACCGGGTTTCGATCCCAGGGCCTCATAACGCGGAGACGACCATGAGCGATACGCAGTTTGACGCGCGCGAGCGGCAGGACCCCGCTCTGCGCGAGCAGGATCTTTTTGCCCGCTTGCCGGACCTGATTGCCCATGCGGTCGCAAAGTCACCGGGCTGGGCGTCGCATCTCGCGGGGCACGATCCCGCTATCGTGACCGGCCGGAAGGCTCTGGCCGGCCTGCCGGTGCTGCGCAAGTCCGACCTGATGGAAAAGCAACGCGCCAATCCGCCTTTCGGAGGCTTCCTGGCCGGAGACCTTGCGGGCGCGGCGCGGGTGTTCATGTCTCCGGGGCCGATCTGGGAACCCCAGGCGCCGGGCCTTGATCCGTGGAACGGAGCACGCAGCCTGTTCGCCGCCGGTATTCGCAAGGGCGATGTGGTGCTCAACGCCTTCTCCTACCACCTGACGCCGGGCGGCTTCATTCTCGACCAGGGCGCGATCGCGCTCGGTTGCACGGTCTTTCCGGCCGGTGTCGGCAACAGCGATACCCAGGTAGAGGCGATCGAGGTCTTGAAGCCGACCGCCTTTGTCGGCACGCCCGACTATCTCAAGGTCCTCCTGGACCGCGGCCGGGAACAGGGGAAAGATGTTTCCTCCATCAAGAAAGCCCTTGTTTCCGGCGGCGCTCTTTTCCCCTCGCTCAGGCAGGAATACGAGGACCAGGGCATCACCGTCGGCCAGTGCTACGCGACCGCCGATCTCGGTGTCATCGCCTATGAGACCGGCGCCCGGGACGGCATGGTGGTCAACGAGGACTATATCGTCGAGATCGTCCGTCCGGGCACCGGCGAGCCTGTGCCCGACGGCGAGGTCGGCGAACTGGTGGTGACCAATTTCAACAGCCTTTATCCGCTGATCCGGTTTGCCACCGGAGATCTGTCCAGGATCGTTCCCGGCCAGTCCGCCTGCGGGCGCACAAACATGCGTCTTGCCGGCTGGATGGGGCGGGCCGACCAACGCACCAAGGTCAAGGGCATGTTCGTCGATCCGGCACAGGTCGCCCAGATCGTGGCCGCGCATCCGGAGGTCGGCAAGGCGCGCCTTGCCGTCAGCCGCCAGGGCGAGACCGATGCCATGACCCTGACCGTCGAGACGGAGGTGACCGGCAACGGGTTGTCGGAGCGCATCGCCGCGACCCTGCGCGACGTGACCCGTCTCAAGGGCGAGGTGCTGCTGGTCCCTCCGGGCGACCTGCCCAATGACGGCAAGGTCATTGCCGACGAGCGGGAATACGGCTGAGGGGTGTTTGAAGACCTGCTTTTTCTGGAAAGCGGGAGCAAACAAAATCAACGTCATCCTGAGGAAGCGCGCTGGCGCTGTCTCGAAGGAAGGGCTGCATATACCGGACAAGCGGCCACGTCTTCGGGCCAGACACTCAGGATGAGGGCTTTTGTTCGCGTGGCTGAAATAATGGATGATCCACCTTGGTTCCAATGCGTATGACAAATGCCGCATTGGCCTGCATCGCCACATGGCCTATGTAAGGCGGAAGTTGAGACACGCGCCCAAGGAATTGCCCCGCACATGACCGTTCAGCCGTCCGCCCCCGTGACCGCGACCCAGGAAGCCGAGTTCAGGAAACTGCAGCTGCCGAACGACCATCCGTCCGTCAAGAGCGGCAAGGTGGGCGTGCTGCTGGTCAATCTGGGGACGCCGGATGCCACGGACTACTGGCCGATGCGCCGGTATCTGCGCGAATTCCTGTCCGACAAACGTGTCATCGAGTGGCCCCGGGCGATCTGGTACCCGATCCTCTACGGCATCGTGCTGATGACGCGGCCCGGCAAATCCGGCAAGGCTTACGAAGAAATCTGGAATCACGAGAAAAACGAGTCGCCTCTCCGGACGATCACGCGCAACCAGTCGGACAAGCTTGCCGAAATGCTGGGTGACAGCGACGGCCGGCTGACGGTCGACTGGGCCATGCGCTACGGTCAGCCGTCGATCCCCGACAAGCTCAAGGCGCTGAAGGACGCGGGTTGCGACCGGATCCTGGTCTATCCGCTTTATCCGCAATATTCGGCGACGACCACGGCGACCGTGAACGATGTCGTGTGCAAGACACTGCTGAAGATGCGCTGGCAGCCGGCGATCCGCACGGTGCCGCCCTACCATGACGATCCGGTCTATGTGACGGCGCTGGCGAAGTCGGTCGAGCAGCATCTGGAAAGCCTCGACTTCAAACCGGACGTGGTGCTGACCTCGTATCATGGCATTCCGCAATCCTATTTCCATCGCGGCGACCCCTATCATTGCCACTGCATGAAGACGACGCGGCTGATGCGCGAGGTGCTCGGCTGGGACAAGGAGAAGCTCCGGGTGACATTCCAGTCCCGTTTCGGGCCGGAGGAATGGCTGCAGCCCTACACGGACAAGACCGTCGAAAAACTCGCCAAAGACGGGGTCAAGAACATCGCCGTGATGAACCCCGGATTTGTCGCCGATTGTCTGGAAACCCTGGAAGAAATTGCCGGTGAGGCCGCAGAGATCTTCGAGGAACATGGCGGCGAGAATTTCAGCCACATTCCCTGTCTCAACGACAGCGACCTGGGCATGGACGTGATTGCCAGTGTGGTCAGGCGGGAACTGGGCGGCTGGATCTGACCGCCCTCGTCCACGCCGTTTCGGCGTGCCCATCCCGGATTATCAAGGGGACAGAACTGTCCACGGGCAGGACGCCGTCCGTTTCCGGCTGCTGCCTGCGCAAGGGCCGCGCATGTGCATTCCGCGTCAATTACGCTGGAACAGATCCTGAATTCGAAGCATAGTGCCCGCATAAATTTCAAAAAATACGGGAGACATCCATGCCCATAGCTGGATTCGATATTGTCCTGATCGGCCTGGTGGTGCTGGTCATCCTGGTATTCTTCGCCGGGGTGAAGACCGTCCCCCAAGGATACAACTATACCATCGAGCGTTTCGGGAAATACCGGAAGACCCTCACTCCGGGCCTCAATTTCATCATTCCGTTCATCGACCGTGTCGGCCACAAGCTGAACATGATGGAGCAGGTGCTCGACGTTCCGACGCAGGAGGTCATCACCCGGGACAACGCAACGGTCAGCGCCGATGGTGTCACCTTCTACCAGGTGCTTGATGCCGCCCGGGCCGCCTATGAAGTTCTGGGTCTGCAGAACGCCATACTCAACCTGACGATGACCAACATCCGCTCGGTGATGGGGTCCATGGATCTCGATGCGCTTTTGTCCAACCGCGACGAGATCAATGCCAAGATCCTGCGCGTGGTCGATGCGGCCGCCGAGCCCTGGGGCATCAAGATCACCCGAATCGAGATCAAGGACATCAACCCGCCGCGCGACCTCGTCGACGCCATGGCGCGTCAGATGAAGGCGGAACGCGAAAAGCGGGCCTATATCCTGGAAGCGGAAGGCAAGCGGCAGTCGGAAATCCTGAAGGCCGAAGGCGAAAAACAGGCCCTCATCCTGGAAGCTGAAGGCCGGCGCGAATCCGCGTTCCGCGATGCGGAAGCCCGTGAGCGCGAAGCAGAAGCCGAAGCCAAGGCGACACAGATGGTCAGCGCGGCGATCGCGTCGGGCGACGTTCAGGCGATCAACTATTTTGTTGCCAACAAGTATGTTGAAGCCTTTAAGGAGCTGGCGACGTCGCGCAACCAGAAGACCTTGATCCTGCCCATGGAGGCCACGTCCCTTCTCGGTGCGCTCAGCGGGATCGGTGAAATCGCCAAGGAAGCCTTTGGCGACGACATGGGCGGCGCCCGGGCCTCCTCCCGGATTCCGAATACCGGTGCGGGCGAGGGAGGTCCGGAACGGTGAGCCTGATTGAAAGCACGATCGAGGCGCTCGGACCCTGGAGCTGGTTTGTCCTGGGCCTCCTCCTTCTGGGTCTCGAGATCCTCGCGCCCGGAACGATTTTCCTCTGGTTCGGCCTGTCGGCTATTGTCGTCGGGATTGTGTCGCTGGTGTACGATTTCGCCTGGCAGATCGACGTCAGCCTGTTCATTGTCCTGTCGCTGGTCAGTCTTCTGATCGGCCGCAGGCTGATGATCCGTCTGATCTCCGAAAAAGGCGACCCCGGCCTCAATCAGCGCGGCAGCCGCTATGTCGGCCGGGAATTCACGCTTGCGACGCCCTTGAGCGAAGGGGCCGGGAACCTCTCCATCGACGATACGATCTGGCGGATCACCGGCCCGGACCTGCCGGCGGGAACGAAGGTGCGCGTTGAATCCATCGACGGTGTCAGACTGGTGGTGACACGCGCCGAGTGATCACCGCGCGTTGCCGAACCTCCGGCCGGGCTGTGTCAGGGCTTGTGGCCCGCGGGGAGTGGCGGTTCCTCGGCCTTGAGCAGGATGCCGATCCGGCGGTTCGCCGCGAGATACGGGTCGTTCGGAAACAGCGGTTCCGTGTCCGCCTTGCCGACAACGGCAAAGAACTGGTCGTCCTGCACGCCGTATTCGGCGAGGATCTGCCGGGCGACGTTGGCGCGTTCGCTTGACAGGTCCCAGCCGGTGTAACTCGGATTTGCCGACAGTTGCCCGGCGGTCGTGTGGCCCGTTATCTCGACCCGGTTGGGCATCTGGGCAAGCACCGGAGCCATCTTGGCGATGAGGCGCCGGGTCGTTTCGTAAGGGTATTTGGAGCCTTCGCGGAACATTGACCGGCCGTCCTGGTCGACCAGCATGATGTTCAGCCCTTCCTCGGTTTCCTCAAGGATAATGTTGCTGGAAATCTCGGTGATTTCCGGCATCTCCTGCCAGGCCTGGCGCAAGGAGGCGGCCGCGGTGGCAAACTGGCGCGGCTTTTCGATGTCCGCTTCCAGGGTGTCGTGGGTGTTGGCTTCCGGTCCCTGCTTGCGTCTCTTCTCGTGACGCTCCTGGGAAAAGTCGGAGTCGTTTTCCTGTTCGACCTGGCTGATGTCCTTCATGTAGTCGCGAATGGGGATGCCCTCGACCTCGATGATGCCGGTCTTGCGGGACGTGTCCTTGACGCCGAAGGCCTCGCGCATCGACCCGGCCACGACCTGAAGCTTTTCCTTGTCCTGAATGGAAAAGGAAATGATCAGGACGAAGAAACACACAAGCAGGGACATCAGGTCGGCGAACGTCACCAGCCAGTCCGGTGCGCCGCCGCCGCTTTGAGGTTTTTTCTTCTTGGCCATGCCTTGGTCCGGTCCGTTTCCGCCCTACGCCGCGTCGACCAGTTCGGCGCGCGCCTTTTCCGGCAGGTAGGCGATCAGCATTTCCTTGATCAAGGCCGGGCTCTTCGATTCGCGGATCTGGCAAACACCATCGATGATCAGCGTCTGATTGAGGTCGTCCACGTCAAACTTGGCGTCCAGCTTGTCCACCAGCGGCAGACAGATGATGTTGGACACGAGCGCACCGTACAGCGTCGTCAGCAGCGCGACGGCCATGGAGGGGCCGATGGCGGCCGGATCGTCCATGTTGGCCAGCATCTGCACCAGGCCGACCAGTGTCCCGATCATGCCGAAGGCCGGTGCCGAATCGCCGAGCGCCTTGAACACACGCCGGCCTTCCGACAGGCGCGACAGTTGCAGGTCGCGCTCACGCTCCATCGATTCCTTGATGAATTCCAGCTCGTAACCATCGGCGATGTATTGAACGCCCTTGGCGAGATTCGGATCGGAGACGTCGACGTTTTCCAGGCCCAGAGGGCCGGACTTGCGCACGATTTCACCCAGGTTGGTGATTTCGGAGATCAGGTCGCGCGGACTGGCGCTCTTGCCGGCAAGAGCGATCTTGAAGCCGGTCACGAAGGCGGCGATGACGTCGGACAGCTGAAAGCGGATGAGTGTGGCCGCGAGGCCGCCGCCGAACACGATCAGGATCGAGGGTATGTCGACGAATTGCGTAAAGCTGCCGCCGAGAAAAACGGCGGTGATCACGACGCCGAATGCGCCGATAATACCGATTAATGTCGCCAGATCCATTCTGTACACACACCAAGGTCTGTGGCTGTCGAGCCAAGGAAACTTTTGGGCAGTGTAAGTGGCTTATGGCTAATCAAATCCTAATGCCGATCGAGTTCGGCATCAGAAAGAAACGATTTTACCGTTCGTGATGCGATTGTGAAGGCGCAGGTCCGTCGTTCAGGCGGCGCCGATCCGCAACAGATCATGCAGGTGTACGATGCCGACAGGACGTCCGTCCTCGATGACAAAGACGGATGTGATCGACAGGCTGTTGACCAGCTCCAGGATCGAGGCGGACAGGGTGTCGAGGGAAACCGTCTTCGGCGAACGCGTCATGATCTCGCCGGCGGTCTTGTCCAGCAGATTTGAGGAGACGTGGCGGCGCAAGTCACCGTCGGTGATGATGCCGGTCAGCTGCCGCAGTTCGTCGACGACCCCGAGAACACCGAAGCCGCGTTGCGTCATCAGCACGATGCCTTCGCTCATGGGTGTGTCGGCCGAAACGATCGGCATCCGCTCTCCGGTGTGCATGATGTCCTTGGCGGACTTCAGGCTCGCGCCCAGGCGACCTCCGGGATGGAACACGCGGAAGTCCTGCGCCGTGAAGCCGCGGCCTTCGAGAAGCGCAACGGCGAGAGCGTCGCCGATGGCCAGCTGGATCAGCGCGGAGGTCGTCGGTGCAAGCCCGTGCGGACATGCTTCGGCGACACTCGGCAACTTCATGACGATGTCGGCCGCCCGGCCGAGCGTGCTGTCCTGGCGAGACGTGATTGCCACGAGCGAGACCTTGAATCGGCGCGTGTAACTCACGATCCCGGCAAGCTCCTGGGTTTCCCCGGACCAGGACAGGGCAAGCACCACATCGTTTTCCGTGATCATGCCGAGATCGCCGTGGCTGGCTTCGCTGGCGTGGACGAAAAAGGCCGGTGTTCCGGTCGACGCCAGGCTGGCGGCGATCTTGGTGCCGATATGGCCGCTCTTGCCGATGCCCGTCACGATGACACGGCCCGGGCTCTTCTGAATGAGCTCGCAGGTTTGCTGGAAGGGGGCGGCAAGACCGTTTTTCAGGGCAGCGCGTACTGCGCTCAGACCGGCAATCTCCGTTTCCAGGGTCCTTTCCGCGGACACCAGACTTTGGGAGGTCATGTCGAAATCTTCTTCGGAGGCGAGGTCGGAGCGCGTGACTGTCATAATTTTTAAACTTTATTGTTTTGCTGGTCCAGCTCTAGGCCAGACGCCCAGCGGGATCAAGCTCCCGTGGAAGGTTAAATCGATTTAGGGAACCTGACTTTCTGTAACAACGTGTAACTTGTCAATTTGCGAAAAAGAAACGAAGGATTAACCAAGCTTGGTCAATTTGGGTGGGAACACGACGTCGACTGGTTCCTGACCCTTATGCATCGCCTCTTGCTACTCCTATTGTGTCTTGCCGTGGTGTCGGCCGTGCCTGCGGCCGGGCAGACGGCGCTTGGCGACTTGCGCGGCAGCGATGACCCGGAAGGCGCACGGGAAGCGGAAGACACGGTCGACGAGGCCGTGGACCCCAATCCCACGCAGGCCGATGTCTATTCGCTGCGCAGCACGCTCAACGCGGCCAACGCGGAAACAGGCTCGAGCGGCCTGGGCACGGCCGGGCGTGTCACTCCAGTGCGTCCGTTCTCCGACAGGATTGCAGCCGTCAGCCGGTCGGTTCCCTTGTCGGGTGGCGGGATCGACGACAGCGTCTTCGGCGGCGACACGACCTTCGACGCGGCGCAAGGTATCCGGCTCGGTTCGTTCACGTTCACGCCCCAGGTGACGCTGTCCGGAGGCTGGACGGACAACAGGGCCCAGTCCTCGTCCGGAACGCCGGGCGGGCTTTACAGGATTGCCCCGGACCTTTCCCTGACATCGGACTGGTCGCGACACGAGCTGGACCTATCGTTGCGCGGGTCCTACACGGGCTATCCCGGCGACGCCGACGACAACCAAGCCAGTGTCTTTGCCGCCGGCAACCTGAGGCTTGATATCAGCGAAGCGACCCAGGTGACGACCAGCGTCAGCTACAGCTACACCCAGGAAGAAGACGGCAGCGCGGAATCCACGTCTTCCGGTAATGACCAGAACCAGAGTATTTCCGGCGATCTCAGCGGGACTCGGGCTATTGGCATTGTCGCGGCGACGGCCTCGCTCGGCGTCGACCGCAACACCTACTTTGCCGACAGCGGATCGGAAAGCGGGCGGGACAACACGCTTTATTCGGCGGGCCTGAGGCTTGACGGAAACACCGGCAGCGTCGTGACGCCCTTTGTCGAGGGTGCGCTGCTGCTCCGGCGTTATGACCAGGCCTGCAGCGACAGCCTGTGTGAAAAGCGCAATGCCGACGGCTATGAGGTCAAGGCCGGTGTCACCATCGCGTCCGGACCCAAACTGACCGGGGAACTCGGCGCGGGCTGGCGGATCGAGAACATAGAGGACAGCCGCCTGGATGCCCTCTCCGGGCTTGTGCTCGACGCGTCCCTGGTCTGGTCGCCGAGCCGCCTGACGACGGTGACCGCGGGTCTGGGCACGGATTTCTCCGCCACGGACATTGACGGTGCCAGCGGGTCGATTATCTATTCCGGGGATCTGAGGCTTGCCCATGGCTTCAGTGACCGCCTCGTTGCCGAAACCGGGCTCGGCTACAGCTACCGGACCTATGAAGGCGTTTCCATCGAGGAGCGTACCTTGACCGGGTTCGGAGGTGTCACTTTTGCACTGACACAGAACGTCGCGCTGACGGCGGATTACACCCACCGCCGGTTCGACAGCTCGCAGGATGGCAGCGATTATACCGAGAACGCGGTTGAAGCCGGGCTCAGATTCCGGCATTAACTTTACGGTAACCAAATCAAGACCATTCATGGGCGGGGGCAGAAACAATACGGACCTGGGCGTCAAGGAGGCCCTGATGCGGAGTTTTGCGCGGCGAACCGCCGAAGTGATGATGTCGTTGCCCCGATTTGGAATTCTTGGAAAACCGCTGCGCCGCGGACTGCAGCCGGCTCTCGTAGGGACCGCACTGCTGGGAACTGTCCTTGCGGGCACCATCCTGCCTGCCAGGGCCGATCCGGGATTCGACACTTTCGTCCGGGGGTTCTGGCCCAAGGCGCAGGCCGCCGGAATTTCCGCGCAGACCTACAATGCCGTCTTCACCGGCATGCAGCCCGATGACGACACGTTGCGGCTGATGAGCAAGCAATCGGAATTCGTCAAGCCGATCTGGGACTATCTGGACAGCGCGGTCTCCGACACCCGTGTCGAAAAGGGCCGTGAGATGCTGCAGGAATACGGTTCCGTCCTGCAGCAGATCGAGGCCCGTTACGGCGTCGACCGCGAAGCCGTGCTCGCGATCTGGGGCATGGAGACCAACTATGGCGGCTTCATGGGCCGTCACAATGTCATCCAGGCACTGGCGACGCTTTCCTATGCCGCGCCGAGGCGCAAGAGTTTCTGGGAAAAGGAACTGATCACTGCGCTCGGCGTCGTCCAGGCGGGTCATGTTCGTTTCGAAGACATGGAAGGCTCCTGGGCGGGCGCCATGGGCCACACCCAGTTCATGCCGTCCAGCTGGAAGGCCTATGCGGCGGACTACAATGGTGACGGACGCCGTGACATCTGGACCTCGATTCCCGACGCCCTTGCCTCGACGGCGAATTACCTGAAGAAGCATGGCTGGCAGACCGGCAAGACCTGGGGCTACGAGGTCAAGTTGCCGGCCGGGTTCGATTATCACCTGGCCGACGGCGACAAGACGCTGACGCTCGGCGAATGGAGCCGTTACGGCATCCGCCGGTCAAACGGCAAGGGCTTTCCGCGTCCCGCCGACAATGCCATCCTGGTGCTGCCCGCCGGTGCCAGCGGCCCGGCCTTCCTGATGCTGAAGAATTTCTATGTCATCAAGCGCTACAACAACGCGACCGCCTATGCGCTTGCGGTCGGCCACCTCGCGGACCGGCTCATCGGTGGCGGCCCGCTGGAAGGGGACTGGTCGAGGGAACATCTGCCGTTGAGCCGATCCGAAACCGCCGAATTGCAGGCCCTGCTGAACCGGCACGGGTTTTCCGTTGGCAGCGCGGACGGAAAGATCGGTCCGGCAACCAGGCGGGGTATCCGGGCCTACCAGAAATCCAGAGGCATGATTCCGGATGGCTATGCCTCCGTGGTTTTGCTGGCACGGCTGAAGCTTGGCAGCTAGACTGGGCCAAACAAACCTTGGGAGCCCTGCGTGCGTTTCTGGAAGTGGCATGACAAATGCTCGGTCGGGACAGGACCTGTCTTGCGGCTCGTCGCGCTTGCCGTCGCCCTCGCCTTTGTCCTTGAACCCGCCGGCGCCGCCGCGCAAGCGATCCCGGATGAAGAAATCGTGGTTGCACAGAACGGGCCGTTCAGGGGCTTCAACCCGTTCGCGCCGTTGCAGCGGCTTTTCGGCGGCGGCCAGCGGCGTACGAAGAAACAGCCGCAACGCCAGCAACGTCCGCGGGCAACCCGCCCGGCCGGTGCGGCTCCGAAATTCGAGACGGTGCAAAAGGACCCGGACGCCGGCCTGATCCTCGTGGTCGGTGACCGCATGGCGCGCGGCGTTGCCGACGGCCTGAAGTTCATGCTGTCGGAAAAACCGCAGATCCGGGTCGAACCCATTACGGACGACAAGGGCGGATTTACCGGCGAAACGCCTCCTGACTGGACGACGCAAGTCCTGTCGAAGATCCGGGGCGGCGACGTGAAGGCGGTCGTTGTCATGATCGGCCACCGGGACCTCGGCAAGACCTTTCCGGGAGAGCCGCCGATCGAATTCATGACGCAAGAGTGGCTGGACACCTATCGTGACAAGGTCGCCGCGCTGGTGCGTGTCGTGAGGCAGGAGAAGAAGCCCCTGGTCTGGGCGGGATTGCCTCCGACCAACGACGAGCTGGTCAATGCGGACTTTACCCAGCTGAACTCCATTTTCCAGGGAAGCGCCGAGGACCGCCGCGTACGCTACGTGGACATCTGGGATATCTTCCTGGCCGAGGACAGCACCTATTCCTCATATGGCCCGGACGTGGACGGGAAGAATACGCGGCTGAGGACGAATGACCGGATCGGTTTCACCTGGGCCGGCTATCAGAAGGTCGCGTTTTTTGTCGAGCGCGAATTGCTGCGTCTGCTGGGCGGCTATGGAGGCCTGGCGTTCGAGGGCGTGGAAGACGACCCGAATTTCATTGTTCTGACCGGGCGGACCACCTCGCCCGAAGCCCTTCTGCTTGGCGGCGAGGAAGACACGTCCATCGACCCGAAGAGCCGGCCCTACCGGTTCTTCGTCAACGGCGAACCGCTGCAGCCCATGCGCGGCAGGGTGGATGACCCACGCGTTCGGGCGGAAGGACCGGCCATTCCTCTGGATGAGCCCGCAAGCACTGCAGCCCCGCCCAGGGTTCCCGGGCTGCGCGGACCCCTGTCCGGCATTTCCCGCTCGGAGCAGGGGAGCCGGGTCTCGGTGACCCTTCAACCCGGCGGGGAATGAGGTTCTGTCCCCACCCGTCCGGCTGATGCCGGAACTTCTTACCGCGGCAGGTCGGTTGCGCCGGTCAGGTAGAGGTCGACGGAGCGGGCGGCCTGACGGCCTTCGCGGATGGCCCAGACCACCAAAGACTGGCCCTTGCGCACGTCGCCGGCTGCAAACACCTTGTCGATGCTTGTCTTGTAGTCGTCGGTATTGGCCTTCACGTTGGTGCGGCCATCGAGTTCCAGGTTGTCGCCGGCCTCGGCAATATAGGTCTCCAGAAGAGGGCCGGAGAAACCGATCGCTGCCAGGACAAGGTCCGCGCGCAGGATGAATTCCGTGCCTTCGATCGGACGGCGCTTTTCGTCCACCCGGGCGCATTTGACACCAACGACCTTGCCGTCCTCGCCGACCAGGCCAAGGGTCGCGGCGGAGAATTCGCGCTCCGCGCCTTCCGCCTGGCTGGAGGAGGTGCGGAACTTGGTCGGCCAGTAGGGCCAGACAGCCAGCTTGTCTTCCTTCAACGGCGGAATCGGCCGGATGTCGAGCTGGGTCACCGACAGGGCGCCCTGGCGGAAAGCCGTCCCGACGCAGTCCGAGGCGGTGTCGCCGCCACCGATGACGACCACATGCTTGCCACCGGCCCAGATCGGGGCATCGTCGCCTTCCGGCTCGCCGCCGACGCGGCGGTTCTGCTGGACAAGGTAGGGCATTGCCCAATGGCAACCTTCCATCTCCATTCCGGAGACGCCGGGATCGCGCGGGCGCTCGGCGCCGGCGCACAGGATCACGGCATCGTGGCGTGCGGTCAGTTCCTCGAGGCTCACGGTGACGCCGACATTGACGCCGTAATGGAAGGTGACCCCTTCGGCTTCCATCTGTTGCACCCGGCGGTCGATGTAATGCTTTTCCATCTTGAAGTCGGGAATGCCGTAGCGCAGCAGGCCGCCGGCCTTGGGTTCGCGCTCATAGACATGAACCGTGTGGCCGGCGCGCGCGAGCTGCTGCGCCGCGGCCATGCCGGCCGGGCCGGAGCCGATGATGGCAACGGCCTTGCCGGTCTTGGTCGCGGAAGGCTCGGGCTGGATCCAGCCGTTCTCCCAGCCCTTGTCGGCAATCGCCTGTTCCACGCTTTTGATGTTCACCGGAATGTCTTCCAGGTTGAGCGTGCAGGCTTCCTCGCACGGGGCGGGGCAGATCCGGCCGGTGAATTCGGGAAAGTTGTTGGTGGAATGCAGATTGCGCAGGGCAATGTCCCAGTCCCCCTGGTAGACCAGATCGTTCCAGTCCGGGATCTGGTTGTTCACGGGACAGCCGTCCGGTCCGTGACAGAAGGGAATGCCGCAATCCATGCAACGCGCCGCCTGGTTGGCGACTTCCTGGTCGTTCAGCGGGATGGTGAATTCGCGGAAGTGGCGAATGCGGTCGGAGGCAGGTTGATACTTCTGTTCCTGCCGGTCGATTTCCATAAATCCGGTTACCTTACCCAAGGCGACCTCCTCAAACTTTTCTTGTCCACAAGGCGGCTCGATCGGCCGCGAGGCGGCCGAGAGCCCAGTTGTTCAAGTGCCGGGTTATTCGGCAGCGACCATGCCCAGGCGCTGCTCTTCCATTTCCCTGAGCGCACGGCGGTATTCGACCGGCATGACCTTGACGAATTTCGGACGGTAGGTCGTCCAGTCGTCCAGGATGGCCCTGGCCTTGGCCGAGCCGGTGTAGTTGGCGTGCTTGGCCAGCATCTGGCGCAGGCGCTCGTCATCGTGGCGGGTCATGTCGCAAGACAGGTCGACGCGGCCCTTGTGCTCGATGTCGCCCCCGTGGTGATGCAGCTTTTCAAGCAGGTCATCCTCTTCGGTCACGGGTTCGATATCGACCATGGCCAGGTTGCAGCGGGAGCCGAAGGATCCGTCCTCGTCGAGCACGTAGGCGATGCCTCCGGACATGCCAGCCGCGAAGTTGCGGCCTGTCTGGCCGATGACAACGACAACACCGCCGGTCATGTATTCGCAGCCGTGGTCGCCCACGCCCTCGACCACGGCGATGGCGCCGGAGTTGCGCACGGCAAAACGTTCGCCCGCGACGCCGCGGAAATAACATTCGCCCTCGGTCGCGCCGTACAGCACGGTGTTGCCGACGATGATGCTGTCTTCGGCAACGATCCGGGCATTTTCCGGAGGCCGAACGATCAGCTTGCCGCCGGCAAGTCCCTTGCCGACATAGTCGTTGGCGTCGCCGACAAGATTGATGGTGACCCCGCGCGACACAAAGGCGCCGAAGGCCTGACCGGCGGTTCCCTTCAGGTTGACCGTCAGCGTGTCGGCTTCCTTCAGGCCCTTGTTGCCGTAGCGCTTGGCAATCTCACCGGAGAGCATCGCGCCGACCGAACGGTCGACCGAACAGATGGTCTCCTCGATGACCGTCGGCGTCTTGTTCTCCAGCGCCGGTTTGGCAGCGGCGATCAGGCGGCGGTCGAGAATGTCGTGGATCGGGTGATCCTGACGCTCGGTCCAGCGCGTTTCCTCCGGAGCCGCCTCGGGCTGGAAGAAGATGCGGGAGAAATCGAGTCCCTTGGCCTTCCAATGCTCGAGCGCCCCGTTCTTGTCGAGGAAGTCGGAGCGGCCGATCATGTCGTCGAGCCTGGCAATCCCGAGATTGGCCATCAGTTCGCGGACTTCTTCCGCGACATAGAAGAAGTAGTTGATGACGTGTTCCGGGGTGCCCTTGAAACGCTTGCGCAGGACCGGGTCCTGGGTGGCGATGCCGACCGGGCAGGTGTTCAGATGACACTTGCGCATCATCAGGCAGCCCGCGGCGATCAGCGGCGCGGTCGAGAACCCGAATTCGTCGGCTCCCAGCAACGCGCCGACGATGACGTCCCGGCCCGTGCGCAGGCCGCCGTCAACCTGGAGCGCGATGCGCGAGCGCAACCCGTTCAGGACGAGGGTCTGCTGGGTTTCCGCCAGGCCGATTTCCCAGGGACTGCCGGCATGCTTGATCGACGTCAGCGGCGAAGCGCCCGTGCCACCGTCGTAGCCCGACACGGTGATGTGGTCGGCGCGTGCCTTGGCAACGCCTGCCGCAACCGTGCCGACGCCCACTTCCGACACCAGCTTGACCGAAATGTCGGCTTGCGGATTGACGTTCTTCAGGTCGTAGATGAGCTGCGCCAGATCCTCGATGGAATAGATGTCGTGGTGCGGCGGCGGCGAAATCAGGCCGACACCCGGGGTGGAGTGACGGACCTTGGCGATGACAGCGTCGACCTTGTGGCCGGGAAGCTGACCGCCTTCACCCGGCTTGGCGCCCTGAGCCACCTTGATCTGGATCATGTCGGAATTGACGAGATATTCGGTGGTCACGCCGAAGCGGCCCGAAGCAACCTGCTTGATTGCGGAACGCTGCGGGTTGGTCGACCCGTCCGGAAGCGGGTTGAAACGCTCCGGTTCCTCGCCGCCTTCACCGGTGTTCGACTTGCCGCCGATCTGGTTCATGGCCATCGCCAGGGTGGTGTGCGCCTCGCGGGAGATCGAGCCGAAGGACATGGCCCCCGTGACAAAGCGCTTGACGATGTCTTCCGCGGGTTCGACCTGGTCAAGCTCGATCGGCGTCCGGCCGATTTCCTCGGCGGACTTGATGCGGAACAGTCCGCGGATCGCGTAGCGGCCGCTGTCCTCGTTCACCTGCTTGGCGAAGGCCCGGTACATGTCCGGCAGCTTCGAGCGGACGGCGTGCTGCAGCGTCGCGATGGATTCCGGCGTCCACATGTGGCTTTCGCCGCGTGTCCGGTAGGCGTATTCGCCGCCGACTTCCAGGGACCGGCGCAGGATCGCAACGTCTCCGAAGGCTTCTTCGTGGCGCTGGACTGTTTCCTCGGCGACCTCGCCAAGTCCGATGCCCTCGATCATGGTCGCCGTGCCGAAGAAATATTTCTTCACGAACTCGGAGGAAAGGCCGACGGCATCGAAGATCTGGGCGCCGCAATAGGACTGGTAGGTCGAAATGCCCATCTTCGACATGACCTTCAGGATGCCCTTGTCGATCGACTTGATGTAGCGCTCGACCACCTCGTACTGGTCTACTTCCTCCGGGAAGTCCATTTCCATGTGCATGGACAGGAGCGTCTCGAAGGCGAGATAGGGGTTGATCGCTTCCGCGCCGAAGCCGGCCAGAACGCAGAAGTGGTGCACTTCGCGCGCTTCACCGGTTTCGACCACGAGGCCGACGGAAGTCCGCAGGCCCTTGCGGATCAGGTGGTGGTGCACGGCGGCCGTCGCCAGCAGGGCCGGGATCGCGATCCGCGAGCGGCTGATCAGCCGGTCGGACAGGATGATGATGTTGTAGCCGTCCAGGACCGCCTTTTCGGCGCGTTCGCACAACTCGCGGAGCGCGCCCTCCATGCCGCCGGCGCCCTTTTCGGCATTGTAGGTGATGTCCAGGGTCTTGGCCGAGAACTGGTTGTCGGCAATGTCGCCGATGGCCCGGATCTTCTCCAGGTCCTCGTTGGAGAGGATCGGCTGGCGGACTTCCAGGCGCTTCGAGGTCGAGGCGCCTTCAAGGTCGAAGATGTTCGGGCGCGGGCCGATGAACGAGACCAGGCTCATCACCAGTTCCTCGCGGATCGGGTCGATCGGCGGGTTGGTGACCTGGGCGAAGTTCTGCTTGAAATAGGTGTAGAGCAGCTTGGACTTGTCCGACAGCGCCGAAAGGGGCGTGTCGGTGCCCATGGAGCCGATGGCTTCCTGGCCGACCGTGGCCATCGGGGTCATCAGAAGCTTGATGTCTTCCTGCGTGTAGCCGAAGGCCTGCTGGCGGTCGAGCAGGCTTTCACCGGCGACCGGCGCCCGCTGGCGCACGCCCGGCAGGTCTTCCAGGACGATCTGGGACCGGTGCAGCCAGTCCTTGTAGGGGTTGGCCGTGGACAGCTGGCGCTTGATCTCGTCGTCGGAGACGATCCGGCCCTCGTCGAGGTCGATCAGCAGCATCCGGCCCGGTTGCAGGCGCCATTTCTGGACGATGCGCTCTTCCTCGACCGGAAGAACCCCGACCTCGGAGGACATGATGACAAAATCGTCGTCCGTGACGATGTAGCGGGCCGGGCGCAGACCGTTGCGGTCAAGCGTCGCGCCGATCTGGCGGCCGTCGGTAAAGGCCACGGCGGCGGGCCCGTCCCACGGTTCCATGAGAGCCGCGTGATATTCGTAGAAGGCCCGGCGGTTGTCATCCATCAGCGGGTTGCCGGCCCAGGCTTCCGGGATCAGCATCATCGCGGCATGGGCAAGCGAATACCCGCCCATGACGAGGAATTCCAGGGCGTTGTCGAAGCAGGCCGTGTCCGACTGGCCTTCGTAGGAAATGGGCCAGAGCTTGGAAATGTCGTCTCCAAGCAGCGTGGACGACACGGACGCCTGGCGGGCCGCCATCCAGTTGACGTTGCCGCGCAGGGTGTTGATCTCGCCGTTATGGGCGACCATGCGATAAGGGTGCGACAGGTCCCAGGACGGGAAGGTGTTGGTCGAGAAGCGCTGGTGCACGAGGGCAAGGGCGGAGGTGAAGCGCTCGTCCTTCAGGTCCGCGTAATAGGCGCCGAGCTGATAGGCCAGGAACATGCCCTTGTAGACAATGGTGCGGCACGACAGCGAGACGATGTAGAAGCCCTTGGAAACCGCGTCGGTCTCGGCGCGGACACGGTTGGAAATCACCTTGCGCAGAACGTAGAGGCGGCGTTCGAATGCATCCTGGTCGCCGCCGGAATTCCGGATGAAGACCTGGCGGGAGACCGGTTCCGTGGCGGCGATGTCGGGTGCCTTGGAGAGCGAGGAATTGTCGACCGGCACGTCGCGCCAGCCGATCAGGTTCTTGCCTTCTTCCTCGATGACACGCTCGATGATGGCTTCGCATTTCGCGCGCAGCGCATCGTCCTGGGGCATGAAGATGAACCCGACGCCGTAGTCGCCTTCATCGGGAAGCGGCGTCCCGGCCTTTGCCAATTCGTCGGCGAAGAATCCGTGCGGGATCTGCACCAGCATGCCGGCGCCGTCACCCATCAGGGGGTCGGCTCCGACCGCGCCGCGGTGTGTCAGGTTCTCGAGAATCTGCAAGCCGTCGGCCACAATCCGGTGGGATTTGCTGCCTTTCATGTGCGCGACAAAGCCCACGCCGCAGGCATCGTGTTCGCGCGACGGAGAGTAGAGCCCTTTGTCGGCGGCCGTGCCCAGTCTTTCGGCAAGAGTTCGGCTGGTGGTCGTTGTCTTCAAGACCTGTCCTCCGGCTTGCATGGCTGTGCTGGTCGTCAGCTCTTGTCTCGTCATGTGCGCCCTCACTGTAAACCCCAGTGTCGCCGTGGTTTGAAGCGTCCGGTTCCGTTCGGGTCGCATTCCATCAAGAATGCGGCTCGGCGAACCCTGGCTCGATATGCCCCGGCTCTGTTGTTGTATTAACTGCAGTGGTCCATCAAAACAAACCGCCGCATTGACGCAGCGGGTACTCCGCTGCCGAAACGTTCCGTCTCGCCTCTATGCGATTCCTCCCCGGAACCGCCGAATGGTCAGCCTGGTCGCCCTGTCCACCGCGTCCCTTTGGACCGACCGGCGCCCTTCGGCAATTGGGACAGCATACCTGTCCTATTCCAAGCGGCGCGACCATGACAGATTTCGCAGCCTGGAGCAAGTGTCTTTCTGTTCGGGGTCATTATAATTGTTTCGCGCGAAAAGTTCCATTCGTCCGGAAAGGTCATTTCCGCGAGGTTTTGGGTAAGAATCTTGCGTTTGTTAATCTTTGGGCAGGCCGTGCCGCAATTTCCGCATTTTACCTCCACGAGACCGGTCCGGCTCGCGCGGCGGCGAAGAAAATGCGATCATGGGTCAAATACGGGCCGCCGCTGAATGCCAAATGGGCACGTCTGCTCGCAATATAGTCACAGCCGTTTGATTTCCTATTTATCCGCAATATGCTCACTTTCGGGGTGAGCCGCGCGGTTGCAGACCTGTCGTGGCCGAGACTGAACATCAGGTTCGACCAGAGGAGATCGAGATGAAACACAAGGCCATGTCCGCAGCAATCGTCGCAGGCGCGGTGGCAACCGCTGTCGCAGGCTTGTCGACCACGACGCCGGCACACGCGCAAGCCAAGGAAAAATGCTATGGCGTGTCCCTGAAGGGCCAGAATGACTGCAAGGCCGGTGCGGGCACCACCTGTGCAGGCACCTCCACTGTCGACTACCAGGGCAACGCCTGGACGCTCGTTCCCAAGGGCACCTGCACGACCATGGAAGTGCCGGGTGGCCGTCACGGTTCGCTGACCGAACTGAAACGCGACCTGCCGGAAGCCTGAGTCCGGTCTGTACGGGCCGTCAAGACGGCCAACTGTTTCGGACAGGCGGACCTGGACCGCCTGCCGAATTCTCCGCCCCGCCGCTTTCGGAAAATGACCGGAGATTCCCATGCGTGCCCTGACCTCTGTCGACAAACAGCCCCGTGTACCGGATGTGGTTCCGGCGCGCGCAGGCGCAGGGTTGAAGCCGGAGCATGTCAACGAAATCCTGGAAACGCAGGCTCCGATCGGGTTTTTCGAGGTTCACGCCGAGAACTACATGGGCGCGGGCGGTGTGCCGCATCAGCAACTGGAAGCCATCCGGTCAACTTATCCGGTGTCGTTGCATGGTGTCGGCCTGTCGATCGGAGGCGAAAACCCGCTCGACAAGGACCATCTGCAGCGTCTTGCCGCGTTGAACAGGCGCTATGAACCCGGTCTCTTTTCCGAGCATCTGGCGTGGTCGACCCATGACACGACCTATTTCAACGACCTGCTGCCGGTACCCTATGACGAAGCGACGCTGAGCCGGGTCTGCGATCATATCGACGAGGTTCAGGAGATCGTCGGGCGGCGCATGCTTCTCGAAAATCCCTCGACCTATGTCGCCTTTGCGCAAAGCACGATGAGCGAGCTTGAGTTCCTCCGGGAAGTCGCCCGCCGCACCGGCTGCGGGCTGCTGCTCGACGTCAACAACGTTTTTGTCTCCTGCACCAATCACCAGCGCTCGCCGAAAGACTACCTGGCCGGTTTCCCGATGGACGCCGTAGGCGAGATCCATCTGGGCGGTCACGCGCCCGACACCGACGATGCCGGGCGGCCGTTGTTGATCGACGCACATGACCGCGCGGTCGACGATGCCGTCTGGGCACTCTACGAACAGGTGGTTCGCGCTCACGGAGCGGTGCCGACGCTGGTCGAGTGGGACAGCGAGATCCCCGCCTGGCCGGTGCTGCTGGCCGAAGCGCGGATGGCTGACGAAATCCTTGCCCGGGCAGAAGAGCCCGGCATCCGGCGCGCGGGTTGACATGAGTTCCTCACAGGTCCCCGAAATCGTTGCCGAAGACCTGTTCGGTGCGGCCTTGCTGGATCCGGAACAGCCTGTGCCGTCAGGGCTCGTTGGTCCGGACGGGAAACCCGCGCCGAAGCGGTTCAATGTCTACCGGAACAACGTGATCGTCAGCCTTTCCGAGGCGCTCGGGGAAACCTTTCCGGCGATCAAGTCCCTTCTGGGCGAGGAGTTTTTCAACGCGCTGGCCCGTGCCTTCGTGAGTGAACATCCGCCGAAGTCGCCGGTCCTGATCTGGTACGGCGGCGAATTCCCGGGGTTCATCGAGGCGTTTCCGCCGCTGGCCGCCTATCCCTATCTTGGAGATGTCGCCCGCGTCGAATGGGCCTGGGTGCAGGCCTTTCATGCCGAGGACGTCGTACCGCTGGACCCGACCGCCCTGGCCGACATCGCACCGGAAAGGGTGGGCGCGTGCCGTTTCGTGAGACATCCGGCGGTTGACGTGCTGTCTTCGGACTGGCCGGTCTGGGATCTCCTGCGGGCCAACCGGTTCGAGCATGACAGCACTATCGAGATCGACCTCGATGAGGCACAGTCCGTGCTGGTTTCACGACCGGCACTGGACGTGGAACTTGTCTTGCTCCGGCCCGGTGCGGACTGTTTCCTGAAGGAGTTGTTCGGTGGAGCCGACCTCGCAGTCGCTGCCATGACCGCCCAGGAGCAAAACGGTGATTTTTCATTGTCCGACAGTCTGTCGGACTGTCTTTCAAAAGGTGCGTTTGCACGTCTTTCAACTGATGAAACCGACTGAACCCGGCAGGACAAGGAAGCCGGGAAGGGGGATATGATGGGTGCTTTGATCGGGTTTTTCGTGCGATTGTACACGATGGTTTTCGGGGCCCTGGAACGGCTGACCAACGGCTGGTTCCTGGGATTGGCCGCGCGCTTCATTTTTGCGGCCGTGCTGCTGCAGTATTTCTGGAATTCCGCCAAGATCAAGATTGACGGCAGTATCATGAATATCTTTACGCCGGGGGCCGGAGCGTATGCCCAGATCCTTCCAAAAATGACGGAAGCCGTGAGTTATGATATCAGCCAAATTGCTTTCTTCCCTTATGGTCTGATCGTGCTCCTTGGGACATGGGCTGAGTTCATTTTACCTGCGCTTGTCGTTCTTGGTCTGTTCACACGTTTTGCTAGCCTCGGTATGATCGTGTTTATCTGCGTAATGACCTATGTCGATGTGACCGGTCACGGCGTTGACATAGGAATTTTGTTCAGTACGACCCCAGACAAACAGATCATCAGCGTGCGTCTTCTGTGGATCTTCCTCTTGCTGGTGCCGACCCTGAAGGGTCCGGGTGTCGTTTCCCTGGATTGGCTGTTCGGCCGGTCCTATCGCCGGCGGGAAATGTACTACGATTAAATTCAGGTTGCCGGGTTTCGCACCAACTGCTTAAACCGGCGCATGAATTTTGCCAGCGACAATTGGGCGGGTGCGGCTCCGGCGGTGATGTCGGCGCTGTCCCGCCACAACACCGGCGTTTCGCCGGCCTATGGAACGGATCCCCTGACGGCGTCCGTATCTGAAACCTTCAACGACATTTTCGAACGCGAGGTCGCGGTCTTTTTCGTTGCGACCGGCACGGCGGCCAACGCCCTGTCGCTGGCAGCTTTCGCCAAGCCGGGCGGGGCGATCTTCTGCCACAGGGATTCCCACATCCAGGTGGATGAATGCAATTGCCCCGAGTTCATGACCTCGGGCGGCAAGCTGGTCAGCGTCTATGGCGGCGGCGGCAAGTTTTCGGCAGACGCGCTGCGCGACGCCATGGCCGCGTTTCCCGACGGCGTCGTGCACCATGGCCAGGTGGCCACGGTGTCGATCAGCCAGGCGACGGAAAGCGGCACGGTCTACACGCTCGACGAGATCGCCGCGATCAAGGAGGTCTGCAATTCCCGCTCCGTGCCGCTGCACATGGATGGCGCCCGCTTTGCCAACGCACTGGCGACGCTTGGCTGTTCGCCCGCCGACATGACCTGGAAGGCCGGTGTCGACGTCCTGTCCTTCGGCGCCACCAAGAACGGTTGCTGGTGCGCGGAAGCGGTTGTCTTTTTCGACCCGGAAGCCGCGAACGGGTTTGAGTATTTCCGCAAGCGCGGCGGGCATCTGTTTTCCAAGAGCCGCTTCGTGGCCGCCCAGTTCGAAGGCTATTTCGAGGAGGGTAGCTGGCTCGAAACCGCGGCTCACGCCAACGGCATGGCAACCCGGCTTGCCGAAGGCATCCGGGACCTCGGCGGCCGGACGGCCTGGCCCGTGGAGGCCAACGAACTCTTCCCGATCCTGAAGCGCAGCCGGTTCGATGCGTTGCAGGCTGCCGGTGCCATGATCTACGAGTGGCCGGCCAAGGATCTTGCCGCCGATCATGCCCCGTCCGATGACGAGGTCTGCTTCCGTATGGTCTGCAGCTTCGCCACGACCGGGGAGGAGGTCGACGCGTTTTTGAAGGTGCTGGCACAGACTGACTGAATTTCCGTTTTGATACGGGAATTACGTCATCCCCGGTGTCGTCCCGGACAAGCGTAGCGCAGATCCGGCACCCACTCTCCGATCCGCTTGTCAAAGCGTCAGCGCTCTGGAAACGAGTAGGCCCCGGCTCTCCTTCCGGTCGTCCGGGGTGACGCTTCCATCCGCGGTCAGATGGGTTCCTATTAATTGCGGTTGGTATTACATCACGCCAATACCAAAAAGGGCGCCTGGTTTCCCAGGCGCCCCACATTCATCAACTGCCGTTGCAGTGACGGCGATTTAGTGCGCCGTCGATTCGATCTGCTTGGCCGCGCCCGAGGAAATCTCGATCTTGCGCGGTTTCATGGCTTCCGGGATCTCGCGGACGAGATCGACATGGAGCAGGCCGTTTTCAAGGCTCGCGCCTTCCACCCGCACATGTTCGGCGATCTGGAAACGGCGTTCGAAGGTGCGTGAGGCAATGCCGCGGTAAAGAACCTCGCGGTCCTCGCTCTCTTCCGCCTTCTCACCCTTGATGGTGAGCACGTGTTCCTTGGCTTCAACGCTCAGTTCGTCGTCGGTAAAGCCGGCCACGGCCATGGTGATGCGGTAGGCGTTTTCGCCGGTGCGCTCGATGTTGTAGGGCGGATAGCTCGGCGTGTCGGTGCCGGCGGAATCCAGCATCGAGAAAAGCCGGTCAAAACCGACGGTGGAGCGGTAAAGCGGGGAAAAGTCGAAGTGACGCATGTGTCTGTCCTCTCTTTGAGCAACTGATACTTCACTGGTTGTGTGCAATCCGGTGTCCCCCGGTCTGGCGGGACAGGAAAGCGGCGCAGACCCGTCATTGGCGCCTGCACTTGTGAATCTGGGAATTCGGTTTTTCATTTCAAGAGGGCGGCGACAGCGGGCGTTTCGAAAATGAATGCCACATGAACGGGGCCTTCCGACTGCGTTCAAGTGGCCCGGTGCAATGTCTTTCCAACGTCAGCGCGGCGCTGGCGGAACACACAGGAGAGACCAAGATGTTCACCAAAGTTTCGAAATTGTCCGCCCCGATCGCCGGCGCCATTCTGCTGGCCTCCGTCGGGTTCACGACCACCGCCTCCGCCGCGCCGCAGGCAAACGGCCTGCTGCTGCAGGCTCCGATGTCCGAAATGGTCGTCAAGGTCGACCATCGCAAGAAACACGGCCGCAAGGGCCATGATCGCGGCGGCTGGAACGGTCACCAGGGATGGGGTCACCATGCCATGGGCCCGAGGCAGATCCGCCGGAGCCTGCGTCACCGCGGTTTTCACAAGATCCGCATCCTGGACCGCCGCGGCCCTATGTTCATCGTCAAGGCCCGCGCCTGGGGTGGTCAGAAGTTCCGGCTGGTGGTCGATTCGCGCAATGCCCAGATTGTTCGCAGCCGGCCGATCGGTCATCGCGGCGGGCGGCACGGACACTGGTCGGGCCGTTGGTACTGAGCCGGTACGGAATATGACCTTTCAGGGCCGGTTCCCTCCCGGAACCGGCCTGAAGTCTGTTGTCGGCGACCCGCAAGCCCGCTATCACTTGAAGGATGCATGGTCGGGGGCGCCGGAGAGCAGACACGGCAAGCCGTCCGGCGCCAGATGTGCTGAGCGAAACGGGTATTCGATTGAAAAAGAAAAAGACCTCGGCGGATCCGGGCGCAACAGAGCGCGCCAAGCTTGTTGATATTCCCGAAAATCCGGTGCCCGACGGTGCCCGGTGCGGCTTCGTCACCACGCCGGACCGTATCCGGATCCGGTATGCTCATTGGCCGGCCGCAGGGGCACGGCGCAAGGGCACGGTGACCTTGCTGCAGGGACGGGCGGAATTCATCGAAAAATACTTTGAAGTGGTGCAGGACCTGCGCGCGCGGGGCTTTGCCGTTGTCACCTTCGATTGGCGCGGGCAAGGCGGCTCGCAGCGGCTGACCCGCAATCCAAGACGGGGGCATGTTTCCAGTTTCAGGAAATTCCGGACGGATCTCAGAACGGTCCTGAAGGATGTTTCGCTGGCGACCTATCCCGGACCGCATTTCGCGCTGGCCCATTCCACGGGTGCGCTTGTGCTCCTGTCCGACACCGACCGGTTGCGCACCATGCTGGACAGGGCCGTGCTGACTTCTCCCCTGCTTGGCTTGACAGCCAACGCCCTGCCTCCGGGCCTGCAGGGGATGGGACGGCGCATGTTGCGTATCTTCAGCCTGGGCCTTCTCGGGAGGCAAAAGCTGAAGGCTCAGGCCCCGAAGACGTCCTGGATCATCGACACTGTGGCGTTTCCGGTTGCCAGGCTGCTCTCGCTTGCCGGATTCGGGCGCCTGTTCGTTCCAGGTGGCAATGCCAAACTCTTTGTCTCGTTCGAGAAGAACCGGCAGACTTCCGACCGGGTCCGGTTCGACAGGTTCAACAAGGTCCTTGAAACAGCACCGGAACTGGGCATCGGCTCGCCGACCCTGGGGTGGCTCGGCGCTGTCGGCAGAACGGTCATGCCCCTCAGGCGGCGGGACGCGGGGCCGAAAATCAAGCTGCCCTGCCTTGTCCTGGCGGCCAGCAACGACCGGATCGTTTCCACGCCGATGATCGAGGATTTTGTTTCGAGAACGAAGTCCGCGGCCTATGTGGAGATCGCGGGCGCTGAGCATGAACTCCTGACCGAGCGGGATGTCTATCGGGATCAGTTCTGGGCGGCGTTCGATGCCTTCGTGCCCGGTCTTGAAGCGGAACAGGACCTGGAGCGCCTGAGCAACGCCTGAGACGCTCAGACCCTTGAGAGTTCCTTCAGCAGGACCTCGTGCAGCCTCGGGTCGCCTGACGCGAGGATCTGGCCGCCATCGGCAGGAGACCCGCCCGTCCAGGTGGTCACGACGCCGCCGGCTCCCTCGATGATCGGGACCAGGGCAACGATATCATAGGCCTGCAGTCCGGACTCGATCACAGCGTCGCCATGACCTCCAGCCACCATGCAATAGGCATAACAGTCGGTGCCGTAGCGGGAGAGCCTTACCTGTTCCTCGACGCGGTCGAAGGCCTTGCGCTCGGTGTCGTTGAACAGGGCCGGGGTGGTGGTAAAAATCGTGGCATCTTCCAGCCGGGCGCAGGATCTGCTCTTGATCGGCTGCGTGCCGAGCGGGCCCCGGTACCAGGCCATGGAACCATCACCGCCGAACCGTTCGCCGATATAAGGCTGGATCATCATGCCGAGGCTTGGCTTGCCCGCGCTCGTGAGGCCGATCAGCGTGCCCCAGGTCGGCAGGCCGGTGATGAAAGCCCGGGTGCCGTCAATGGGATCCAGAACCCAGACATGCTCGGCATCCAGGTTTTCCGGGCCGTGCTCCTCACCCAGAATTCCGTGGTCGGGATAAGTGCTGTTGATGAGCGCACGCATGGCGGTTTCACCATTCCTGTCGGCGACGGTGACGGGATCGAAGCCGGTCTCCCACTTGTTGTCGATGTCGAACCCCTGCCGGAAGTGCGGCATGATGGCGCCGCTGGCGGCATCGGCCAGCCTGTCCAGAAAAGGGGCAAACGGGTGTGGGCTGGAAAAAGGCTGCGACATCAATATCCTCCACCGGACGGCGGGCCGCCAGACTCGGGCCGCCTGACAACGGCTTTATTCGAATTGCCGCCTGTATAACCTGTTCTGCAAAAAAATGGATCGGCAAAACCTGACTATCTGCTCATATTTTGTTCAGTTTAACGGGTGGCTCAGTATTGACCTTTGTGCGGTGCAATGCGAAATTATTGCGGTGCGATACGTTGTGTCGCGCCGCCCTCCTTGGGCGTTTCCTCCCTAGACTCGGGCCGCCTCATATTTTGAGTGCGGCCTTTTTTTTATTCTGCTGCGATGGAATCTGCCGGAAGGGCCGCGTCGGGCATCGATGTCAGCTCGCGGGCAAAGCTGCGCAAATTGTGGAACAGGTCGCCGAAGCCCGACGAGGGCTCGTGCGTGACCTCGTCCATGTAGAGGCCCCGGTTGATCTCGATCTGCAATGCATGCAGGCCGCTCGCCGGTCGTCCGTAATGCTCGGTGATGAAACCGCCGGCATAGGGCTTGTTGCGGCTGACGGTGTACCCCATGCCTCTCAGGATGGTGCAGGCGAATTCGGTCAGGTCGCTGCTGCAGCTCGTGCCGTACCGGTCGCCGAGGATGAAGTCCGGGCGGGTGTCAGTCGTCTGGCATTTGACGCTGGACGGCATTGAATGGCAGTCGATCAGGACCGCATAGCCGAACGTGACATGGGTCTGTGCAAGAAGGCGCCGCAATGTCGAGTGATAGGGCTTGTAGAGTTCCTCCACCCGGCCGAGGGCTTCGGCAACGGGCAGCTTGTGCCGGTAGATCTCGTGATTCTCGCTGACGATCCGCGCCACCGTCCCAAGCCCCCCGGCGACCCGGATCGAACGGACGTTGGCATAGGCCGGCAGCCTGCCGTCAAACATCTTCGGATCAAGTTCATAGGGTTCGCGATTCACGTCCAGGTACGCCCTGGGGAAATGGGCTCTCAACAGCGGAGCGCCGAGCGGAACCACATGGGCGAAAAGATCATCCACATAGGCATCCTCGGAGCGGCGGATGGCCTTTTCGTCAAGTCTGGAGGACTGAAGGAAACTCTTGGAATACTGACGCCCGGAATGGGGCGAATTGAACACGAACGGAACCCGCTGGTCGGCCGGGCAAAGGACATCGAAGGCTGGCAAGCCATTGAAGTCGGCTTCGAAGGATGCTTTCGCAGGGGGCTGGTTGTCGTCCGTCAAATGATGGTTTCCGTTTGTCACCCGGCTCAGGCCGTTGCCTATCGTGCCAAGGAATCAACACTCAGTCCACAGTGGTGCCATCAAAACCTCAGGAGAACCAATTCTCCCTATCATTCTGTGGAATTCGAGCTATAACCGGCAGCAAGCGTGTTGCGCTCCGGGGAACCCGCACCGCCACCGAAGTAAAAGGGAAATGGTCGATAACAATGCCGCGTATCCTGCTTGCCGAAGATGATAATGACATGCGCCGCTTTCTGGCCAAGGCGCTGGAGAATGCCGGTTACGACGTCGTGTCGTTCGATAACGGGAAAAGCGCCTATGAAAGGTTGCGCGAGGAACCGTTTTCGCTTCTGCTGACGGATATCGTGATGCCGGAAATGGATGGCATCGAACTGGCGCGCCGGGCGACGGAACTCGATCCCGATCTCAAGGTGATGTTCATCACCGGATTCGCCGCGGTTGCCCTCAACCCGGAATCCGATGCTCCCAAGGACGCCAAGGTTCTCTCAAAGCCGTTCCACCTGAAGGATCTGGTGCAGGAAGTGGAGCGCATGCTGGCAGCGTGAATGCCGGGTCTGATTGGCCCGCATTCCGGGTTGCCCCAGGGGGCGATTGGAGTTGCGAACCGGACTGGGGAAATTTTGACGGTTCGATGAAAAAGGGGGGTTGCACAGAATGCGGATCCCCGTTATATCGCACTCCACCACGGCGTTGGGGCGCCGGACTACCGAGAAATTCGGGCGTGTAGCTCAGCGGGAGAGCACTTCGTTGACATCGAAGGGGTCACAGGTTCAATCCCTGTCACGCCCACCATTATTGCGCTGGTTGAAGGTTTCAGGCAGCGCGGATTGAACTGAAGACAGGCGCATCTTCTGCTGCTGCTTCCAGGCCGATCCAATCGAATGTGAGCGCCTTTGGCGCTCATTTGGTTTTACAGAAGCAGGACCCTCTGAGGGGGACAGTGACATGAAGATCAAGAACTCGCTCAAAGCGCTCATGACCCGCCACCGCGACAACCGCATGGTTCGCCGGAAAGGCCGTGTCTACATCATCAACAAGAAAAACCCGCGTTTCAAGGCACGCCAGGGCTGATCCTGTTGGTGCGCCCAAGGTGGTTTTGGGCCTGAAAACGTGTTCTGGAAGAGGCGGTTAGGCCTCCTTTTCCCTAAGCGTGGTTCAGGTTTCCGGCCCGGCGCACGAAGATGTGTCAAATTCCCGGATTGACCGCCGCATGCAGCGACCCATAATCGTTGCATGCGGATTTTTGTGTTTGCCCTTCTTCTGATCCTCGGACCGGCTGCTGCCGGAGCCCAGCCGGTGCCGGATCTCGGTCCGGAAACCACGCCGCCGTCTGCGGAGGATTTCCATTCGTTGCCCGAAGACCTGCCCGAGGAGGGCGGTCAGGTGGCCGTCGAGGAAAGCGACCCGGACGAGGAGAAATCCCGTCTGGAGGAACTCTTTGCCGGCCTGGCCGAGGCGGACACCCCCCAGGAGGCCGAGCGCATCGCCCGGGACATCCAGCTCATGTGGATGGACTCCGGCAGCGCCACCGTCGATGTCCTGATGTCGCGGGCAGGCAAGGCCATCCAGCTGGAAGACCACGCGCTTGCGCTTGATCTGCTCGATGTCGTCGTGATCCTGAAGCCGTCCTATGCGGAAGGCTGGAACCGGCGGGCGACCGTGCACTACATGCGCGAGGACTTCGGCAAATCCCTCGTGGACATCGAACGGACGCTGGCCCTGGAGCCGCGGCACTGGGGCGCCCTGTCGGGCCTTGCGATCATTCAGCGCCGCCTGGGTTTCGAAGACGATGCCCTGAAGTCGTTCAAGCGCGCGCTGGAGGTCAACCCGGGTCTCGAAAACGCCGCCGAGGCGATCGAGAGCCTGGAAAAGGACGCCGAGGGTGAACCGACCTGACCGGGGCAACGTACCGATAGGGTTCGCGAAGCTGCACCGGTACTCCCATGATGTTTCTAGTTCGCACGGTCATGTATTTCTTCTTGTTGATCCTCTTCCTGCTGTCGCTGTCCGCGATTTACACCGCGTGGCGTGTCCAGCAAATCTCCGAGCGTTTCGAACCCGATGGCAGCATTGCGGAGATAGACGGCGTCGACCTGCATTATCATTTCACGCCCGGGCGCGATCCTGATCCGGAGCGCCCCGTTCTGGTGTTCCTGCATGGCGCGAGCGGAAATTCCTATGACACCAGACTGGCATTCGAGGGAGCCTTCTCCGGCCGGTACCCATTGCTGTTCATCGATCGGCCGGGGCTGGGTTTTTCGGAGCGCAGTTTCGCGAGGGACAGCTCCCTGGAAGGACAGGCCAGGCTGGTCGGCGGGCTGCTGAAGCACCTGGAAATCGAGCGGGCCATTGTCGTCGGCCACAGCTACGGCGCCGCCGTGACAGCCGTTTTGGGGTTGATCGAGCCGGACAGGGTCGCGGGTCTCGCCTTCATCGCGCCTGTCAGCCATCCCTGGCCGGGAGGGGTTGACCTTTATTACAGGATCGCGGCTCTTCCCGTTGTCGGGCCACTGTTCACGCGCACGGTGACCTTGCCGCTGGCCGAGCGGCTGGCGCCGGCCGCGATACTGCGTGTCTTCGCCCCAGGAGAGGCACCCGAAGGCTATGCGGAAGCCATCAACCTGCCGCTCCTGTTCCGGCCGCGATCCTTCAGGGCGAATTCCGCGGACATCGCGTTTCTCAAGGAAGACGTGACCCGTCATTCGGCCAGCTATCATGAACTTGATCAACCCGCGGTGATCATCACCGGTACCGATGACACCGTGGTCTGGCCGTCGATCCACAGTGAGGGTTTGCTGAGGGACTTGCCGAATGCGGAACTCGTCGTCCTGAGCAATGGGGGACACATGCCGCATCACACCCATAAATCCGACGTTGTCGAGGCTCTGGAGAAACTGGTCGATCGGATCGAGAGCACCTCTCGGAAGGAGGGCGATCGCGGCAAGGTCGCGTCGAAAATCGCTTCCTGAAAAAAAGGCGGCTCAAGGCCGCCTTTTTCAAACTGCGTGCTTGCATGCAATGCAAGTCCGGCATTCAACCGATTAGATCGTCAAATGCCGCCCTGGCCGTCATTGCCGACAAAGGCAATCCGAAGCATGTTTGTGGAACCGGGTGTGCCGAAGGGCACGCCGGCCGTGACGATGATCCGCTGACCGGGCTTGGCGATCCCCTCGGAGCAGGAGATGCGGCAGGCGCGGTCGATCATGTCTTCCTCGTTGGCGGCATCCTCACTGACAACGCAGTGCAGGCCCCAGCCGAGGGCCAGGCGGCGCGCGGTTGCCAGAACGGGAGACAGCACGATCACCGGTGAGGCCGGCCGTTCGCGCGAGGCCCTGAGGCCCGTGGCGCCGGATGTCGTGTAACAGACGACGGCCGCAAGGTTGAGCGTTTCGGCGATCTGGCGCGCCGCGGCGGAAATCGCATCGGCACCGGTGGCTTCCGGCTCCGTTCGCTGTGCGTAGATGATGTTGCGGTAGTTGCTGTCCTGTTCCACCTGCTGGGCAATCTTGTCCATGGTGGCGACAGCTTCGAGCGGAAACTCGCCGGCAGCGGACTCGGCCGACAGCATCACGGCGTCGGCGCCTTCGAACACCGCCGTTGCAACATCGGAAACCTCGGCACGGGTCGGGACCGGCGCGGAAATCATCGATTCCAGCATCTGGGTCGCGATCACGACCGGCTTGCCGGCGCGGCGGCAGGCGCGGGTGATGCGCTTCTGCAGGCCCGGGACCTGTTCCAGTGGCAGCTCCACACCCAGATCGCCGCGGGCGACCATGATGGCGTCGGACAATTCGATGATCTCGTCCAGCCGGCCAATGGCCTGCGGCTTCTCGATCTTGGCAAGGACACCGGCGCGGCCGCGCGTGATCTTGCGCACTTCGGCAATGTCGTCGGGGCGCTGCACGAAGGACAGGGCGACCCAGTCGACATTCTGGTCCAGTGCCGCGATCAGGTCCTTGTGGTCCTTCTCGGTCATGGCGCTGGTCTTGATTTCGGAATCGGGAACGCTGACGCCCTTGCGGTCCGAAAGCTTGCCGCCGACAATCACTTCGGTGACGGCCTTGGTCGCGCTGGCCTCGGTCACCTTCAGCTGGATCTTGCCGTCATCGAGCAGCAGCCTGTGGCCGGGCTCGAGAGCCTGAAGAATTTCGGGATGTGGGAGGTGAACACGTTTGACGGTGCCGCCCGAGGTGTCCGCGTCCAGCGTGAAGGTCTCGCCTGTTTCCAGCATTACCGGTCCGTCGGCAAAGGTCCCAACACGCAGTTTCGGTCCTTGCAGATCCGCCAGAATGCCGATCGGCCGCCCCAGTTTCTCCTCAACAGAACGGATGCGTTCGACGAGCATCTTCAGACGATCATGGTCAGTATGGCTCATGTTGATGCGGAACACATCCGCACCGGAGCAATACAGCTTTTCGATGATGTCTTGTTCTGAGGAGGAGGGTCCGAGAGTTGCCAGTATCTTGACTCGTCGGTTACGCCTCATCGCCCACCTGTCCCTTGTTGCACGGGTTCGGTCAGCTGGACCGTCCAGCTGCTCTGTTCGCCCGTGTCGATTTCAAAGAAGCCTGTCCGCTCAAATCCGCGTGCCACGCAGTCTTCAATTCCGCGAATGGTGAATTCCTTTTCCCGGGTGCACATGAAGGCCCGGCCACCCCATTCGCCGAATTGGTCATAGTCGACCGCGTAGATGTAATAGTATCGCGATACGAGCGCACCCGGCACCAGGGTCTCGCAGGAATTTGAAGCAAGGTTCCACCAGCCTTCCGTGACCCAGTCGGTCTTGTCCTTGTAACCGATGGCTACCCCAACCTGGCTGTCCGTCTTGTTGCACAGACGCAGATCGGCCCTGGCTTCGTCACTGAAGGCGGAAAGAAGCAGCACGCTGAGGATACTGGCAAAGACAGCTTTCATGGGCGCGTTCATGCGTGCCCGAGACCTGCCCTGGTACCGTTCCCCAACCTTAAACATATGCAGTCGTTCACTTTGCTGCTTCACAGACAATTGCTTTTTGCGTGGACAAGAGGAACTTGTCAACGTCGTTAACAGGATCCGGAAGCTTTCGCCCAACCTTGTTTTCCTGACCGTCCGATCTTCGTTGCCCCAAATGGACGGACCTCTCCCCTATGTGGTTAGAAATGGGGCGGTAACATGACCGACCCGCTTCTGAATCATTTTCGCTGTCAATAAAGCATATACAGCGTTGCGGCCCCCTTGGCAAAACTGCTTGGGGTCACCGGAATCGTTTTTGATTAGAATTGGACATCTGCCCCGGCTGCGGCCGCCTGAGACGATTTGGGTCTTGGTTCCCATCCCGGTTTGACGTAAACCTGACGGCCTGCAAACCGGGAGCCGCACGAATTTCCACGAAGCGAGAAATGAGACAAACTGCAGCCGATACCGGCGTGGCCTTTCAGCCAACGGAATTCATAAGCGGAGACACCGAGTCCGGCCTTTTGCTCCTGTGCGACCACGCCTGCAACACCGTGCCACCCGGCTATGGTGACCTGGGCGTTCCGGCGGAGCAGTTCGAACGCCATATCGGCTACGATATCGGCGCCCGCGCGGTGACACTGGAGCTCGCCCGGCGGCTGAACGCACCCGCTTGCCTGACAACCTTTTCCCGCCTGCTGATTGATCCCAACCGGGGCGAGGACGACCCGACGCTGATCATGCGCCTGTCCGACGGCGCAGTGGTGCCCGGCAACGCCGGTGTCGATGCGGGCGAGCGTGCGTCAAGGATCGACGCGTTTCACAAGCCCTATCACGATCTGATCGACCGGACGCTTGACGTCATGATCGCGAAAGCGCCGCCGCCCGTGATCATATCGATCCACAGTTTCACGCCGGTCTGGCGGGGCGTGCCGCGGCCGTGGCACGTAACGGTGCTGTGGGACAGCGATCCGCGCGCGGTCCGGCCGATGCTGGACGGATTGAGAGCGCAGGAGGACCTGGTCGTGGGTGACAACGAACCCTATGACGGGGCTCTCAAAAACGACACAATGTACCGGCACGCCACGCGGCGCGGTCTGGCGCAAGCCTTGCTGGAGTTGCGGCAGGATCTGATCGCGGATGAGCGGGGCGCCCTGGAATGGGCCGACCGCCTGGAGCCGACATTGAGAAACATCGTCAGCAATCTGGACTGCCGGCGCGTTCAGCATTTCAAATCGCGCAGCGACGCGGACTGACCGTCACTGGGCGGTCTTCAAGACAAAGGAGGTCCAGGCCATGGACGATCAGACCAAACTGGAACTGGAAGCGGCCGTTTATCGGCGTCTCGTGGCGCATCTGCGGGACCGCACGGACGTTCAGAACATCGACATGATGAACCTGGCCGGTTTCTGCCGGAACTGCCTGTCCAACTGGTACCAGGACGCGGCCGAGACGAAAGGCCTGGATCTTGGCAAGGCGGAAGCCCGCGAAATCGTCTACGGCATGCCCTATGACGACTGGAAAACCAAGTATCAGACAGAGGCCACCTCGGACCAGAAGGCGGCGTTCGAGAAAAACAAGCCGCAGCATTGACGCAAAAGGCCGCCGGGCAGGTCTGGCCGCTTGACGGTTCGGGTCGAGTCTGGCACGGCACGATCACGCATTGAATTCCATTAAGCGTCCTCCACTCGCGGGAGCGCGCAATCCGACAGTAAAGAAGAAACAGCAAGGAGCCTTGAAAACATGTCCGATCCGGGTGGAGTGGCAGCCGATCAGCTGCGGGCATTTGTCGAACGCATCGAGCGTCTGGAAGAGGAAAAGAAGGTGATTTCCGACGACATCAAGGATGTCTACGCGGAAGCCAAGGGCAATGGCTACGATGTGAAGATCCTGCGCAAGGTCGTCAGCTTGCGCAAGAAGCAGCCGCATGAGCGTGAAGAGGAAGAAGCCGTTCTGGACCTTTACCTGCATGCCCTGGGCATGGCCGGACCGGCGATGCCGGAAAGCTGAGCCAGTCCAGCGTTCAAATGCAAAAGAGCGGCCGTTGGGCCGCTCTTTTTTTGTGTTCTGTCTGGATGCCGTTACCTGGCAAAGCGCACGGGAAGCACCACCACGGCCGGTCCGCCGTCGAAGCGGTCCGTCCGCAGGCCGCTATACGGCGTGCTGTCGAAACTTGCCGAGACAAAGCGGTTGCCGGGTGTCATGACATTCGCCAGGGAGCGCTGGTTCGGATGACTGAGCCAGGCAAAGGCCTGATGACGTGTTGTGCCGGTTCCCGAAAGAAGCGCCGGTGCGGACTTGTCGGGCAGGCTGGCGAAACCGGCAAGCGGATCGACGATTTGATCGCGCGGTATCCGGCCCGAGACGGTGGGACGTTTCGTCCGGTCTGCCTGACCATTCGGATTGCCGGGCCGGGTTGCCGAAGCGCGTTGCTGCGTACTGATGGACGGGCGCAGGGACCGGTTCAGGCCTGTCGGTGCCGTATTTGCCGAAGCATAGGCAAGAGTGGTTTCCGGACGCGGCGCGGGCGCCGGTGACGGCACGGGCGTGCCCGTTGCCGCGGCAATGGCAGCGACCGGATCATCAGCCGGTGCATCCGGCGGCACCGGGACGGACTGTCCGAGTGTCGCGGCGGCCGCCCTTGCGGCTTCGCTCAGGCCGGTGGCCGGCTTCTGCGCCGGGGCACGCGCCACCTGGAAGCGGGTGTCGATTTCCTGGTTCGGCAACGCCGGCTGGCCCGATTCAAGGGCAACGCGCTGCGCGTCAAGCGTGTTGGCGGCGGGCGCGGCCACGCCCACGGGGGCCGGCGGTGCCGACTGCGGTTTCAGGACGGGCGCAGCGCTGGCCACGGCAAACGGCTGGGATGCGGGTGCTTCCGGCTCGGTTTCCAGTATCTTGCGGCCGGGCACGGGCGGGTTGTCGACGACCGGCGAGACCCGGGCCGTCAGGTTCGCGGGCGGGGTGTTGCCCACGGCTCCGGGCCTCTTGGACTCGTTGTCGTTGCGGTTGCCGCCGCCGAACAGGCTTGCAAACAGGTTGCCGCCGCCAGAGGGTCTGGTTTCGTCGGAGGCGTTCACCGGAATCGTCTTGCCGGGCTTCGTGAGACTTTGATCACGGGTGCTGGGCGCAGAAGACCGGTTGTTCGAGGCGACAATGGTCGGCCGCGAGGTACGGGACGTGCCGGCCTTGCTTTGAGCCAGGGCGACCTTGTAACCGCTCATCGGCTTGCCGTCGGACGGAATGTGCAGCGTCTTGCCGTCGGGAAACACCTTGGCCAGCTGGGACCTGCTCATGCGCGGCCAGTGGCGCACGCGCCCGGTGTCCATATGCACGAAAGGCGATCCGGAACGCGGATAGTAGCCGACGCCGCCGACTTCCTTGCGCAGGCCGGTGGCCCGGAGCTTCGCAAGATTGACGCCCGGGATATAGAAATCCATGGCCTTGCCGAGCGTGTGCTGGCTGTTCTTGGCGACACCACGGGAGCGCTTGCGCAGCATGTTGTTGGTGGCGGGAGAGCGGTAGCTGGACACGACGTAGATGTGCTCACGCGCGCCGACCTTCTGGTAGACTTCCCAGACAAGGTCCAGCAACTCGGGATCCATCTTGATGATTTCGTTACGCCGCCAGTCGCGCAGGAAGCGGTTGGCTTCGCGCAGACCTTCGGGAAGATAGCGCCCGTTCTTCTTGAAGGTGACGGACACACGTTCCTTTGTATGGGTGTTGTACAGTTTGAGTGTGCGTGTTTCGGCCTGCGCAGCAGCCGCAAGGCAGACAGACGCAATTGCAAGCGTGCCAATCGTTGCCGCCGCACGCTTCAGCCATCCGACGGCGTCGAAATCAACTAACCGATTACGCAATCTCTATCTCGCCGTTTTCGAGGGCTTTCACCCATCCCGTGCTCCCCAGCAGGAAGCACACTTTATCCGCTGCAAGTTAAGAAGTTTTTACCCTAAATTCGCTTGCCTGATAATCGTGGCAGAAATGCAACGCCGCAAGCTCCTCTTGGCAAATTTCTCCATTGGTGCTGGATAATCGCAGAATGCGTCAAAAAATCGTCCGATTCCAGCCCGGTCGCCATGATCTGCCTCAATAGGCGGCAAAACGCCCGGATGGGGCCACAATCCGGGCTGAACAGCCGGTTTTCAGGGGAGATCGATATCGCGCGCTGCCCGGATCAGATCCGGGAATCGTGTCGGGCCCTGGAACCTTCAGGCGGCATCTTCCTTGCCGCCGTCCTCCAGGCCGTATTCCTTGAGCTTGCGATAAAGCGTGGATCGTCCGATGCCGAGCCGCTTGGCCACTTCGGTCATGCGGCCGGAATAGTGATTGATGGCGGCGCGAATCAACTCTTCCTCGATATCGGCGAGCTTCCGGACATGGCCTTCCTGGTCAAGGTTGCGCATGAAACCGAACGGGGCCTCCTGTTCGAAGCCGGTGGCCGACGGGGACTGCGCGGCGGGGGGCGGAGCCGCGTATGTCGATGCCGCCGGTGCCGTCTGGGCCGCAGGCGCCGGTATTTCCTGTGCCGGCGGAGCTGCGACCGGAACGACGGGCTGCTCCGTTGCGGAAGCGATCTGCGGGAAGTCGTTGATTGTCAGATGTGCGCCGTCGCACAGAACCACGGCACGGAAAACGGCGTTTTCCAGCTGCCGGATGTTCCCAGGCCAGTGATAGTCCTGCAGCATGGCCAGCGTGTCCGGGCTCACGCTTGACACCTGCGGCTTGCCTTCTTCGGCGGCAAAGCGTGCCAGGAAATGCCGGGTCAGGGCCGGAATGTCCTCGCGGCGATCGCGCAGGGGCGGGATCCAGATCGGAAACACGTTCAGCCGGTAATAGAGGTCTTCCCGGAAGACGCCTTCCTTGACCTGGTCGATCAGCCTCCTGTTGGTGGCGGAGATCAGGCGGAAGTCCACCTTGACCGGGCGGCGGGCTCCGATCGGGTCGATCTCGTTTTCCTGGATGGCCCGGAGCAGCTTGACCTGGACCTCCTGGGGCAGTTCGCCGACCTCGTCGAGGAACAGCGTGCCGCCATGGGCTTCCTGGAACTTGCCGACATGCTTGTCGACCGCTCCCGTGAAAGCGCCCTTTTCGTGTCCGAACAGGATGGATTCCACCAGATTGTCGGGGATCGCGCCGCAATTGACCGTGACCAGCGGTTTGGACTTGCGGTCGCTGGAGCCCTGGATGGCGCTGGCGATCATTTCCTTGCCGACGCCGCTTTCGCCTTCGATGAGAATGGGAATGTTGGAGGCGGCGGCGCGCTTGCCCAGGTTGATCACCCGCTCCATCGCCGCGGAATGGGTGATGATGTCGTTGAACGTCAGCGTGCCGGACGCCTTGCTGCGGATCCGCGTGATCTCGCCTTCCAGCGCGGAGGTCTTGAGCAGATTGCGGATCGAGACATTCAGCCGTTCCGGCGCAACCGGCTTGACCACGAAATCCTGTGCGCCGGCATTCATCACGCTGACGACGGTGTCGATGCCGCCATGGGCGGTCTGCACGATCACCGGCGTTGCGATTTTGTCGCCGCGCAGCTTTTCCAGGACGCCGAGACCGTCCAGTTCCGGCATGACCATGTCCAGGATGATCAGATCGATCTCGCTGGCCTCGGGGCCTGTCATGATCCGCACGGCTTCCAATCCGTTTTCGGCGGTTTTCGAGCGGTAGCCGAATTTCTTGACCGCCTCCTGCAGGAGCCTGCGCTGGATCGGATCGTCGTCAACGATGAGAATCTTGCCGCTGATAGCCTGCATCTTGACCTTCGCTTGTCCCGAATTGTCTCGTTTCGATCCATTCTGGTCGCAATTGGGTAAACAAATCGTCCAGCGCGGGGCAAAAAAGTTTGCGCAGGCCGATTGCGGCGGGGTCCTTCCCCGGCCTACTAATTCATTGTCGTTGATAGGCCCGGTGCTGTGCCGGCAACCGGTGATCAGAGAAGAACAATTCCATGTCGAAGCCTGTTTTTGCTCCTCAGTCCTCCGCGTCCGCAGAACTCGGCACGCTCCCGGAATGGGATCTCACGGACCTCTATCCTGCCGTTGATGCTCCGGAAGTCGCGGCGGATCTGAAGGAGATCCTCGAGCGGTCGAAAACCTTCGAGACCTCCTACAAGGGCCGCCTGGGCGAACTTGCCGAAACGAATGTCTCCGCGCTGGTCACGGCCATTCGGGCCTACGAGGATCTGGAAGACGTGATGGGACGGCTGATTTCCTTTGCCGGCCTGGTCTACGCGGAAAACACCATCCGGCCTGAATCGCAGAAGTTCTATGGCGATGTGCAGGACCAGATCACGACCGCAAGTTCCCATCTCCTGTTCTTCACGCTGGAAATGAACATGATTGACGACGCGGTCATGGAAGCGGCGCTGAAGGACGCGCAGTTTGCCCATTTCCGGCCCTGGATCGAAGACCTCAGGAAAGGCAAACCCTATCAGCTGGAAGACAGGGTCGAGCAGCTGTTCCACGAAAAGTCGGTTACCGGCGCCAGCGCATGGAACCGCCTGTTCGACGAGACCATGGCCTCGCTGTCCTTCGACGTGGACGGTGAGCAGCTCTCCATCGAGCCGACCCTCAACCTCCTGGTCGATCCGTCTGCGGACAAACGCCGCCAGGCGTCCGAGGCGCTGACGAAGACGTTCAAGGAAAACCTGAGAACCTTCACGCTGATCACCAATACGCTGGCCAAGGACAAGGAAATCTCCGACCGCTGGCGCAACTTTTCCGACATAGCCGACAGCCGGCATCTGTCCAACCGTGTCGAGCGCGAGGTGGTCGATGCCCTGGTGGCGGCGGTCCGCGAGGCCTATCCGCGCCTGTCGCACCGCTATTACAAGCTGAAGGCCAAGTGGCTGGGCATGGACCAGCTCAACACCTGGGACAGGAACGCTCCGCTTCCGGATGCCGACACGCGGTTGATCCCGTGGGACGAGGCCAGGGACACGGTCCTGTCGGCCTATGACGGTTTCTCTTCGGACATGGCCGAAATCGCCGGCCGCTTTTTCGACAGGGGCTGGATCGATGCTCCCGCCCGGTCCGGCAAGGCACCGGGCGCCTTTGCGCACCCGACGGTTCCGAGCGCGCATCCCTATGTGCTGGTCAACTACCAGGGCAAGACCCGGGATGTCATGACGCTCGCCCACGAGCTGGGGCATGGCGTCCACCAGGTTCTGGCCGCGCCGAACGGTCCGCTGATGGCGCCGACACCGCTGACACTGGCCGAAACCGCGAGTGTCTTCGGTGAAATGCTGACCTTCAAGTCCATGCTGGCAAAGGCCGACAACCCGCAGAGGCGCAAGATCATGCTGGCCTCGAAGGCCGAGGACATGATCAACACGGTTGTGCGCCAGATCGCCTTCTACACGTTCGAGCGCAAGGTCCATACCGAACGGCGCAACGGTGAGCTGACCGCGGACAAGATCGGCGAGTTGTGGCTGTCCGTTCAGGAGGAAAGTCTCGGTCCGGCGATCAGGATCAACGAGGGCTATGAAACCTTCTGGACCTATATCCCGCATTTCATCCACTCGCCCTTCTACGTCTATGCCTACGCCTTCGGCGATTGCCTGGTGAACTCGCTTTACGCGGTCTACGAGGAGGCGGAGGCCGGTTTCCAGGACAAGTATTTCGATCTCCTCAAGGCCGGCGGCACCAAGCACCATTCGGAGCTGCTGGCCCCGTTCGGCCTGAGCGCGACGGATCCGGATTTCTGGAAAAAGGGGCTTTCGGTGATCGAAGGTCTCGTCGACGAACTGGAGGCCCTGGAAGAGGCGTGAAGACGACAGACGCATGAAGCCCGCGCGCCCGTTCCGGCACACCCCCTATGACGGCTCCAGCCAGCCCTTTACCGTCGGCCTGAAACCGGTTGATGAAGACAGCTGGCTGGAGGTCGATCCGTTCCTGGTGCCACATCTTGCGGAAAAGGAAAGGCTGATCGGGGCGTCGCTCGACGTCGTATTCCGGGCCGAACCCGATACCGGGGCCGCGCAACAGGAGGTGCTGGACCTTGTCACCGGGCATCTCGCGCAATACCACCCGGACACTCACCGGGTCTCGGGGCACGAGGTCGAGTTGCTCCAGGCCGGGCGGCGTGTCGCGCTTGCGGACGGACCCGCCCTTTTGACGGCCTCGCGCCTTGTGCAGGAGGATCTTGTCCTGATGCGGCCGGGGCCGGACGGTTACCGGCTGGCGGCCGCCTCTCTGTGTTTTCCCTCCTCCTGGTCCCTGGCGGAGAAGTTCGGCCAGTCAATGACGGGTATCCATGACAACGTGCCCGGTTTCAATGAGGGCCGCATGGGCCGGATGGTGGCGCGGATCTTCGACAACCTGAAGACGGGGCAGCTGCTCGGCCGCTTCAACTGGTCGATCTACCCGGACGCCGAGCTTCATCATCCGCAACCCAAGCAGATCCGGGTCGAGATCGAGGACGGTGCTCTTGCGCGCCTGTTTCTGCGGGTGGAACGCCAGACCCTGCGCCGGCTGCCGGGCTCTGGCGACATCCTGTTCACCATCAAGATCCACCATGACCCGCTTGCGGTGCTGGAAAGCCAGGAAGACCGGGCCGAACTGGCCGCCGGCCTCAGGCGGCAGCTGCTGGCGCTGGACCCGGACCAGCTGGCCTACAAGGGGTTGGGGCCGACACGGGACGCCCTGGCGGAGGCGCTCGAAGCCCTGTCCGGCTGAAGTGCGGCGCTTTGGCTGCTGGTCCGACTGGACCTTGCCGCCGTAATTCTTATGTAGTGTCGATGTCATCAAGCTTGGCCCTTCAGGGAGCATCCACGTTCATGCCAGGACCAAAAGACCGCGAAAGCAATCGCTTCAGTGCCCGCATGGGCCGTTATGCAAAGGTCGGCACCAACATGGGCGGGATCGCGGCCAAGGTTGCCGGCGCGCGGTTGTTCGGCATGGAGCTGGACAATGCCAAGAACGCGGCCGAGCTGGCGGAAGCGCTCGGAGGTCTGAAGGGGCCGCTGATGAAGGTGGCGCAACTGCTGTCGACCATCCCCGATGCGCTGCCGCCTGAATACACCACGGAGCTGGCGAAGCTTCAGGCGAGCGCGCCGCCCATGGGCTGGGCCTTCGTCAAGCGGCGCATGCGCGCGGAACTGGGGGCCGACTGGCAGACGCGGTTCGAGGCGTTCGGCCGGGAGCCGGCGGCGGCCGCCTCGCTCGGCCAGGTGCACCGGGCCACCGGTCACGACGGCCGGGTCCTGGCGTGCAAGCTGCAATATCCGGACATGGCCTCGGCCGTGGAGGCGGATCTCAGCCAGTTGCAGATGCTGTTTTCACTGCACCGGCGCATGAGCCCGGCGATCGACACGCGCGAGATCGCCAAGGAGATCAGCGCACGGGTGCGCGAGGAACTGGACTATGCCAGGGAGGCGGCGCATATCGCGGTCTATCAGGAGATCCTGAAGGAGACGGACCAGATCCGGGTGCCGGAAGTGATCCATGACCTGTCGACCAAGCGGCTCCTGACCATGGGCTGGCTCACGGGCCGGCCGCTGCTGGACTTCAAGGAACACAGCCTGGAAGACCGCAATCACCTGGCGCGGACCATGTTCCATGCCTGGTGGCACCCTTTCAGCCATTTCGGCGTGATCCACGGCGATCCGCATCTGGGTAATTACACGGTCTTCGAAGCAGATGGTGCACCCGCGGGGATCAACCTTCTCGACTATGGCTGTATCCGGGTGTTTCCGGAAGCCTTTGTGGAAGGCGTTGTCGAGCTCTACCGCGGTCTGCTGGAAGAGGACAACGACCGGGTCGTTTCGGCCTATGAACGCTGGGGGTTCAAGGGGCTCAAGAAAGAGGTGATCGAGGTCCTGAATGTCTGGGCAAGGTTCATCTACGGACCGCTACTGACGGATCGGGTCCGTTCGATCGCGGACGGGGTGTCCGCAGCCGAATACGGCCGCAAGGAAGCCTTCCGGGTTCATTCCGCACTGAAGGAACTGGGGCCAGTGACAGTGCCGCAGGAATTCGTCTTCATGGACCGGGCCGCCATAGGCCTCGGCGGCGTTTTCCTGCATCTGCGTGCCGAGCTCAATTTCTTTGAGCTGTTCAATGAGCAGATCGAGGGTTTTGATGCCGAGAAAGTGCGCCGCCGTCAGGATGCCGTTCTGGAAGTCGCCGGCCTTGCGGGGACACCCACAGCCGCCTAGAAAGCCGGCCGGGCCGCCCACCTGCCAAAAAGTCGCGTCCTATCGGGACAAAACAGCAAAACCGGTCATTGCCGAACAGGTTGCCTTTATTGTATGAAGGCTGCCGACTTACGAATTTTCCTGGGGGACTTCATGTCTGACGAAACCGCGCCCGCAATGGACTATGATGCTCACGAGCAGACCTACGAGGGGTTCATCAACTTCTCCAAGGTCGGCACCATCGCGGTCCTCAACATCGTTCTGTGCCTGATCCTGTTCGCATTCGGCGGTACGGTCGCCACCGTGTTCGGCTGGCTGATGCTGATCGCAACGGTGGTTGCTTCCGCCATCGGTCTGGCACTCGGGGCCTCCGGCTGGATCCCGCCCGCAGCGGTCTTTCTCCTGACCGGCGTTCTGGCCATTCTGACGGTCTGATACGTTCGTCGAGAGACGTTTCCCTGTCGAAGGGAGAAGGCGCGGCCGGAGCCGCGCCTTTTGTTTTGCCGACTTTCGCTCCACAGGCGGCGCCATGAACCAGACAGATCTTTCAGACTTCGTCTACGCGCCACCGCTGGAACCGTATCTTCCGGTCCTGCATGTCGATGAAGACCTTCTGGTGATCGACAAGCCCGGCGGATTGTTGAGTGTCCCCGGCAAGGCTGCGGAACATGCCGATTGCGTCGAAAGGCGAGCCCGGGAGCGTTTTCCCGAGGCGCGGATCGTTCACCGGCTCGACATGGACACGTCCGGTGTCATGGTCCTGGCAATGAACGCGGCGGCGCACCGGCATCTCGGTCTGCAGTTCGAGAGGCGCAAGACCGCCAAGGTCTATGTTGCGGATGTCTGGGGCCAGCCGGCAGATGACGCCGGCGAAATCGATCTGCCGCTGATCTGCGACTGGCCGAACCGGCCGAAACAGATGGTCTGCTTTGAGCACGGCAAGCCGGCGCTGACGCGCTGGCAGGTGCTCGAGCGACGCGAAAGAACCTGCCGCGTCCGGCTGTTTCCGCATACCGGGCGGTCTCACCAGCTCAGGGTGCACATGCTTGCGCAGGGCCATCCGATCATCGGTGACAGGTTTTATGCCGAAGGTGACGCACTGGCCGCGTCGGACCGGTTGGCGCTGCATGCGGAGAGCCTGGAACTGCATCATCCGATCGGTGGCGACAGAGTTATCTTCCGGTCGCCCGTGCCGTTTTGAGCCGCAAGTCCTTCCCGCGGGTCTCTGCCCTCGGTGCACGGGAGCCGTGACACCGGGCATCAGTTTTTCGGCAGAAAGTCCTCCATCGAGAGCTCCGGATAGAGCTCCCGCATACGCTCGCCACAGATCTTGTCGATGAGTTCACATTCGTGCCGCGCAAGGCCCTGCGGAGCCTCGTAGGAAACCCTGGGCTCGAGGTTTTCCCTGGACGTCGGCTTCCAGGTGTTGACCTTGGTATCGGCCACTTCGGGCTTGATGCCGCTCAGGCCGGTGAAGGCTTCTATCTGCTCGATGTTGTCCTGAAGGTTTTCCGTCAGGTCCTCATACTGGACGACGTGCAGCATGGTCGGCTGGTTCTGGAACGCGGCGCGTTTCAGAGCGGCGATCACCTCGGTATTGGCCAGCCACTCCTCGCAGGCCTTGACGAGATCGGATTCTCGTTCAAACCAGCCCCTCGTCTTCTGCGATTTGATAACGTCATAAATGTTTCGGTAGATGTAGATGCATTTGAGGTCGCTGATCAGGTCGGACGTCTTGACGACATCCCTGAAGGCGATTTTCGGAACCTTCGCCGCCCAGATTTCCTTGTCGATGGCCCGTGTTGCTTCGTCATAGTTCTGTTTATAGAACTGGACGGCTCCGACCAGGGCATGTCCGGGGAACTCGCCGGGCAAGTCCAGCCCGACCATCCAGTAGTCATGATTGCCCTGGAAGATGTTGTCCCACTCGTATTCCTGCCGCTCCCTGTTGTTCTGAACAGCCACCAGTTCCTTGTGTGCAAACTCGCACAGTTCGACGATCCTTCGGCCACAGAACTCGCCGTAGCAAATCCCGTTGTCCGAACTGGTGATCAAACGCTGCACCAGCGTCGTTCCCGAACGGGGCGTGGGCGAGGAAACGAGAATTGGATTGGCAGTCATGGAGCGATTTCGGCTTTTCGTCGTCAGGAACCGAGGAGTCAGCGGCGATTCGTTCTGCCAAGACCGTAACACGGCTGAGTGGTAACGACGAAATCAGCACATTCAAGACTTGCGGCTGCGCTTGGGCAACGCACAGCGCCGACCCGGGGCGGGCGAGGCAAGTTCCTGGTTCGAAAAGCGTTCTAGCTGCGGCCGAGGCGGCCAAGACCTTCGCGGGCAACCTGGTTCGAATTGTCCAGGGTCATCGCGCGGGTGTAATTGCGACGGGCGTCGGTGGTCTTGCCAAGCTGTTCCAGTGCAAGTCCGCGATTGGCCCAGGCAACCGACGAGTCGCGGTCAAGGTTGACGGCCATGGACAGGTCGGAGAACGCCGCATTGGGATCGTTCAGAGCAATGTAGGAAATGCCGCGGGCAATGTAGGGTGCGCTGGCCTTCGGGTTGAGGCCGATGGCCGTGGCGAAATCCTCGATCGCACGCTGATGCTGGTTCTGGGCCTGGTAGATCAGGCCGCGGTTGTAGAACGCGCGGGCATCGGAGCTGTCGCGGGCAATCACGGAATTGAAGTCGGCAAGGGCGGCGCTGTAATTGCCCTGCTGGCGATAGATGTTTCCGCGGCCGACATAGGCGACATCGTAATCCGGCTTGATGTTGATCGCGCGGGTGTAGTCGGACACCGCTTCCTGGGTCCGGCCCATGCGGCGGTATACAAGCGCCCTGTTGGCGTAGGTCTGGTAGGACTGCGGATTGAGCTGCAGGGCGCGGTTGAAGTCCTCGACCGCGTTGTCGAGCTTACCGGCCTGGCCATAGGCGATGCCGCGCGTGCTGTAGGCCGTTGCATCCGAAGGATTGGCCTCGATCACTGCGGTCAAGGAGGCGATGTTCGTGGAGGATCCCGCGGAGGAATTGACCGGAACGTCGTTATAGACACCCGACGTGTTGCAGGCTGCCAGCAGGGTTGCGAGGCTGAGCAAGGCGGCGTGGGGCAGAAAATTGCGCATGCGGCAAAGACGATCTCTTACAGTCAGGCGTTCAGACATGCCGTTCATCTCCCTCCAATAGGGCGGTAATGTGGCTTTGCTCAAGCGATCGCGCCATGTCCAAGGCATTCTCGGCAAAACGCCAAAAGCCGACCGGGACTTCGGTCGGCCTTAGGGCAATCTTGTCAAGTGTGGCGGAGCCAGCCGCCGGGCACACTCAAGCCGGATCAGCGGCGAGCGGACTTGCCCGGGAGAAGACCTTCGCGCTGTGCCCGCTTGCGAGCCAGCTTGCGCGCGCGGCGAATGGCTTCAGCCTTCTCGCGTGCCTTCTTTTCAGACGGTTTTTCAAAGTGACCGCGAAGCTTCATTTCACGGAAGATGCCTTCGCGCTGCATCTTTTTCTTCAGCGCCTTGAGCGCTTGATCGACATTGTTGTCGCGAACCAGAACCTGCACGCGTTTTTTCCCGTTTTCGATGCGCCGCGGCCAATCCGCAGCCTGAATGGACGTTGATTTAAGCGAGCTCTGGCCAACGATCTGTGCGACTGCTTCCGGAAACACGCAGTCAACACTCACCGGCAAACCGATGTATCGAGCATTCACATGTGTACAGAAACTTGATCGCCGCTGACGCGTCGCTCACTACTGGCGGGCTACATACCAGAGCATTCCTGATGTGTCCACAGCCATTCGCCAAGAATCCGGTTTCTTTGCACCCGCAAGCCGCCACGCCACGACGGTGCAAACGGAGTGGACTCTGCAGCTTTTCGCCGTTAGAGGTGGATAACCCGCCCCGGCCGGACAATTGCATCAAATGGCCGGGTCTCACCCGTATTTTTGGAGGAAGCGATGGCGCAGCCTGCGTCAAGGGTGTCCGATTCGCCACAGAAGGCCTCGCTCTGGCGGAGCGATATCCTTCCGACGCTGTCGCTCGGACTGCCGCTTGCCGGGGCCCAGATGGCCCAGATGGCCATCAATACGACCGATGTCCTGATGATCGGACGCCTGGGAGCCGAAGAACTGGCGGCGTCCGTCCTGGCCTTCAATTTCTACATGCTTTTGTGGTTTTTCGGCATGGGCGTCCTGCAGGCGGTCATTCCCCTGGCGGCGCGCGCGCGTGGCCAGCGTAAGCCGCGAGACCTGCGCCGGGCCGTGCGCATGGGGTTCTGGGTTTCCGTCTTTTTCTGCGTGCCGGTCTGGGGCGTGCTGCTGTTCATCGAGCCGATCCTGCTGGCGCTCGGGCAGGAGCCGAACCTTGCGGAACTCGCCGGCGTCTACATGATCTACCTGCAATGGACGATGCTGCCCGCGCTGCTGATCATGGCGATCCGGGCATTCCTGACCGTCATGGAACGCACGCAGGTGGTGCTCTGGGCGACCATTGCCGGGGCGATCGTCAATGCGATCCTCGATTACCTGCTGATTTTCGGGGAATTCGGTTTTCCGAGGCTCGAACTTGTCGGCGCGGGCATCGCCTCGGTCTTCAGCGCCAGCACGACGTTCCTGTTCCTGCTCGCCTATGCCCTGCTGCATCCCAGGCTCAAGCGGTACTATATTCTCGGCCGGATCTGGCGCTCGGACTGGCAGGTGTTCTTCCAGATCGTCCGGCTCGGAACCCCGATTGCGCTGACCATTATCGCGGAAGGGTCGCTGTTCACGGCGTCGTCGATCATGATCGGCTGGCTGGGCACGCTGCCGCTTGCCGGTCACGGCATTGCCCTGCAGATCGCCTCGATCACCTTCATGGTGCCGGTCGGCCTGTCGGTGGCCGCCATGACCCGGGTCAGCCTGGCGGCAGGGCGGGGGGACCATGCCGGCGTGGGCCGCGCGGGCTGGACATCGCTTGCGGTCACGATGCTGTTCATGGGCAGCTTTGCGATCCTGTTCTGGACCGTCCCGGAAATCCTGGTTGGATTTTATCTGGATCTGGATGACCCGCAGGCGCGGGACGTGATGACCTACGGTGTCTCGTTCCTGCTGGTCGCCGCGCTGTTCCAGCTGGCCGACGGCGGCCAGATCATCGGCGTCAACAATCTGCGCGGTCTCGGCGACACCACCATCCCGCTGTTTTACGCGCTGTTCGGCTACTGGGTGGTCGGCATCAGCCTGTCGCTCGGCCTCGGTTTCCTGGCCGGATGGGGCGGGGTGGGCGTCTGGTGCGGCCTCGCCGGCGGGCTGGCCTCGGTCGCCATCCTCGCCAACCGGCGTTTCGCCAGCCGGGAGAAACTCGGGCTCGTGACCGGCTGATCGATCAGGCGGTTTTTCCGGAAATCCGGTTCACATGGCCCATCTTGCGGCCAGGGCGGATGTCCGCCTTGCCGTAGAGATGCAGCCGGGCATCCGCTTCGCCCAGAACCGCCTGCCAGCCCTCCGCGTCCTCGCCGATCAGATTTTCCATCACGGCATCCGAATGGCGTTCCGCGGAACCGAGCGGCCAGCCGGCGACCGCGCGGATATGCTGCTCGAACTGCGAGCAGAGACAGGCGTCCTGGGTCCAGTGGCCGGAATTGTGTACGCGCGGCGCAATCTCGTTGACCATCAGCGTCTCGCCGTCGCCATCCCGGACGAGGAACATCTCGACGCCCATCACGCCGACATAATCGAGGCCGGTAACGATCTGCTCTGCCATGGCGCGCGCAGCTGTCGCCGTTGCTTCGGAAACGCCGGCCGGGACCGTCGAGGTTTTCAGGATGTGGTTTTCATGGTGGTTGCGGGCAATGTCGTAGCAGGCCGTCCGTCCGTCAACGTCGCGGGCAACGATCACCGAGACTTCGCAGTCGAAGGAAACCAGCTGCTCCAGGACGGCCGGAACGGCGCCGAGCTTGTCAAAGGCGCCGTCGGCATCGCCGGCGGCGCGGATCATCTGTTGGCCCTTGCCGTCATAGCCGAACCGGCGGGTTTTCAGGACGCCCTGTCCGCCGAAACGCTCCAGCGCGGCGTCGAGATCCGATTGCGCGTTGATATCCGCGAATCCTGCAATCGCAACGCCGGCACCCGACAGGAACCTCTTTTCGGACAGGCGATCCTGGGAGACCTCCAGCGCGCGCACGCCCGGGCGTACGGGCACCCTGGCATCCAGATGGGCGGCCGTCGGGCCGGGCACGTTTTCGAATTCATAGGTGACAACGGAGACGGACCCGGCAAACCGGTCGAGCGCGTCCCTGTCCTCGTAGGGGGCGACCGTGTAGGTGGCGCTGACATCGAAGGCGGGGCTGGCCGGATCGGGGCAGAAGATGTGCGTCTTGAGGCCGAGGCTTGCCGCCGACTGCGCCAGCATGCGGCCAAGCTGTCCGCCGCCGAGAATGCCGATGGTGTCTCCAGGGCTCAACCGGGTTGTGTCGCTCATGTCGGGCAATCCTGTTTTCAGCGAAAATTTCCGTCGGCTCAGCCGGCGTCGCTCGGGGCATCCGCGACGGCGGCGGTGCGCTCGGCACGGTAGGAATCGAGGGCGTCCGCGACCGTTGCATCGGTCAGACCAAGCACGGCGGCGGCCAGCAGCGCCGCATTGGTGGCACCCGCCTTGCCGATGGCCAGCGTTCCCACCGGGATGCCGGCCGGCATCTGCACGATCGACAGGAGGCTGTCCTCTCCCGACAGCGCCCGGCTTTCCACCGGCACGCCAAAGACGGGAAGGGGGGTCAGGGCCGCGGTCATGCCCGGCAGGTGCGCCGCGCCGCCCGCGCCCGCGATGATGATCCTGAAACCTTCGGCCTTTGCGCCCTTGGCAAAGGCATACATGCGGTCCGGAGTGCGGTGGGCAGAGACGATGCGGGCCTCGTAGCTGATGCCCAATTGGTCGAGCGTGTCGGCCGCATGTTTCATAGTCGGCCAGTCCGACTGACTGCCCATGATGATTGCGACATCCGCTTGTGCCATTTTTCGCTCCAATTCCCGGCAGGCTCAGAAGAGCCGCGGAGTATAGGCAGCAGCGGGCGCATCGCAAGCGCGAATCACCGACGATCCGGCAAATTCGCCACGGCTCCCCTTGCAACGCGGGCGAGGACAGGGGTCAGGCAATGATGTCGGGGAACAGCTGGTCTTCAAGGGCGGAGATACGGTCCTTGATCATGAGCTTCTTTTTCTTCAGCCGCTGCAGCTGCAAGGCGTCATGGTTCGTCGTCGCCGCCAGCGCCTCGACGGCCACGTCAAGATCCCGATGCTCCTGACGAAGCTGCGCCAGTTCATTCCGCAATGCTTCACTGTCCTGCTGCGCCATTCACGTCCCCCGAAACAGGACAGTAGTCCTAATCCATTTTGCCGATGCCCGGCAAGATAGCATCTTTGGCAAGTGCGGGTCCGAAATTGCGGGCTGCAATTCTTTCCCTGGAGTCGATTTGGGCATGCCGGCGCGCAACGCGGGAACAGCGGGGAAAAGCTGTGAACTGGCAAATCTCCCAAGGGGAATTTTTGTGAGATTTGAAGTGGTTAATTCCGGGCCGATTTTCAGGGTTTCCTAAGGATACCGGAGAGAATGCATAATTTGACGGCGAAACGCCCCAGGTATGCGGAATCAGCAATCGACAAGCCCGGAATTTCTGTGGCACGATGAAAATGTTGAGCCAACAGACAGGAGGTTTTTCCATGTCAATGCAGTCGCATCTCGCAGAACTTGAGCGCCGTCACCAGGAAATGGAACGCAAGATTGAAGACGCTCAGCTGCATCCGAGTACTGACTCTCTGCAATTGGCTGACATGAAAAGACAAAAGCTCAAGATCAAGGATGAAATCGAGCGAATACGTCAGGACGTGACGCTGCACTAGACGCACGTACGTACCCGCAAATTCGAGGCGCCGCGCATCGCGCGGCGTTTTTGTTTTATTCGGGGGAGATGCCGGAGTATATGGCCCGTTAAGATCAATCGCTGGCAGCGTCGGGTCAATGACCTGTCAACACCTTCATCGTCATCCTGAGGAGCGTGCTTGCACGCGTCTCGAAGGATCGGCCACGAGGACCGGAGCAAGTTGCGGATCCTTCGAGACGGACCTGACGGCCCTCCTCAGGATGACGCTGTCAGGGTTGGCAGCTCCGAGTTTGCGATGTCCATAGACCCTAAAGCGCCTTCGCCTGTTCCCGGAGAGCGAATTTCTGGATCTTTCCGGTGGAGGTTTTGGGAAGCTCGCAGAAAACCACCGTCCTGGGCGCCTTGAAACCGGCCAGATGCTCACGGCAGAAAGCGATCAGGTCGGCGTCGCTCACTGTTGATCCCGCCTTCAATTCGACAAAGGCGCAAGGTGTCTCGCCCCATTTTTCGTCGGGACGGGCGACCACGGCGGCCGCCGTGACGTCGGGATGCTTGTAGAGCACCTCCTCGACCTCGATCGATGAAATATTCTCGCCGCCCGAGATGATGATGTCCTTGGAGCGGTCTTTCAGCTGGACGTAGCCGTCCGGGTGCAGGACGCCGAGATCTCCGGAATGGAACCAGCCGCCACGGAAGGCCTTTTCGGTGGCCTCCGGATTTTTCAGGTATCCCTTCATGACAACGTTGCCGCGGAACATGACCTCGCCGAGGGTCTCGCCATCGGCCGGTACCCGCTCCAGCGTTTCGGGATCCAGCACGGTCAGGTCTTCCAGCGCGACGTAGCGCACGCCCTGGCGGGCCTTCTTCTGGGCCTGCTGCTCCGCGGACAGCGCGTCCCACTCCCGCTTCCAGTCGTTGACGACGGCGGGGCCGTAGACCTCGGTCAGGCCATAGAGATGGGTGACGTTGAAGCCGGCTGTCTTCATGGCCGCCAGAACGCTTTCGGGCGGCGGCGCGGCGGCGGTGAAGAACTCGACCTCGCGCTCCAGATCCCGTTTCTGGTCCGGGGCGGCGTTCAGGAGCGTCGACATGATGATCGGCGCGCCGCACAGATGCGTAACGCCCTCGTCGGCGATCAGGTCCCACATGGTCTGCGGCCGCACCCAACGCAGGCACACATGGGTGCCGGCGACCAGCGACAGCGACCAGGGAAAACACCAGCCGTTGCAATGGAACATCGGCAGGGTCCACAGATAGACCGGATGCTTGGCCATCGATGCGGTGATGACATTGGCCTGGGCGAGCAGGTAGGCGCCGCGGTGATGATAGACCACGCCTTTAGGGTTGCCGGTGGTACCGGACGTGTAGTTGAGCGCGATTGCGTCCCATTCGTCTTGCGGAAGGGACCATTGAAAGCCGGGATCTCCGGAGCCGACAAACGCCTCGTAGTCGAGCGTGCCGAGACGTTCGCCGTCCTGCGGAAATTCCGGATCGGAGTAATCGATCACGGTGGGCGCGACCGAGGCCAGTTCAAGTGCTTCCTTCATCACGGGGGCATATTCCCGGTCCGTGATCAGCACCTTGCAATTCGCATGGTCGAGCTGAAAGGCGATGATGGCCGCGTCGAGGCGCGTGTTCATGGAATGCAGCACGGCGCCGGCCATGGGCACGCCGTAGTGGGCTTCCAGCATTGGCGGCACGTTGGACAGCATCACGCTGACGGTATCGTTCTTGCCGATGCCGAGACCCTCAAGCGCGGAAGCGAGGCGGCGGGACCGCTTGTAGAAGGTGCGGTAGTCGGTCCGCTGTTTGCCATGCACGATCGCGGTGGTCTCGGGAAACACATCCGCCGCGCGGGCGAGAAAGCCGAGCGGGCTCAGCGCGGCATAATTGGCCGTGGTCTTGTCGAGCCCCTGCGTGTACGGGCTGGCGGCAGCGTCCATGATCTTCCTCCCGGATCTTTTTGCCATGAAAGCCGGAAATGCCGGCCCGCGCAATTCGTCCTTGCGGTCAGCTCTCTTCCAAATGCGTCACGCCAGCAGGCCCAGGAGCCCGTCATAGGTGAGCTTGGCGCCGATCAGCCCCATGAAGACGTAGATGATGGCGTAGAAGGTTTCCGCCTTGACGATCCTGACCAGCCAGACGCCGACCAGGGTGGCGACCAGCGCAACCGGGAACAGCGTGACGGAGGTGGACAGGTTGGTTGCGTCGAACTGGCCCAGAAGGAAATAGGGCACCAGCTTGATCGCGTTGACGGCGGCAAAGAAGATCACGGCCGTGCCGGCAAACAGCATCGGCGCCAGTCGCAAGGGCAGCATGTACATCTGGAAGGGAGGGCCGCCGGTGTGGCTGATGAAGCTGGTGAAACCGGCGATGGCGCCCCAGAACGTGCCCTTGGGCAGATTATGGCGGGCGGCCTGCGTCGCCTTGCGCTGCTTGAAGACATAGTCGGCAACGAAGGCCAGCGACATGATGCCGATCAGGAACAGCACAAAGGCGTCGTTCACGTAGGCGGCCGTCGCCCAGCCGATGCCGATGCCGATGACGGCGGCGGGCAGGAGGATGGCCAGGCATTTCCAGTCGGCCCGGCCGCGATAGGCAAGCAGGGCGACGATATCCATGACGATCAGGATGGGCAGCATGATGCCGGCCGCCTGGAGCGGGGAAACCGCCAGGGCCATGATCGGCACGCCGAGCATGGCGAAGGTGCCGCCGAACCCGCCTTTGGACAGGCCGACAAAAAACACCGCCGGAATGGCGGCCGCATAAAACCAGGGATCGGCAATCGGTATCATGGATGGATTTTCACGACGGGAATTTCGAAAGGACCGGCAGACAACCACGCCGGAGGGCTTACGTAAAGTCCCGACCGTCTAATTGCCTAAATGGTCAGGCTTGCATTTTCGGGTTCCCTTACAGCACTCTAGGCCGCAAATGCCGGGGGGCGCGCTCCCCCGCGCGGCTGTTTGGGAGGACGCATCATGGCAAGCCGGTATCACGAGGTCTATCAGGGCTGGAAAGACGATCCGCTCGGGTTCTGGAAGACGGCGGCGAACGAGATCGACTGGGTCTCGACGACCGACGAGGTGTTCGATCCGGACCAGGGCCAGTACGGCCGCTGGTTTCCCGACTGGGAATGCAACACCTGCTACAACTGTCTCGACCGGCATGTGGAGCGCGGGCGGCCGGGCCAGCCGGCGCTGATCTATGACAGCCCGATCACCGGCAAGACAGCGACCTATACCTATGCGGAACTGCTGGAGGAGGTCGAGGCCTTTGCCTGCGTGCTTGCCGACCATGGCCTGGAGAAGGGCGATCGCGCCATCATCTACATGCCGATGATCCCGCAGGCGGTGATGGCCATGCTGGCCTGCGCGCGCCTCGGCGTGATCCACTCGGTCGTGTTCGGCGGCTTTGCCGCCAACGAGCTGGCCACCCGGATCGACGACGCGACGCCCAAGGCGATCATCGCCGCCTCCTGCGGCCTGGAACCGGGCCGGGTCATTGCCTACAAGCCGCTTCTGGACCAGGCGATCGAACTGTCGTCCCACAAGCCGGACAGCTGCCTGGTGTTTCAACGCGAGGAACTGGCGGCGGACCTTCAAAACGAACGTGATCAGGACCTCGGCAGCCTGGTCGAGGCTGCCGTAGCGGCCGGCCGCCGGATTGCGCCGGTCCCCGTCAAGGCGACCGACCCGCTCTATATTCTCTACACCTCCGGCACGACGGGGCAGCCAAAGGGTGTGGTGCGCGACAATGGCGGCCACATGGTCAGCCTGAAATGGTCGATGAAGAACCTCTACGACGTCGAGCCGGGCGAGGTGTTCTGGGCGGCGTCGGATGTCGGCTGGGTGGTCGGCCATTCCTATATCTGTTACGCGCCGCTGCTGCATGGCTGCACCACGATCGTGTTCGAGGGCAAGCCGGTCGGCACGCCCGACGCCGGCACGTTCTGGCGGGTGATCTCGGATCACAACGTGGTTTCACTGTTCACCGCGCCGACGGCCTTCCGCGCGATCCGCAAGGAAGATCCCAACGGCGAACTGATCCAGAAATACGATCTTTCCCAGTACCGCTCGCTGTTCCTGGCCGGTGAACGCGCCGATCCGGAAACGGTCAACTGGGCGATCGACCAGTTGCAGGTGCCGGTGATCGACCACTGGTGGCAGACCGAGACCGGCTGGTGCATCGTCGGCAATCCGCTCGGCCTTGGCCAGTTGCCGGTGAAACCCGGTTCGCCGACGGTGCCGATGCCCGGCTACGATGTTCAGGTGCTCGACGATGCCGGTCATCCGCTGGGGCCCAACACCCTTGGCAACATCGTGGTCAAGCTGCCGATGCCGCCGGGCTGTCTGCCGACGCTCTGGAATGCGGACAAGCGCTTCTTCGACGCCTATCTCGCCGAATTCCCGGGCTATTACAAAACCGCGGATGCGGGCGTGATCGATGATGACGGCTACCTGTCGATCATGGCGCGCACCGACGACATCATCAATGTCGCCGGCCACCGCCTGTCGACCGGTGGCATGGAGGAGGTTCTGGCAACCCATCAAGATGTTGCCGAATGCGCGGTGATCGGCATCGCCGACAAGCTGAAGGGCCAGCTTCCCTGCGGGTTCGTCGTGCTGAAAGCGGGCGTGGAACGCCCGCATGACGAGATCGAGAAAGAGCTGGTGAAACTGGTGCGCGAGAAGATCGGCCCTGTGGCCGCCTTCAAGATCGCGATCACGGTCGAACGCCTGCCGAAAACCCGGTCCGGCAAGATCCTGCGCGGCACCATGCGTCAGATTGCCGATGGCGAGAGCTACAAGATGCCGGCCACGATCGATGATCCGGCAATTCTGGATGAAATCAGCGACGCTTTGAAAACACATGGGATTTCCACCTGAGTGGAGCGATTGACGTTGCTGGAGGCCGACAAGGGCCATCGACAGCACTCATTTTGACACTTATGGTCGGGCCGCCGCAGCGCGGCCCGCGCCTTTTTGCGCGGCGTTGATTACTCTAGCAGCCGTGAGGTTTCCGTGTCTTTGGAGAATAAGGTCGCCATCATCACCGGTGCAGCCCGGGGTATCGGGTTTGCCGTTGCCAAGCGTTTCGTCGCCGATGGTGCAAAGGTCGTGATTGCCGACGTCGATGACGATGCCGGCGAAGCCGCGGCGGAAGATCTGAAAAGCCAGGGCGAGGCAATGTACATCCATTGCAACGTCGCCGAGCGTCTGGACGTGCGCAATCTCGTGGCCGAGACCCTGAATGCCTATGGCGACATCGATATCCTGGTCAACAACGCCGGGATCGTGGTCGGCGCAGAATTCCTCGACCTTGAGGAGGACGATTTCGAACGGGTCCTGGCGATCAACCTCAAGGGCGCCTTCCTGTGCGCCCAGGCGGTCGCACGGCACATGGTTGAAAAGGTGCAAGGCGGCGGCGAGCCGGGCTGCATCATCAACATGTCCTCGGTCAATTCCGTGCTGGCGATCCCCAACCAGATCCCCTACTGCGTTTCCAAGGGCGGCATCACCCAGCTGACCAAGACGGCGGCGCTGTCGCTTGCCCAGTACGGCATTCGCGTCAATGCCATCGGCCCGGGCTCGATCATGACGGAAATGCTGGCGTCGGTGAATTCCGATCCGGCCGCGAAGAACCGGATCATGTCGCGCACCCCGATGCTGCGCATCGGTGAGCCGTCCGAGATTGCAGGCGTTGCCGCGTTCCTGGCGTCCAGCGATTCCAGCTACGTCACCGGCCAGACCATCTTCGCCGACGGCGGCCGCATGCCGCTCAACTACACCGTTGCGGTTCCCGACGACGTTTGAAGTCAGCTTTGATGCAGGGACGGTGTTCGCGCTGTCCCTAAGGCTTCTCCAGCTTCTTTCAATATGAATGTCATTGCAGGGCTTGACCCACTGGTGTCCGGTTAAGGAAGCCTCTCCAATGAGATTTCAGACCAGACCACTTGCGCCCCTCTCCCCCCTTGCGGGGGAGATGTCTCTTTCAAGAGACAGAGGGGGGTGTCACCCTATCCAAATCAACCGGCATTTCCGACTTTACGGCAACCGCTTCACCCCCCTCTGTCCGGTTCCCGGACATCTCCCCCGCAAGGGGGGAGACAACAGCAAGCGGCGTATCTGTCTCATGTTCGGCAAGCCGTTCACCGCAGATAGACAAGTCGTTCCAGTATCTTGCCGAAACCACTGTCGTTTCAACCGGACAGCAGTCGGCATGATGATGCTAAAATCTGATGAGCCGTCCACGATAGAGCCCCCCTAAACCGCAGCGGCTTCCTTTTCAGCGCCGAACTGCAGGCTTGCGAGCTTGGCGTAGAGGCCGCCGGCGGCGCTGAGTTCGGCGTGGGTGCCGGTTTCGACGACGCGGCCGTCCTCCATCACAACGATCCGGTCGGCTTTCAGCACGGTTGCCAGGCGGTGGGCGATGACGAGCGTGGTGCGGCCTTCCATCAACTGGTCGAGGGCCGTCTGCACGAGCCGTTCGCTTTCCGCGTCAAGGGCGCTGGTGGCCTCGTCCAGCAGCAGGACGGGGGCGTCCTTCAGGACAGCGCGGGCAATGGCGATACGCTGTCGCTGGCCGCCGGAGAGTGTCACGCCGCGCTCACCCACCAGTGTGTCATAGCCGTCCGTCATGGTCTCGATGAAGGAGGCCGCATGTGCGGCCTTCGCAGCCGACATCACGTCCTCGCGGCTCGCCTCGGGGCGGCCATAGGCGATGTTTTCGGCAATGCTGGTGCCGAAGATCGCGGTGTCCTGTGGAACCAGCGCGATGTGCCGGCGCAAGTCGCGCGGATCGAGGGCGGTCAGGTCGACGCCATTGAGGCGAATGGTGCCGGAGACCGGATCGTAAAACCGCATCAGCAGGCTGAACAGGGTCGACTTGCCGGCCCCCGACGGGCCGACCACGGCAACGGTCTCGCCCGGTGCGACGGTCAGGTCCAGGTCGCGGACCACCGGCATGTGCTCGGCATTGCGATAGGCAAAGGAGACCTTGTCGAAGGCAATGGCACCGCGGGGCGTCTCCGGCAGTGCGACCGGGTTCGCCGGGGCATCGATTTCCGGCTCGATGTCCAGAAGTTCGGACAGGCGCTCGGCAGCCCCCGCCGCCTGGGAGAGCTCTCCCCAGACTTCGGACAGGGCGGCCAGGGAGCCGGCGGCCAGGATGGAATAGAGCAGGAACTGGCTGAGTTCGCCGCCGGTGATGCGGCCGGCGAAAACGTCGCTGGCGCCGATCCACAGAACGGCGACGATGCTGGCACCGATCACCATGATGGCAAACCCGGTGAGGGCCGCGCGTGCCATGATGGCCTTGCGCGCCGCCTGGAACGCCGCCTCGACAGACGCGCCGTAGCGGCCGGCGCTGCGCTCCTCATGGGTGAAGGCCTGCAAGGTCTTGACCGAGCCGAGCATCTCGCTGGCATAGGCGGACGCGTCCGCCAGCGTGTCCTGGGCAAAGCGCGAGCGCTTGCGCACCTGGCGGCCGAACCCCAGAATGGGAACGAGAATGACCGGAATCGCGGCCAGGACGATCACCGACAGGCGCGGGCTGGTAACCACCATCATCACGGAGGCGCCGAGGAACATGATCAGGTTGCGCATGGCGAGCGAGGCGCTGGCGCCGAAGGCGGCCTTGATCTGGGTCGTGTCCGCGGTCAGCCGGGACAGGATCTCGCCGGACTTGGCGCTGTCGTAAAAGGCGGCGCTGAGCCGTGTCATGTGGGCAAAGACATCCGAGCGGACTTCGGCCACGACGCGCTCGCCGATCCACATCACCAGGAAATAACGGACGGAACTGGCGGTGGCGAGCGCGCAGACGACGACGATCAGAACCGCAAAATAGGAGTTCACCAGCGCGGGATCGTCGGCGCCGAACCCGTAATCGATCATGCGGCGGACGGCCGCCGGCAGCACCAGGGTGATCAGGGCCGCGGAAAACAGGGCGACGATCGCAGCGCCGACCATGATCTTGTGCCGGATCAGGTAGGGCAGCAGGCGGGTCAGCGGCCTGAGGGACTTTCGGGATTTTCCGTTCGGGGTCTGCGCGTCTGAAGCAGGGGCGTCGGCCACTGGGCTCTCCTTCTCGTTTCCCGTTCCTCTTAACATGTTCACCGGAACGCTCAATGGGTTTGGTCAAGTGGAGACCGGCAGATGGCGGCTCAGCGGGGCGTCCCGGATTTCCCGTGCTGGACAGCATCAAAAAGGGAGGAAAATGCCCCTTGTCTTGGACGCGGCCATGGGGTATATCCCCGCCTCATGTTTCTGAGGGCGGCGTCCGCATCCGGATCGGCGGCCCTTCATTTCGTTTTGCGCCAGCCAGCGGCTTTCCCGGAAAGACGGCTGCACGGCGTTTGAAAGGACCGGCCATGAAAGCGGATATCCATCCCGACTACCACACCATCAAGGTCGTCATGACCGATGGCACCGAATACACCACCCGCTCCACCTATGGCGCGGAAGGCGACACCCTGACGCTCGACATCGACCCGACGTCCCACCCGGCATGGACCGGTGGTGACCGTCAGCTGATGGACCGCGGCGGCCGCGTGTCCCGCTTCAAGAACAAGTTCGCTGGCTTCCTAGGCTCTTAAAGCTCCAGACCTCGGCAGCTTCAAACGAAAGACCCGGCCTTGTGGCCGGGTTTTTTGTGTTTGGTCCGGCCAAGCTGCTTCGTGGTTGAGCGCCTCGCAGCGTGCGGAGAGCCCTCCGGGCGCCGCGCGGCCGGCCGGATGCTCGAAGCCTCGAGCGGGTCCGGGCTCGAACTTGCTGCAAACTGCCCGGCTGACCTATGCTGGGAAACGTGTGACCCTGCCGCCGGGCCGGAAGCTTGCCATGGTCCGCTCCGGTGCCGGAGCGCCACGCGTTTGCTGCTCACCACCCCTTCAGATGACGGGCTTCGGCACAAGAAGCCGCAGTTGGACCATTCGGAGATTAAGGTCATGAAAGTCAAAACGATTTCCGATCTCATCGACTGGACGCGGCTGATGCACCGTCAGCTCGCCGAGCGCTTCGCCGACGGCTCGGCGCAGCATGAGCAGGAGATGGCCAGGATGCTGCTGTCATATCTCGCCGATCACGAGGCCGCATTGGAGAAAATCATCGAAGGTTTCGAGCAGCAGGCCGATACCAAGGCGCTCAATACCTGGGTGTATGACTATTTGAAACACGAGCCGATCGATCTCCGCCGCGGCGACGGCGTGCCCATCGCAGAAATGGACTTCAACGAAATCTGCGTGTCGGTGTTCAACGTTCACAACCAGGCGATCGATCTTTATCGGGAGTTGCTCAGACGGGCAGATATTCCCGAAGCGCAGGAGCTTCTTCAGTCGCTCCTGGACCTTGAAGAGCACGAGACGATGCGTCTCGCACAGCAGACCAACCGGATGCGGGATATGTGAAGAGCCGGCAGTTTGCGCCCGTTTTTCCCAAGAGGGTCATGCGGGCTCCGGCAATCGTCCGAATACCAAAAAAGCCGCCTCGCGGCGGCTTTTCGAATGCAATAGAGGCTGGCTGCTGCCCGGTTCAGCCGAACTTGCCGAAAGCGGCGTGCAGCTTGTTGAGCTGCGAGGCGACCGGGTTGTCGTTGGTGGCTTCCTCGGCAGGTTCCTCGGACTTGCGGTACAGCATGGTGTCGAGATGAACGATGCGCTCCTGGAGACGTGTGGAGCGTTCGATCAGCGCGCGCAGACTTTCAGGCAGATCGCTCCAGGACGGGCCGCCGGTCGCGCTTGAAAGCTTGTCGAGGCGGACCTTGTTCTTCTCGCTGCCTGCCTGCTCGCGGGACATCTCGCCCTCATTGACCGCGCGTTGCAGCAGCAGCCAGGACGCAAGCTGCATCAACCGGGTGGTCAGGCGCATGGATTCCGTCGCGTAGGCCAGTGAGGCCGGGCGGGGCAGCTGCTTGGCTTCCTCGCGGCCATCGCCGTCCAGATACATCGCCGTCTCCTCGACCAGCGACATGCCTTCCTGAAACAGCGTCTGGAAGCTGTCCGAGCTGGCGAGGTGATGCGCGATATGCACTGCGCCAACTGGTTCACCGGCTTTTTTTGTGTCTTCCGTCATGAATGCTACGCCTCAGTTACAGATCCGATCGTCCCGCATCTCTTCTTGTCCCGTCCCGGAATGTGTCACTCCGTTGCAGGTGTTCCTTTTTGGAACGATGCAGGTCTTCATGGCCTATAACTAGCAAGGCACGTGCCAAACGGTTTCGAAAACGGCCATTAACCAGAACTCTGACAAGATACTATGAGGTGGAGGCAAAAAAAAGAGCCGCACGGTTGCGGCTCTGAGTCTTTAACAGGGAGGCGTCAAACAGAGTGGACAGGAGCCACTCACATCCAGATGACTGGATAACTAAATTTATACTTTGGAAAGATTAATAAGAGGTAAACGAGTAAATTTTTACCTACCACGTTTACATCAGGTGCCGTAGCGTCGCCTCGCTTTCTGCGAAATATGCAATATTTTGCAGGCTATTTCTGGAAGAACGCGTCAGCGGCATTGCGAATAGTGCCGCGTTGTTCCAGTTCGTTCCGGGTTCGGTTAATTTCCGCAGTCAAAGCTTCGATTCGTTCCGCCAGCTCTTCCTCGGACAAACGCGACAGGTCCTCACCGACAGTGATCGCGCCGGCCGGTGATTTTCTGGGGACATCATCATCAAATAGGCTCATTGTCTCGTTTCCAAGCGTGTGCCAGTCCGGGTCCGGACACCTTGCCTGTCCGGCTGTCTTTCCGGCAAATAGATAGGTGACGATTCACCATAGGCCAGGCACAGTTGGCCTAGCCAGTCCCAAAATGAACCAAAAAGGATCGAGCTCCATGCAGAATCTGCCGGAAAGCATGACGGTTGTCGCGATTTCGGAGCCCGGCGGGCCGGACGTCCTGAAGGCGGAACGAAGACCGATTCCCGATTTGGGACCGGGGGAAATCCTGATCCGTGTCGTTGCTGCCGGTGTGAACCGGCCGGACGTGTTGCAGCGCAAGGGGGCCTATCCGCCGCCCAAGGGAGCCTCCGACCTGCCCGGCCTGGAAGTCTCCGGCGAAGTGGTGGCGTGCGGCGAAGGCAGTACGCGCCACCAGGTGGGGGCACAGGTCACGGCCCTGGCTCCCGGCGGTGGTTATGCCGAATACTGCAAGGTGCCGGAAGGTCATGCCCTGCCGATCCCGCAAGGTCTCTCCATGGTGGAAGCTGCGGCGCTGCCGGAAACCTTCTTCACTGTCTGGACAAATGTCTTCGACCGGGTCGGCCTCAAGAGCGGCGAGCGTTTCCTGGTTCATGGCGGCACGTCGGGGATCGGCACGACCGCTATCCAGCTGGCCAGGGCCTTCGGCGCGGAAGTGTTCACCACCGTCGGCTCGGACGACAAGGCGGAGGCGGTGAAGAAGCTCGGGGCGGATCACGTGATCAACTACCGGGAGGCGGCGTTCGAAAAGGTGATTCTGGAGATCACCGAAGGCGCCGGTGTCGATGTGATCCTCGACATGGTCGGCGGTGACTATGTCGAACGGAACTGGAAGGCGGCTGCCGTCGAGGGGCGTATCTGCCAGATCGCCACTCTGAACGGCATTGCGGAGAACGTGAATTTTTCCCGGCTCATGGTGAAGCGCCTGACCCATACCGGATCGACGCTGCGGCCTCGCAGCGATGCCTTCAAGACCGCGATTGCCGACAGCCTGTCTGAGAAGGTCTGGCCGCTGATCGAATCGGGGAAAATCGGGCCGGTGATGGATTCGACCTTTCCGCTGGGTGAGGCCGCCGAGGCGCATCGGCGCATGGAAAGCTCTGGCCATATTGGCAAAATCGTTCTGTCGGTGAACGATTGAATGCACGCAAATTCAGCGGGAACGCAAATTGTGCGTTCCCATTTGCGTTTCGCCCGGATTTCTCCTATATTCCGGCCACTTCCCAGGAAACTGACACGGAACACCGCTTTTTCGCCCCGCCGGGCGAGGGAGCAGACGAGAGGAATTTATCCGATGGCGAACACGCCGCTGATGCCGAAGGCAACCGCCGTCTGGCTCGTTGACAACACCGCGCTGAGCTTCACGCAGATCGCAGGCTTCTGCAAGTTGCACCCGCTTGAGGTCAAGGCGATTGCCGACGGCGAAGCCGCGCAGGGGATCAAGGGGCTCGACCCGATCCTGACCGGCCAGCTCACCCGCGAAGAAGTCGAAAAGGCTCAGAAAGATCCGAATTATCAGCTGAAGCTGCAGGGATCGAAAGTGGTTGTTCCCGAGGCCAAGCGCAAAGGCCCGCGCTACACACCTGTTTCCCGCCGTCAGGACCGGCCGAATGCCATCCTGTGGCTGGTGCGCAATCATCCGGAACTCAAGGACGCGCAGATCATGCGCCTGGTCGGCACGACCAAGCCGACGATCGCGGCCATCCGTGACCGCACCCACTGGAACTCCGCCAACCTGACGCCGTCCGATCCGGTGACGCTCGGCCTGTGCAGCCAGCTGGAACTCGACATGGAAGTCGAAAAGGCGGCCAAGAACCTGCCGCAGCCGGTCGCCGGTGCGGAGGAAACCCTGATGCCGGTCGAGGAATCGACCAGCGACGACGCGATTGCCGCGGCGTTCTCCTTCGATCCGAGCCAGCCCGTGAAGCGCGAGGAAGAAGAGGAAATCGACGCGGATGCGGTCTTCGCAAACCTGGGGTCCCTGAAGTCCGCACCTGTTGAAGACGAGGCCGCCGACGTGGATGCCGGCTCGGTGTTCGACCAGGATACCGGTTCTGAAGAAGAAGCCGTCGCCGTTGAAGAGGCTGCTGCCGAAGACACAGCCGCGGCAGAGGACGAAGCCGGCAACGAAGACGAGGCCGCTGATTCAGAGGCCGCGTCCGAAGACGAAGAAACCAAATAAATCTCCCGTAAGCGGAGCTGCGATCAGGGCCGCCGGCTGGGTTCAGCCGGCGGCCTTTTTCTTCCTGAAAAGCGTACCGGATGGGAGCGAAAACGCGTTGCCACTCCGGCGATCCCGACTTAGTCTTCCAGACTTTCTGGGAGAACAACATGTCAAACAAACTGTTGAAGCTGGGCTTCGCCCTGACGCTTGCCCTTGGTGTCACACAGGCGCAGGCGGAAACACGGATCACCTACAAGTCCGCCAAATCCACTTCGTCCTACTATCAGATGGGTGTGCAGATCGCCGAAGCCGTGAAGGCGGGAAGCGATGGCGAGATGATCGTGACCGTCGAGGAAAGCCAGGGCTCCGTCCAGAACGTGATGGAAGCCCGGGCACGCGGTGGCGACTACGTCTTCACGACGCCTCCCGTTCTTGTTTCGCTTGCCCAGGGCGGCAAGGCGATGTTCGAAGGCAAGGGCGACCCCAAGTTCGACGAGATCCGGGCGCTGTTCCCGATTCCGTCGCTGACCATGCATTTCGTGATGTCCGCCGACAGCGGCGTGACCGACTTTGCCGGTCTGGAAGGCAAGACCATCCTGCTCGGCAAGGGATCCTTCGGTGCCAACGAAGGCGCGAAATATCTCAAGCTGTTCGGCCTTGAAGGCAAGGTCGATCTTGCCGAGGTCGAACTTTCCAACGCCGTCGCGGCTCTGAAGAACGGCCAGATCGACGGCTTCGTGACCGCAGGCTCCTGGCCGGCGCCGAACGTGATCGAGGCCGCCGCCTCGACCGGGGTTTCCGTCCTGTCTCTTTCCGATGACCAGATTGCCGAGACCAAGCGCACCAAGCTGGTCATCCCGGCCGGCACCTATGCCGGCCAGGAAACCGACATCGTCACCACGTCCCTGCCGGTCGCGGCCTTCACGACCACCGCCATGGATGACGACACGGCCTATGCGCTGACCAAGACGTTCTGGGAAGAAAAGGCCAAGATGGGCGAGGAAGCCCCGTGGTGGAACGGCGTGGACCAGGGTCTGATGGCCAACATCACCGGCAAGATCCATCCCGGCGCGGTGCGCTATTATGAGGAAGCCGGCATTTCTCTGACCGACGCCCAGAAGTAAGCTTCTTTTCAATTGTCTTCGGCGCGCGGCTTCCGGTCTGGACCGGGCTGCACGCCGGAATTTTTGCAGGTGGCCGGATCCGGCTGCACCGATTGCTCCCTATCAAGACACGCGACACATCATGATCCGCGGCGAAGCTGCCCCCACTCCATATTGGCGCATGGCGATGCTTGTTCTGGCCATCACGCTTGTCGTCTTTCATCTCGGGCTGATCTTTTCAGGCCTGGTTCCCAATCTGGTCAGCCGGCCGGTGCACCTGGCGCTGGCATTGCCCTGGATATTCCTGTTCGCCGGCGGCAGCATCGCTCAGCGTGTCAGCGGTGCTCTGTTGTGTGCGGCGGGCGTCGCGGCCTGCCTCTGGGTCGCGCTCAACCAGTCGATGCTGTCGGATCAATACGGGTTTCTGGAAGGTGACTTTCAGCTGGTCATTGCCATTGTTCTGCTGGTCACGGTGCTGGAAGGGGCCCGGCGCGCCATTGGCTGGCCTTTGCCCATCGTGGCCGCGCTGGCCCTGGCCTATGGCCTTTACGGGCAGCACATCCCCGGTGAATTCGGCCATTCGGGAACACCGATCGCCAGTTTTCTCGGAACTCTGACGATTGCCGAAGGCGGCATCTGGGGCAGCCTGACGGGGGTTTCCGTCAATGTGGTCGCGATTTTCGTGATTTTCGGGGCGGTGCTCAACGCGGGCGAGGCGGGGCAGGGCTTCATGAATGTCGCCGCTGCCGCCGCCGGCCGTCTGAAAGGGGGCGCGGCCAAGGTCTCGGTTCTATCCTCGGCGCTGTTCGGCTCCATCTCGGGATCCGCCTCGGCGAATGTCGCCTCCACGGGGGCCATTACCCTGCCGGCCATGACAAGGCTCGGCTATCCGAAGCGTCTTGCGGGCGCGGTCGAGGCGGTGGCCTCGTCCGGCGGACAGATCATGCCGCCGCTCATGGGGGCCGGCGCCTTCGTCATGGTGGAGCTGACAAGGGTGCCCTACACCCAGATCATGGCAGCGGCCCTGTTGCCGGCGGTGCTGTATTTCTTTGCCGTCTGGGTCGGCATCAACGCCTATGCGCGCCGCTTCGATCTTGCCGCGATCGCACGCGAGGACCAGCCGGAACTGAGACAGGTCTTCATCACCTCGGCGTTTTTCCTGGTGCCGTTCCTGGTGCTTCTGTACGGCATGTTCATCGCCGGGTTCACGCCGCAATATGCGGCCTGTCTCGCGATCCTGGCCGGTTTCATTCTCCTGCTCTTCAATGCCAGGGGCACATTCGATCCGCGCGAAATCCTGCGCCGCATGGAGAACGCGGTGCTGACCGCGGCGCGCCAGGTCTCCGTCATCGCCGCCATCATCGTCTGTGCCTCGATCATCATCGGGGTTCTCGCGATCACGGGCCTCGGCGTGAAGATCACGTCGCTGATCCTGTCGGGATCCGGCGGATACCTGTGGCCGTCGCTGTTCCTGACGGCCCTTGCCTGCCTCGTGCTCGGCATGGAGGTGCCGACAACGGCCGCTTACGTGATTTGCGTTTCCGTTGCAGGTCCCGCGCTGGTGCAGCAGGGGCTGGAACCGCTTCAGGCGCATCTCTTTGTGTTCTGGTTCGCGTTGATCTCGACGATCACGCCGCCCGTCTGCGGCGCGGTCTTCATTGCCGCCGGCATGGTCGGGGAGAACTGGCTGAAGGTGGCCATGACCGCGATGGCGCTCGGCATCGGACTCTATGTCATCCCGCTGGCGATGATTGCCAATCCCGCCGTGATCGAATTGGCGCACACGCCGTTTGCCGCGGTCCTGGCCGGGCTCAAGATCGGCGTCGGTCTCGCCCTTGTGTCCTTCGGCCTCATCGGCTTCCGGCTCGCCTGGCAGAAGCTTCTCTCCACGATGGCGGGTCTTGCAGTGATCTTTGTCGGCGGAGGTCTGTTATGACCCAGCGTCGGCTGGCGCGGACGGCATCCTTCCGGCATTGCGTTGCCCGGTTTTGGCGCTGATCTCGGGACGTGAAACGCCCGCTGGGGCGAAGGTCACGCCGGAGGCGGATCACGGCCCTGGCTTGCGCTTGCGAAACACCAGGTTGCTGTTGTCGCCCAGGCCGTGGCGCAGGCTGTAATAGATGATGGCCAGACTTGCGGCCAGCCACAGGCCGCCCCAGAAAATCGTCGGGCCGCCATACTCTTCCGCGAGCATGTAGGCATCCGACCGGATGCCGGAGCGGCGGATGGTGTCGTCGAAGATGTCGTAGGGCACGTACAGGATACTGGCGAGGCCGATCACCCTCAGGATCAGGTCGTTGAGTTCGACGCTGAGATAACGGGCGGCGGCCAGCATGGCGGCACCGGTACCAAGACAGAAGGCGAGGGCGAACCAGTCGCGGATATAGAGCGCGGTCACCACCAGCGTGAAGGCGCCGAGCCCTCCCAGGACAATCCGATCCGCCTTGGTTTTCAGCGCGATCATCATCAGGGACACGCCGAGCAGCAGGGAGCCGAGATACCCGGCGGTCAATGTCAGGAAACGGCTGCCGCCCCGGGTGATGGCATGGCCGCCCTGGTAGGGCGACAGGGAAATCTCGACGACGGAGCCGCCGGTCAGGATCGCGGCCAGCGCATGGGCCAGCTCGTGCAGGTAAACGACGAGGATCTTGAGCGGGATCGCGATCGCCGTGTTCCACAAAAGAAACAGCACTGCGGTGATCAGGATGAGTTGCCAATGGCTCTTGAGGATGGTCATGACGTTGAAAGGCAGGCAGGGGCGCAGAATGTCAACCTGGAAATTCTCAAGGATGTGCCCCGCTCAACGCTTGGTCAGGATTATCCATTCTCGCGGAGCGCATCGAGGACGAGACCGACAACACCACCCGGTTTGTCATTCTGGCGCGGGACCCGGTCATGCCCGACACGCGGCAAAAATGCATGAGCACCGTCCTGTTCAGGGTTCGAAATCTTCCCGCCGTGCTCTACAAGGCACTGGGCGGGTTTGCGACCAACAAGGTGAACCTGACCCGTATCGAGAGCTACATGATCGAGGGACAGTTCGAAAACACCCAGTTTCTGATTGACGCCGCTGCGCATTGCCAGGATCCGGCCTTCGAACTCGCGCTCGAAGAACTGGCTCACTTTGCCACCGAAACAACAGTGCTCGGATGCTATCCGGCACATCCCCATCGAGAGGTCGCAAGACGCGGGGCGCAGTCCACCGCTCAGCGTGACGCTGTCTCCGTTTGACCCGGGCCGCCCCACCCATTTCCGGGATATCCCTCATTGACCGACATAGCCCTTGAACTTGTCCTGCTCCTTTTCGTGGCCGCGTTTTTGGCCGGGTTCATTGACTCGATCGCGGGAGGGGGAGGCTTGATCGCAATTCCGGCGCTGCTCCTGGCCGGATTGCCGCCGCTCGAAACCCTGGGGACGGCAAAATTGCAGGCGCTGTTCGGTTCGGGATCGGCAGCCTATGCCTACGGACGCAAGGGACATGTCCGCGTGCGGACGGTGTTGCCGATGTCCTGCCTTTCGCTCGTGGGCGCCGTCCTCGGAGCCAGTCTCGCCACGATCCTGCCGCTCGAGATCCTGAAAGGGGCCTTGCCGCTCCTGCTGATCTTCATTGCCATCTATTTCGGCCTCAAACCCGATCCGGGAGGCGTTCACCGCCGGCGGCGCATCGCCTTCAGTGTGTTCGGCGCCACGGTCATTCCCGCGATCGCTTTTTACGACGGGCTCTTCGGCCCGGGGGCGGGGTCGTTCTTCATGCTGGCATTTGTCGCGCTCGCAGGGTTCGACATGCTCAAGGCAACCGCGCATACCAAGGTCGTGAATTTCGCGTCGAACATCGGCGGCCTGCTGGTGTTCGTGCTTCATGGCGCCGTGCTGTGGAAAATCGGCCTGGTCATGGGACTGGGTCAGATACTGGGCGCGCTCGCCGGCTCCCGGCTCGCCATGCGGGGCGGAGCGCGGGTGATACGTCCCCTTCTGGTGCTGACCAGCATCGCAATGGCCCTGAATTTGCTGCGCGATTCCTCAAATCCGCTCTTCGGCTGGCTGGGGTTTGCGTGACAGCAGCGCGCCGCGAACATGTCGCGTTACCCCTGCGCTCGCATCCGGTTCACCAACAGATCATCCTGAAGGATCCGGTCCCTGTTTTTGCAGATTTCGCCGACGTCCCAGTTGGCGCTGAGATACCGTCCTCTGGCCCAGTCGGCCGCACCCGAACTCAGCCAGACGGCAAATCCCGCCGCCAGCTCCGGGGCATCGACGAGGTATTCGTGAAGGAACTCCGGCATGGTCAGCCCGAGATCCGTCGCAACACCGCCCGGATGGATGGCAAAGCATTTGACGCCGTCGGCACCGTGATCGGTCACGACGAATTCGCACAGCCGGTTGATGGCATGTTTTGAGGTCTGGTAGTCGGACGCGCCCGGCATGAGCAGCTGTGCGCCGATCGAGGACAGAAGAATGAGATGACCGCCGCTGGTCGCCTTGTCCTCATGCGCGCCGGCAGAGGTGATCAGGTGGGGCAGCGTGTAGCGGATCACGTGATAGACGCCGCGCAGGTTCACCTCGAAACCGTGCCACCAGCTTTCCGGATCGGTTTCACCGATCTTGGTCCACTTGCCGAGATAACCGGCATTGGCATCGGCGAGATCAATGCCGCCGAATGCCGAGACGCAATCATCGACTGAAGCCTCCACCTCCGCCGCACTGGTGACGTCGCAGACGGAAACGCGGCACTGCGTTTCCGGGTTCGCCTGTCTGACCAGCTCCCGTGTTTCCCTCAGCGCCTCCTCGGAACGCGCCGTCAGGTAAACGGCCCGGGCTCCGGCACTGGCGAAGGCGACCGCTGTGGCCTGGCCGATCCCGCGCGAGGCGCCGGTGATGTAAACGACCTTGCCCGCCGCGCTGCCTTTCAGGGCGCCTGCGGGATCGATGGCGTCATAGACCGCGTGATGACTGCCGAGATCGAGAAACTGGTTTTGGATGGACGACATGAGACGCTCCCTGCTCCGCCGGTGAACCTGACAACAACAGATAGCCGGGATCTTTTCCCCATGCCTGCCAACTTCTCCGCCATGTCTGCCAATTCCTCCAAACAGCGGAACAATTGGCTGCAGCCGCCTCCGGTATCTGATACACAGTCCCGTAAGGAGGCCGGCATGGATCTGACCCATCTCATCGCGCTGAGCAACAGCTATCGATCTGACATATCGGAACATTTTGAAAGCCTGCCCGGCCTCGGCATTTTTTGTAGAAACGGCATCAGTGATATCGAAGCCTTTGTCTATGAACCGGCAATCTGCCTGATCCTTCAGGGGAGCAAGGTCACCTCGATCGGAACCCAGCTCGTGGAACTTGCGCCCGGCGACGCGCTCCTGATCAGCCACGATGTGCCTGTCGTCTCCAGGATCACCCGCGCGAGTGCCGAAGAGCCCTATCTCGCGGTGGTCCTGATACTTGACCTTGCGCTGTTGCGCAGTCTCTACGACCAGGTGGTGGATGCCCTGCCACCCGCAGCAAATGGGCCTGCCGTCCGCTCGCTCACCACGCGCCAGGCGGATCCGGTCTGGCTGGCTCCGCTCGTCAGATATCTGGAACTCGCGGGCCGGCCCCTGGACGCGAGGGTTCTGGGCCCGTCGATCCGGCGCGAAATCCACTACCGGCTTCTGCTTTCCCCGATTGGCGGCATGTTGCGAAACCTGCTGATCGCCGACAGCCATGCCAGCCGGATCGCCAGGGCCATCGGCAAGGTGCGAAAGGACTTCCGGGCACCGCTCAGCGTGACGGATCTTGCCCGCATCTCGGCCATGAGTCCGTCCTCCTTTCACGAGCATTTCAAGTCGGTCACGGGAACCACACCGCTGCAATATCAAAAGGACCTGCGCCTGATCGAGGCAAAGGCCCTGCTGGTGTCGCGGCAGCACACGGTTGCGGAAGCCGCCTATGCGGTCGGTTATGAGAGCCCGACCCATTTCAGCCGCGACTACAGCCGCAAGTTCGGCCAGCCGCCGAGTCTGGAACTCAGCTGAAAGCGCTCTGAAAAAATCGCGAGCGGATTGGCCAAGGATCGGGGCGGGCGGCGTATCGGGTGGCCGGTCCGCCTTGCTCATCCGATGCTTGAATTCCCGGCGTCGTCAGAGCCGATGCCAATTCCTTCGTGACACGGTCGGGACCTCCGTCGATCCGGAGGCAGCCTCTCAAAGATGTTGCAGCAACGCGCCAAGCAGCGCCTCGGGCGCGTCCTCCTGGACGATGTGGGCGGCGCCGGGTATGACCGTGAAACTGTCCGCGGACAGCATGCGCCGCAGTTTTTCGCCCCGTTCGACCGGGATAAAGGTGTCATGCTCTCCCCAGATCAGGTGAACGTCGAAATCGGGTTTCCGGTAGCGCGCTTCGGCCTCGGAAATGTTGCCCGGATCAGCCTGGGCGATCTGCCTGTAGAAGGCGGCCTTGCCTGCGTCTCCGCGCCAGGGCGCCGCGTAGATCTCCATCGCATCCTTCCGCAGCGGATAATGCGCCGCCTGCTGTATATAGGCCTTGAACAGGGCGTCGTGGGCATAGTCCGGCAGGCCGGCGAAGGCGGCTTCGTGATGGGCCACATGGGCATAGAAGGGCGACCCGGACGGCAGGACGGCGACCGGATCCACGAGATGAAGCCTGCCGTAGTCGATGCCGTTGACGAAATGACCCCGCAAGGCCGCCAGTCCGCCGAAATCATGACCGACCACCCGTGGCCGCTTCAGGCCCCAGTGTGAGATCAGGGCTTCCAGAAGGTCGCTCTGGACCGATTCATCGACCTTCTGACCGTCGGCCATTTCCGACTGACCGAATCCCAGCATGTCGAAATAATACACTTTGCTGGTCCCGGCCAACCAGGGCGCGATACGGCGCCAGGCCTGCGCCGACCAGGGAAAGCCGTGGATCAGAACGACCGGGTCGCCTTCTCCCATGGATCCCCAGGCGACCCTCTGGCCGCGGAACGAAAAACTGTTGTCGAGCTGAAGCATGTCCGGTTCCTTTATCGATATTTAGCAATATTGCTATATGACAATGATAATGAGGTCAAGATCCGACCTGATCAAGGCGCTGGCCAGCGAAAACAGGGTGCGGATCCTGCGCCGCACCTTGTTCGTGCCGGTCAGGAAACAGCGGAAAGGGTCCAGCCAATCGTGCAGCGCGGTCCCCGCGTGCGTATCAGCACCGACTGGCGGGCTCCTGGCGTGAGCAGGGGCCCAGAACGCTCGCAACTGCCTGTTTGAAGCCTCAGATGGCCGAGCAGTTTCAGGTGCCGTCTTCGACCGTCCCGGGATAAATGAAGAGCCTGGCATGTGTCGTGGCCCCTTGGCCGTCTGTGCGGCACTGGACACCAGTTGTACCAACCTCAATAGGCAGGGACCTGCAGAAAGACGGTCCCGTCAGGGTGCGTTCCCCTTGAGCTTGAAGAAAACGGTGCCCATTTCTCAGGGTTGCATGACTTACGGGATTCAAGCTATACTTGAAACATTGCTTGTGGTCTTTGCTGGGAAGGCGTTTCTTATGCCGGTTAAGCTTCGTATTGCCACCTTTAATTTAGAAAATCTTTTTACCAGGTTTGATTTCAATGCATTTCTGAAGGGACCAGGCAGTCGCGAAGCCAGGTATCTTGCGCCTATTGTTCAATTCCTGGCTGAATATGGCGACGGTGACCTTGAGGATTTCGATGATTTCAGGCAGTTGGTCCGAACCGCTTCCATATCCCAGGACGACGACAAGCGGCAGCATACCGCGCTGGCACTTGCGCAATTGAATGCGGACGTTGTCGCGTTCCAGGAAGTGGACAGTTTCCGCGCTCTGGAAAGATTCCTCTCAGCCTATTACGCAAAGCTGGGCGAGACATCCTATCGGCATGTCGTGCTTCACGAGGCCAATGACATGCGCGGGATCGATGTTGCTTTCGCCGCGCATGCGGATTGGCCCCTGTACACCCGTTCACATGCCGATCTGACGCCTGCATGGGTCGACAACACGGCTACGGGACAAGAACTGCTTGCAGCCTTTCCCAAGGCAAAGAGGAAAGCCGATGACCTTAATCGTAATCGTATCTTCAGACGGGACTGCGTGGAAGCGGTGCTGAGCAAAGCGCCCGTGACTGTCTTCAACTGTCACTTCAAGTCCATGGGCGGCGGCCGGGACAAGAGCATGGGCATGCGCCAACTCGAAGCTATTACCGTTCGTGAGATCATCAATAGAAAGTTTGAGGATCCCGGCTCAGCGCTTTGGTGCGTGGTCGGAGATTTGAATGACTATCGGCAGGTCATCAAGGTTCGCGGCCGGCTGGATGAAGACGGAAATCATGTCGAGGACATCGAGACATCCGAGGAGTCCGGAGTCGATCCGTTGCTGCATGACGGGTTCGGGGTGAATCTTGCCGAATTGTTGCCTGAAAAAGAGCGCTGGACCCACTATTACGCGGGCGAAAAGCACAAGACGCAGCTTGACTACATAATCGCGTCTCCCGCCCTTTCAGAAAAAATCGTCGGCGTTCCGGAGATCGTCCGTTTCGGAATGCCGTACCGCGTTCCCAATTCTCAAGACGTTCCTCGTTTCCCGCGTGTGGGCTGGGACCGTCCCAAAGCTTCGGATCATTGCCCCATGGTTGCGGAATTCCGGATCTAGAGCGGTTCCGGGCAAGGGCCGGGCTGAAAGGGGCGGTTATTGTCCGCCGACCTCGCACGTGTCGGACGCCAGGAAGGCGCGGAGCCCCTTCGCGTCCTCGTCTTCAAAAAGAGTGTCGGTAACGGCCAGCTTCACGATGCGATCAAAGCGGAAGGTGCGGAAATCCTGCCTGAGTTCGCACCAGGCGGAGAACATCCAGCCGTCGGTCAGGTTCCACAGAACGAGCGGGTGCACGCTGCGTTCCGACTGTTTGCCCGTTCCGTCTTCATAGACCAATTCGACCAGAAACCTCTGGCGAATGGCCTCGCGGATCAGGCTTACGTTGGGCGGGGCGCTGTTTCTGATCTGCAGGCTGAAATAGGGCGCATCGGCCAGCTTGCGCTCCTCGGGCCTGGGCAGGCCCGCCTGGATCTTGGCGCGCGCCTCGAGAGCCGCCGCAGCGAGTGCCGGATCACCGGTGCGCTCGACAAAGGCCAGCCCGATCGCAAGCGCATCGATCTGATCGTGGGTGAAGGTCAGGTTGGGCAGATCGAAGCCCGGCCGCATCAGGTAGCCGATGCCGGCCTCCCCTTCGATGGGAAGGCCGGAGGCCTGGAGATGCGCGATGTCGCGGTAGATCGTGCTTAAGGAGACTTCGAGTCTTTCCGCCAGCTCGCTGCCGCGGATGACGTCACGGGTCCGCATTTCGTTGATGATCCGAAACAGGCGTTCCGCGCGTCGCATCCGCTGTCCCTGCTGTTTTCGATCACGGTCCGTTGCCGGCCCGCTTCGGGTCTGCTCGGTTTCGCCGGACCCGACAGATGTGTTCCGACCGGCGTGATCTGGTTTCAGTCGGCGGCCGTCGCTTCGATCTCGAAGAGGAGAGGCGGCAATGCCAGCCGGGACACTCCAAGTAGGGTCATTGGAGGCGCGGCGTCAACCGGCCCGAAGCGTGCGCCCATAAGATCGAAATTCTTCAGCGCTTCGTCGACGTCGGTGGTGAAGATCCGCAGGCTGGTTACATCGCCAAGGCTCATGTCGGCAGCGCCAAGCACGGCTTCCAGGTTGTCCAGGGCAAGCGCGATCTGGCCGCGCATGTCGCCGGGGTGCCGCGGGTTGCCCTCGCTATCGACCGCGGTCTGGCCGGCGCAGACCAGATGCCGGCCGGCATCCTCCAGAGTTTCGGCCTGATTATAGCCCAGTTTCAGGGACCAGGGCCAAGGGTTGACAGGTGTTCTTTTCATAGGTGCGTGTTCCTTCGCTCGTTCGGAGAGCCACAAGGAACCACAGGCCTGCTGTCACCGTGGTGAGAGGAGTGCGGGGCGGTCCGAAGGAAATTTCGCAGGCAATCCTGAGACCGGATGCTGACAGGAAGCCGGTGCCCAAAACCCGTCGGTCGCCGTCTGCACGATTCGCGAAGAGAGCTGGAACGGCACCTTGTCCAGACTCGCATGACTTCCAGCCGTGGTTCCGGACCGTGTTGCCGGCTCTTTTTGAAGTTTGGCAATATTGCTATATAGCCAAGGTCATGACGTCGAGAACCGACCAGATCAAGGCCTTGGCCAGCGAAAACAGGATGCAGATCCTGCGGTTGCTCATGGCGCCCGGAACAGAATTTTCGCATCAGGAATCGGCCGATCCGGAAACGGTCGGCGTCTGCATGAACCTGATCGCGGAGCGCCTGGGCGTTTCCCAGCCGACCGTCAGCCGGCACATAGAACTCTTGCGCCGCGCAGGGTTCCTGACGGTCAGGAAACAGCAGAAATGGTCCTACTGCGCGCGCGACGAGGATGCGTTGCGCGAGTATCACGGCTGGTTGGCAGGCTCGCTCGGGATCGAAGAAGCTTCTTGAGGGCCGTGGTGTGGCCCGGAGCGCCGATCTGTTGACCGCCGCAAGTCTCGGGGGCGGCATTTTCCGGCACTTGCAGCTGTTCGTCCCGAACAGCTGCAAGGTTTGTCTGGCCTATCAGAGGAAAAGGAACTCGGCATCGCTCAGGTTGGCCAATGACACATCCGTCAGCAGCACGGATGAGGCGGCGCCGGTCGTGATCAGGACACCGTCAGCCGTGTCGACCGACGAAGCGATCAGCTCGCTCATGCTGGAGATGGATGACAGTCTGCTGAAATCGATGAGCTCGGCGGGATCCGCCACGTAAAATCCGAGGATCGTGTCGTTGCCGTGATTGTCCGCGAACAGGAATGTGTCGGAGTCCTCGCCGCCAAACATGGTGTCATCACCCTTGCCGCCGATCAGAAGGTCTTCGCCCGCACCTCCTCTGAGCTGGTCATTGCCACGTCCTCCGGCAAGAATGTCGTCGCCGGTGCCGCCGCGCAAGGTGTCGTTGCCTGCGTTGCCGCGGAGCGTGTCGTTGCCTTTGCCGCCAAGGATCGCGTCGTTTCCGCCGCCTCCGCGCAGGTCGTCATCGCCTTTCTGTCCGTAGATATTGTCCCTGCCGGCACCGCCCAGAATGGTGTCGTCACCATTCTGGCCATACAGAAAATCACGTCCTCCGGAGCCGTCGATGAAGTCGTCGCCGCGGCCACCGTAAATGTCGTTGCGGCTATCCGAGCCCAGGATCGTGTCGTCATCCAGCCCGCCGCGAACGATCTCGAAATCATAGGCAAAGGCGTAGATTGCGCCTGTGTCTCCCCATGTCACCAGGCCGGATTCCAGATCGACCTCCAGGCCCCATGTGAGGTCGGAAAAACTGAACGTGTCGATACCGTCGCCGCCGATGAAGGTCTGTCCGAGAACGAGAACGCCTGCGCTCACGTCAAAGGTATCGTCACCGTCACCGCCGTTCATTAAAAGCGTGTCTGCGCCTGGAATGAGGATGTCGTCTCCGGAACCGGCGAGAATGTTTTCAACACTGGAAACGGTCGCAACCCAGTCGCGATAATTCGTGAGTGTCCCGGCATTGAGGTCGTAGGTTATTCCGAGAGTTTCGTCCGTGAAATCGAGACTATCATCACCAAGGTTGCCATCGAGATGGATGCCGGGATCAAATCCACTGGCGGTATAAACGAAAGTGTCGTTACCCTCGCCGCCGTCATAGACCAGGACACCGCCCAGGAGGTGGAAGGTGTCCGCACCCGATCCGGCAATGATGTGCTCCCAGCCGCCGGTATAGGCGAAGGCGTAAAGATCCTGGCCAATCGATTCGTCATAGACGCCAAGCGGAATGGTGCGGTCTTGCACCCAGGCCTGTTGACCGTAGAAATAGGTCATTCCGCCGGGGACAGCCGAGAAATTGAGGGTGTCGTATCCCAGGTTGCCGAAGTAGATGCTGATCCCCTGGCCTGGTAGCCACCATTGTGAGCGTATGAGCGTTTCGTCGTCATATGAGCCGATGTACCAATCTGCCATGTCAATAATCCCTTGAAACAATCACTTGTTGAGTTGCCGGATTTGACGCCCTTCAAGTCCGGTAGTTTGCCCTGGCGACACCTTGTGCAATTCAGTTTGGGTCCAGTCCGTTGCCTTCCGTCTCATCGAAGCTGCCGGCTCCCCGAAGACGGTTGCGGAGCCCGTCGGCACTAAAACGCCATTCGGACTCCAACGCGGCCGTCTCGCACCGGCTGCGGCGTGATCGACGATTTGTCGGGCACGACGCAGTCCTCTGAAGAATTCGGCCGTGCAGACAGGACTGCGAAATTCGAGTGTGCTATGAAAGGCAAGTTTCGCGAAAACCTTTGAAAACAGGGACGAAAATTCGTAAAGACATGTTCACGAAGCGTGAATTTACAATCGTTTTTGATCTTGAGCGAAAGCTGTTCCTGTATTTCGGGGTGGCTTTGCTGGCCACCTTTTTCGGGCCGTTCGGGACTTACGACCTGATGACGTTCTGGGAACGCATGGTGTTCTGGTTCCTGGACATCCTGGGTGGCATGGCGATCATCGTTTGTGTCTTGCACGTGTTCTTTCACAGCCGCCTGACGGCGTTCATCCCGCCATTTCCGCGCTTCTTGTTGAGTGTCGCTTTCGGGGCATTGCCCACGGCGGCCTACATCACGGTTCTCTTCTCCCTGGTCGGTCCGCGGATAGAAATCACCACGCCCTACCCGATGCTTGTCGCGCAGGTGGTGGTGTTCTCGACGATCCTGCTGCTCGCCGAGTTCTTCCTGTGGCCGGCCGTTTTCGGCAGGACCGAGGCACCGGTTGTCGATGCCAGAAGCGATGTCTCCGAGGTGGAGCCGGAGCCGACGGACGACCCACAGGTCGTTCCGCTCCTGAACCGGCTGCCCGACAACTGCCGGGTCGGCGCTGTCATTTCGATATCCATGCAGGATCACTATGCCGAGGTGACCACGACAACGGGTGCGTCGCTTCTGCTGATCCGCTTGACCGACGCGATCGATCTTCTCGAAGGCTATCCCGGGTGCAGGATCCATCGCTCGCATTGGGTCGCCCGGGATTTTGTTTCGAACGTTGAGAAAACCGGAAGACGCATGATCGTCCGCATGAAGGATGGCAGGGAACTGCCCGTCGGCGCGACCTATGTCGAGACTGTCAGGCAGCAGTTCAAGCTGGGGCAGGCCGCAACTTCCTGATCTGCAGGGTTATCCCGCTTTCAGGCGTTGGACCTCGACAAACACTCCAGGGACACTCTGGGAACATTCCGGCCGGCAACAGACGGTGGTCGTTTCAACGGCAGCGTTCTCCCGCACACAAGCAGGGCTGGCTTATCGGGACGTTGCACGGTCGTAGTCCTGTGGGGTGACCAGCTCAAAATCAAGGGTTCCCAGATACTCCTCGGCGACATGGATCTCCATCCTGTATTTGCCCAGAGGGTCGCCTTCAACGACGCACCATTCATTACCGATTGTGCCGTTTTGAGGTGTTTCGAACCTTTCGGTAATGGACGTCGTACGGTCCTTCGTGATTGCGTTGGCCGCATAGGGATCGTTTTCGCCGGACCAGGTTTTGGGCGCGGCGGGTAGTGAAAACACTTCCCTGAAGCCGACCATTTCCTTCGACAAGGAAACCTTCACACGCCAACCGTAGCAAGCTCGCCCGGGCAAATTCGGGACAAGGGGCAGATGAGACACTTTTGTGCTGCCGTCTGACTGCGACACGATCGTATAGAAGCTAAGGTGATGGTTCTTGTCGGTGTCCACCGAAGCGGGCCAGGCCACACACGTGAACCCTGATAATATCGCGCTTGCGGCACCTGTCAGGCGCAAGGCTGCCCGGATGTGCGGCTTCACCGATTTTTGTCCGGCGGGATCCGGCCTGTTGCGAGAGAGAGTTCTCAACGCTCCGTAAGCTTCAATTCGATCCGGCGATTTTTCGCCAGTGCCTCGGGCGACTCGCCTTCTTCCAGGGGCTGGAACTCGCCGAAACCGGCGGCGACAAGGCGTTTGGGATCGACGCCCTTTTCGATCAGGTAGCGCACGACCGAGATGGCGCGGGCGGCGGAAAGCTCCCAGTTGTTGCGCAGGCGGCCGGTGCCCGAAAGCGGGCGGGCGTCCGTGTGGCCGTCGACCCTGAGCACCCAGTTGATCTCGTCCGGGATCTGGCCGCTGAGTTCCAGGATGGCTTCTGCGAGCTTGTCGAGTTCCTGCTGTCCGTCCGGGTTGATGTCCTCCTGGCCTGAATCGAACAGCACTTCGGACTGGAACACGAAGCGGTCGCCGACAACGGAAATGTCGGAGCGCTGGGACAGGATCTCGCGCAGGCGGCCGAAGAAGTCGGAGCGGTAGCGCGACAGTTCCTGAACCCTCTGGACGAGGGCGGCGTTGAGCCGTTTGCCGAGGCTGGCAATCTTGGCCTGGCTGTCGGCTTCCTTGGCCTCGGAGGCTTCCAGCGCCGCGTTGGCGGCTGCGATCTGGCGGCGGAGCGCGGCGATCTGCTGGTTGAGCAGTTCCACCTGAGCCAGGGCCTCCTGGCTGATCTGGCGTTCGTCGTCGAGCAGGTTTTCAAGACGGGTGGCGCGGCCTCCGGCCGCATCCGCGGCCCCGGAGCTGCTGTCCAGCAGGCCGAGAAGACGGGTCTGTTCGGCTTCGGCGTCCGACAGGCTTGCCTGCAGGCCGAGGATCGTGTCCTCCAGCTCGCCGGCATTGGCGCGTTCCAGCGCAAGAAGTTCGGTCAGTTCGCTGATCTGGGCATTGAGCCGGTTGAGCACCGTGTCCCGGCCGGAAAGCTGCTGCGACAGGAAGAACTGCGCGATCATGAAGATCGACAGCAGGAAGATGATGACGAGCAGGAGCGTTGCCATGGCATCGACGAAGCCGGGCCAGTAGTCGGTCGCCTGTCCCCGGCGGCGGGCACGCAGTCCTCCTGCCATTGAAAAACGCTCCTAGTTTATTCTTTCGCCCGGTCGAAGGCCGCGGCGATGGAGGTCAAAAGGCCCTCGATCCGCTTCTGCTGCTCACCCTGGGACTCGGCCCAGTCGCGCATCATCTGCTGTTCGGAGCGCACATGCTTGACCAGCCCCTGGATGCCTTCGGCCAGGTTGGCCATGGCCTGGTTCGCGTTCCGGCCGCCGCCATCCTCCATGCTCTTTTGCAGCGCCGAGATCGAGGCCTGGATCTGTTCGACACCGGGCGAGTCCGATGCGTCGAACAGGCCTTCCTCCGAGGCAATATCTGTGACGGTGGAGAGCCAGTCCTCCAGCTCGTTGTAGAACCGGTTCTGGGCCTGGCCCGCCTGAAGATCGAGGAAGCCGAGGATCAGGGAGCCGGTCAGGCCGAACAGCGAGGACGAGAAGGCCGTGCCCATGCCGGACAGCGGTGCCTCCAGGCCGGCTTTCAGGTCCTCGAAAATCACGTTGGCATCGCCCGAGCCGACATCCAGCGACTGGATGGTGGCACCGACCGAGCTGACGGTCTGCAGCAGGCCCCAGAAGGTGCCGAGCAGGCCGAGAAACACCAGAAGGCCGGTGAGGTAGCGCGACATCTCGCGGCTCTCCTCAAGGCGCATGCCGATGGAATCCAGGATCGAGCGCGCGGTGGTCGGCGTCAGGGCCATGTCGCCGGCCTTGTTGCCCAGAAGGGCGGCCATCGGCGCCAGCAGCACGGGCGAGCGGGTGTCCAGGGCCGGATCGCCGATGCGGAAGGAGTTGACCCAGGTGATTTCCGGGAAAAGCCGGATCACCCGGCCGAACAGCAGCAGCACGCCGAAGACGCCGACCAGGACAATCAGTCCGTTGAGGCCGGGATTGCTCATGAAGGCGGTGGAGATTTGCGGGAACAGGATGAAGGCAATGAAAGCGACGATCACCAGGAAGATGATCATGAAGGTCAGATAGGCCCTCGGGCTGGACAGGCTGTAGGGGTCAAATTCTCTGGCCATATTGCTCAATCGGTCACCTGTTTCAGACGTAACCGATTGATAGCGTGATTTTTAACACCTTGGAAACCTCTTAAAGAGGCTGAAACGGGAATAAACCCTGAAAAGGCCGAATTCGGGTGTCTTCTTCCACTCCATCGTCATCCTGAGGAGCGCGCTCGCGCGCGTCTCGAAGGATCGGCCAGGCACTCCGAAACAAGTTGCCGATCCTTCGAGACGGACCTTGAGGTCCTCCTCAGGATGACGTGGAGTTTGTGTCCCAGCCCCAAAAAGACATTGGTCGCGAGGCTTTTACCCCTGGGCCGGAGCTTCCGCCTGTTTCAGGAGCCGCAGCAAATGCTTGTGGGCATCCTCGTTGCCGACGACGACGTCGCCGCTGTCCAGCATCTTGTTCTTGCCGGCCAGGTCGGAAACGAAACCACCGGCCTCGCGCACCATCAGCAGCCCTGCGGCGATGTCCCAGGAATTGAGATTGCGTTCCCAGTAGCCGTCAAGACGGCCCGAGGCGGTCCAGGCAAGATCGAGCGCGGCGGCACCGCAGCGTCGGATGCCGGCGACTTCCGGCATGATGTAGCGCAGCTCGCGCAGGGTGCGGCCGTGGTCGCCCTTGCCGATGAAGGGCAGGCCGGTGCCGAAGACCATGTCATTCAGCTCGGTGCGGCCGGCAACGCGCAGGCGGCGGTCGTTGAGGAAGGCACCGCGGCCGCGCTCGGCCGTGTAGAGCTCGTCCATGACCGGATTGTAGATGACGCCTGCGACGATCTCGCCCGCGCGCTCCAGGGCGATGGAGGTGGCGAAGATCGGAATGCCATGCAGGAAATTGGTGGTGCCGTCGAGCGGGTCGACATGCCAGCGATGCTGGCCGTCGGTGCCCTCGACTTCACCGCTTTCCTCCATGACGAGACCGAAGGTCGGACGCGCCCTGGTCAGTTCGGCGCGCACGATTTCCTCGGCCTTGCGGTCGGCGGCCGAGACGAAGTCTCCAGGGCCCTTCCGGGAAACCTGCAGGTTTTCCACTTCGCCGAAATCCCGGACCAGGGAACGCCCGGCCTTGATTGCGGCTTGAACCATCACGTTGAGGAGAGCTGTGCGGGCCATCGATTGTCACTTGTTGTTGGGCTGCGCCCGGCTTGTTCCGGACGCGCCAATTTAAAATTCTCTAAAGCCGGATCAGTCCGCGCGGCGGACATATTCCAGGGTGCCGGTGTCGACGATGATCTTCTCGCCGGCGGTGATGAAGGGCGGCACCATCACGCGCACGCCGTTTTCCATGAGCGCAGGCTTGTAGGACGACGACTGGGTCTGGCCCTTGACGACGGCGTCGGCTTCGGAGATTTCCAGGGTCACATGCTGCGGCAGGGTGATGCCGATCGGGCGTTCTTCATGCAGTTCCACGGTGACCATCATGCCGTCCTGCAGGAAGGCGGCGCGGTCGCCGACGAAATCGGACTGGAGTTCCAGCTGCTCGTAGGTTTCCGTATCCATGAAGATCAGCATGTCGTCCTGGGTGTAAAGGTACTGGAAGTCCTTCTGCTCCAGGCGCACGCGCTCGACCTTGTCCTCGGAGCGGAAACGCTCGTTGAGCTTGCGGCCGTCGAGCAGGTTCTTCATCTCGACCTGTGCGAAGGCGCCGCCCTTTCCGGGCTTGACGTGCTGGACTTTGACAACCGCCCACAGGGTGTCCTGGTGCTGAAGCACGTTACCGGGCTTGATTTCGTTTCCGTTGATTTTCATGGAACGACCGACTTTGCGTATTGTTAGGATCTTGAGCAGCGCGGACACCGGCCGGGAAGCCGGGCGCCGGAAATAGCTCGCGCCTGTCCACCACAAAAGCCCGGAAAGTTCAAGGAAAAAAGGCAAACATCCTTACAAATCGGAGCGGCATCGCAAGGTTTACGGAGATTCCCGTGCCGGATCCTCCGAAGGGGCCATCAGTGTGGCCGAGTATTGTTCGGCCAGCTTCTTGGCCTCGGCCATCGTGGTCTCGTCCAGGCTTTCCACGATCCGGTCGAGGTTGAAATCCGAAACGCCGAGCGTCCGCGCAATCAGATGCCAGCCCGCGGCTGCGGCAAAGTCCTGTTCGCGGCCGCGGCCATAGGCGTAGACGCGCGCCAGGCGGTTCATGGCAACCGGGTTGCCGGCGGTTGCCGCCCGTTCGAACCAGTCCGCGGCTTCCGACTCGTCCGGGTCGACGCCTTTGCCCTGGAACCTGAGGATGCCGTAATAGACCTGGGCGGAGGTATGACCGCGCCGCGCCGCGCGGCCCAGCCAGAACGCCCCCTGACCGGGATCGTTCAGACCGGTCTGGGCCTCGATATAGCTGAGGCCAAGCGCGTATTGTGCCTCGGGGTCATTCAGTTGGGCGGCCTCTTCGAGCAGCTCGCGCGCCTTTGCCTCGTTGAACGGGCGGCCTTCGCCTTCCTGGTAGAGCAGGGCGAGATTGTACAGGGCGGACGCGTTGCCTGCGGCGGCGGCCTGCTCGAAATAGTCGGCGGCTTTCTTCTTGTCGGTCTCCACGCCGGTTCCAAGCAGATAGAGCTGCGCCAGCTGCATGGCAGAGCCGGCGTCGCCCTTGGCGGCGGCCAGACGGTACCAGTCGGCCGCCTTGGCCTTGTCCTGCCGGATGCCCAGGCCGGCTTCATGCAGGACGCCCAGCATCGCCTGTGCGGCCACGTCCTCCTGTTCCGCCAGCGGTGTCGCAAGTCCGAGAGCGGTCAGGAACCAGCCGCGCTGAAATGCGGAATAGGCGGTCGAGGCGGAGGCCTTGTCACCTTCCGCCAGCTTTGGCGGACCCGCATCGATGATGCTGCGCAGGGTCTTGTCCTTCGTGGTCACGTCGATCAGGGCCGGGACAGGGGCGCCACCGTTTGTCGCTAGTGTTTCAGCGGCGGCTCCGGGAGCCGGCGCCGTGTCGCCGTCCTGTTGCTGCGCCGTGGCCGGGGAAGCCGACAAAAGGGCAAGTGTGACCGTCGCCAGCAGCTTGGCGGCGCCTGAGTTCCGTCGAAGGCTCACCCTTGTTGTGGGCATGGATCCTGCTCAGCCTCTTGTCGTCTATTCAACCTCTGGAAACGGATAAGCCTCCAGGATGCGGTTGGCTTCCGCGATTGTGGATGAAATCCCGTTACCGGACTGCCACACGGCGTCTTTCAGCGCGACGAAATCCGCACCCGTCGCGGCAACATCCCCGAGCGTGTCAAGCGCGTTGCCGGCCATGGCGACGCACGGGGTCTCGAACAGTTCCGCCCACCAGGCCGCACTCTTGAGGGTCCGGTCATGGGCCGCATCCTTTTCAGGCAGGTCGAGCTTGCCGAAAAAGAGGTAGTCGACACCGGTTTCCGCCCATTCCATGGCGTCATGCTTGAGCTTGGTGCCACCCGTGCCGACGATGCGGTCGGGCTGAAAACTCTCGACTGCCAGCTTCACGTCTTCCAGGGAGCTGTCGACATGAACCCCGTCGGCTCCGCTGCGGCCGGCGGCCTGGGTGTCTCCATAGACGATCGCCGCGGCGCCGCCCTCCTGGATGACGGGCACCAGCACGCTGGCTGCCGCCTGTACTTCCTTGGTCCCGGCGCCGGGCATGTAGATCATCACACAGGCGATGTCGCCGCCCGAAAAGGCCTGCTTGAGCTGTGCAGCCAGGTCGGCCGTGTCAAAGACCGGCGGTGTCACGAGAAAGAGGCGGGGGCGATTCACGTCGGCGATCCTGGTTGATCCGATTGGTAGTAGCGGTTCTTGTCCCTAAAGACGGCGAAAGAGGGACGCAAGGCCCCTCTTTCAATAAAGTGACTGCAACCGGGTGGACCCGGCCGCTGAAAAACCGCGGATCAGGCGATCTTGGGATCCAGTTCGCCGGACTGATACCGCGCTGCCATGTCGGACAGGGTGACGATCTTCTTGATCTTGGAGGCCTGGCCGGCGGTGTTGAACGCTTCCAGGCGGGAGATGCACAGTTTCTGCATGGCGTCGCGTGCCGGCTTGAGATACTTGCGAGGGTCGAATTCGCCCGGGTTTTCGCTCAGGACCTTCCGGATCTGGCCGGTCATGGCCATGCGGTTGTCGGTGTCGATATTGACCTTGCGCACGCCGTTCTTGATGCCGCGCTGGATTTCTTCCACCGGAACGCCCCAGGTCTGGGGCATTTCCCCGCCATACTGGTTGATGATGTCCTGCAGGTCCTGCGGCACCGAGGAGGAACCGTGCATCACCAGATGGGTTTCCGGCAGGCGGCGGTGGATTTCCTCGATCACGTTCATTGCCAGGATCTCACCGTCGGGCTGACGGGTGAACTTGTAGGCCCCGTGGCTGGTGCCCATGGCGATGGCCAGCGCGTCGACCTTGGTCTCGCGCACGAACTTGACGGCTTCGTCCGGGTCGGTCAGCAGCTGGTCATGGCTGAGCTTGCCTTCGGCGCCGTGGCCGTCTTCCTTGTCGCCCATGCCGGTTTCCAGGGATCCGAGCACGCCGAGTTCGCCTTCCACGGAAATGCCGCCGAGATGGGCCATGTCGGTCACGGTCTTGGTGACGCCGACATTGTAGTCCCAGTTGGCCGGGGTCTTGCCGTCCGCTTCCAAGGAGCCGTCCATCATCACCGAGGTGAAGCCGGCCTGGATGGCGGTCATGCAGGTCTGCGGCGCGTTGCCGTGGTCCAGGTGCACACAGACCGGGATGTGCGGGTAGATCTCCACAACCGCGTCCATCATGTGTTTCAGCATGACGTCGTGGGCATAGGCGCGGGCACCGCGCGAAGCCTGGATGATCACGGGAGAATCGGTCTGGTCGGCAGCGGCCATGATGGCCAGCGCCTGTTCCATGTTGTTGATGTTGAAGGCCGGAACGCCGTAGTCGTGCTCGGCGGCATGGTCAAGAAGCTGGCGAAGGGTAATGCGTGCCATCAATTTTCTCCCGAAGGTCCGGATCCCAGGATAACTCGAAACGTCACCTGTGTTGCGGTGCGTCAATCCCCGGTCGTTCTAACAAGATTTTCCGACATGGAAAGAGGAAACGAACCGGTTAAATCAATTAAAATACAAGGGCCTGCCGGAAAATGATCAAGCTTATTTAATTCGATATTCGAATTAAATGGAAGCAAAATTTAACCGGGTCGCGGTTACCGGACCGGCGAACTGATGTCGACAAATGTTCCCGCGGGATCTCTCACAACCATGCGGCGCTGACCGTAGGGCAGGTCGCGGGGCGCTTCGACGATGACGGCGTTCAGCGCGCGGGCGCGCTCATAGACGGTGTCGCAATCGTCGACCACAAAGGTCAGGATCACGCCGGCGGGGGCTTTCTGGGCCCGCACGGGCACGATGTCGCTGGTCTGGTTGAGAATGCCGAGTTCCAGTCCGGGGGTCTCCGGATCGACGAGATTGACGAACCAGTCGGAGGAAAACTGCGGCGTCATTCCGAGCAGTTCAACGTAGAAGGCCGCCGTCACGGCGACCTCCTCGGTCAGAATGTTGGTGAACTGACGCTTCATTCCGGTTCTCCCCGGTTTGTCAGGCTTCGAGCGCCTTCACGCCCGGCAGTTCCTTGCCTTCCAGCCATTCCAGGAAGGCGCCGCCGGCGGTCGAGACATAGGAAAAATCGTCCGCTGCGCCCGCGTGGTTCAGCGCGGCCACCGTGTCGCCGCCGCCGGCGACGGAGTTGAGCTTGCCGGACCGGGTGTTGGCCGCGGCATGCTGCGCGGCCGCCACGGTCGCGGTGTCGAACGGGGCGATTTCAAACGCGCCGAGCGGGCCGTTCCAGACAAGGGTCTTGGCGGTGTCGATCTTGCCCTTGACCGTGTCGATGGACGCGGCGCCGACATCGAGGATCATGCCGTCTTCCGGGATGGCGTCGAGCGCGACGGTCTCGTTGTCGGCGCCCGCCTTGAACTCCCTGGCAACGACGGCATCTGCCGGCAGGACAATCTCGCAGCCCGCCTTGTCGGCAGCGGCCATGATCCTGTTTGCCGTGTCGGCGAGATCGTGTTCACACAGCGACTTGCCGACGCTGACGCCCTTTGCGGCCAGGAATGTGTTGGCCATGCCGCCGCCGATGACAAGCATGTCGACCCTGGAGACGAGGTTTTCCAGAAGGTCGATCTTGGACGACACCTTGGCGCCGCCGACCACGGCGAGCACCGGGCGGACCGGTTCGCCGAGGGCAGAGCCGAGCGCTTCCAGTTCGGCCTGCATCGTGCGGCCGGCATAGGCCGGCAGCAGTCTGGCGATGCCTTCGGTGGAGCCGTGGGCGCGGTGCGCGGCGGAAAAGGCGTCGTTGATGTAGATATCGCCATTTGCGGCCAGGGCCCTGGCGAAGTCCGGGTCGTTCTTTTCCTCGCCGGCGTGATAGCGGGTGTTTTCCAGAAGCAGGACGTCGCCATTCGAAAGCCCGGCGACCGCGTCTTCGGCCGGCTGGCCGATGCAGTCATCGGCGAAGGCAACCGGCTTGCCCAGCAGGCGCGAGACGGCCGGTGCCACCGGAGCCAGGGACATGTCCGCGACGGGTTCACCCTTGGGGCGGCCAAAATGGGCCAGCAGGATGACCTTTGCACCCTTTTCGGACAGTTCGCGGATCGTGGGCAGCACCCGCTCGATGCGGGTTGTGTCGGTGACCTTGCCGCCATCCATCGGCACGTTCAGATCCACGCGGACCAGAACGCGCTTGCCGGCAATGTCAGTCAGATCGTCGAGAGTTTTGAAAGCCATGGATGAGCACCTGTTGTCAGGGACGGGTCGAATTGGTTGTGATAGCGATGCCGATGCCGAAGAGCGTCAGCAGGACACCGAAGGAGCGCTCCATCCAGAGTTTGGCGCGCATGAAGTGCAGCCGGACCGCCGGCAGGGTGAAGAACAGCGTGACCAGGACGAACCAGAGGAACACGCCGCCGGCCATGATCACGCCATAGCCGATCTGGGTCCAGAGCGGTGTTGCCGGAGAGGTGACCTGAAGGAACACGCTGAGCGCGAACATGGTCGCCTTCGGATTGGTCACATTCGTGAAAAAGCCCCAGCGCAAGGCCTTTAGCGGCGGCATTCCGGTCAGCGCACTTTCCGACGGCATCTCTTTCGAGGCCGTGCGGTACATGGTCACACCAAGGAAAATCAGGTAGGCGGCGCCGATCAGCTTGAGCGCGTTGAACAGCAGGATCGACTGGGAGACGATCAGGCCGATGCCGGCAAGGGCGTAGGTTACATGGACGCCGAGCGCCAGGGCGATGCCGAGGGCGGTCATGATGCCGGCAAGGCGGCCGCCGATCAGGGCGTTGCGCAGAACGACGGCGAAGTCCGGTCCGGGCACGATGGCGACGACGATGGTCAGGGAAATGACGGTGAATAGCTCGAGCACAGGGTCTCCGACGGGTCTGGGGTGAGGACGGTCAGGGGTCCAGTTCCGACGGGTCGCGGTTTTTCGTCACGTCGGCGTCGGACGGCTCCATGTCCGGCTGCCAATCCTGATCTGACGGGATGCGCTGCTGCTCCTCCGTGAGATCGGCCCTGTAGAAGTAAAAGCCCACAAGGCAACCCATCGCGAACAACGAACCAAGGATAACCAGAAGCGGGGTCATGGCAGCGTCTCCAGTCTTGAACTGCGCAACTACGGTTCAAGTCTACATGACGATTGCCCTGGACGTAGGTCCGATTTGGATTTCCTGGGACGATTTTCCTGAAACGGCCGGTACTGGCACCGGAAAGGGACGCCGGACCTGTCCGGCGTCCCTTCGGTTTTCCTAGATGAGTTTCGCCATGGCGATGGCCGTGTCGGCCATGCGGTTGGAGAAGCCCCACTCGTTGTCGTACCAGGACAGGATGCGCACGAAGGTGCCGTCCATGACCTTGGTCTGGTCCATGTGGAAGACCGACGAATGGCTGTCGTGGTTGAAGTCCATGGAGACGAGCGGATCTTCGGTGTAGCCCAGGATACCCTTCAGCTTGCCGTCGGCGGCGGCCTTGACGGCCGCGTTGATTTCCTCGACGGAGGTCTCGCGCTTGGCGATGAAATTGAGGTCGACCACGGACACGTTCGGGGTCGGCACGCGGATGGCGACACCGTCCAACTTGCCGTTCAGCTCCGGCAGCACCAGCCCGACGGCCTTGGCGGCGCCGGTGGAGGTCGGGATCATGGACATGGCCGCGGCGCGGGCGCGGTAGAGATCCTTGTGCATGGTGTCCAGGGTCGGCTGGTCACCGGTATAGGAGTGGATCGTGGTCATGAAGCCCTTCTCGATGCCGACGGCTTCATTGAGGACATAGGCGACCGGGGACAGGCAGTTGGTGGTGCAGGACGCGTTGGACACGACCAGGTCGTCGGCGGTCAGCGCGTCGTGGTTGACGCCGTAGACGATGGTCTTGTCGGCACCGGCGGCCGGGGCGGAGACCAGCACGCGCTTGGCGCCGGCTTCCAGGTGCAAGGACGCCTTTTCCTTGGCTGTGAAGATGCCGGTGCACTCCATGGCGACTTCCACGCCGAGCTCGCCCCAGGGCAGGTCCTTCGGGTCGCGGATCGCGGTCACCTTGATCGGATTGCCGCCACCAACCGAGATGGTGTCGCCATTGACCGCGACGTCGGCCGGGAAACGGCCATGAACGCTGTCGTAGCGCAAGAGGTGTGCGTTGGTCTCGACCGGGCCGAGGTCATTGATCGCAACAACTTCGATGTCGGTGCGACCGGATTCGACGATGGCGCGCAACACGTTGCGGCCGATACGTCCAAATCCGTTGATTGCTACCTTGGTTACCATAATCAACTCCCGCAATCTCCGGCGTGCCTGGTCGGGGCCTAAACCGGTTTAAAAGCCACTTAGAGTGGTCACTGAAATAGCACATGACGTGCTCGAAGACCCGGCACCATAGGAGGAAGTCTCGGTGCCGGGAATTGATCTCGATTAAGCGTCGAGCTTTTCCTTGGCGGCCGCGACAACGGCCTCCTTTGTGATGCCGAAATGCTCGTAAAGCTCCTTGTACGGAGCACTGGCACCGAAACCGGTCATGCCGATAAAGGTGCCATCGGAGCCGATGAAGCGTTCCCAGCCCATGCGAATACCTGCCTCGACGGCGATCTTGACCGGGCTGGTGCCAAGCACGGCGGCCTTGTAGTCGTCGGACTGGGCTTCGAACAGTTCGAAGGAAGGCACGGACACCACGCGGGTGGCAATGCCGGCTTCGGTCAGTTCTTCGTGAGCGCCTGCCGCGATTTCGACCTCGGACCCGGAAGCGAAGATCGTGACCGCGGCGTCGTCGTCGCTGTCGATCAGCACATAGGCGCCCTTGGCGCAAAGGTTGTCTTCCTCGAAGGTCTTGCGCAGGGACGGCAGGTTCTGGCGGGTCAGTGCCAGGACGGACGGGCCATTCCGGTTCTCCAGCGACAACTGCCAGCATTCGAGCGTCTCGGTGATGTCGGCCGGACGGAAGAAGTTCAGGTTGGGGATCGCGCGCAGGGCGGCGAAATGCTCCACCGGCTGGTGCGTCGGCCCGTCCTCGCCAAGACCGATGGAATCGTGTGTCATGACGTGAATGACGCGCTGTCCCATGAGGGCGGCAAGGCGGATCGACGGCCGGCAGTAATCGGAGAAGATCAGGAAGCCGCCGGAATAGGGAACCAGGCCGCCATGCAGGGCAATGCCGTTCATGGCCGCGGCCATGCCGTGCTCACGGACACCGTAGTGGATGTAACGGCCCGAGAAATCGTCCGGGGTTATCGGGGCCGTCTGCGCGGTCTTGGTGTTGTTGGAGCCGGTCAGGTCGGCGGAGCCGCCGATGGTTTCCGGAACAACCTCGTTGATGACACCCAGGACCGCCTCGGAGGCCTTGCGGGTCGCCATGGTCGGCTGGTCTTCGGCCAGCTTCTTCTTGTAGTCCATCATCGCCGCGGCATAGCCGGCCGGCAGGTCGCCGCGGTTGCGGCGCTCGAACTCGGCCCGGGTCTCGGCATCGGCATCCGCAAAACGTTTCTGCCAATCCTTGTGGGCGGAGGCGGAGCGCAGGCCGGCAATACGCCAGGCGTCAAGAATGTCGCTGGGAACCTCGAAGGGCGCGTGCGGCCAGTTGAGGGCTTCGCGGGTGCCGGCGATTTCCTCCGCACCGAGCGGTGCGCCGTGGACCTTGGCAGTGCCTGACTTGGTCGGCGCGCCAAAGCCGATGGTGGTCTTGGCGGCAATCAGGGTCGGCCGGTCGCTGGCCTGGGCCTGGCGGATAGCTGCGGAAATGGCGACGGGATCATGGCCGTCGACGCTGAGCGTGTTCCAGCCGGAGGCGGCGAAACGGGCCTGCTGGTCGGTCGAGTCGGTGATTTCGACCTTGCCGTCGATGGAAATGCCGTTGTCGTCCCAGATGACGATCAGCTTGTTCAGTTTCAGGTGACCGGCCAGCGACAGGGCTTCCTGGCTGATGCCTTCCATGAGGCAGCCGTCGCCCGCCAGAACATAAGTGTAGTGGTCGACAAGATCCTCGCCGAAGCGGGTCGACTGCAGGCGTTCCGCGATCGCCATGCCGACGGCGTTGCCGAGGCCCTGACCAAGCGGGCCCGTGGTGGTCTCGATGCCCGCGCCGTGGCCGAATTCCGGATGGCCGGCCGTGCGTGAGCCGAGCTGACGGAAGTTCTTGATCTCGTCGAGGGAGAAGTCCTCGTAGCCGAGCAGGTAAAGCAGGCTGTAGAGCAGCATGGAGCCGTGTCCGGCGGACAGCACGAAACGGTCGCGGTCGGTCCAGTGCGGGGCGGTCGGGTCGAATTTCAGGAATTCGGTGAACAGTACTGTCGCGATATCGGCAGCGCCCATGGGCAGTCCGGGGTGACCGGATTTGGCCTGTTCCACGGCATCGATGGCAAGAAAGCGGATCGCATTTGCCATGCGCTGGTGTTTATCAAGATCGGTCATCTTCTTCCCGTTGCTTGCTCTGGAGCGCCCATACCCGAAGCACAGCGCTCGGCAAGGCAGATTTGAGGTACGTTGCTCAAAAGTTAACTATCGTCAATTTCGATCAGGCGCCAGACAAATATCAGGAACCGCACCCGAGTCAACAAAGCTGCTGTGGTGCAAGGCGACTTCGAATTGCGGAAGAAAATTTCCTGTCACGGGTTAGGATCAGGAGACAATCATTTGGTTGAGAGGGAGCGGCAAACGGCGATGGGCTGCAAGGACAAGCGTGAAAAGCGGGTTTCCTGCCCGGCTCACGCGGATTGATGCAGCAGAGCGAAGCCGTTTCTGTGTTGCTGCGGGACAGGGGGAATGTGTCCGGCCACGTCGTTGCAAATCTTTGGAAACCGGATGGTTTCCAAAGATTTGCGCCTCGTATCCGATCACGCGCACCCCGGCCAATTCAACCGAATGAAAGGCTCATGGCCCCAGAGAATTGAGGATTCTGCCAATGGTGGCATTGACTGAGAGAAGTTGCGGTGCCTAAGCTCGATGCCCTGATAAGGATTTGCTTTTTCGCCGGTATGCAAGCGCTTCGGAACGCCGTTCTGTTTGCACAAGTTTTATGCACGAAACGTCAGGGCGAAAGCGCCAAATCTCCAGTCTGTTGCTTGAAAAGGATGGGCGGGCCGCCGCAAAAACACTTGGGACAATGTAATTAATGGCGGAAGTCGACTGCATGGAAAAGACCAGCCTTGCTGACGCGGTGAGACGCCTGGACCAGGCTGTGGGTCAGCTGGAAACCGCCGTCCAGCGGCGTATGGACGCTGACCGCTCCCTTAACGCCCTGCAGGACGATCTGCAAAGACTGGGCGAAGACAGATCCCAGCTTGCTGCCTCTCTCGATGAAAGCGAAGCCCGCGCCTCCAGGCTGGAAGAAGCCAACAAGGATGTGTCCCGGCGGCTTGTCTCTGCCATGGAAACCATTCGCAGCGTGCTCGACGCGCACGGGGGATAGGTTCGCATGGCTCAGATCACCGTCACCATCAACGGCAAATCCTTCCGCATGGCCTGTGACGACGGCGAGGAAGAGCGGCTCCAGGGACTCGCGGGACGGTTCGACGGCTGGATCAACGAGCTGCGCGGGGCCTTCGGCGAGATCGGCGACCAGCGCCTCACCGTCATGGCCGGTATCATGGCAACAGACCAGGTCTCCGAGCTGGAGCGCAAGGTGGCGCAGCTGGAAGAGGATCTGGCCGAGGCCCGGAAGCAGCAGGTGTCCGCCCTCGACGACATGAGCCAGAACGAGGAAGAGCTTTCCAGGGCGGTCAACCAGGCCGCAGCGCGTATCGAGAGCCTTGCGGACAGTCTTTCCAAGAGCCTCAAATCATCCGAGGCCTCCTGATCCGGCCGCGGCCGCATCTGTCTCGGCGGTCTGACAGTGCCTTTCTTTCAGTTGGTTTCCCGCAAACCGCGCATGATTTCGACAAGATCCTCGAGATCCGGCGGCGTTTCGACCGCCGTTGCCGCAATTGCCGCCGGCGGTAGCTGCGCCAATCGGCTGAATTGTAGCTTTGAGGCGGCGAGCGCGGCGGAAAAGGCCAGGTCGAAGTAACTTTTGCCCGTGTTCGGTCCGGAGGAGACGACTTTCGATCCTTCCGGCGACTTGGGACTGTCCTTGTTGAGCTGACTGTGGGACGGTGCCCCGGGCCCGCAGAGCTTGGGCGAGCCGAGGGACCAGGTTCCGCTGACGATATTGGCCGGCAACGACGACAGCTTCAAATCCCAGGTTGGAACCGGATCGCTGTCCAGATGCAACTCGATCCAGTTCGAGTGCGCGTAGAAGTCCTGGACCGTGTGCAGTAACGCGCCGAAGGAGACCAGCGCTGCGTCGGACCGATTGCCTTGCGTATCAATCGCGTTCCACTCGTCGTCGATATGGCCGATCCCGCCCGGAAAATCGCAGTTGTCGAAGTGGATGAAACTTTTCGTCTGGAAAAGATCCTGCGCGATGTTTGCCGCGACCACAATGCCGAGCTGCTGACTGTCCAAAAGGGTGCCGTTCGCCAATTCGGTGATTTCCCCGTGATATCCGATTTCAAATTCGACCGACATGGGCATCTCTCTGCTCACAAGGGATTGCTGGATGATCCTGCTTTCGCGTGACTTTATGCGGAAGCAGGAAATTTCATTCTTTCAATAAGTTGCGGCATCTTTCGCGTCCGGTTGAACGCGGTTTCCCTAGTTCAGGAAAGGCCCGCCACAATTGGGGTCCTTGGCAAGGTATTTGCCGCTCTGGTTAAACGCGTCGACAAAGCACGACGTCCTGCACATGTGCAGCTTGCTGCATTTTGCGCAGTCCGGATCGATCCGTGCCGGGTCGACGGTTCTCTCCCGGAGCGCCTGAAACGCGTCCCCCTGCCAGATCGCTCTCAGGCCGCTGTCGAAAACGTTGCCGTAGGTGAAGTCCTTGACACCGTGCATCTTGTCGCAAACCGAGACGTCACCGCTCGGAAAGATGGACATGCCCATATTGATCCCGCCGCAGGGGTACCAGTCATCCTGACCCCATTTCCTGGTGGCGTCCTTCGGCGGGTGTATCGTGCAAACGGACATGTATTCATCCCGCTTGGCGAGAACGGCTTTTCGCACCTCAAGGAGTTCACCGGTCGAGATGTTGTCCGAAAGGTTCGCCCCGGAATTCAAGGCTCCGCTTTCCATGTAGGAGATGCCGATTTCAGAGACGCCGAGATCCGCCAGCATGTCTATCATGGGAACGATCAGATGCCGGTTTTTCGGTGTGAGCACGCATTTGATGACGACGCGGATTCCGCTGTCGACGAGGTGCTCGATCGCTTTCAGGACCTTTGGAAACTGCCCTTTGGACCGGGTGATTTCGTCATGAAGCTCCGCATTCGGGGCGTCGAAGCTGATCGTGATTTCCTTCATGCCGGCGGCGGCCAGGCGCTGGGCATATTCGGGGCTTGTGCCGATGACGGTGCCGTTGCTCGTCATTGTCGGGATCATGCCACGGCTCAGGCCACGCTCAATCAGCTCCAGCCAGCCCTTGAATATTGTGGGCTCTCCTCCTGTCAGTCCCAGAAAGACGACACCCCAATCCGCGGCTTCATCGACCAGGCCCAGGCATTTGTCAAAGGTCCACATCTTGCCGTCCGGCTGCAGCAGGTCCTGGTAGCAGTAGGAACAGTTGAAGTTGCACTTGAAGGTCAGCGTGATGTTGATTCCGGCCGGGACAGGCCATTGGCCGTAGGTGGCATTTGCGATGGCCGCGTCGTCGCCGGGATAGAGAAAATCGCTGGGGGACAGACGGGCTTGAGGCATGCTGTCCGGTGCCGCCGATCTGGGAACCTGTTTCACAAATACCTGAAACTGATCGATAAACCGGGCAATGCGTGGCTCTGCGTCTGCTGGGGGAAGCCGGAAGGTCGAGCCGAAAAGATAGGAGATTTCCGGTAAGGTATAGGTGCCGTTGCAGAGGCTGAGGAAGAAAGCCTCGGAAGGGTGAATCATGCGGATCAGCGACGGATGGTGGCCATGCACCAATGCGTAGCCGTTCATGGGTTTGAGGTAGATGCCATCCTTGAGTTTGGGGGCTGGCAGAGCTTGCTGATAGGTCATGGCGTCGCTTCCCTGGGCTTTTGCCGGTCGAACTGCCGGATCTTCCGTCTGGCTGAAGAGGGGTCGGAGTGGAAAGAAAGAATGTCCGGCGCTCGTCGCGCCGGACACCAGGATTTCAAAGCGGTTGAACCTGGATGCAGGTCGAAAGAATGTTCCAGCACCCCGACTCGCAACTTGCTTTCTCCGCACCGCTGGACAACCTCTTGGCACGGGCTTCGGCGCGATCTGCTTCGGCGCGAAGTTGTTCCGCCAAGCCTTTCAGGTACTCAGGCGTGTGGAGAAGGCCCGGTTTGTCATCTGCCATGAGATATTCCTCTCTTTTTTGGACATGTTGCAAAAAAGGCCGACAGCGCATGCCTCAAAAAGCATTGCCATTTGAGTGTATTAGAAACAATGTCGACCACAAGTTGCATATTGTGAATTTGATTCAAATTTATCAACAATATAAAATATTCGCTCGAATTGATGAATCTACTTAGGCCTACAAACTTTTGTTTGAAATAATTATGCTTTTTCGTAACTAAGTATGATTTCGTATGTGCCTATTTTTTATTTAATTACCTCTTGGTAAGGCATGATCCGAATGCATCGCGGCAAAGGCCGAAAACCGGACAGGTCTTTTTCGGGGTGAGCTTTCTGAAGCGGTTCGTTTGTGGCGAATTCCATGCCGCTCTGGTAATTGCGGCGAGGCCGGATTATATGCGGTAGTTGCGGCTGCCCGATACGTCAGGAACATTATCCCCGGGGCCTTACGCATTCCTTCGGGAGCTGTCCCTGCGCTGGGCCGTGGTCCGTTGCATACGGCGCCCACCTACATTGTAGGTTCTCCGGGATTGCAGATCCAACGGTCGGGCGGCTGCGCATTTCCTTCCGAAAGAGAGCGGGCCGGTAAATATTGTTTGAGGGCCCATGATCGATCCTGTTTCCACAGCAGATGAAAAAGCCGCATTGCGCAAGGTGGTCCTGGCGCGCCGGAAGGCCATGCCGGTCACGGACCGTATCGAACGCAGCCTCGCGCTGGTCGATCACGTCGACGACTTGCCTCTGCCGCCAGGGGCCGTCGTCTCAGGCTTCTGGCCGATCCGGGACGAGATCGACCCGAGGCCGCTGCTGGACAGGCTCCGCCAGAAAGGTCATGTGCTTTGCCTGCCGGTGATGGTCGGTCCGAACCTGATTTTCCGCCGTCTGGACCGCGACACCGAGCTGGTGCCAGCCGGTTTCGGCTGCATGGAACCAGGACCCGAAGCGCAGGAGTTGCGCCCCGACGTCCTGTTGATGCCGCTGGCCGGGTTCGATGCCCGCGCAAACCGCATCGGTTACGGCAAGGCCTTTTACGACAACGCGATTGCGAGCCTTGAAAAATCAGGTCCCCTGGTGCGCATCGGCCTTGCCTTTGCCATTCAGGAGGTTGACCGCGTGCCCGCGGAAGCGCATGACAAGCCCTTGAATGGAATCCTGACCGAACGCGGATACCGCGCGTTCGACTGATCCCGCGAGGACTTATGCGTATCTTGTTTCTGGGCGATCTGGTCGGCCGTGCCGGCCGGACCGCCGCCATCGAGGAATTGCCCGGACTGGTCGAGGACAACCAGCTGGATTTCGTGATTGTGAACGGCGAAAATGCCGCTGCCGGCTTCGGGATCACCGAAGCCATCCTCCAGGACGTGCTGGACGCCGGCGCCGACGTCGTGACCACGGGCAACCACGTCTGGGACCAGCGCGACACGCTGGTCTATATCGAGCGCCAGGACCGGCTGTTGCGGCCGGTGAACTACCCCGCCGGCACGCCGGGGCGGGGCGCGCATCTTTATACGGCCCGCAACGGGGCCCGGGTGATGGTTGCCAATGTCATGGGCCGCGTCTTCATGGATTCGCTCGACGACCCGTTCGCCGCCATCGACAAGGCGGTCAACGACTGCCCGCTCGGAGACGTTGCCGATGCCATCATCGTCGACATGCATGCCGAGGCCACCAGCGAGAAACAGGCCATGGGCCATTTCCTCGACGGCCGGGTGTCCCTCGTGGTCGGCACGCACACACATGTGCCGACGGCGGATCACCAGATCCTGGAAAACGGCACCGCCTACATGTCCGACGCCGGAATGTGCGGTGCCTATGACAGCGTGCTGGGCATGGAAAAGGACGAGCCGGTCAACCGGTTCCAGCGCAAGATTCCCGGATCCCGTTTCACGCCGGCAGCCGGTGATCCCACGGTTTGCGGGGTCGCCATCGAGACCGACGACCGCACGGGCCTTGCGGAACGGATCGCGCCGCTTCGGATCGGCGGGCGGCTGGAGCCGGTGCTGCCGCCGTTCTGGAACGGTGGCCAGGCTGCCTCGAGCCGATAATTTCGCCGAACTGGATTTTCAGAGCCAACTTGCCTATAAGCGGCGCAGTTTTTCACCGACATCATCCGTAGAGAGCCGAGAAGAGCCATGGCAGGCCATTCAAAATTCAAGAACATCATGCACCGCAAGGGCCGCCAGGACGCGGCCCGTTCCAAGATGTTCTCCAAGCTGTCCAAGGAAATCACCGTCGCGGCGAAAATGGGCGATCCGGACCCGGACGCCAACCCGCGCCTGCGCCTGGCCGTCCAGAACGCCAAGGCCCAGTCCATGCCGAAGGACAACATCCAGCGGGCGATCAACAAGTCCCAGGCGGGCGATGCAGAGTCTTACGAGGAGATCCGCTACGAGGGCTACGGCCCAGCAGGCGTCGCCGTCGTCGTCGAGGCCCTGACCGACAACCGCAACCGCTCCGCGTCCAACATCCGCTCCTATTTCACCAAATGCGGCGGATCGCTCGGCGAAACCGGGTCGGTCTCCTTCATGTTCGACCGGGTCGGCGAGATTGTCTACAAGCCGGAGGCCGGTGAAGCCGAAGCTGTGCTGGAAGCCGCGATCGAGGCCGGTGCGGAAGACGTCCAGTCCGACGAGAACGGTCACACGATCTATTCCGCCTTTGAAGACCTCAACGAGGTCGCCAGGGCTCTGGAGGACGCGTTGGGCGAGGCGGACTCCACCAAGATCATCTGGAAGCCTCAGAACCTGACCCCGGTCGACGCCGACAAGGCTCAGACCCTGATGAAGCTGATCGACATGCTCGAAGACGATGACGACGTCCAGAACGTCTACGCCAATTTCGACGTCGACGAGGAAACCCTGGCGGCGCTGGCCTCCTGACCGGTTTCTGCCCGGCCTGACTTCTAAAACCCCGGCCCGGCCGGGGTTTTTTATGCGGCATCTTTCTGTCGTCCGCGAAGACGAAAGAGAAGTCCGGACTGATCAAGGAAGCTTCATGTTCAATATCTACGACCTGACCCAGAAGGACCCGAAGACCCTGCAGGAACGGGCGCTGAAACTGGCCGAGGAAGCGGGCGAGCTGGCGCAGGCGGTGCTGTCGGCGACTGGTGCGCCGGGCAGCGGCTACAAGAACCGGACGCTGGCCGATGTCCGCGAGGAAGCCGCGGATGCGGCGATCGTTGCGCTGAGTGTCCTGGCGCAGGCCTGCGACAGCCGCGAGGAGTTCGAGGCCGAGCTCGATCGCCTGATGGCGGAAAAATGCGCCAAGTGGCAGGAGAAGCTAATCGAGCGCTCGTCGGGATAAGATCGTCCTGGAGTGCTTTGCTGCAGGAACCGACTACCGGAACAGCGGGTCGAGGGCGGGCATGCTGGTGAGTGCCGCGAGCGCGATCAGGCCGTAGGCGAGCTTCCGGTAAAGCGCGGGATCGGCCTTCCTGAAACCGTTCGATCCGAGATAGATCGCGAGCGCGTAGACGGGGACCGCCACGAACAGCAGGTGGAACACCTTCACGGTGAAGAAGCCGTTGAGGACATAGGCCGCGAAGGTGCCGATGCTGGCCAGCGCGAAGAACACGATCAGGTTGGCCCGCACGATGGCCGGTTCCCTGGCGCTGGACAGCCAGAAGGCGACCACCGGCGGACCCGAGACCTGAGAGACGCCTCCCAGGACACCCGCAACGGCACCGACAGCGAAGGAAACGGGCCTCGTCGGTTTGCTCCGGTAGCGCCAGCCCGAAATCAGCAGCAGCAACAGTCCGGTGACAATGGCGAAGATGAACCAGCGCAGAGCAAGCACATCCGTGTTGGCCAGCAGCCAGGCGCCGGACTGAACGAAAATGACCGCGCCGATGACGGCCGGGAGCACGGTTGTCCAGTCGCACAGTCTCAGGGCGCGGATGACCAGGGGCAGGGCGACAAGCCCGTCGATGAACAGGAAGGCGGCGGCGGCCGTCGACGGCAGCATGACGCTCGTTGCCACCGGCATGAAGATCATGCCCGCGCCGAAGCCGGCGAAACCGCGCACGCAACCGGCAACGAACAGGACAGCGGCCAGAAAGGCCAGGAGGTGCGGTGGAAACGAGTTGAAGATGTCGAACATGGGCTTCGCGGGAAACGGGGGAGCCGGACACCGGCACGCGCAGACTGCGCCGGAAGGCAGGGCAAGAAGGTCGAAAAACGCCCGGGCACTTGCCTGATTGGGCATGTTATGGACAGGCTTTCCGGTGGTAAGCCGCGCTTTGTCTGGCGTCAACGGGGAAGTTTTGTTACCGATTTGTTCCATGACACACGCGATTCGATTGCTGGGCATCGACCCGGGACTGCGGCGCACCGGCTGGGGCATGATCGAGGCGGCGGGAAACCGGCTGTCCTTCATTGCCTCCGGTACCGTGACCTCCGACAACAAGAAGAGTCTCGCCGAACGGCTGGTCGAGCTGCATCACGGCCTGAGCGAGGTCGTGCGCGGGTTCGAGCCGGCGGAAGCCGCTGTCGAGCACACGTTCGTCAACAAGGATGCGGGCGCGACGCTCAAACTCGGGCAGGCACGCGGCATCGCGCTGCTGGTGCCTTCTCTCGCCGGACTGCCGGTCGCCGAATACGCGCCAAACCTGGTCAAGAAAACCGTGGTCGGCACCGGCCACGCGGAAAAGGAACAGATCCGGGCGATGGTCAAGGTGCTGATGCCGCGGGCAACCTTCAACAGTGACGATGCGGCCGACGCGCTGGCGATCGCCATCTGCCACGCCCAGCACCGGGCCAGCGGCGCGGCGCGGCTGGCGGCAATGGGGGTTGCATGATCGGAAAACTCAAAGGCACGGTCGACAGTTACGGCGAGGATCACGTGATCCTGGACGTCCACGGTGTCGGCTACCAGGTGCATTGCCCCTCGCGCATCCTGCAAGGCCTGCCACGAGCGGGGGAAGCCGCGGTGCTGTTCATAGAGACCATCGTGCGCGAGGACATGATCCGGCTCTACGGTTTCTCGGCCGAGGCGGAACGCGAATGGTTCCGCATTCTGATGACCGTGCAGGGGGTGGGCGCCAAGGTTGCGCTCGGCATACTCGGGATCATGAAGGCCGGCGACGTCGCCAACGCGATCGCGCTTGGCGACAAGGCCGCGATAACCCGTGCGCCGGGTGTCGGCAAGCGCGTCGCCGAACGGATCGTTTCGGAACTGAAGGACAAGGCGCCGGCCCTTGCGACCGTCGACCAGGGTACGATTGCCGTGTCGCAGAATGTCGCCGACAATGTCGCCGCGCGGCCGGTTGCCGAGGCGGTTTCCGCGCTGACCAATCTGGGTTATGCCCAGGCACAGGCGAGCGGGGCTGTCGCAAAGGCGATGCAGTCGGCCGGCGAGGAGGCGACGACGGAAACGCTGATCCGCCTGGGGCTGAAGGAACTGTCAGGATGATCGCCGTTACCTATGCCGTCATCGCGATTGCCTTTGTGGTGCTCGGCATCGGCGGCATCATGTATCTCGACCACCGTTTCAGCCAGGCGGTGGGCGACCGTCCGTTTTCCATCAACGGGCGCCGGATCGAAACGGACGATCCTTTCGTTTTGCGCCAGTACAAGAAATTCTATGCACTTCGGGTGGCCTATTCCTTCGCTCTTCTGGTGCTTCTGTTTGTGGTCGTAAGCCATGTCGGATGACAGCCGTATCGTGACGCCGGAGATCCGCGGCGATGAAATCGACAGCACCATGCGGCCGCAGGCGCTGGACGAATTTGTCGGCCAGGCGCAGGCGCGCGCCAATCTGAAGGTCTTCATCGGCGCGGCCAAGGCGCGGGGCGAGGCGCTGGACCACGTGCTGTTTGTCGGCCCGCCGGGTCTTGGCAAGACAACCCTGGCCCAGATCATGGCGCGCGAGCTCGGCGTGAATTTCCGGGCGACCTCCGGTCCGGTGATCGCCAAGGCCGGGGACCTGGCCGCACTCCTGACAAATCTGGAAGAACGGGACGTCCTGTTCATCGACGAAATCCACCGGCTGAACCCGGCCGTGGAGGAAGTGCTCTATCCGGCCATGGAGGATTTCCAGCTCGACCTGATCATCGGCGAGGGGCCGGCGGCTCGCTCGGTCAAGATCGATCTGGCCAAGTTCACCCTTGTGGCGGCGACCACCCGGCTCGGCCTCTTGACGACGCCGCTCCGGGACCGTTTCGGCATACCGGTCCGGCTGCAGTTCTACACGGTCCCCGAGCTGGAACATATCGTCAAGCGCGGCGCGTCCATTCTCGGCATCGGCATGGCCGAGGACGGAGCGCATGAAATCGCCAAGCGATCGCGCGGCACGCCGCGCATTGCCGGGCGTCTGCTGCGCCGGGTGCGTGATTTCGCCGTTTTTGAAGGCGCAGAACGGGTGGACCGTGCGCTTGCCGACAAGGCGCTGCTGCAGCTTGAGGTCGACAGCGCGGGCCTCGACAGTCTCGACCGGCGCTATCTCAACCAGATCGCCGTCAATTTCGGCGGTGGACCTGTCGGCATCGAAACCATCGCCGCGGCCCTGTCGGAGCCAAGGGATGCCATCGAGGAAATCGTGGAACCCTATCTGATCCAGAATGGTTTTCTGCAACGCACGCCGCGCGGCCGGATCCTGACGCCGATGGCCTTCGAACATCTGGGCCTTGCCGCACCCGCACGTGCGGATGCACCGCAGATGGGCCTTTTTTCGGACCCGGACTAGGGATTCCAACGCCTGGCAAATACAAGTCATCCGAAACTGGCAGGGCCTGCTCGATAATTAAGCATTTATTGGCGAATACAGCCGTATTGTCCCGTTAACTATGTGGGGGACACCATGCGGAAGCGGCTTTCTTCTAAACTGGCTTTGATGTTTCTGGCGGGCGCACTGACAATGTGCGTTGCCATCGTGACTGTGACTTCGATCATTTCCCGGGACGTTGCCAACGGGCAGGCGGATGCCGGGCTGCAAAGTGCGACCAAGGCCAAGCAGAAGGTCCTTGAACTGTCGCTCGGGCAGGTCAGGGACAGCGCGGCCTTCTTCGTGACCCTGGAAGGGGCCAAGGACAGCCTGATGAAGACCATGGTCGGCTGGAAGAACCTGAAGGAGGGGCAGACCGGGCTTCTCCGCAAGATCTTCGTCGACGACAATCCGCACCCGGCGAACGAACGGCATCTCCTGGTGGAGCCGGCCGAGTCCAACTACTATGTGAACAATCACAAGGTCGTTCATCCGATCTATCAGGATCTGATCGGACAGGGGTTGTTCTCGGATGCGGCGCTCGCCAATCCGGACGGTTACCTCACCTATACCTATCGCAAGGGACCCGAATTCGGGTTTCACGTGGATGATGCGCAGATCGCGGGTCATCCGGTCCAGGTCGCCATGGGCAAGCTCTTCGCAGCCCTGAAAGCCGATACCCTGGCCGGCGGCCAGATCTATTCCTCAGGTTTCGTGACATCCGATGACGGTTCCGTAAGCGCGGTGCTGGCGGCGCCGGTCTTCTATCTCGACCGGTTCTTCGGCGCCGTCGCCTTTACCGTGGACATGAAACACCTGGCCGGGCTCCTGAACGAAAAGTCCGGACTTGGCGAAAGCGAGCAGGTTTTCCTTTCGGATTCCTCGGGCAAGCTGGTGCAGCTCGGTGCGGACGGTGAGGTTGCCGCGGTGCATTCCATCGCCGACATTCGCGTCGATGACCGCCTGATCCGGCTGGGCGACGGGGACTACCGGTTCGCGGAGGCAAGCAATACCTTCATCGACGCGCCCTTCGGGGTGGTGGAGGCGGTCAAGCAGACCGAGCTGTCGGCGGCTGCCGACCGGATCACCTATGGCGCGGTCATTTCCGGGTTTCTCTGTCTGGTCCCGATCGTCGGCCTGATCTGGTGGGTGACCCGGCGCATGTTCGCTCCCATGGAGCGGCTTTCCGTGGCGGCGCGCAAGATTGCCGACGGCGACCTGGAAGTCGGTGTCGAGGCAACCGAGCGGCTGGACGAGATCGGCCGCATGGCCCGCTGCATCGAGGTCTTCAAGGACAATTCGATCGAGCGGGAGCGCCTTGCGGCGGACCGCAAGAAGGGACACATCGCCCGCGAGGAACGCGAAAAGCTGATCGATTCGCTGATCGCCGCGTTCCGGGCCGAATCCCAGACCGTGCTCGAACTGGTGGAAACCAACATCGCCCGCGTCGAGGACGTGTCCTCCGCGCTCAACGCACGCTCCGCCTCCGCTTCGGAACAGGGCCAGACGGCCGTGTCCACCTCTGAAAACGCGTCTTCCAACGTGCAGGCGGTTGCCTCGGCGACCGAGGAGCTGAACGCTTCCATTTCGGAGATTTCCCGGCAGGTGGAAACGACAGCCTCGATCGTGGCGCAGACCACCACGGCGGCGCAAAGTTCCAACTCCAAGATCTCCGGCCTGGCCGAAGCGGCCAACAAGATTGGCGACGTTGTCTCGCTGATTTCGGAAATCGCCGAGCAGACCAATCTGCTGGCGCTGAATGCGACCATCGAGGCGGCCCGTGCCGGTGACGCCGGCAAGGGCTTCGCGGTTGTTGCCTCGGAAGTGAAGTCGCTGGCCGGCCAGACCGCCAAGGCAACCGAGGAGATTTCCGCCCAGATCGCGGCGATCCAGGCATCGACAACGGAGGCGGTCGACGAGATCGCACGGGTGTCGGAATCGGTCGAGGAGGTCAATTCCTACACCACGACCATTTCCGACGCCGTCCAGCAGCAGGGCGCGGCCACCGGCGAGATCTCGCGCAACGTGGCCGAGGCCGCGGACGGCACGCGCAGCGTGGCCAACACGGTTGCATCGCTCAACGAGGGCGTTGCGGAAAACTCCCAGGCGGTCGGCGACATGCTGACGGCGACGATCGAGATGAAGCAGCAGGCCGAACATCTGCGGGCCTCGGTCGAGAAATTCCTCTCCGAGGTTGCAGCCGCCTGACGGCGATCGTAGGTATGGGCAAGTCAGGCCGTCCGGTTGCCGACCGGGCGGCCTTCTTTTTTGGGTCTCAGGAAAGCGGGGATGTCGTCGTGTCTGACTGGCCGGATCTGTCGGGTCGCCTGGAAGAGGGCGGCCATGTGCTGCCCGTCAGGGTCTATTACGAGGACACCGACTTTACCGGCATCGTCTATCACGGGGCCTATGTGCGCTTTTTCGAGCGGGCCCGCTCCGACTTCCTGCGCCTGATCGGCATTCATCACAGTGATATGGCATCGGGCGCGCATGGGGTTTCGCTGGCCTTTGCCGTGCGGTCCATGACACTGGACTTCCAGAAGCCGGCCCGGATCGACGATGTGCTGGAAGTCCGCACGAGCGTCGCGGAGTTCAGGGGCGCGCGCATCGGGCTCGGGCAGCGGATCCATCGGGGCGGTGATTTGCTGATTTCCGCTGCAGTGACCGTTGCGGTGATCACGTCCGAGGGGCGGCCGACGCGGCTGCCGCTTGTGCTGGCGGAAAAACTTCAACGGCATGTGCCTGGAGAAAGCCCCGACAATTGAGGGCCTTGCGCGGACCTGGGCGGTCCTGCCGGCCGTCCTCAGGAAAATAGTTACAACTCCATTACCTGCGTTAATCTTGCAGTAACCTTAATTGATTCCTTTAGAGAGGGGCGTTCTTTGAATGGAAACGTCCCAGTTTTGACAAAATCAAACGTCAGAGAGGCGGCTGGTTACATTATCCGGCCTCCTGATTCCGGGTCCATCCTGACGCTTTCGGAACCTGGACTGCACATCAGTATCAGACGGCCTAGGGGTCTTAATAAACATGGGTGAACATACGTTTCTCGATCTGTTCTGGCAGGCGCATATTGTCGTGAAGGTCGTCATGGCCGGCCTGATCTTCGCATCCGTATGGTGCTGGGCGATTATCGTCGACAAGTTCATGCTGGTCGGGCGCACGCGGCGGCAGATGAACCGGTTCGAAACCGTGTTCTGGTCCGGCCAGTCCCTGGAAGAGCTCTACAACACGCTGCACAACCGGGTGAACCATTCCATGGCGGCCCTGTTCGTGGCGGCGATGCGCGAGTGGAAACGCAGCCATGAAGGCGCGCGTCCGGCCATCGGCAGCCTGCAGCAGCGGATCGACCGGGTCATGGATGTCACCATCCAGCGCGAGGCCGAGCGGCTCGAGAACCGGTTGCTCGTGCTGGCGACCGTCGGCTCGGCGGCGCCCTTCATCGGCCTGTTCGGCACGGTCTGGGGCATCATGACCGCCTTCCAGGCGATTGCCGCTTCGGAAAGCACGAACCTAGCCGTGGTGGCTCCGGGCATCGCCGAGGCACTGTTTGCGACGGCGCTGGGTCTGCTGGCGGCGATCCCGGCCGTGATCGCCTTCAACAAGTTCAATTCCGATGTCGGCAAGGCGGTCGCGCGGATGGAAGGCTTTGCCGACGAATTCTCGGCCATCCTGTCGCGCCAGATCGACGAGAGGGGCTGAGCCATGGGCATGCAAGCCGGATCCGCACAGTCAGGCGGGCGCCGCGGCCGGCGCAGGCAGCGCCACGCGCCGATGAGCGAAATCAACGTGACGCCCTTCGTCGACGTCATGCTTGTGCTTCTGATCGTGTTCATGGTCACGGCGCCGCTGCTGGCCGTGGGGGTTCCGGTCGATCTGCCGGAGACCCAGGCGCAGCAGCTGACCGGGGACAATGAACCGATCACGGTCACCGTGAAGGCGTCCGGCGAGATCTTCATCTCCAAGGAGGCCTACGCGCTCGAGGACGTCGTACCGACACTGGAGGCGATCGCGGCCAATGGCTACGACGAACGCATCTACGTGTTCGGCGACCGCAATGCCAGCTACGGGACCATGATGCAGGTGATGGGCCGCATCAGTGCTGCCGGTTTCAAGCGGCTGGCGCTGCGCACAGAGGATGAACGGGACTCGTAACGCACCATGCGCGCAGGTCTCATCGCGTCACTGTCCGGACATTCGGCAATCCTTCTCTGGGGCTTGATCGCCTTTCCGGGCGCGGAGCGCTTTCCTGAACAGGAAGAGCAGCCTGTCTTCATCGACATGGATTTCGCGACGCTGGCCGAAAAGACGGAGATCCAGGTCGGGGACCGGGAGGGGGATATCGAGGCGCCGCCGGCGCCGAAACCGCGTGAAGCGGAACCGGCCGAGGAACCGCAGCCGGCCGAACAACCGGCACCGACGCAGGACACGGCCGCTCCACCGCCGCCGCCTCCCGCGCCCGCACCGGCCCCTGCACCCACACCGGCGGCCGAGCCCGAGCCGGCGTCGGCACCGCCGGCGGATGCCGAGCCGGTCCCGGCACCGGAGCCGGAACCTGCCGCGGAGCCCGAGCCCGCGCCGGAACCCGAACCGGTGCAGCAGGCCGCGCCGCTTCCGAACCAGAAAATCGCAGCGGCAGTGAGCCGGTCCAAGCCCACGCCGCCGAGACGCACGCCGGAGACGGACCGGAGCAACTTCGATGCAAATGCAATCGACCAGCTCCTGAGCAAGGAAAACGGAGGCTCCAGCGGCCCGTCCTCGCAGCAGCCCGCTTCCGTCGGTGATCAGCGTGGCGTGCAGCATGCCGGCCTGACGGCGAACGAGAAGGATCTCATTCGCCAGATGATCCAGGAACGCTGGAACAAGTTTCCCGACCAGTATCCGCCGGACATGAGGATCACGTACCAGATCAAGTTTACCCCGCAGGGCAAGCTGGCCGGGGCGCCGGTGCTTTTGAACACGTATCCGGATCCCCGTTTCCAGTCGCTGGCGGACTCGGCCAAACGGGCGATCTACCAGGTGGACAACGAGGGAGGCTTCACCATCCTGCCGGCGGACAAATACGGCGGCGCCAACGGCTGGAATGAACTTAAGTTGTCGTTCGATCCGAATTTTTCCTAGGATCGGGTGCGAGACCGGAATGACATGCCAGTCGCGTGGCGGGAACATATTGATGCTGATTTTGGATCCTAACCAATGATGCGCTCAGGTTGGATCGGGATGAAAACCGAATACCGGGAGCGGAACATGCTTCGCTTGAATGGCAGGAGGCCAGGTTTGACGACGGAAACGATGAAAACTGATCGGTTGGAACGGAAGATGAGCCATCTTCTGCGGCAACTCCTTGTCGGTCTGGGCCTGATTCTGCTGGCCATGCAGCCGGCGCGGGCCCTCGTTGAAATCGACATTCGCGGCGGCAACATCGAGCCCTTGCCGATCGCCCTGCCGTCGTTCACCGCCGAGGGGGGCGACAGCAAGCTGGCGGCGGACATGACGGGTGTGATCTCGGCGGATCTCAAGCGGTCCGGCCTGTTCAACCCGCTCGACCCGGCCAGCTTCCTGCAGAAGAACATGAGCGTGAATTCGACGCCGCGCTTCGGCGACTGGCGCAAGATCCAGGCCCAGGCCCTGGTGACGGGCACCGTGATCAAGCAGCCGGACGGGCGATTGCGCGCGGAATTCCGGCTCTGGGACGTGTTCGCCGCCGAACAGATGCTCGGTCAGCAGTTCTACACAACGCCGGAAAACTGGCGCCGGCTGGCCCATATCATCGCCGACGCCATCTATGAGCGCCTGACCGGCGAAAAGGGCTATTTCGATACCCGGATCGTGTTTGTCGACGAGACCGGGCCGAAGGACAAGCGCATCAAGCGGCTGGCCATCATGGATCAGGACGGCGCCAACACCCGTTACCTGACGCGGGGCGAGGACCTGGTGCTGACGCCGCGCTTCTCGCCGACCAGCCAGGAAATCACCTACATGTCCTATGGCGCCGCCGATCCGAGCGTCTACCTGCTCAACATCGAGACCGGCCAGCGCGAGATCGTCGGCAATTTCCCCGGCATGACCTTTGCCCCCCGGTTCTCGCCCGACGGCCAGAGCGTCGTCATGAGCCTGCAGCAGGGCGGCAATGCCAACATCTTCAAGATGGACCTGCGGTCGCGCCGGACGACGCGCCTGACCAACACGGCCGCGATCGACACCAGCCCGTCCTATTCTCCGGACGGCAGCCGGATCGTCTTTGAAAGCGACCGTGGCGGCACGCAGCAGCTCTATGTCATGAGCGCGGGCGGCGGCGAGGCGCAGCGCATTTCCTTCGGGCCAGGCCGTTACTCGACGCCGGTCTGGTCGCCGCGCGGGGACCTGATCGCCTTCACCAAGCAGCATCAGGGCCGCTTCATGATCGGCGTCATGCGTCCGGACGGCAAGGGCGAGCGCATCCTCACAGAGGGCTATCACAACGAGGGACCCGCCTGGTCGCCGAACGGCCGGGTGCTGGTGTTCTTCCGGGACACGCCGGGCGCCAATGGCGGTCCGCAGGTCTGGACCGTCGACCTGACCGGATACAACGAGCAGCGTCTGGAGACGCCGGCCTTCGCGTCGGATCCGTCCTGGTCGCCGCTGATCGACTGACACGAAAGGCGGCCTGCCGGGGCAGGCCGTGTTAAGCTTTCGCTAACCACGTTTGAAAAGACGTTTTTTACCGGTTTTGGCTAGAAAGCGTTTACCAAGAACCGGACGCTCCCGGAGTGAGGTTTGCGGGCTGGGGTTTAGGAGACAGGAATGTTCAAGCAAGTAAACGCCGCAAAAGGTGCGCGATGGATTGCCGTCTGTTTTGCGGTTCTGTTCGCAGCGGCATGTGCCCAGACGAAACCGGATGGGTTGTCCAGCAACGTGAAGCCGGGCACGGGCCAGGATTTCGTGGTCAATGTGGGCGACCGCGTGTTCTTCGAGGAAGACCAGTCGGTGGTGAATTCGCAGGGCCAGGCGACGCTCGCCAAACAGGCCCAGTGGCTGAAGAAATACTCCCAGTACACGATCACGGTCGAGGGACATGCCGACGAGCGCGGAACGCGCCAGTACAACATCGCTCTCGGTGCGCGCCGGGCCCAGGCTGCCCGTGACTATCTGGTGTCGCAGGGCGTCAACGCTTCGCGGATACGGACGATATCCTACGGCAAGGAACGGCCCGTCGCGGTGTGCAACGACAACAGCTGCTGGTCCCAGAACCGCCGCGCGGTGACCGTTCTGAACAACGCCACCAACTGATTGCCGCAACAGCGAACAGATTGGCCGGGCCTCGTGCCCGGCCTTTTGCGTTATCCGGGCAGGGCGTGTTCATCCGAGATCCGGCCGATCAGGTGCCGCAAATGCGAAATCTCTCGGGTTTCGGCAGGAAAGGTCAAAATTTAGCCGAAGTCGGAGCGCTCTGTGCACTTGAGTAGATAACCGGTCATGATAAGACATCATGCGGAAGGATTTGCCGGCAGAGCGCTCGCGGATCCCCGAACCGGAGGAGAGAATGCAACATTTAAAGGGACTTGCAGGTCTCGTTCTGGCGATGGTGATGATCACCGCTGCCACACCGTCCGAAGCCCAGCTTTTCGGACGCCGCAACGACGAATCCGCCGTGCGTATCGGCCAGATGGAAGAGCGGATCCGCGTCTTGACCGGCCAGATCGAGCAATTGTCTTTCCAGCTGCGGGAAATGCAGGACATGATGCGCCGCATGCAGGAAGACAACGAATACCGCTTCCAGCAGCTTGAAGGCGGCACGCCGGGCAAGCGCTCGGAACTCCCGCCCGGATCAGGTGCACCGGGGCTTGCCCCGGACGGCACGCCGCAAACCGGATCGCTTGTCGCTCCGGGCGGCGGGCTTGCCACCTTGCCTGCCGACGGGTCCGGCGATGCCAGCTGGGACCAGTCCGGCGGGTATGACACCGGACTGCCGACTGACGGTCCGATCGACCTGTCGGCGCTTGCCAATGGACTGGACAACGTTCCGGGCACGGGCGACGACATCTCGCCGGACCCGGGCCTGGCAACCGACGACGACCAGATCGCAAGCGTAATCGGCAGCGGTGATCCGCAGACCGACTACAACGAGGCCTATTCGCTGGCTGTGAACGGGGATTATTCCGGCGCGGAACGCGGGTTCCGCAATTTCCTGGAAAACTATCCCGATGACCAGCGCTCGGCGAACGCCCAGTACTGGCTCGGAGAGAGCCTGCTCGCGCAGCAGAACTACCGCGAGGCGGCGGACGCGTTTCTGAAGACCTATACCAACCATCCCGGTAACGAAAAAAGCCCGGACAGCCTGCTGAAGCTCGGCGTGTCCCTGCGCGGTCTGGGAGAATCGGACGCCGCTTGCGCAACCTTCTCCGAACTTCTGAACAAGTTTCCGAATGCCGCTCCCGCGGTCCTGTCCCAGGCCAGGGACGAGCGCAAACGTGCCCAATGTTCCTGACGGGCCGGTCGAGCCCGAGGGGCTCCCGTCCGATATTGTCGATGCTCTCTTTTCCAGGCTGACGTCCTTTTCAAACCTTGCCGTGGCCGTGTCCGGCGGAGCGGATTCGCTGTGTCTCCTGGTGCTGCTGGCGGAGTGGAAGCGGCGGACAGGCTGGCAGGGATCCCTTGAAATCCTGTGCGTCGATCACGGCTTGCGCCCCGAAAGTGCCGAAGAGGCAGCCTTTGTTGCCGACTGTGCGCGCGGTGAAGGTGTGCCCTGCACGATATTGCGCTGGTCGGGGCAAAAGCCCGCCAGCAACCTTCAGGAGGAGGCGCGCCTCGCCCGGTACCGGCTGATGGCGCAGCACATGAGGGGATCCGGATCGGAAGCGCTGCTTCTTGCCCACCACCAGGACGACCAGGCCGAGACCTTCCTCGACAGGCTGACCCGCGGCAGCGGTGTCGCCGGTCTGGGGGGCATGGCCGCGGACGAACCGAACGGCCCGGAAGGCCTGCGGCTGCTGCGGCCGTTCCTGGGTGTCGCCAAGGCTCGCCTGGAAGCCAGCCTGAGGGCGCGCGGCAGGACATGGTGCACCGATCCCTCCAACAGCAACACCAGGTACAAGAGGAGCCGGCTCCGGTCGATCCTGGCGCTCCTGGAAGAAGAGGGCCTGACAGCGGAGCGACTTTCCAAGACAGCCGGGCACATGCGCCGGGCAGGAGAGGCGCTGGAGGCCTGCCTTCGGGATCTCGCCGAAAAACACCTGATTGAACACCCGGCCGGTCCGTTGAAACTGGATCGTCTGGCGTACCGGTCGATGACGGAAGAGATGCGGCTGCGACTGCTTACACTCATGATCGCGCGCGTGAGCGGGGCCACGCCGCGGCCGCGGTTTCGCAATCTGAGTGGACTGGACCGGATGCTGGTCAGGGAGCGGCCCTGCCGTCTGACCCTCGGTGGCGCGGTGTTCGATGCGCGGGATGACGTTGTTTTCTGCTGGAAGGAACCGGGGCGGACACCACCCGAAACACTGGTTGACCCGGAGGGCAGCGGTCTCTGGGACAACCGGTACCGGTATTGCGTTTCCGACAGGAGGAAGGCCCACGGTCGGCAAGCGCTTTGTCTCGGGCCGCTCTGCAACGCACCGCTCCGGTCCAGGGACGTCAATTGGCCCAAGGGGTGGCCGAAGGCCGCCTTCCATTGTGCGCCGGTGGTCTGGGCCGGGGAGGACATCCTGTGTCTGCCCTTCCTGGTGGCCGCTTCAAATCTAGGCAATTCCTGCAAGGGCGACGTTTTGGATTTGGAGCGCCTGCCGATCCAAGTTAAGCTTCTTGGTAACTATTTGGACGATGGGACCGTACAAGGCGAAAACTAGAGTTTTCCCTGCTAAGAAGTTCTGATAGAGCTCCGGGCTTAACAAAATAGTCAGTGCATCTGCGCAACTATGGCGCACCGCCTTGGCAGCGGGACTTCGGCGACCTATCTTCGCTGTAACGAATAAAGACCGCGCGAGCCGGGGTCTTTTGAGAATTGGGATCTGGCCGTGTGCGGAGGCAAAGCGCTCCGACCCGGGCCATCGACGGGACCGGAACCTAATTCTCAACAGACCCAGGGGTCGCGTTGGGCGGCTAAGGAAACGAAATGAACGCACATTTTCGCAACTTTGCTCTCTGGGTGATCATCGCATTGTTGCTGATCGCCCTGTTCCAGCTTTTTCAAAGCCCGGCGCAGCACGGTGCGACAAATGACATCGCCTATTCGGACTTCATGAAGCAGGTCGACAACGGCGAGGTCAGGTCCGTCACCATCCAGGAACAGAAGATCACCGGCAGCTACAACAGCGGCGGCGCCTTCCAGACCTATGCGCCCGACGGTGCCCAGTATGTCAACGAGCTGCGTGGCAAGGGCGTGCTGATCAATGCCCGTCCCCCAGCGGAAAGCTCACCGCTTCTCGGTGCCTTGTTCTCGTGGCTGCCCATGCTGATCATTCTCGGCATCTGGATATTTGTGATGCGCCAGATGCAGGGGTCCGGCGGCAAGGCGATGGGCTTCGGTAAATCCAAGGCGAAGCTTTTGACCGAGGCGCACGGCCGGGTCACCTTCGAGGATGTCGCAGGCATCGACGAAGCCAAGGAAGACCTTCAGGAGATCGTTGAGTTCCTGCGTGATCCGCAGAAATTCCAGCGCCTGGGCGGACGCATTCCGCGCGGTGTCCTGCTGGTTGGCCCTCCGGGCACCGGTAAGACCCTGACGGCACGTGCCGTCGCGGGCGAGGCAAACGTGCCGTTCTTCACCATTTCCGGCTCGGACTTCGTTGAAATGTTTGTCGGTGTGGGTGCTTCCCGTGTCCGCGACATGTTCGAACAGGCCAAGAAAAACGCGCCCTGCATCATCTTCATCGACGAAATCGATGCGGTCGGCCGTCACCGCGGCGCCGGTCTCGGCGGCGGCAACGACGAACGCGAACAGACGCTCAACCAGTTGCTGGTCGAGATGGACGGCTTCGAGCCGAATGAAGGCATCATCATCATCGCGGCGACCAACCGTCCGGACGTTCTCGACCCGGCGCTGCTGCGCCCTGGCCGTTTCGACCGCCAGATCGTCGTACCGAACCCGGACATCACCGGCCGCGAGAAGATCCTGAAGGTGCATATGCGCAAGGTGCCGCTGGCGCCGGATGTCGACGTCAAGACCCTGGCACGCGGTACGCCCGGGTTCTCCGGCGCCGACCTGATGAACCTCGTCAACGAGGCCGCGCTTCTGGCCGCCCGCCGGTCCAAGCGCCTGGTGACCATGGCCGAGTTCGAGGATGCCAAGGACAAGGTCATGATGGGCGCGGAACGCCGCACGCTGGTGATGACCGAGGAAGAGAAGAAGCTGACCGCCTATCACGAGGCCGGCCATGCGCTGGTGGCACTGCACCAGGAAGCCTCCGACCCGATCCACAAGGCGACCATCATTCCGCGCGGCCGCGCGCTGGGTATGGTCATGCGCCTGCCGGAAAAGGACCAGGTGTCCCTGACCCGGGCCAAGTGCAAGGCCGACCTTGCGGTTGCCATGGGCGGACGCGTGGCCGAGGAAATGATCTTCGGCTACGAGAAGGTCACCTCCGGTGCCTCGGGCGACATCCAGATGGCCACCAAGCTGGCCCGGGCGATGGCCACGCAGTTCGGCATGTCCGACAAGCTCGGCCCGCTGCTTTACGGCGAGAACCAGGAAGAAGTCTTCCTGGGCCACTCCGTGGCCAAGAACCAGCATGTCTCGGACGAAACCCAGAAGATCGTCGACGCGGAAATCAAGTCCTTCGTCAACCAGGGCTATGAAACCGCCAACAAGATCCTGGGCGACCACGAGGACCAGCTGCACACGATTGCCAAGGGCCTTCTGGAATACGAAACGCTCTCTGGCGACGAGATCAAGGACCTCTTGAACGGCAAGCCGCCGGTGCGCGACACCGACGACGACCAGCCGGTCGGCCGTTCTTCCGCGGTTCCCACAGCAGGTGCGAAACGCGGCGGGGACGAAGCCAGCGGCGGCATGGAGCCGCAACCGTCCTGATCAACGCCTAAGTGACTGACGAAGCCCGGCCAATGCCGGGCTTCTGCCTTTGCGGCCGTTGATGCGTGCCTGTGAATGGTAACAATTGCTCACATATTTTGAATCGTGATCGGAGCCAATTGCGTTAATAAGGGCGCACATTGGAAATTCAGGCAGGCATGATTGATGCGTAAGTATTTCGGCACCGATGGCATTCGCGGCCAGGCGAACCGTTTCCCGATGACCGCCGAACTGGCTCTGAAGGTCGGGATGGCCGCTGGCCTCGTTTTCAAGAACGGCGGTCATCGCCATCGGGTGGTGATCGGCAAGGACACGCGCCTGTCCGGCTACATGCTGGAAACGGCACTGGTTGCAGGCTTCACGTCCGTGGGCATGGATGTCTTTCTGCTCGGGCCGATGCCGACGCCCTCTGTGGCCATGCTGACGCGCTCGCTGAGAACGGATCTTGGCGTGATGATTTCGGCGTCCCACAATCCCTTCCAGGACAATGGCATCAAGTTCTTCGGCCCGGACGGCTTCAAGCTCAGCGATGAAATCGAGAAGACCATCGAAGGCCTGGTCGAAAGCGACCTGACATCACGGCTGGCCGGCGCGCGCGAGCTGGGCCGGGCGAGACGGATCGACGGGGCGCAGCAGCGCTATATCGAATTCGCCAAGCGGACGTTGCCCAGGGAAATGAACCTGGAAGGACTGCGCGTCGTTGTCGACTGCGCCAACGGCGCGGCCTACAAGGTTGCCCCGGAAGCCTTGTGGGAGCTCGGGGCCGACGTGATCTCCATGGGGGTCACCCCGGACGGCTTTAATATCAACCAGGATTGCGGCTCGACCTCCACAGACGCGTTGTCCCGCAAGGTGCATGAGGTGCGCGCGGATATCGGCATTGCGCTCGATGGTGACGCCGACCGCGTGATCATTGTCGACGAAAACGGTGCCGTTGTTGACGGCGATCAGCTGATGGCCGTGGTGGCGCAATCCTGGCAGGCCAGCAACAGGCTGTCGGCGCAGGGCATCGTCGCAACGGTCATGTCCAATCTCGGGCTGGAGCGCTACCTGCAACAACTGGGCCTGGGCCTCGCCCGGACCAAGGTCGGCGACCGTTACGTGGTCGAGCACATGCGGGCCAACGGCTACAATGTCGGCGGCGAGCAATCCGGGCATATCGTGCTGTCCGACTTTACCACCACGGGCGACGGTCTGATCGCGGCGCTGCAGGTCCTTGCCTGTGTCAAGGACCAGGACCGTCCGGTGTCCGAGGTTTGCAGGCGGTTCGAACCGGTGCCGCAGATCCTGAAGAACGTCAGGTACAAGGGCGGGGCTCCGCTCGAACAGGACAAGGTCAAATCGGCCATCGAAGACGGTGAGGCGCGCCTGGGGAAATCCGGCCGCCTGGTGATCAGGGCGTCGGGTACCGAGCCGTTGATCCGGGTGATGGCCGAGGGCGATGATGCCGACCTCGTCAAGCAGGTCGTCAATGACATCGCCGGTGTGGTTGCCGCATCCGCGGCCTGACCTTCCCCGGACTCTGATGGAGCCGCTTCCCCCGGGAGGCGGCTTTTTTGTGTCCGGTCAACAAGATCCGGATTTGGTAAGACTTTCTTAAGGTAAAAAATCGCGGTTAATGAACAGAGTTAAGTCACAATTAATGAATTCCCCTCAGTATGCTTTCAAGTTTGATGTGTCCGGGAAATTGTTGAAGCGGGCGCTCACTGGAAGAGGACGAGGACATGGACAATTTCTTTAAGCGTTTGTCTTTGACCGGCTTTGCTGTTGTGCTTTCCACTGCGGGCTACGCTGCGGACTTGCCAACTCCGGTCATCGAGCATGTGCCGCAAGTGCCCGTGGCAGGTGGGTTGTACCTGCGCGGCGACATCGGTTACAAATTCTGGAACGATCCGAGCGGCAGCTTCAACGACCCTGTGATCGGTGATCTGCGTTTCGAACGGGAATCCATGGACAATGCCTGGATGATCGGTGTCGGTGTCGGTTACCAGTTCAACGACTATTTCCGTACGGACGTGACGCTGGATTACGAGACCTCGGCGAACGTCAAGGGCTACGCGGTCTGCGGAGCCTGTACCGGCGGATACTCGACCGAGTCGACCGATATCGATGTCTGGACCGTCATGCTGAACGGCTATGTCGATCTGGGGACCTGGAACCGGATCACGCCGTATGTCGGTGCCGGTATCGGTGCGTCCTACGTGACGACCGACAGCACGTATTCCGTCAATCCGGGCGGTGGCGGCCGCAGCAATTATGACGGCAAGCACAGCGAGTGGAACTTCGCCTGGGCACTGATGGCCGGTGCCGAATACGCCGTGACCGACAGGTGGTCGCTCGACGCAGGCTACCAGTATCGCGACCTCGGCGACGCGGCGACCGTGCAGCTTCATGACGCAGGCACCGGTGAAACACGGGTGGAATGGGACGACCTGACCGCTCACGAAATCCGCTTTGGCGTACGCTACAATTTCGGTGGTGGCAGCGCTCCGGCCGGCCCGGTCTATTACGAGCCCCAGGGGCCGATCACCAGCAACTTCTGATCTCCAGATCAGGGAACGGAAAGGCCGGTCGCTTGACCGGCCTTTTTTTGTTTGCGAGCCTGAAGTTCACCCGGCATTGACCTCCCTCAAAGGTGGCAATGTCAGAATTCGCTAAACTAACCTAGGGGTACGTGCCCCAGGATAGGAACGGCGAGCGCTGCCTGGATCCCGTTCCGGCCGATAGGCGGAGGACCATCGCCGGAGCGCAAGAGGGCAGAGACATCGCCAACCCGAAGGGAGCTGCGCATGTCACCCCGGTTGTTGGTCCAAACCCGTGATTTTCTTCTTTCAGCCGTTGTCCTGGCGGGCCTTGGAGGCCTGCCTGTGGCGGGCGGCGCGGCCCGCGCGCAAGAGGCGCTTCAGCCTGGCGAGGCGGTCGTGACGCGGTTCTCAGGAACAGCCGAAGAAGCGGGGCGCCTCGTGATTGACGGCCAGGGGGCCGTGGTCAGCGTTGTCGACCTGCGCCAGCCGGGAGGGCCGGCACGCGGCGAGCACTGGTTCAACGCGTTGCAGCGCGGAGCGGTCACAGCCGCTGAAATCGGTCAGGTCTTCGGTGTTGCCATCGATGACGCGTCGCCGGCAAACATCTATCTGACAGCGACCTCTGCTTTCGGCCTGCACAGGAATGCGGACAATTCCGACTGGATGGCCGGCATGTGGGGCGCGGAAGGCGGACCCGGAACGGTCTGGAAACTGAACGGCGCCAACGGCTATCAACCTGAACTTTTTGCAGAAATAACCCTGGATGGCCGGCCGAACAGCGGCGCTGCCCTCGGCAATGTCGCTTATGACCGCTGGAATGGTCAGCTCTATGTCTCCGACCTGGAGACCGGCATGGTGCATCGCCTCCGCCTTGCCGACGGGGCGGTTCTCGGGACATATGATCATGGCGTTGACGGACGGAGGGCGTTCTTCGACGTCCCGAGCGGTGGCTATCAGGGACTTGCTCCCGTGGCCTTTGACCCGTTGAGCCGGGCGCGGACAGCCGATTGTCCGAGTGGAGACTTCGGCCGCACGCCTTCCTGTTGGAACTTTGCCGACTTCCGCCGGCGCGTCTGGGGCCTCGGTGTGCGCCGGGATACCCAAAGCGATGGCGTGCGTCTCTATTATGCTCTCTGGAGCAGCCAGGGCTTCGGCAATGCGGATTTTGCCGGCGCGGACGACAGCGAGAAAAGGAACGCGGTCTGGTCGATCGGCATCGGTCCGGACGGTGCTTTTGACCCGGCCGGCGTTCGCCGGGAGTTTGTCCTTCCGGATTTCTTCCGCTCGCCGGAGGCGATTGCACGCTCCGGGTTCAGCCATCCCGTCGCCGATATCGCGTTTCCCGATCTGAGCGAACAGAATGTCATGCTGCTTGCGGAACGCGGCGGGGTCCGCAATCTCGGTCTGGCAGCGGAAAATGCCTTTGCCTACCCGCATGAATCCCGCGTGTTGCGTTACGAGATGACCGACACCGGATTCTGGCGTGGCGCCGGGCGCTATGATGTCGGCTACTATGACCGCGGCCAGGACGGACCACCCTATCTGCGCGCGGGATCGGCCGGGGGCGTCTCCTTCGGCCCCGGCTATCTCGGTTCCGGGACGGCAAACCCCGATGTGCCGGATGGAACGGTGTGGATGACGGGAGACGGCCTTTGTTCGGATCGCGGGCGCTGTTTCGATTCCAGCTCCGGGGCGTATGACGACGGCTCCGAGGTGCACGGGCTTCAGGGCCGGGCCGCACACCCCTTCGAGGCGTTCGAGCCCGTAACCGCCTTCCAGCCCTACCCGGCCCCGGGACCTGTGACCCCGGCGACGGGGCCCGACAGCTCCTTCATGGTCGACGCAGACGTCAATACGGACCCGGCCGGCAACGTCCTGGAAGAGCTGAGGTTCCGGAACGATGCCACCCGCGTCGGCGACGTCGCCGTTGTCCAGTCGCTGCCCGCCGGGGGCGCACTTTTGGCCCAGGAGGACGATCCGTTCGGCCCTGTTCCATGGCCGGAGGGGCTGCCGCCGCAAGGCTGGGTGCCCGCGCCGCTGCCGCCCGACGGCTGGTTCCTGCCGCCGCCGTTCCCGCTCGATACGGACCTTGCGATCCGCAAGACCGGACCGGCGCAATGCCAGGAAGGGGTTGAATGCACCTATGTCGTGACACTCCGGAATGTCGGCGCGACGACTTATGCAGGTCCGCTTGCGATCACGGACACGATGCCCGCGGGTGCCACGCTTGCCTCCACCTCGCCCGGCTGGAACTGCGCCCCCATCGGCGTTGCCTTCAACTGCGTCACCAATGCTGCCGCCCTGTTGCCTCCGGGCGCGACGGCGGCCATTGAGGTCAATCTTCTTCTGCCCGCCACCGTGCCCGGACCGAACGTGCAGAACTGTGTTGCCATCGACTGGTTCGAAATGGGTACGGACGACGGTCCCGGCGACGGCAACGACGAGGATTGCGTTACAACGCCGGTGAGCGAGGGCTTCGATCTCGGCATCGTCAAGATGTCGTCCATGCCCGACTGCACGGAGAACGCGGATTGCACGTTCCTGGTGCAGGTGATCAACCAGGGACCGGGTGAATTCAACGGGTCACTGGCTGTTCGAGACCCGTTGCCGGCCGGCAGCTCCCTTGTTCTGGCCGGCTTCGATCCGGCGACCGTCACCTGTTCACTCAGCGGCACCGACGTTGTCTGCCAGACACCGGACATAACGCTTCCGGTCGGCGGGACCGTTCCGATGATGGTTCGGATCAAGCTGCCCGACGGCATTGCCGGCACCACCGTCGAGAATTGCGCCCGCATCGACTGGACGCTGATGACCTCGGATGACGGGCCCGCCGATGTTCATCCCGATGAAGCCTGCGTCACCGTTAACGTGCTGGACGGCGCCGGTCATTTCGACCTGTCGATCGGCAAGCAGGGTCCGGCCAGTTGCGATGCAGGTGGCAATTGCGTCTACCAGGTGCTGGTCACCAACAATGGTCCGGACGACTACAACGATGAACTCGTGATCCGGGACGAGATCGATCCCGGTGTGACCTATGTCGCCAACAGCCCGGGCTGGACCTGTGTCGCCGGACCACCCATCCGGTGCGCACTCAACGGCGGGCCGCACCTGCTTCACCCCGGCGACCAACGGATCCTGTTCCTGACCGTCGCGATACCCGATCCGGCTCCCGCCGATCCGCTGCTCGACTGTGTCGCCCTCGACTGGGGTGTCGGCATCATGCCGCCTGACGATATCCCCGCACCCGGTGCCACCGAGAAGGATGACGACATGTGCGTTCCGACCTGGATCGATGATGCTTTTGATCTGGAGATCGCCAAGTCCGGTCCACCGGAGTGCTACGAAGGCGGAGCCTGTGACTTCACAGTGGAGATCACCAACAACGGGCCCAAGGATTTCATGGCCCTGATGACCTTCGATGATCTCTTGCCTGCCGGTGCGACCCTGGAAAGTGCCACGGGAACATTTTCCTGCAACAGTGAAGCCGCCGGGACGGTGACCTGCCTGAATGCCGGTACAATGCTGCCCGGCGAGTCCGTGTTGACCACCCTGACAATGCGCCTGCCCGATCCCGTGGCCGGAAACTCTGTCGAGAACTGCGCCCGGATGAACTGGTCGGCGCCTCCTCCGGCCTGGTACATCGGCTCGACCTACAGCGGTGACGACAATCCGGCGACGGACGGACCTGCTTGCGTGAGCATCCCGGTTCTCGCCGCCGATCTGGCGCCATGGGGCGCGACAACCTGCGAGCGGGGGGCGTCCTGTCCCATCGAGGTCAGGGTCGAGAATCGCGGTGGTCGCCTGTTCTCGGGCGCTGCCGGACTGCGTGGCACACTCGACCCGGCTGTCGCCATTTCAAGCCTCCAGAGCCGGACACCCGGTTTCGACTGTCGTGTCACGGGTGTGGGCAGCTACGAATGCGACGCTGACAGCCTCACCCTGAAGCCGGAATCCTCGGTGCGGATCGACATGGTGCTCGACATCCCGAAGGACTTTTCGCATCCAAGGATCGTCCATCGCAAGGAGATGGTCTGGCCGGATCTGAAGGTGAAGGATGCGAAGCCCGAGAACGACCGCCACACCAGCACCATCATGATTGTCCAGCCGGAGGATCAGCCGGAAGAGCAGGAAGAACAACCGCAGCCGGAAGAGCCGCCTGTGGCGCAAGAGCCGCAAGCGCCGGTGGTGCCGCCGTCGCGGCGTCAGGTTGCCGATCTTTCCGTGACCAAGACCGCGCCGCAGCGCAGTTGTACGGCCGGTCAGCCGTGCGCGTTTCAGGTGACGGTCACCAACAACGGTCCGGTGCCCTATACCGGTCCGCTCCAATTGAGCGACGTGGGCACACCCGCGAGCCGCCGGATCGCCTCTGGTCCGGCTCCCTGGCGGTGCCGGACAGGCGGCGGGCAGGTGAGTTGCAGCCACCCCGTGACGACGCTTGCACCGGGTCAGTCCCGGACCCTGTCGCTGAGTGTTCGTCCGCCGCGCGGCGGGGCCTCGAGCCTGCGCAATTGTGCCTCGCTCGACTGGGGCGTCGCCGCGCAGACCAGGGCCGTTCAGGACGCCCTCAACGCGCTCGGCTTCGACGCCGGCCCGGTTGACGGCCAGGCAGGCCCGAGAACCCGCGGTGCGGTACGCGCTTTCCAGGAACAGGCAGGACTGCCGGCCACGGGCCGCATCGACGGGCGGCTGCTCGGCCGGTTGTTCGTCTCCTGGGGCAGCGGCGATGCGCAAGCCTCCAATGACAGCAGCTGCGTGACGGTGCAGCTACGGCAACCGGTCGAACCACCACCGTCCTGCGCGTCCGGCCAGTCCGAGGTCGCGGCGTCCCGGGTCAGGACCCTGCGGGCCCAGGGCTGGCGGATCGCACCGGTGACCCGTGGCGGCGTGACCATCTATTGCGGCACCCCGCCCCAGCCGCAGACGGTGCTGACATGCCCTTCGGGGTACACGCTCTACCGGAACAAGAATCGGGTTCCGCGCAATTCGGAAGTGCTGCAGCGCCGGAGCGGTAGCGTGGTCTATTACTGCGCGCGTCCAAGGCCGCAGGCACAGACCTGTCCGAGCGGATGGAAGCAGGTGACCCCGGTCCGGGCCGCTGCGCTGGCCGCACAGGGGTGGCAGGTCCGGCGGGTCGGCGCATTGACATGCGTGCGCCCCGGGCAACGGGTCGAGCCGACGGTGCCAAACTGCACGGGTGGCCGGGTCTGGAATGCAAAGAGCAAGGCCTGTGTCTGCCCGCGCAACACGCGTTGGGATCCGAAGCGGAACAGGTGTGTGCGTGTGCAGCAACAGCAGCCGCAGGTGACACCGAGGCAACCGCGTTTCGTCCCGCCACTGCAGCAGCTTTTGCCGAAGGCACCGCAGTAGCGACTCCTCGCGGAAGCGGGACATTGCACGCTTTTGCGCGCAATGTCCTTGCGGAACGTCCGTCCTTCCGCTATCCCCATAGGTGGGCCACCCCTCCCCAACGAGGGGCTCCTATCTGTGAGGGTAGACACATGACTGAGCTTACCGCAAAGCCGGACCTGCGTCCGGCCAATCCCAATTTTTCATCCGGTCCCTGTTCCAAACGTCCCGGTTGGTCGCTAGACCAACTGTCCGATGCGCCGCTTGGCCGGTCGCACCGCGCCAAGCCGGGCAAGGCAAAGCTTGCCGAAGCCATCGAGCTGACCCGCAAGGTCCTCGACGTTCCGCAAGACTACCGGATCGGCATCGTGCCGGCCTCCGACACCGGTGCCGTGGAAATGGCGCTGTGGTCGCTTCTCGGCGCCCGCGGCGTCGATATGCTGGCCTGGGAAAGCTTCGGCTCCGGCTGGGTCACAGACGTGATCAAGCAGCTCAAGCTGGACAATGCCCGTGTGCTGGAAGCGCCCTATGGCGAGCTGCCGGATCTCGGATCCGTCGATTTCTCCAATGACGTGGTCTTTACCTGGAACGGCACAACTTCCGGTGTGCGCGTGCCGAACGGCGACTGGATCCCGGCCGACCGCGAAGGCCTGACGATCTGTGACGCGACCTCCGCTGCCTTCGCCCAGGATCTCGCCTTCGACAAGCTCGACGTGGTCACCTTCTCCTGGCAGAAAGTGCTGGGTGGGGAAGCTGCCCATGGCGTGCTGATCCTGAGCCCGCGCGCCGTCGAGCGCCTGGAAAGCTACACGCCCGCCTGGCCGCTGCCGAAGATCTTCCGCCTGACCAAGGGCGGCAAGCTGATCGAGGGCATCTTCAAGGGCGAGACGATCAACACCCCGTCCATGCTCTGCGTCGAGGATTATCTCGATGCGCTGAAATGGGCCGACGGCCTCGGCGGTCTAAGCGCCCTGCGCGGACGTGCCGATGCCAATCTCAAGGTGCTGGCCGACTGGGTGGCGCGCACGGACTGGGTGGATTTCCTTGCCGCCGACCCGGCGATCAGGTCCAACACCTCCGTCTGCCTCAAGGTCACCGACCCCGGTGTCCAGGCGCTGTCCGCCGATGACCAGGCCGCCTTTGCCAAGGGTATTGTCAGCACGCTGGACGCGGAAGGCGTCGCCTATGACATCGGCGCGTACCGTGATGCGCCGTCCGGACTGCGGATCTGGGCCGGGGCAACGGTCGAGGCCTCGGATCTTCAGGCCCTGACCGCCTGGCTCGACTGGGCCTTCCAGGCCCGGAAAGCGAAACTGCCTCAGGCCGCCTGAGCACTTTCTCCAAGAAACAACACCACTCCCGGGCGATGCGTCGCCCGGTCGTATTCCCGTTGAAGGAGAGGCTCAAATGGCTCCCAAGGTACTGATTTCAGACAAGCTGTCGGATGCCGCCGTCCAGATTTTCAAGGATCGCGGCGTGGATGTGGACTTCCTGCCCGACGTGGGCAAGGACAAGGAAAAACTGCTCGAGATCATCGGCAGGTATGACGGCCTGGCGATCCGCTCGGCCACCAAGGTGACCGAAAAGATCATCGGTGCCGCGGACAATCTGAAAGTGATCGGCCGGGCCGGCATCGGTGTCGACAATGTCGATATTCCGAAGGCGACCGCGCGAGGCATCATCGTGATGAACACGCCGTTCGGCAATGCGATCACCACCGCCGAACATGCGATTTCGATGATGATGGCCGTGGCCCGGCAGATTCCGGCTGCCGACGCTTCGACCCAGTCCGGGAAATGGGAAAAGTCCCGCTTCATGGGCCGGGAACTGACCGGCAAGACACTTGGCCTGATCGGCTGCGGCAATATCGGGTCCATCGTCGCCGACCGCGCCATCGGCCTGAAGATGAAAGTGATCGCCTATGATCCCTTCCTGACCCCGGAGCGCGCCGTGGCGCTCGGGATCGAGAAGGTCGAACTGGACGGACTCCTTTCCCGTTCCGATTTCATCACCCTGCACACGCCGTTGACGGACAAGACCCGCAACATCATCGACGCGAAAGCGATCGCCAGGATGCGGAAGGGCGCCTACCTGATCAACTGCGCACGCGGCGGCCTTGCCGATGAGGCGGCCGTTCGCGCGGCGCTTGACGAGGGCAAGCTGGGCGGGGCGGCCTTCGACGTCTTTGTGGAAGAGCCGGCCAAGGACAACGTGCTCTTTGGCGCGCCCAACTTCGTCTCGACCCCGCATCTGGGGGCGTCGACGTCGGAAGCCCAGGAAAATGTCGCGCTGCAGGTCGCCGAGCAGATGTGCGATTACCTGCTGGACGGCGCGGTGCGCAACGCGCTCAACATGCCGTCCATCACGGCTGAGGAGGCTCCGAAGCTTGCGCCCTTCGTGCGTCTGGCCGAGCAGCTCGGCTCATTTGCCGGGCAACTGACCGAAACCGGCATCGAGGGAATCCGGCTGGAATATGCCGGTGCCGTTGCCGAGATGAACGTGCAGGCCCTGACCGCCGCCGCGCTGACCGGATTGCTGACGCCGCTCCTGCAAACGGTCAACATGGTGTCCGCGCCCATCCTGGCCAAGGAGCGGGGCATCAAGATCGAGGAGATCCGCCGCGAAAAGCAGGGTGCCTACGAGACCTACATGCGCCTGTCCGTGATCACCGAACGCCAGGAGCGTTCGGTTGCCGGAACGGTCTTCGCCGACGGCAAACCGCGTATCATCCAGGTGAAGGGCATCAACATGGAGGCGGAGCTCGGCTCCCACATGCTTTACATCACCAATGAGGACAAGCCGGGCTTCATCGGACACCTGGGCACGGAACTCGGCAACAACGGCGTCAACATCGCGACTTTCCATCTCGGCCGCCTTGCGGCGGGAGATGATGCGATCTGCCTCGTCGAGGTGGATGGCGAAGTGCCGGTCGAGGTCATGGAGCGGCTCGCGGCGGTGTCCTACGTCAAGCAGGTCAAGTCGCTCAGGTTCTGAGCGCAAGACAGGCTCCCCGGCGGTGTACAGCCTTGCCGCCGGGGCGTCATGCGGCGCTGGGTCCCTTGCGCCGCAGTATCCGGCCGTCCAGGACAACAAGTCCGACGAGAAGGATGGCAAAGCCGCCGATCTGCAGCGAGCCGAGGCTTTCCCCGAGGATCAGCCAGCCGAAAAAAAGCGCGCTGGCCGGAACCAGCAGGGTGACCAGCGACGCGTTGGTGGCGCCTGCTTCGGACAACAGGCGGAAATAGATCAGATAGGCCAGCGCCGTTGCCAGGACGCCGAGCGCGGCGACATTCAGCCAGGTGGTCAGCCCGGGATCGGACGGCGACCAGCCGGCACCGGCATAGAGCGCGACGGGCAGCATGATCAGGCTGGACCCCATGAGCTGGCCGGTGGCCGCCACCTGGGCCGGAACGGACCGGAACCGCCTGGCGAAGGTTGCGGCGCAGGCATAGGAGATCGCCGCGCCCAGGCAGCATAGCTGTGCCCAGACCGGATCGGTGGCGAGCCCCGACAGGCTGCTCGACAGCATGACGGCGACCCCGGCGACGCCCAGGACCACACCTGCGACACGATGCGCTTGAAGGGCTTCCTGGCGGACCAGAAGGCTGGCGACAATCACGGTAAAAACCGGTGTTGTCGCGTTCAGGATCGACGCGAGGCCGGCGCCGATCGCGGTTTGTCCCAGGAACAGCAGAGAAAACGGAACGGCGTTGTTCAGGAAGCCCATGATCAGAAAGGCGCCGGCCATCCGCGGCTCGAGCCTGTCCAGGAGGCCCTGAACCCAAAGAACGGCCAGAAGAACGACGCAGGCGATCGACACCCTGAAAAAGACGAGCACCAGCGGAGGTATCTCGGCGACGGCAACCTTGGCAAACAGGAACGAGCCGCCCCAGATGGCGCCAAGGACGGCCAGCATGATCCAGTTGCGTAGCGACATTGTTCGGGTCTCTTGGCAGGTGTCGGATGCTCCGGCCTACCACGCCGGGGAGGTGCGCAACACCCGAAACGCGAGTCCGGCCGTTGAGGAAAGCGCCATGCGGGCCGGGACGGCTTGTGGGTGCTGTCGAGACAGCCGCAAGCCGGTTCGAAGGGCGGTCGAAGTCACAGTCTGTCGGCGCCTGGAAAAAGTGGCGGGACAGGTGCAGAATCTGCCCCGGGAGACTCGCAAGAGCCGGGAAACCTGTCTATAGTCCGCGCCGTTTGCCCCGGCCGGTTTGCCGGGGCTTGTCGTGTTGGCATCGGGGACATGTTTCCGGGGTGCCTGGAAGCTGCTTCAGGAGAGCAAGGTCTATATGGCGAATGTGGTTGTTGTCGGTTCGCAATGGGGTGACGAAGGCAAGGGCAAGATTGTCGACTGGTTGTCGGAACAGGCCGATGTCATCGTAAGGTTCCAGGGCGGACACAATGCCGGGCATACGCTCGTCATCGACGGGGTCAGCTACAAACTGTCTCTCCTTCCGTCCGGCGTCGCGCGCGAGGGAAAACTGTCCGTGATCGGCAACGGTGTCGTGCTGGATCCGCATGCGCTTGCCGAGGAAGTGTCCCGTCTCAGCCAGCAGGGCGTGGTGGTGACGCCGGAAAGCCTGCGCGTTGCCGAGAACGCCACGCTGATCCTGTCGCTGCACCGCGAACTGGACGCGCTGCGCGAAAACTCCAACACCGGAACGCGCATCGGCACGACCAAACGCGGCATCGGCCCGGCCTACGAGGACAAGGTCGGACGCCGGGCGATCCGTCTGATGGACCTGAAGAACCTGACGACGCTGCCGGCCAAGATCGATCGACTGCTGACGCATCACAACGCCCTGCGCCGCGGCCTCGGCCAGGAAGAGATTTCCGCGCAGGCCATCTACGACGAACTCGCCAGCGTCGCGGACAAGGTCCTGCCCTATATGGACAAGGTCTGGTACCTGCTGGACGACCTGCGCCGCCAGGGCAAGCGCATCCTGTTCGAGGGCGCCCAGGGCGCGCTGCTGGACATCGACCACGGCACCTATCCGTTCGTGACCTCCTCCAACACGGTTGCCGGGCAGGCGGCCACGGGCTGCGGCCTCGGTCCGGGGTCGGTCAACTACGTGCTCGGCATCACCAAGGCCTACACGACGCGTGTCGGCGAAGGTCCGTTCCCGACCGAGTTGAACGACGAGGTCGGCGAGTTTCTCGGGACCCGCGGTCACGAATTCGGCACGGTCACCGGCCGCCGCCGCCGCTGTGGCTGGTTCGACGCGGTTCTGGTGCGCCAGACTGTGTGCACGTCCGGTATCAACGGCATCGCGTTGACCAAGCTGGACGTTCTGGACGGGCTGGACGAAATCAAGATCTGCGTCGGTTACGAGCTGGATGGCGAGAAAATCGACTACCTGCCGGCCTCCCAGGGCGCGCAGGAGCGGGTCAAGCCGATCTATGAAAGCCTGCCGGGCTGGAAGGAATCGACTGAAGGCGCGCGGACCTGGGCGGATCTGCCGGCTCAGGCGATCAAATATGTGCGCCATGTTGAGGAACTCATCGGCGCTCCGGTCGCCTTGTTGTCGACCAGCCCCGAGCGTGATGACACAATTCTTGTGCAGAATCCGTTCCAGGATTGAGATCTGTGGCGCAAAAAGCACATTATTGAAGGGTACGACAACGCGTTGCGAATCACTTCGGCGCGTTGTCACCCGACGGCGGCGCGCAGTTGTGTGCCGTTCCAACGAGTTTGTGGTAGGACAGAGAACTGTAAGGAAGCTGCGGCTGCATTCCCCCGGAAGAATTCGCACCGCACATGAAAAACTTGCTATAAGCCTGAGACTGATTGGAAATCTCGGGCCGCGGACCAAGTCCTTGCAGTCGGCCGGTAGGCAGGAAGATGGCTGATTACTATTCAATTCTGAAGAAAACGATCGCGTCTTTGCCTGAAAACAACGGTGCCGCGCGCCGCAGCGTCTACAGCCGCGCGCGCAATGCCATCGTCAATCAGCTGAAAGCCTATGAGCCGCCGCTTGCCCCGTCCGAAATCACGGCAGAGCAGCTGCGGCTGGAAGAAGCCATCCGGAAGGTCGAGGCGGAGGCCGCGCGGGAAAGTCTCGGGCTTGGAGCGCCTGCGCCCAAATCCGAGCCCGCGGCCGAGGCGCCGCAGGTCACGACAGTGGTCGCGCCACCGCAGCCGGACAGCGAGCCGGCGGCAACGGATCCGCAACCGGCGCCCGTTTCCGCCCCGGTCTCCCACGAGCAGGGCACGGAGACTTCCGAAGACACGACGCCCTCGCCCTTGAAAGAGACGCTGGCCGAAGCCGAAACGCTCGGCGCGGCGGCAAGCCAGGCAACGCAGAGCGCCAGGGATGCCGCCGAGCGCAGTCCGGGCCAGGCGGAACCTGAAGCCGTGAACACGGCCCCGGTCAGGCAGGAACCCGCTTTTGAAAGCCGGCCGGCGGCGGATGAGGGACTGTTCGAACCCGGTCCCGAAACGTCGATTGACCAGGCAACCTCCGCTCAGGCGGGTGATTCGAATGCGGGCAGCCAGGCGGAAACGGCCGCCCCCACCGTCGGCCGCGGCAGGCGCGCAAAACCAAGCGCGTCGGACGCCTTGCGCGGCGTTTCGTCCGGCAACCGGATCCTGCCGATCGCCGCGGCGGCGGCCGTGGTGCTGATACTGGTCGCGGTTGGAGCGTACTTCCTGCTTCCTGCAGGCGAGCAGACCGCGGACAGCGGCCCGTCTGCGACTGGCGGGGACACGCAGATCACAACGACGGCGGTTCAACCCGAACCCGCCGCGCCGGACCAGGGCACGCCGGCGCAGGATGAACCCTCTCAGGCTGCGGCGGACGAGACCAAAAACACCGACAGGCTGCTGAATGACGGTACTGACGACGTGGTTGCGCCCGACGCCCTGACAGTGACCACGACGACGATCACGCCGCAGGACGACACCCCGGCCCCGGCCCCGGCGCAGCCGTCCATCGTGACGTCCATCGACAACGAACAGGTGCCGGCCGCCGAGCCGGCCACGCCCGAACAACCGCCGGTGGCCGTGCCGGATGACAACCTTGCGGCGATTTCGCCCGAAGAAGCGGCTCCCTCCGTTCCTGCCGTCGCGGAAGAGAGCAGCGTACAGCGCTCGATCCTCTACGAGGAAGGCGAGGAAAGCGGAGGTGCCGGCACCGCGGCACAGGGCGCCGTCGTCTGGACCCTCGACGAGGAAACCAATCTCGATGGTCAGGCACAGGCGGTTCTGAGCGCCTCCGTCGAGATTCCCGAACGCGACGTGAAGGTGGATATCCGCATCAAGCCGAATGATGACACGTCGCTGCCGGCGAGCCACCTGGTCGAGATCAAGTACGAGTTTCCGGAAACCTTTGCCGCCGGGGATGTCGTCAACGTGCCCGGTCTGGTCATGAAGCCGACGGAAGAGGCCCGCGGGGATGCCCTCATCGGGGCATCGGTGAAAGTCTCTCCCGGCTTTTTCTGGATTGCGCTCTCCAGCCTGCCCAACGAACAGCAGCGGAACCTGGCCCTTTTGCGCGAGCGCGGCTGGATCGACATTCCGATGCTGTATGAAAACGGCAAAAGGGGCATCCTGACCCTTGAAAAGGGCACTGTCGGTGCCGAAGCGGTCGAAAAGGCGATCACAGCCTGGCAGGCCGGCTGACCCCAAGGGGCGACCACCAAATCCAAAAAAGCCGCGGATCGCGGCTTGCCTTTTTCCACCGTACGAGGCAAGGTCCGCCTTGGTCCGAGGGGTGTTCCGGTTTCCGGAACTGAGATGGCATCAGCCGAACCCTTAGAACCTGATCCGGGTCATGCCGGCGAAGGGACGGAAACCTTTAGCCAAATCCCGGATCTCCAATGTCATTTTCGGCGCGTCCGAAGACGGGAGATCCTATGCGTTGTCGTCTGCCATCGTGGCAGTTGCTGTCATTGCCGTTGCCGGTTCCGGCCCGCCCGATTGCCTTCGGGTGCAGGCGCGAGGGGTCGGCCAGATGACGTCTTTCCTGATGCCGGTGCTGCGGGCCCTGACCGGTGCAGCTGTCGCCGTTGCGGTCTGGGCTGCGATCGTCTTCGTTTTTGACACCCAGCACTACATCCTGCCCGGGCCGGACCGGGTGTTCGCGGCCTTTGCCAAGAACGCCGGTTTCCTGCTGCATCATGCGGGGATCACCGCCTACGAAACCGTGCTCGGTTTTGTTTTGGGCGCGTTGGCAGGGGCCGTTCTGTCTGTGTTTTTGTGGTTGTTCCCGGTGGCGGCCCGGTTCGCGATGCCGCCGATCCTCGTGACCCAGGCGCTGCCGGTTTTCGCAATCGCGCCGATTCTTGTCCTTTGGCTCGGCTTCGGCCTTGCATCCAAGATCGTGGTCGTGATCCTCGTGATCTTCTTCACCGTGACATCGACCTTTTTCGACGGTCTCCAGCGTCTCGACCCGGGGCTGGGGGACCTGGCCCGGCTCTACCGGCTGTCGCGGCTGCGCGAATTGTGGCTGTTCCGCCTGCCGTCCGGCCTGCCTGCTTTTGCCTCCGGCCTGCGCGTGGCCGCCGTCTTCGCGCCCATGGGCGCGATTATCGGCGAGTGGGCCGGAGCCAAGGGCGGGCTTGCCTTCATCATGCTCCAGAGCAGCAATCGCATGCAGGCGGACCTGATGTTCGCCGCTCTCATCCTGCTCGCGGCAATGGTGCTGATCATGCGCTTTGCCGTGAACCGCTTCACCCAGTTTCTAGTGCCCTGGCAGACCGTGACCTGAAACCACGCTGCCGCAACGGAGGATCCAATGAAAAAACAACTCCTGTCTCTTGTCTTCGCCGCCGGCCTTCTGGCGTCTCAGCCGGTCCAGGCCGCGGACAAGCTGACCCTGCTGCTTGACTGGTTCATCAATCCCGATCACGCGCCGCTGGTTACGGCCCAGACCAAGGGGTTCTTCGCGGCCGAGGGCCTTGAGGTGGAAATCATCGAGCCGGCGGATCCGGCCATGCCGCCGAAGCTGGTGGCGGCAGGACGGGGCGATATTGCGGTCTCCTATCAGCCGACGCTGCATGCCCAGATCGAGGAAGACCTGCCGCTGAAATGGATCGGTACGCTGGTCGAAACGCCGCTCAACTCGCTGATTGTTCTCAAGGACGGCCCCATAAAGGAATTGGCGGACCTGAAGGGCAAGACGATCGGCTTCTCCGTCTCCGGTTTCGAGGACGCCATGCTCGGCCAGATGCTGCGTTCGGTGGGTCTGACCATGGACGATGTCGAGCTGGTGAATGTCAATTTTGCCTTGTCCGGTTCGTTGCTGTCCGGCCAGGTGGATGCGGTGATCGGCGCCTATCGCAATTTCGAGCTGACCCAGATCGAGATCGAAGGCAAGGCCGGCAAGGCGTTCTTCCCGGAAGAAAATGGGGTGCCGGTCTTCGACGAGCTGATCTACGTGGTCAACAAGGATAAGACGGACGATCCGAGGTTCAGGAAGTTCCTGGCCGCCGTCGAGGCGGCGACGATCTACCTGACCAACCATCCCGAGGAAGCCTGGAACGCCTTCATCGAGGCTTATCCGCATCTCAATGACGAGCTCAACAAGCGCGCCTGGACCGACACGCTGCCACGGTTTGCCAAGCGTCCGGCCACTCTGGATGAGGGCCGCTATCAGCGGTTTGCGGAATTCATGGCCGATGCCGGCCTGATCGGCACGGTGCCGCCGGTCGAAAGTTTTGCGGAAGAGATCCGCTGACGCAGATGACAGCGCCGCCGTTCAGGCGGCGCTGTCGGCGGCGGATGACAGCGCCGAGAGGTGGTCATCGAACCGGTCGTAAAAGGGTGTCATGGCAGGTGCCAGAGCCTTTGCCTCGGCAAGCGCTCTGGCGGCCGCAACGGTGTCTTTCTCCCGGAGCGCGTCAAGCAGTTGCTCATGGCAGGCTGACAGGGTTTCAAAGGCGGCTGACTGCCTGAGGGTCCCGTCACCCATAAGCGCGAACAGCTTGATGGGTTCGCTTTTGCCCTTCAGGGGAATTTCCCCGGCTTCCAGATAGGCAAAGTCCGGTGCCGCGGCCCGTGTCTCTTCGGATACCAACAGGTTCGCACCTACGGCCTTGCAGCTCGATTCGATGCGCGAGGCCACATTCACGGCGTCGCCGATGACGGAATAGTTGAAGCGGCGCGCGGACCCCATGTTGCCGACGCAGGCCTCGCCGCTGTTGAGGCCGATCCCGATCTGCACGGTTTGCGTTTTCAGGTTCCGGGCCTTGAACCCGAAGGCATCCTCTTCATTGAGCCTGTCGACGAGCTTCAGCATGGCCAGGCTGGCGCGGCAGGCCTTTTCAGCGTGATCGGGCACCGGCAGGGGCGCGTTCCAGAAGGCCATGATGCTGTCGCCGATATATTTGTCGATGGTGCCGCCTTCGGCCTGGATGGCGTCGGAAAGCGGTGACAGCAGCGTGTTCAGGAAACTGACGAGTTCCTCGGGTGTGAGCTGTTCGGAGATCGGTGTGAAGCCGCGAATGTCCATGAACAGGATGGTCATCGGCCTGATTTCGCCGCCGAGGGCAAGCTGCTCCGGGGCCTTTTCCAGCTGCGTGACCAGTTCCGGCGACAGATACTGGCTGAAGGCCTGTCTGACGAAGCGCTTTTCCCGGTCGCTCAGGAAATAGAGCAGGGCGGTCGACGCAGTAAAGACAAGCACGGCCGAGAGGCTGGGGTAGACAGGATCGATCAGAAGGCCGTCGACCCGGAAGAGGTAGACAGAGCCGCCAACGAGGCCGCCGACAAGCGCCGCCCCCAGCACGGCGGTGCCGATGCTGCCGATAACGGGCAGCGCCAGGATCAGGATTGCACCGGCGGCGAAGGTTGCCAGGACTTCCAGGCCGAACGTCCAGTCCGGGCGCGACAGGAACTGGCCCGAAATGATCTGTTCCGCCGCCTGGGCGTGAATGGACACCCCGGGAACCTGCTCTCCCAGCGGGGTCGCCCGGATGTCCCGCAATCCGACCGCCGACGTGCCGACAAAAACGATCTGTCCTTCAATCGCAGGGAGAAGTCCTTCGAGCTGTTCCGGGTCGAAAAGGCGCCGGGCGGAGACGTACCGTTCGGGATGCCTGTCATCGGCATTGTAATAGAGCCAGAGTTCCCCCTTTGCCGTAGTCGGCGGGCGCAAAGCTCCGATCTTGATGGCGGTAACCGCTGCCGCTCCGGTCGCGCTCTCGTTGCTCGAACCGGTCGCGCGGATCACGATGCCCTTCTCTCCCTGGGCCACCCTCAGCGCCTCCGTGACAAGGCTTGGATAGATTTCGTTGCCGTCGCTGACGATGAGGGGGATACGGCGGACAATGCCTTCCTTGTCGTCGGCGGAGACATTGAACGAGCCGATGCCGCTTGCCTTTTCCTGAAACCGTTCCAGGTTCGTGACCGCGTGGGAAAAGGGCGCAAGAAAGTTGACGGGGTCTTCTCCCGCGAAGGATGTGCCGGCCAGCTTCAGCGGCAGGCCGTCCGTTGGATCGGGTGTCACGGCAAAACCGAGCACGACGGGGGCGCTCGCAATGGCGTCCGCGAAATGCCGGTCGTTGTCGGGAAGCCCTTGCAGCAGCCTTTTCAATTCGGGCGGTGCGCCCGGGTCCAGAGCCGTGATCAACTGGCTCGGCGAGGTTCGGTCTGGTTCGGAGAACACCATGTCGAAAACGATGGCCGCAGCGCCCAGGTCGGTCAGGGTCCGCACCAGTTCCGCAAGGCGGGTGCGTGGCCACGGCCATTGCCCTATTTCGGCTATGGAGGCCTCGTCGATGTCGACGATACGGATGGGTGCCGGCTGGTGCGGCCGCGGCGTGTAGCGCTGGTAATAGTCGAAGGTGAGTTCGCGCAGGTTGGTCAGGAAATCCGGCTCGGCGGCGCGCAAACCGGTCATGACGCCGAGAACGAGGCAGGCAACCATTGCCACCTGTATGCGCCTCGAGAACAGTGTTTTGACAATGCGGCGCATTGGTTCCCCAAGGTTTGATTCAATCTGACCCTAGTGCGCCGCCGCTCACTCGAAAAGACATGCGGACAAAAGAAAAGCGCCGGAGCCAGGCTCCGGCGCTTTTTCAGGTCGGTTGTCACCGTCGGCGGAGGCCGGCTAGCTCGCCGGCTGCTGGTCCAGCGAGCGCGCGCTGTTGCGCACGGCCTTCTGGACCTTCTCGAACGCGCGGACCTCGATCTGGCGGACGCGCTCGCGGCTGACACCGAACTCGCCCGAAAGATCTTCCAGCGTCATGGGATCCTCGGAGAGGCGGCGCGCTTCGAAGATGCGCCGTTCACGTTCGTTCAGGACATCCATGGCCTCGCTCAGCATCTTGCGGCGCATGTCCAGCTCTTCCTGCTTGGCAAGCATGGTCTCCTGGCTGTCGCTCTCGTCGACCAGCCAGTCCTGCCATTCGCCCGCGTCCGCCTCCGCGCGGACCGGCGCGTTCAGGCTGGCATCGCCGCCGAGGCGCCGGTTCATGGAGATGACCTCGTCCTCGCTGACACCGAGACGGGTCGCGATTTCCGACACCTGGTGCGGCTTCAGATCGCCCTCGTCAAGGGCCTGGATCTTGCCCTTGAGGCGCCGCAGGTTGAAGAACAGGCGTTTCTGGTTGGCGGTGGTGCCCATCTTGACCAGCGACCAGGAGCGCAGGATATATTCCTGGATGGCGGCCTTGATCCACCACATGGCATAGGTCGCGAGCCGGAAACCCTTGTCCGGCTCAAAGCGCTTGACCGCCTGCATCAGGCCGACATTGCCTTCGGAGACGACTTCCCCGATCGGCAGGCCGTAGCCGCGGTACCCCATGGCAATCTTGGCGACGAGGCGCAGGTGCGAGTTCACCAGCCTTTCGGCAGCCTCAGGGTCCTCATGCTCCTTGTAGCGCTTGGCGAGCATGTATTCTTCCTGCGGCTGCAGCATCGGGAACTTGCGAATCTCATCGAGATAGCGGCTGAGGCCGCCTTCCCCGGCTGTGAGCGTCGGTACGTTCTGGGCCATGTCATGCACCCCCTTTCGTCAAGTTTGCATCCCTTTGCCTCCCGCTGCCCCGCAGAGATACGCAAGCAAGCCATGTTGGAGGGAAAGCGGACGCAGAATAGTGTCCGTGCAGGCACACAAGAACTATTAATATAGGTCCAAATTGGTCGATTACATGGTCACAATCCGGAAATGCATCCTAAAATTTTTGTAATGCTGACAAAAGTTTTGCGAAATCGGCCGGGTACGGGCTCTCAAAGCGCAAGGTTTTGCCGTTTGCCGGGTGCTCAAACGCCAGCAGACCGGCGTGCAGCGCCTGCCTTCCGAACCCCTGAATGAGGCTCTTCAGCGGGTCCTCCAGGCGATTGGCCTTTGTCTTGAAACCCGACCCGTAATCGTCGTCACCGATCAGCGGGTGGCCGATATGGGCCATGTGAACACGGATCTGGTGGGTGCGCCCGGTTTCAAGGCGGCACTCCATCAGGGAGGCGAGGGCCGGCTGATCGGCATTGCCGAAGCGTTCCTTGACCTGCCAGTGGGTGACGGCGTGGCGGCCGCTGGTCTTGACGACGGCGATCTTCTGCCGGTTGGCCTGGGACCGGGCCAGATTGGCGTTGATCGTGCCCTTGAGCCCGGACGGCGCTCCCCAGACGAGCGCGGCGTATGCCCGTTCCAGGGGACCGGTCTTGCCGTGGTCGGCGAATTGCGCGGCAAGACCCTTGTGGGCCTGGTCCGTCTTGGCAACGACCAGCAGGCCGGAGGTGTCCTTGTCGATGCGATGGACAATGCCGGGGCGCTTGACGCCGCCGATGCCGGACAGGCTGTCGCCGCAATGATGGATCAGCGCATTGACCAGCGTGCCGGTCCAGTTGCCCGCGCCCGGATGCACCACCAGTCCGGCCGGCTTGTCGATCACGATCAGGTGGTCGTCCTCGTAGACCACCGAGATTGGGATATCTTCGCCCCTGGGGTCCGGGTCCTCCGGTTCGGGTAAAGTGAGGATCAGGGCATCACCTTCATTGACCCGGTATTTCGGCTCCACTATTTTCGCGCCGCCCACGGTGACGTCTCCGGACTTGATCAGAGACTGGATCCGGTTGCGGCTCAGGGCGTCCAGATGGGACGCCAGCACCGCATCCAGCCGTTTCCCGGCATCGGCTGCATCAACTGTCAAACTGAAATCCTGGTCCAGTCCGGCCGGATCTTCGAGGGAATTTTCTGTCATGTCACAACCTGATAATCGGGGCGAGGGACCGGGTGAGGCGCCACTTGATCCGGAAGCCCAACGCATCCAGGCGAAGCTGAAGCGCCTGCTGCTCGGCTCGACCCTCGTAATGATCGCGGGCTTTGTCGCTGTCTTTGCAGCAATTCTCTACAAGATCAATAGCAACAAGCCGGATCCCTCCGAACTGCCTTTTGCGGCAACCGTCGCCGTGGGTTCCGAGGCGGAGGTCCTCCAGGCCACAATCGCCGAGGGCATGCTGATGGTGCTGGTGCGGGAGGGCAGCGGGACGGCGTTGCTGCGCTTCGATCAGGTGACAGGCAAGCAGGTCGGCCGAACCGATTTCGTGGCCCGGTAAATCTTCGCGAAGGTGCCCCGCTTGGCGGGTGGGGAGAAATCCAGGGGTTTGTCAAAAAAATGAGAAATAGGGGTTGCGTCTTCGGCCGAGCAGCCGTATACGCACGAACCTCGGCTTGAGGCAGACGCCTCCGAGCACCGCGCGCCCATCGTCTAGCGGTCTAGGACGCCGCCCTTTCACGGCGGAAACACGGGTTCGAGTCCCGTTGGGCGTGCCAATCTCTCTCCCGGAGCTTGAGCACTCTTTCCACACACTGCGCACAGGTTGTCCCTGTCGTCGTGCATAGCTCCTGTTCCCGTCAGGCGATGTCCTCGCGTTCCTGCAATCCCGTCTCGATCAGCTTGACTTCCGCTTCCTCGGCGACCTTTGCAAATGCCGGCGAGGGGCAATGGTCGGTCACGAAGGTGCTGACCTGGGACAGATGACCGACGCGCACCGGCGCGGTGCGCTCGAACTTGGTGCTGTCGGCGGCCAGTATGACATGCCGGGCATTGTCCATGATGGTCTTGGTGACCTTGACCTCTCGGTAGTCGTAGTCGAGCAGCGATCCGTCCGGATCGATCGCGGAAGCGCCGATGACGGCGAAGTCGACCTTGAACTGGCGCATGAAATCCACCGCGGCCTCGCCGACAATGCCACCGTCCGAGTGGCGCAGCACGCCGCCGGCGATCACCACCTCGATCTGGGAATAGCCGCGCATCAGGCTGGCCACGTTGATGTTGTTGGTAATGACCATCAGGCCACGATGCTGCAAAAGGGCCTGGGCGACCGCTTCCGTGGTGGTGCCGATGTTTATGAAGATCGACGCATTGTCAGGAATGAGCGCGGCGACCTGCTCACCGATGTCGGCCTTTTCCCGGCTGGAAATGATCCTGCGGGCCTCATAGCCGACATTCTCGATGCCGGAGGACAGCAGGGCGCCTCCGTGGGTGCGGGCCAGAAGGCGCCGTTCGCACAACTCGTTGAGATCCTTGCGGATCGTCTGGGGACTGACGTCGAACCGTTTTGCCAGATCGTCGACACTGACGCGGCCCAGTTGCCGGGCCAGCTCCAAAATGGTGTTATGGCGTTCAATCAGCATTCAAATTTCGTCCCGTGAAGTCCATGACATCGCAGCGGTGCATATCCGGTTGAGGGGTGCCTGCGCGCGCTTCGCGCATCGCCGAGTGAATTGCCTTGTGTCATGGTTTGACGCGGCATTCACAGGTGGCGCACTGGCAGCACCCCGTCAGGCGTTTGCCGGTCTGCGCAGTCGACCGGCAGATCTCAAGCCACATCCTTGTTCTTCTGTTTCGCCGTTTTGGTTTTCCGCGCGCTGTCTGTGTTGCTCTTGCCAGCCGTTTCCTGGCCACCGGAAGCTTGGGAGGCGGTGCTGTCGGCTTCGGTCTTGGCCTTGTTGCGGCTGGAGGCCACGATCCGGCTGACGAGCGCTTCCGCCGCGGAGGCTATGTCGGAGGACCTGGCGGAAGATGAAGTTTGGGGTGTTTCTTGAGTGGGGGAGGCCGTCACCTCGGGCGGTTCACCTCCGTTCGGCTTCGAGGCGACGCTGCCTGCTGCCTGTGGCCGGTTACCGTTCACGGCCCTTTCGGCTGCCGCCGGAGCGTCCGGAGCCGGGGGCGCGGCCTTGGCCGGACCGCGCCCCGGCTTTTTTTCCTTGGAATCCGTGGCGGTTGCGGGCCCGACCGAAATTGTCTCCGCGTCCGAAAGTCTTCGGGACAGGGCGCGAAACTCTTCACGCAAGCCCTTGAGTTCCGGTGAGGCGGCCAGGTCGCTGCGCAGTTGACGGACCTGGCCGGTCAGGCGCTGCAGTGCCCGGTCCTTGTCCTTCAGGTCGGTCTGCTGGCTCGCGATCCTGCGTGTGAGTTCCTTGAGCTGTGCCTGCAGCTTCTTGTCCGGCTCGGCGTCGGCGGCATTGGCCGCTTCCAGCATCAGGGACAGCCGGGTCACCTCGGCCTGTGCGGAAACATAGTTGCTCTCGGTATCGACGAGCTGGGCTTCCAGCTCGGCCAGCCGGGACCTGGAGGCCTCCTTTATCGAAGCCTCCACTTCGGCGGCAACGGTCGGTTCGTACGCGGCGAGCCTCGACTTGAGCGTGGCGACCTCGGCTTCCAGGCCGGTGATCGTCGCCAGTGTCATCGTGTCCGTGGCCGGAAGCCAGTCGCTGCCGCCATCCGCCTGGGTGTCGCCCGCTGGAGTTTCGCCGGGCGCCCCTTCGCGGGGTGTCGTCCAGCTTTCGGCCAGAGCCTTCTCGGATTCCGACAGCTTTTGCTTCAGCGTCTTTATTTCCGCCGAAAGCATGTCGACCGCGTGCTGGTCGCTCGCCTGGTCGGCCAGCTTCGTTTCCAGTTCGGCAACCAGTGACTGGCTTGTCGCCTTCACCTGCTCGATCTGGGACGTCAGCCTTGAAGCCTCGATATGAAAGCGGGCAGCTTTTTCGCGTTCGGCATCCAGCCGCGTTTCAACGCGCCGGAGTTCGACGGCGTAGCGGGCGCGTTCCTGATCCTGGGCTGCTCTCACCTCGGCATAGCTTGCCGGGTTCACAGCGCGCAGGGCTTCTTCCGTGAGGCGGGCGGCCCGGCGATAGAAGGCGGGCAGGATCGCAAGGCCGATCAGTCCGGCCGTGCAAAACCCAAGTGCCACATACATCGCTGCTTCAATCAAGTCCGGCTCCCGCGCGTTTCTCCGCCAGGGCTGTAGTGTATCAGGCCTCGGTCAAGGCGCGTGCCGGATATCGGTATCCGGCAAGAAGAACGGCTCCCGATGGGCCGTATATCCACAAGGATCTTCCTGTGACCCTGCGTCTTGGGCGGAGCGAATAGCATCCAAACCTCAATCAAATCCGAATACGCGACAGATCCTGAAGCGCCAACTGACCCATCATTAGACCACGCAGGCCCCGGCGCCAAGGGCTCACGCTGCGCCGGCTGAAACCTTCCGGGGCCGCAAGGGCGTCGGAAAGGCCCCGATCAAAAGGGGTTCCAGGTCGGTTTGTCCGTGATCTTCAGGTAACCCAGGTTCAGGCCGAGGCGTGCACCGACACCGGCGCGCACCGGTACGAGCACGATCTCGTTCTTCAGAAGAACGGTCATGCCGACACCTCCGACAAGGTAGGCGGAGCCGTTGACACCGGCGAAACGCTGATAGACCGCATTTACCGACGGCAGCTGGTAGACCAGCATCATCACCCGGGCCCCGTCCGCGCCGAAGTCCCAGCCGATGGACGGGCCCTGCCAGAAAACCTTGTGATTGCCGGCATTGCGCGTGTAGAGGTGCCCTTCGCCGTAGCGTGCGCCTGCCACGAAGGCGCCGGAGCCCTCTTCGCCGAGAATATAGCCGTTCGGCTCGCCGTAGCTTGAAAACGCCTTTTCGACGACCGAGGCCAGGCCTCCGGAAACCGACCCGAAGAACTGATGGCCTGTCTTCAGGATCTCGTCTTCACCGTAGGTCGCGTTCGGCGGTATCGGTTCGTTGCCCGAAGACTGGGCAAAGCCCGGGCCGGAAACGGCAAGCAAACACAAGACGAGGAACGCAGCCGAAATCTGGGACGCGACGCGCCAGGTTCTTTGTGTCATTCAATATCTCCCATAACAGGTCCGGCTGTTGCCGTCCGGTCAGACTGCAATGTTAAACTGGTCCAGTATCATGCTGATTCGCATGCCCTCTTGCACCTTACTTAAGCCGACTCAATGGAAAGCTGGCCTGAAAAAAAGACAAGGATGTGTCTTTCCGCGGTTTTGATCCTGCTTGCGTGTGTTTTCGCGGGGAAAGTCTTCGCACGCCCCAAGGTGTTCGTGCCTGACCCGATAACTGGCTACGCCATCGGCGGGCATGATCCGGTGAGCTACTTTGTCGATGGTCAGCCACGCAAGGGCGACCGGGCGCACGAGTACAAGTGGGGCGGCGCGGAATGGATTTTCGTCAACGAAGGCAACATGGCCGCCTTCGCGCGCGATCCCGACTCCTACGCACCCATGTTCGCCGGATGCGGCGGATATGCGCTTTCGGAAGGTTTCGCGACGGCGGGCAATCCCTTTATCTACGCCGTGGTCGAGGGACGGCTGGTATTCTTTCATTCCGTCGTCAACCGGTTCCTGTTCGTCGTGAACGGAACCAATCTGGTGAAGGCCGCCAGGGACAATGCGTCCCGGGTCGGATGCGTGCCCGTCCGATAGTCACCTTTCACCGGGACATGACTTTCGACCCGACAGACAAACTTTCATCTGGATGACCGGAAATGCGGTCCCGCGTTGCCTTGGCAGCGGCTTTGCGGATGTGTAACCCTTGGCTTACTGCAGCGAATCAGTCATTTGCCGAGATCTTCAACAAGAGCCAAACATCGCCATGTCCGCACTTAAAGAGCTTTCTTCTCTTGACCTTGCCGCTCTGGTCGCCAGCCGTGTCTGTCACGACATCATCTCACCGGTCGGCGCGATCACCAACGGCCTCGAAGTGCTCGACGAAGAGGGCTCGGAGGACATGCGCGAATTCGCGATGGACCTGATCCGCAAGAGCGCGCGGCAGGCTTCGGCGAAACTTCAGTTCGCGCGGCTTGCCTTCGGCGCGGCGGGATCTGCCGGTGCCGAAATCGATCTGGGCGATGCTCAGGTCGTGGCGTCGGGATTTATGGAAAACGAAAAATCCGACCTAAATTGGCAATTGACTCGGCACCTTATGCCGAAGAACTACGTTAAGCTTCTTCTGAATCTCATTCTTATTGCCAATCAGTGTGTGCCGCGCGGCGGTGAAATCAAGGTTGAAATGGACGGCGAACCACAATCGCCCTCCTTCACGCTTCATGCCAGTGGTCTGAACCCCCGAATTCCGCTCGGAATGAAGGAAACCCTGAGTGGAGAGGAGCCGGAGCGGGTGGACGCGCATTCCGTCCAGCCGATTTATACTTTGCTGCTTGCACGCGAGAGTGGCATGGTATTAACAATAGATAAACAAGATGAATTGGTAAAAATTACGGCCCTGCCGACAGACTAAAACAGGTCTGCAAAAGTCTCCATCCGCTTCAGCGTATCTTAACTGTTTGTCGTCAACCTAGCTCTCATGGACTTCTCGGTCCAGACATCCTTTTCGGGATGCGGAACCAGTAACAAGTCGGGTGAGAGCAGGCCATGGACGACCTCCTCAGGGAATTCATTACCGAGACCAATGAAAGTCTCGATGTTGTTGATGTTGAGCTCGTGAAGTTCGAGCAGGAACCGAACAACGCCACCATTCTAGATAACATTTTCCGCCTGGTGCATACGATCAAGGGCACCTGTGGTTTCCTAGGCCTCCCCCGGCTCGAAGGTATTGCCCACGCGGCCGAAACTCTCATGGGCAAGTTCCGCGACGGTGCGCCTGTGACGCAGGAAGCCGTGTCGCTGATCCTGATTTCGATCGACCAGATCAAGGATATTCTGGGTGAGCTGGAAGCGGCCGAAGGCGAGGAGCCCGAAGGCGACGACAGCGAGCTGATCGGCAAGCTGGAAGAAATGTCGGCGAAGGCCGATACCGCCATGGCCGGCGGCGGCGCCGAAGAGGAAGAGCCTGTGGCCGTAGAGGAGGCATCTGCCGAGGAGGCCGTGGAGGCCGCCGCGGAAGAGCCCGCCGGTGACAGTCTTCCCGAGCAGGCGCTTGAACGCCCGCTCCGCCCGGGGGAAGTCTCCCTCGACGAGCTGGAGCGCGCGTTCCAGGAAACCGAGATTGAAGTCGAGGTTGCCGAGCCGGACCCGATCGAGCCGGAAGACGCGCATGACGAGGTCGAAGAGTCCGAACCCGAACCCACACCGGCTCCTGCCGCAGCAGCGCCGAAGGCCGAGGCAAAATCCGAAACCAAGGATGCCAAGGATCCCGAAAAGAAAAAGGGTGGCGGTGTTTCCAACCAGAGCATTCGTGTCGCGGTTGATACGCTTGAACACCTGATGACCATGGTGTCGGAGCTGGTGCTTACCCGCAACCAGCTTCTGGAAATCGTGCGCCGTCACGAAGACAGTGAATTCAAGGTGCCGCTGCAGCGCCTGTCCAACGTGACCGCCGAGTTGCAGGAAGGCGTCATGGCGACGCGCATGCAGCCGATCGGAAACGCCTGGCAGAAGCTGCCGCGCATTGTCCGCGATCTCAGCCAGGAACTCGAAAAACCGATCGAACTGGAAATGATCGGGGCGGATACCGAACTGGACCGCCAGGTTCTTGAAATGATCAAGGACCCGCTCACGCACATGGTCCGGAACTCCGCCGACCATGGCCTTGAGCTTCCGGAAGACCGCCGTGCTGCCGGCAAGCCGGAAAAGGGCACCATCACGCTGGCGGCCTATCATGAAGGTGGCCATATCATCATCGAGGTCCGCGATGACGGCAAAGGCATCGATGTCGACAAGGTGAAGGCCAAGGTCGTCGAGCGCGGCCTTGCCACCGAGGCCGAAGTCGACAAGATGACGGATGCCCAGATCCACAAGTTCATCTTCGCGGCCGGTTTCTCGACCGCGGCGCAGGTGACGAGTGTCTCCGGCCGCGGCGTCGGCATGGATGTGGTGCGCAACAACATCGAGCTGATCGGTGGTACGGTCGATCTGCGTTCGACGCAGAACAAGGGCTCCAGCTTCATCATCAAGATTCCGCTGACGCTGGCCATCGTCTCGACGCTGATTGTCGAAGCGGGCGGTGACCGGTTTGCGATCCCGCAGCTGTCTGTGGTCGAACTGGTTCGCGTGCAAACCAATTCCGAACACCGGATCGAACGGATCAAGGACACGCCGGTTCTGCGCCTGCGCAACAAGCTCCTGCCGCTCGTGCACCTGTCTCAGCTGCTCGACATCTATGAAGGCGAGAACGTCGAGGAGGCGATTGACGCCGACAACGGCTTCATTGTCGTCATGCAGGTGGGCAGCCAGACATTCGGCGTTGTCGTCGACGGTGTCTTCCATACGGAGGAAATCGTGGTCAAGCCGATGTCGACGATGCTGCGCAATCTCGACATGTTCTCCGGCAACACCATTCTGGGAGACGGCTCGGTCATCATGATCATCGACCCGAACGGCATCGCCAGCGCGATGGCAAGCCATGCGTCCAGCGCCGTTGCCGAAAACCAGGAAGACGAGCAGGAAGACCTGCAGTTCAAGGCGATTTCCGGACAGAGTTCGATCTCGCTGCTGCTGTTCCGCGCCGGTGCGCCGGAGCCGAAGGCGGTGCCGCTGTCCCTGGTCACCCGCCTCGAGGAATTCGAGGTCTCGAAAATCGAACGGTCCAACGGCCGCGACCTGGTCCAGTACCGCGGTGCGCTCATGCCGCTGGTCTATCTGAACGACGGTGACAGCCACAAGACCGAAGGCACACAGCCGATGCTGGTGTTCTCGGACTCGGGCCGCTCCATGGGCCTTGTCGTCGACGAGATCGTCGACATCGTCGAGGATCGCATGAACATCGAGGTCGGTTCGGAACGTCCGGGCATTCTCGGTTCCGCGGTCGTGAAGGAACGGGCCACGGAGATCATCGATCTCGGCTATTACCTGCCGCAGGCCTTCGAAGACTGGTTCATGCGCAAGGAAATGGATATCGAGGCGCTGACCAAGAAGGTCCTGTTCGTCGACGACAGCTCGTTCTTCCGCAACATGCTCACGCCGGTTCTGAAGGCGGCGGGCTATGACGTGACCACGTGTAACGGTCCGCAGCAGGCGTTCGAGCTTCTGGAAAACGGCGACAAGTTCAACGCGATTGTCAGTGACATCGAGATGCCCGAGATCAACGGTTTCGAGTTCTGTGAATCGCTGCGCCGCGATCCGCGGTTCCGCAACATTCCGATCCTGGCCCTCTCGTCCATGGTGACGCCGGCCTCGATCGAACGCGGACGCCAGGCGGGCTTTGACGATTATGTCGCCAAATTCGACCGCCCGGGACTGATCGCCGCCCTGAAAGATGTCTTCTCCGGTGAAATGGGAGCTGCAGCATGAGTGTGCTGGAACAGAATCTGACCGAGGATCAAAAAGCCGCCAGTGACATGATCCAGTATGTGACCGTGGTGATCGGCGGCCAGCTCTTCGGTCTCCCGATTTCCCAGGTCCACGATGTTTTCGTGCCGGAAAGCGTGACCCGGGTGCCGAAATCGGCACCGGAGGTTCAGGGCGTTCTCAACCTGCGCGGGCGTATTGTCACGGCAATCAACATGCGGCGCCGGCTGCACTTGCCTCCTCTGGAAGATGGGCAGATGATGGCCGTGGGCATCGAATACAAGCAGGAAAGCTACGGTCTGGTCATCGATACCGTGGGCGAAGTTCTGACATTGCCCTCCGCTTCCGCGGAGCCCAACCCGTCGAACCTGGACCGCCGCTGGGCCGAGATTTCCGGCGGTGTGCATCGTCTGGATGGCCAGCTGATGGTCATTCTCGATGTGGACCGGCTGCTTGGCGCGATGTTCACTGAACCCATGGCTGCAGCATAAGTTGGCCGAAAACGGCCACCCAAGTGGAGTTACGCCTGATGAAACAGTGCCTTGTCGTGGATGACTCGAGTGTTATCCGTAAGGTCGCCCGACGCATTCTCGAAGACATGAATTTCGAGATAACCGAAGCAGAAGATGGTCAGCAGGCGCTTGACGAATGCCGGAAAACCATGCCGGACGCCATTCTTCTGGACTGGAACATGCCTGTGATGGACGGACTGGAATTCCTGACCAGCCTGCGCGCGGAAGAAGGCGGCGAAAACCCGATCGTCGTGTTCTGCACCACCGAGAACGATGTTGCTCACATCGCGCGTGCCATACGTGCCGGCGCCAACGAGTACATCATGAAGCCGTTCGACCGTGAAATCGTCGAAGCCAAGTTTCAGGAAGTCGGTCTTATCTAGTATCGAGTTGGGCACTCTAAATGGCGTTTGCGCAAAGAAGCATAACAGCGGGCACGAGTCCGGGCAGCGATCCCATCAAAGTCATGGTTGTCGATGACGCAGTCGTCATTCGCGGACTACTGACACGCTGGCTCGGTGAAGACAAAAGTCTGAAAGTCGTCAGCTCGCACCGCAACGGAAAGCTTGCCGTCGAGGACATCGAAAAAAGCAATCCCGACGTCGTCGTGCTCGACATCGAGATGCCGGAAATGGACGGCATGACGGCCCTGCCGCTCATGCTGGCCAAGAAGCGTAATCTCGTTGTCATCATGGCGTCGACCCTGACGCGCCGCAACGCGGAGATCAGCCTGAAGGCCCTGTCGCTCGGCGCTGCGGACTACGTGCCCAAGCCGGAATCCACGTCGGAAGTCACGACGTCGATCGATTTCCGCCGCGAACTGGTGGAAAAGGTCAAGGCCCTCGGCGCCCGCGCGATCCGCCTGAGCGGACCGTCACGCGCGATGCGTGCCGAAACCAATGCGGGCCGGTCCGCGCAGCCGGCCAAACCCGTATCCGCCCGGCCGACCACCGATACGCGCGCAAGCTTTCGAGGCGTCGCTCCGGCGGCCGGTTCGGCGGGCGCAACGAAGTTCCAGACCAGACCCTATTCGACCGCGCGTCCGAGGATCCTGGCCATCGGTTCGTCAACGGGCGGCCCACAGGCGCTGCAGGAAGTCATGAAGGAAGTCGGTACGGCCATGAATGATGTTCCGGTCGTGATCACCCAGCATATGCCTCCGACGTTCACGGCCATTTTGGCGGAACACATGGGCAAGGCCGCCCTGCGTCCGGCCAAGGAAGGCGAAGACGGAGAAGTGCTCAAACCGGGCAACATCTACGTTGCACCGGGCGGCAAGCACATGACTGTCGAGAAGGATGCCGGTGCCGTGAAGATCCGTCTCAAGGACGGTCCGCCGGTCAATTTCTGCAAGCCGGCCGTTGATCCGCTGTTCGACAGCGTTGCCAAGGCCTACGGTTCCGCGACCCTCGGGATCATCCTGACGGGCATGGGCCATGACGGCGCCGATGGCGTGAAGACCATCGCCGCCGGAGGCGGCAGCGTGATCACCCAGGACGAAGCCACCAGTGTTGTGTGGGGCATGCCGGGCGCGGCCGCGCAGACGGGCATGTGCTGCGATATTCTACCCTTGAAGGAGATCGGTCCCAAGATCTCTCGCGTTCTGAAGGGGAACACAAGATGACCCCAGGCGAGTTCGATTTCCTGAAAAATTTCCTGAAGACCAAGTCCGGTCTGGTCCTGTCGAACGACAAGCAGTACCTGGTGGAAAGCCGCCTGCTGCCGATCGCGCGCAGTGCCAAATTGGAAACCCTCAGCGCGGTTATCCAGCAGCTGCAGCGCGGCGGCAACCGCGCGCTCGAAACGGATGTCATCGAGGCGATGACGACCAACGAGTCGTTCTTCTTCCGCGACAAGACGCCGTTCGACCACTTCAGGGACACCATGCTGCCGGCGTTGCTGGAAAGCCGGGCGACACGCAAACAGCTCAAGATCTGGTGCGCAGCCGCCTCGACCGGCCAGGAGCCGTATTCGCTGGGCATCTGCCTGAAGGAAGATGCAGCGAAAATGGGCGGCTGGCGGACCCGGATCCTCGGCACCGACCTGAGCCAGGAAGTGCTCGAAAAGGCCAAGACCGGTCTCTACAGCCAGTTCGAGGTTCAGCGCGGCCTGCCGATCCAGATGCTCCTGAAGTATTTCGAGCAAAAGGGTGACATGTGGCAGATCAATGCCGGTATGCGCGCGATGATCGAGTGGAAGAAGCTCAATCTTCTTGAGAATTTCACGCATCTCGGCGAATTCGACATCATCTTCTGCCGCAACGTGCTGATCTATTTCGACCAGGCCACCAAGACCGAAATTCTTGGCCGGCTCGCGAAGTCCATGCCGGATGACGGTTTCCTGGTGCTCGGCGCGGCGGAGACAGTTGTCGGGCTGACCGACGCCTTCAAGCCGGTCCAGGGCAAGCGCGGGCTGTTTCAGAAGAAGCAGGCCGTCCAGGCGGGCACGGGGTCCGTCAGCAGTCCCCGTATTGCCGTGGGCGCGGGCATCGGCCTGCAGCGCTGACGCCCGAAGCGGCAACACTCTTGCGGAAGGCGGCTTCGGCCGCCTTTTTCATGCTCACGAACTCGTGATGCCTCTCCCCGGATGAACCCTCGGCTATATGATTGCGTAATATATTGTTATTATTAGAGTTTTCTGAGCTCTCCCGAACTTTACCCAGCGGGCTGCAAAAGGCTCTTGCCTGACCGGCCAACCGTTCCATCTCCCAGCACGTAATCATCGCGGCATCGGCGATCCAGATTTGCCAGGGCCGCCGTCGATCCTTTGGAATGGCAGGGAGTGGGAACATGACCGAGATTAAAGTTGAACTGACACGCCGCGCAGCCCTATTGGGGGCTGGGGGCGCGCTGGCGGGCGCGAGCCTGGCGGGCACCTCCGCGGTGCAGGCGGCGGCAGAAAAACAGGGGGCTCTTCCGGCCCCGGTCGCACGCTATTCCGTTGGCGGCTTCGAGGTGACGACGCTGCATGACGGTGCCGTGTCCCTTCAGGAGCCGCAGAAGACATTTGCCATGAATGTGGATGCAGACACGTTTTCCGCGACGAATGCCGAGAACTTCCTGCCGGACGACAGTTTCCAGATCAGCTTCACGCCGACGCTCGTCAACACGGGCGGCGAACTGGTGCTTTTCGACACAGGTAACGGCGAAGGCGCGCGTCCGGCACGGGGCAACATGCGCGCTGCCCTGGGAAGCGCGGGTTACACGCCGGAGCAGGTTGATGTTGTCGTCCTCACCCACATGCACCCGGACCATATCGGCGGCCTGTTGGAAGGCGGTGCGCCGGCCTTCCCGAACGCCCGGTATGTGACCGGCCAGAAGGAATACGACTTCTGGGCGGCGATGGACCCGGAGGCCAATGGTGTGACCAAGCTTCTGGCGTCCAACGTGACACCGCTTGCCGAGAAGATGACCTTCCTCGACGATGGCGGATCCGTGACCGGCGGGATTACGGCCATGGCCGCGAACGGCCACACGCCGGGGCATATGATCTACATGATCGAGGACGGCGGCAAGCAGCTTGCCCTGACGGCGGATACGGCCAACCACTACGTGTGGTCGCTGGCCCATCCGACCTGGGAGGTCCGTTTCGACATGGACAAGGAAGCGGCCGCGGCGACGCGCAAGACGGTGTTCGGAATGCTGGCCGCCGACAAGGTGCCTTTCGTTGGCTATCACATGCCGTTCCCGGCCGTCGGCTATGTGGAGACAGCCGGCGACGGCTTCCGCTACGTACCGGCATCCTATCAGCTGCAACTGTGACCTGACCCCTCGGGAAACGGGGCCGGCCCGCGGGCCGGTCCTGTTCACAAGGGCGGGGCAGGGCTTTTGACTTTCGTCCGGATTATGGAAATGACATAAAGTGTGACAGCTTGCCCTCTAACCTTGGGTTGAGGTGATTATGTCGGTCCATATCTATCAAGCCATCTGGGACGGGGACGACCACAGGTTCACGGTCAGCGCCCGCGCTGCGAACGGCGACTGGCACGCGCCCGACGCGGATATCCTTCTCGACGAGCAGGTCAGGGCAAAAGGCTCGCGGCAGATCGACCTTGCGACCAGCCCGCTTTTCGCCAGCGTCGATTTCGACAAGATGGATGCCAGCGACCTCTACCGCTCCTTCATCCGTCTGCTCGACAATTTTGCCGTCCATTTCCGCGATCCGGAAACCATTTCCCCGGCCGAAGAGGACGAGATCGAGCGGTTTCTCGACCTTGTCATTGCCAGCAGGCCGATGCAGATCGCCTTCGCGCATATCTCCAGCGAACTGGTCCGCGACATGACGGTTGAGACCTTCCGCGCGGATCTGCGCCGGATGTGGTTCGAGGTCTACACAAACTTCTTTCGAGGCAAGTCGACCCATTTCTGCACCGGGTTCGAGCATGTTTTCGTCGGCGAGGGCAAATACAAGAAAGGCGGCAATGCCGCGGCTGAGAAAGGCGAAATCTCCGGGTATCATTCCTGGGTCAAGTTTGCTCTCGACGAGCTCAACAACCGGGTCGACTATCTCGGCTACAAATACGATCTCGGGGGTCCGGGTCCGGACAATCCCCACGTCGTCACCCTGCAGATGGTGTGGAACCACCAGGACATGTCGGGCGAGCTGATCGCCGAGATGTTCAAGAGCAAGGGCGGCTTCTTTGTCGGCAGCAGCCCGGCCTGCGAATTCGCGCTGGGGACGCTCGCCTTCTACGAGGGCCTGCACGGTCTGCTCAGCAACCAGCGCAAGCGGGTGCAACTGGGTGAGGGCAAGTTCGATCTGGTGATGTATCACGAAACCACCGTTGACGGCGCACTTGGCCCGCACATTCGCTCCTTCTATCCGGTCTATCTGGGTGACGGCAGCAGCAGTACCATCGACACCGGCACCGTCATTGTCCGGCCGGTCGATATCGACCTGCAGAATGACGGTCCGCTGCGTATCCTGTCCGCCCTGCCCAATCCGGTCGGTGACGACCAGGGCACCGAATGGGTGGACATCTGGAATGCCGGTGCGGTCGATGTCGAGCTGGCGGGTCATGAACTGCGCGACAAGATGGGCCGGCCGCAGCCGATTGGCGCAGGTGTGCTGGCCGTGGGGGAAACCCTGCGGGTTTCCGTAACACGGGCAACGGTCAACCACATGCAGATGTCCAACCGGAAAGGGCTGATCACGCTGCATGACGCGGCCGGCGAGATGCTCGCCTCGGTTTCCTATGGCCGCGCCGAAGAGAACCTGGTCCTGACCTTTGCCGAACGGGATGGCTCGACCTCAGACGCGGATGGTGACTAGAGCATTTTCCGATCAATAAGGGTCATTTGACCGAGACGGTTTGGCGCGCTGGCTAGGCGGGTCACGCGCGGTGGTGTTTCCCACCACAAGGGTGGGCCAACGACGCCGGTGCGCCAAACTGTCCGGCCTATTTTCAATTGTTTCTCATACGCATTCGGGCTGTTGCGGGTGAGTGTATCCGGCCCATCGGCAGCGTTGCACCGCTTGCCCGATGCACCGCATCGCGCTTCGCGACGCGCCTTGCCGACTGAACCGGATACACTCATCAAATGATCCTTATTGATCGGAAAACGCTCTAGCACGCCTGAAAAACCGGTCACAAAAATGAAAAAAGCCCCGGCGCTGCCGGGGCTTTTGTCTTTACGAGGCCGGCCGGTCAGGCTGCGGCTTCGGCTTCCGGTTCGCGCAGCACGTAGCCGCGGCCCCAGACGGTTTCGATATAGTTCTTGCCGGAGGTCGCCGCTGCCAGCTTCTTGCGCAGCTTGCAGATGAAGACGTCGATGATCTTCAGTTCCGGCTCGTCCATGCCGCCATAAAGGTGGTTCAGGAACATTTCCTTGGTGAGCGTGGTGCCCTTGCGCAGCGAGAGCAGCTCCAGCATCTGGTATTCCTTGCCGGTCAGATGGACACGCTGGCCGCCGACTTCGACGGTCTTGGTATCCAGGTTGACCTTCAGGTCGCCGGTGACGATCACCGACTGTGCATGGCCCTTCGAGCGGCGGACGATCGCATGAATGCGGGCGACCAGTTCGTCCTTGTGGAACGGCTTGGTCATATAGTCGTCAGCGCCGAAGCCGAGGCCGCGCACCTTGTCTTCAATGCCCGCGTTACCGGAAAGGATCAGGATCGGTGTCTTGACCTTTGAAACGCGAAGCGTCCGGAGAACCTCGTAGCCGGACATGTCCGGCAGGTTCAAATCCAACATGATGATGTCGTAGTCGTACAGCTTGCCGAGGTCGATGCCTTCCTCGCCAAGATCTGTCGTGTAGACGTTGAAGTTCTCGGACTTCAGCATCAACTCGATGCTCTGCGCCGTGGCGCTATCATCCTCAATCAACAATACACGCATGCCAATCCCCTTGTTCTGCCTTTCCTGGGCAAGTCGCAACGGCTCTGTCGGTGCCTGCTACGAAGGACTGAGTTAACCCCGACTCAAAGCTATCGGTTAATGGTTAACAAATTCTGATTCGTAACGGCAAGCTTCGTAGAGAGGAAACTGTGAACAACAGACAACTTGTTGAATCCCCAGAAAAAAAGACGATTCACAAATCTTAATGTTGAACTTTAAGAAACGGGTCTAACCGATTCCGTTCAGATTCCTTTCAACAAAGCCGTTTTGACTTCGAAATGGCTCTCGCTTGTCAGCCTTCCAAAGGTTAAGATTAACCAGAGTCGTAAACGAACAGTTACCGAATCCGTTAACGGGGGAAGGAAATTTACGTGAAGGCGCTTTTCGCCGAGATCGATTCGCTGATGCCGACCGAGATTTACGGCCGAGTTACGGCGGTTCAGGGCCTTCTCGTGGAGATCGCGGGACCGATTCACGAGATGAGCGTGGGCTCCCGACTTTTGATCGACAGCGGTGAGGATAACCCGAAAGTTCCCGCGGAAGTCGTCGGTTTTCGCGAAGGACACGCCCTGTGCATGCCGTTTTCAGGCCTGGAAGGCGTGCGCATGGGCTGCAAGGCCGTAATCGTTTCCCGCGACAGCGTGGTGCACCCGGCCAATGCCTGGCTGGGCAGGGTGGTCAATGCACTTGGTGAACCGATTGATGGTAAAGGAGTTCTTCCAAATGGCGGAGTGCCTCGCAAATTGCGAAGTTCACCTCCTCCGGCCTCGGAACGTAAACGAGTCGGACCGCCGCTGGATCTGGGTGTCCGGGCCCTCAACACTTTCGTAACCTGTTGCGAAGGCCAGCGAATGGGGATCTTCGCGGGCTCCGGCGTCGGCAAGTCGGTGTTGATGTCGATGCTGGCGCGCAACACCAAATGCGATGTCGCCGTGATCGGCCTGATCGGCGAACGGGGCCGTGAGGTTCAGGAATTCATCGAGGACGACCTCGGCGAATCCGGACTGGAGCGCTCCGTGGTGGTCGTGGCGACCTCCGATGAAAGCGTGCTCATGCGCCGCCAGGCAGCTTATCTTGCCATGACGGTGGCGGAGCATTTCCGCGACGAGGGCAAAAATGTCCTGTGCATGATGGATTCGGTCACCCGATTCGCGATGGCGCAGCGGGAGATCGGCCTGTCCGTCGGCGAACCGCCGACCTCCAAGGGCTACACGCCGACCGTGTTCACCGAACTGCCGCGCCTGCTGGAGCGTGCGGGGCCGGGCAGGGAAGGCGCCGGCTCGATCACCGGCCTGTTCACAGTTCTGGTCGAGGGGGACAATCACAACGAACCGGTCGCAGACGCCGTGCGCGGCATTCTCGACGGCCACATTGTCATGGAACGCGCGATTGCGGAGCGCGGACGCTATCCGGCGATCAATGTGCTCAAATCGGTTTCCAGAACGATGCCGCGCTGCGTGCCGCCCGAACAGCTTCCGGTCCTGCGCAAGGCGCGGCAGCTCCTGTCCACATATACGGATATGGAGGAACTCATCCGCCTCGGCGCCTACCGCAAGGGATCAGACCCGACGGTTGACGAGGCCATCTACCGGTTCGAGATGATCGATGAATTCCTGAATCAGGGAAAAGACGAAGCAACGTCACTTTCTGACGGGTATCAGCAACTTGCCAACCTTTTGGAAATGACTCAGGGGTAGACTGCCCGTGTTAGGGGAGTATTGAGTTATGAAAACCCGAGACAGTTTGATCCGCCTGAAGCGGTTTCAAGTTGACGAAAAACGGCGGCAACTCGCTCAGATCGAGAGCATGATTGCCGAGTTCAACCGGATGGCCGACGAGCTCGACGACCAAATCAGGTCCGAGCAGGAGCGGGTCGGCATTACGGATGTCACTCATTTTGCCTATCCGACTTTCGCCAAGGCCGCCGCCGACCGCCGCGACAACCTGCGCAATTCCGCCCATGAACTGGACGACCAGTTGCAGCGTGCCCAGGACGAACTCAGCGAAGCGATCGAGGAACTGAAGAAGTTCGAGCAGCTGGAGGAGCGCGACCAGCAACGCGAGCGCACCGCCCAGGAAATGGCGGAGCAGGATCAGCTCGACGAAGTCGCCTCACGGGCCCGGATGCGCTAGACGGCGCGGCAGGTTCCCGGATTTCAGACCGGCCGCCGCGCGACGGCCGACTCACGCCAAGATGCTTCCCTTTTGGCCTGACCGTCGTTGCCGACGGTCAGGTTTTGCGGTTTCCGGCGCCGGTGATATAGGGAAATGGCGATCGGCAACCCATATGCCGTACGACGCGATCCATCGCCACACGTCCATTGCCGGGAGCCAGAACATTCCATGCGATTCTTCCTGGCACTCCTGCTTCCCCTTTCCACATTCTCCTTCGCGCTCGGCCTGACCCAGCCGCTGATGAGATTCGAGCGGTTGTATTTTCTTGAAGACCGCCCGACGCTGATCGAGATGGTGCAGGGCCTGTGGCTCGAGGGAGACGCGGCGCTCGCGGCAATCGTCGGGTTGTTCTCCATCGGCTTTCCGGCAGTGAAGATCATTCTCATTCATGTCGTGGTCCTGAGCGGAGCCAGGACGCGGTCGCTGGCATTGCTGTCCATGGTCAGCAAATGGTCAATGCTGGACGTGATGCTGGTGGCCCTGGTTCTGTTTGCGGCAAAGACCAGCGGATTGGCCGCTGCCGCGATCCTGCCGGGACTGTGGTTCTACGCCACAGCGACACTGACCACCGCGCTTGCGGCGGCGCTGTGTACCAGAAACTGACGCGGTTCCGGTTTTTTGCAGAATTTCAGATTGCCGCCACGCGGGCGCTCCGGTTCCCTGTCGGGCGCAGCTTCTTCGGACGGCGGTTGGCCTGGAAGTCGCCACAGCGGGATTGCTTCGTGTGTGCGTTGTCTTCCAGGTGCTTCTTGTAGGCCGCTGTCCATTCCGAGCCCTGTGTGAAGGGCACCTTAAGGTGCTCGCAGCGTATCTTTGCGAACAGGGCAAAAGTCGCAACATCCAGCTCGGCCCTGGCCGCGGTCTTGAGGACAAGATCCGGCTTGCCGTTGAACACCGCGTCCTTCAGGGACTTCTGCGTTGTCCTGCCGCGGGCGCTCAGCAATTCGATCACGTGGTTGAAACGGCCGTCCTGCAGAAGAAGGATCGTCAGCTCATTCACGGTGATGTCCGACCGTTCGGCTTCCAGCCAGAGGAGGTTCATGTCGGTATTGTCGAGCGCGGCACCGAACTCTCGGCGCAGCAATTTCAGCCTGGCAATCTGGTCGAGCTGTTCCTGGGACAGCGCCCCTTCAATGATGCGGTGCAGGCGTTTCTTGGTGTCGTCATCGACGAGCGGCAGCAGGGTGCGGCAGACCGACGGAGACAAATCCGAGCGCAGGCACAGGTCTTCGCGCAGCACGGAATCTTCCGTGGCGTACTTGACCAGGGTGAGCATGGTTTCGCGCGAGAGCCGGATTTCCCGGTTGCCCGCCAGAATGCGATGCACCGGCCGGTCGCCTTTTTCAGCGATAATGTCAGAGACTTCGGGAGAGAGATCATGGCGGCGGGCAAGAACCTGCCGGTGGCCATTGCTGAGACGCTCGACGAAATCGAGCAGGTCTTCCTGGGAAAAGACCGGGCAATGGGCCAGTATCGGCATGGCGACGCTGACCTCGTCCTCGGCGATCCTGCGCGCGAGTTCGACGGGCGTGTTGGCCTGTGTGGCGAGTTTTTGCGCGAGCCGCGCCCTGTCCTTCGAGGACCCTACCGAGTACAGCTTGATAATGACTTCGGAGAAGACCGCGAGCTCGCGATCGGTGCGCTGATCCAGATCGGTTATGACGAGTTCGCTCACCTGCGCGAACAGACGCCTGCGCGCTTCATCCGTGCCTTCAAGGGCAAGCTTGATCAAGGACCTTGGCATCCTTCCTCCTCGTCAGTACAAACTGACGCCTATATTGTTATTAATACGTTACCTGTTGGAATGATGTCGCGCCGTGACCCTGCGTAATTTCACAAAATTCGTTGATAAGTGAAAAAAGATGCCTGCTAGATAACACGTGGAAGGCAGTTCAACTGCGCCTTTTGCTTGGCTGGTATTTGTGCGGCGCAAAAACCCGGGAAGTTGGTCGACGGACCTTTCCAATGCCGCGAGTTCCTCCATATTGTCGTTGCCAGATGATTTGCCTGCCCGACGATGGATCCGGAACGAGTTTGAAATGACGATATTGCGCAGCTGCATTTTCGCCCTTGTGGCGCTGTTTTTCGCCGGGCTTTTGCCGGTCGTGGCCCAGGAAGCAAATGATCAAGGGTCGGCAGCCAAGGGAAGCTCCTCGCAGCAGATCGAACAGGCCAACGAGGCGCTGGTCAAGGTTCTGAATGATCCTGAGAGCCGGGCCGCGTTTCTCGAGCTGCTCCAGAAGAGCACAGCGGCATCCGGGGCCGGTGGAACCGGTGCAGGGGCAGCCCCGCAAGATGCAAACAGCCCGGCGGCGGTGCCGGAAGACGCATCGATGCAGGAGAATCTCGCACTCCGGGTCGGTGAGTATACCCGGGTCCTGGTCGACGATACGGGCTACCTGCTCGAACAGGCGTTGCGGTCCCTGAACGGACTGGGGCTGGTGCTGCGCGGCGACATACCCGTCAAATGGGAGCGCGCGCAGGAAATCGCCATCCAGGTCGTTTTCGTGCTGGTCGCCGCCTATGCGGGTTTCCTGATCAGCCAGATTGCCGCCAAGGCACTCTATCCGCGCATGTCCGTCTATGCACGCTATGGCGGCGGTCTCACACGCAGCTTCATTCTCATCCTGACCTCGATTGTCGACGGGATTACCGTCGGCATCGGCTGGGCGGTGGGCAACGGGGCGGCGCTGCTGAGTTACGGCGGGTTCGATACCGGGGTCACGCTGCAGGAGAGCCTCGCCCTCAACGCGTTTTTCGTCATAGGCCTGGCCAATGTGGCCCTGCGGTTCATCTTCGCGCCCGGCCGTCCCGAACTGCGTCTGTTGCCCTTCACCGACGACAGCTCGCTCTACTGGTACCGGCGTCTCAGGCTGTTCCTGTACTGGATCATCTACGGGGTTTTCCTGGCGGTTCCCGTCGCCAATGTGGCTGTGTCCTTCGTGCTCGGCAACGCGCTGCGTTTCATAGTGGTCCTGCTTGGCATGATCTATCTGGCAGTGCTGGTCTTGCGGAACCGCCAACGGGTACAAGAGGGAACCAAAGACTATGCCGGACATCTGCAGAGCGCCCTGGCGCGCAGGGCCCTGACCGCGGTCGGCCGGCTCTGGCACATCGCCGCGCTGGGGTACATCGTCGCCATTTTCATTATCTGGGTGACCCGTCCCTTCGACGCGACCACCATCATCATCCGGGCGACCGGCCTGTCCATCCTGACGATCATGGCCGGGATGGTGCTGTCGCTGGTGATGACGCGGGCCATCAAGGGGGGCATCCGGTTGCCGGATGAACTCAACCGGACCCTGCCGGCGCTGCAACACCGGCTGAATGCCTTCGTTCCGCGCCTGCTCAAGATCATCCGCTTCGCGGTGTTCCTTGTCACCATGCTGCTGCTGCTGGAGATCTGGGGAGTCCTGTCCCTGATCGACTGGCTGGTGAGCGAGGCAGGTGTGCAGCTTTTGAGCAGCTACGGGTCCGCGCTCCTGGTGCTGCTGGTCGCGTTCACGATCTGGCTGGCGGTGATGTCCTGGGTCGACCTCAGGCTTCAGGCGCGGTCCGGCCATATCGTGACGGCCCGCGAACGCACGCTGTTCCAGCTGTTCCGCAACGCGTCCACCGTTGTCATCATCGTCATGGCCACCTTGCTGGCCCTGTCGGAGATCGGCGTGGACATCGGCCCGCTGATCGCCGGTGCCGGTGTCGTCGGCCTGGCGATCTCGTTCGGCGCGCAAACGCTGGTGAAGGACATCATCACCGGTGCGTTCATCCAGATCGAAAACGCCATCAACGAGGGCGACGTGGTTACGGTCGCCGGTATCACAGGCACGGTCGAGGGCCTGACCGTGCGGTCGGTCCGCATGCGCGACCTCGACGGGACCACCCACATCATTCCGTTTTCATCGGTCGACATGGTATCCAACTTCATGCGCGGCTTCTCGTATCATGTCGCGCTGATCGGCGTGTCCTACGACACGGATATCGGTGCGGCCAAGGAGGCGATGCTGGAGGCTTTCCGGCGGCTGAAGGAAACCGACTTCGGGCCGAAGATCCTCGACGAATTCGAAATGCACGGTGTCACCAATTTCGGCGCGAGCTCGATCGATATCCGAGGACGCATCAAGACCCTGCCGGGGGACCAGTGGAGCGTGGGACGCGCCTTCAACGAGTTCGTCAAACAGGTCTTCGACGAGCGTGACATCGAGATTCCGTTCCCGCAGGTTACCTATCACGCGGCCACGCCCCCGTTTGCGGAAGAACTGGAAAAACCGAAACAACGCCGAAAATTGCCGGTAACGGCCGGTGATGTGGCGGACGACGCCCCTGCGGACGACGGTTAAATCCAGTAAATACATAGACTTGTGCCTATGAAAACCGAAATGTGCTCCGGGTAGCCGTGCCCCCGCCGGCTCCGGGGCATTTTCATTTCTGGCGTTGCGAATTAGTTGATTGAATTTCGTACAGTTTCGTTTTATTTTCATTTCATGTCAAAATATGTGAGTTCAAACGAGCCGGGGTCAGGGTATGGCGGCTGATTACGATCTTCTGGTCATTGGCGGGGGTATCAACGGGACGGGCATTGCGCGCGATGCGGTCGGCCGGGGAGCTTCCGTCATGCTCGTCGAGATGGGCGACCTGGCCGGGGCGACGTCCTCCGCCTCGACCAAGCTGATTCACGGCGGCCTGCGTTACCTTGAATATTACGAGTTCGACCTTGTCCGCAAAGCGCTGAAAGAGCGCGAGGTGCTCTGGCGGATGGCGCCGCACATCGCCTGGCCGCTGCGCTTCATCCTGCCGCATCACAAGGACCTGAGGCCGGCCTGGCTGCTGCGCCTCGGCCTGTTTCTCTACGACCATCTGGGTGGCCGCAAACTGCTGCCGGCCACCAAGACGGTGCGTCTCGATCAACAACCGTTTTCACAGGGTCTGAAACAGCTGTTCCACAAGGGTTTCGAGTATTCCGACTGCTGGGTCGACGACGCCCGCCTGGTCGTGCTCAACGCGCGCGACGCCGCCGACCGCGGGGCCGACATCAGGACCCGGACCAAATGTGTCAGCGCGCGGCGCGACGGGGACACCTGGACCGCCCTCCTGAAGGACCTGGCAACCGGAGAGGAAAGCACCGTCACCGCCAAGGTGATCGTCAACGCTGCGGGGCCCTGGGTCGCCGACATGCTCAACGGGGTGGTCGGTTCCAACAATTCCTCGCGCATTCGCCTGGTCAAGGGCAGCCATATCATCGTGCCGCGCCAGTTCGACCATGACCGCTGTTTCATTTTCCAGAATGGCGACGGGCGCATTGTCTTCGCAATTCCCTATGAGAACGACTTCACGCTTGTCGGCACGACGGACGTCGACTTCACCGGCGACCTTGGCGAGGTCGAGATTTCGCAGGACGAGATCGCCTATCTGTGCAAGGCCGTCAGCGAATATCTGGAGAAGCCTGTGACGCCGGCCGATGTGGTGCACACCTATTCCGGTGTCCGGCCTCTCTATGACGACGGCGCCAAGGACGCCAAGGCCGCCACGCGCGACTATGTCCTCGAGCTCGATGGCGGCGCGGACACACCTGCGGTGCTGTCCGTCTTCGGCGGCAAGATCACGACCTATCGCAAGCTTGCCGAGCAGGTGCTGGCGAAACTGGAGCCGTATCTGCCGTTCGAGCGGGGTGTGTGGACCGCCGGCGCGCCGTTGCCGGGCGGCGATTTCAAGGTGGACGCGTTCGATGACGAGGTCGCGCGGCTGGAAAAGGACTATCCGTTCCTGGGCCAGGTGCTGGCAACACGCCTGATCCGGCTCTACGGAACAGACGCGCGTCATTTCCTCGGCGAGGCCAAAAGCACCGCCGATCTCGGCCAGTGTTTCGGCTACAACCTTTATGAAGCGGAAGTGAAGTGGCTGATGGAGCGTGAATGGGCCCGTACCGCGGCAGATGTCCTGTGGCGGCGGACCAAGCTCGGTCTCAGGCTCAGCAGTGAGGAGGCTGCGGTCCTCGAAGCTTTCATGGCCGGTTATCTTGCGGAGCGTGCAGGCGCTGCGGCATAGTTTTCAACAAGGGTTTCACGTGATCCGCCGGCATTGCCGGCGGTTTCCATGACAAGACGAGAAAAGCGGGAGGGACGCCATGTCCGGAGGGGTTTTGGCGATTGACCAGGGCACAACGTCCAGTCGGGCCATTGTGTTCAGTGACGATTTTCAGCCGATCAGCACGGGGCAGCAGGAATTCCCGCAGCATTTTCCGAAATCGGGCTGGGTGGAACACGTGCCGTCCGACATCTGGACAAGCACGCTCAGGGTCTGCCGTGAGGCCATGGAGAAAGCGCCGGGCGGCGGAGCGGATGTTGCCGCGATCGGCATAACAAACCAGCGCGAAACCACGCTGGTCTGGGACAGGGCGACCGGCGAGCCGGTCTACAATGCCATCGTCTGGCAGGACAGGCGCACCTCGGAAACCTGCGCCAGGCTGCGGGGCGAGGGGCTCGAGGAAACCTTCACCGCGAAAACAGGTCTTTTGCTGGACCCCTATTTCTCCGGCACCAAGATCGCCTGGATCCTGGACAATGTCGACGGCGCCCGGGAACGGGCCGAACGCGGCGACCTTGCCTTCGGCACGGTCGATACCTGGCTGATCTGGCAGCTCACGGGCGGCAGGGTCCATGTCACGGACGCGACAAATGCGTCCCGGACGCTGATCTACAACATTCACGACAATGCCTGGGACGAAAGCCTGTGCGCGCATCTGGGTGTGCCGATGAGCATGCTCCCGGAGGTGAAGGACAGTGCCGACGAGTTCGGCATGACCGATCCGGAGCTGTTCGGCCGGGCCATCCCGATCCTCGGCGTGGCGGGCGATCAGCAGGCCGCGACGGTCGGACAGGCCTGTTTCAGGCCCGGCATGGTCAAGTCCACCTATGGTACGGGCTGTTTCGCGCTGATGAACACCGGCCGGTCCCCGGTCAGGTCGCGCAACCGGATGCTGACCACGATCGCCTACCGGCTGAACGGCGAGACGACCTATGCGCTCGAGGGATCGATCTTCATCGCGGGGGCCGCGGTTCAGTGGCTGCGCGACGGCTTGGGACTGATCGAAAGCGCGGGCGAGTCGCAGGCCCTGGCGGAGGCTGCGGATCCGACGCAGGATGTCTACCTGGTGCCGGCCTTTGTCGGGCTCGGTGCGCCCTACTGGGATGCGGACGCGCGCGGCGCCCTGCTCGGCCTGACCCGGAACACCGGGCCGAAGGAAATCGCGCGGGCGGTGCTGCAGAGCGTCGGCTACCAGACGAGCGATCTCATCGAGGCCATGCAGGCGGACTGGCCGGATGCCGAGAAGCCGGTCCTGCGCGTGGACGGGGGCATGACCGCCTCGGACTGGACCATGCAATTTCTGGCCGACATTCTCGGGGCTCCGGTCGACCGGCCGACCGTTGCAGAGACCACCGCGCTCGGCGCCGCGTGGCTCGCCGGATACAAGGCCGGCGTCTGGCCGGGCCCGGAGGCCTTTTCCGCGGAGTGGAAACTGGAGAAGCGGTTCGAACCGCGTTTACAGGAAAGTGAACGGTCCCGATTGCTGTCCGGTTGGCGGGATGCGGTCAAACGAACCCGTACCACGCAGGATTGAAAAAAACGAAGGCTCTCGCTTTTGTGAGAGCCTTTTGTTTTCAGGCGGTTAGTTGAAGCCCGAAATATGGTGCCGTTGCGGTATTTGTTTTCATTAACAATGGTCATTCGTGTTAAATATTTACGGCAGCATGCCTTACCTAGCAAAAAAATTTCAAAAACTGCGGTAAATTAGAAATATGTTGGCAGTTGATTTTCTGCCAGAAAAAAGCCTTAGTTTGCGCTGGCTTGGGCTCAACTCCTTTGCACGATCCAATGATGCAAAGCCCTGGCTCTTCATCAAGGGGAGAACAGTTTGATGAATTTCCAAAAAACCTTGAAGGCAACCCTTCTTGGCGCGAGCCTTGCTGTGATCGCAGCAACGGGCGCTTCGGCAAAAACCCTGGTTTATTGCTCCGAAGGGTCTCCTGAAGGCTTCGACACCGCACTCTACACCGCCGGCACCACGTTCGATGCTTCCTCCAAGCCGCTCTACAACCGGCTTGTCGAGTTCAAGCGCGGCACCACCGAAGTGCTGCCGGGCCTGGCAGAAAGCTGGGAAGTCTCCGAAGACGGCCTGGAGTACACCTTCAACCTGCGCAAGGGCGTGAAGGTTCACACCACCGACTTCTTCACGCCGACCCGCGATTTCAACGCCGATGACGTGGTCTTTTCCTTCGAGCGCCAGCTGAAGAAGGATCATCCGTGGCACGAGTATACGCCGGGCACCGCCTGGGAATACTTCAACGGCATGTCGATGCCGGACCTGATCAAGGAGATCGTCAAGGTTGACGACTACAAGGTCAAGTTCGTGCTGAACCGTCCGGAAGCGCCGATGCTCGCCAACCTGGCGATGGACTTCGCGTCCATCATGTCGGCCGAATATGCCGCCCAGCTTGAAGCCGCCGGCACCAAGGAACTGCTGAACCAGCAGCCGGTCGGTACCGGTCCGTTCAAGTTCGTCGGTTACCAGAAAGACGCCGTGATCCGTTATGGCGCCCACGCAGACTACTGGAACGGCGCGCAGCCGATCGACAACCTGATCTTCGCGATCACCCCGGATGCCGCCGTGCGCCTGCAGAAGCTGAAGGCCGGCGAATGTCACGTCATGCCGTATCCGGCACCGGCCGACATCGCCGACATTCAGTCCGATGAAAGCCTGACGCTCATGGAGCAGCAGGGCCTGAACGTCGGTTATCTCGCCTACAACACCAAGGTGGCTCCGTTCGACAAGAAGGAAGTCCGCAAGGCGCTGAACCACGCGATCAACAAGCAGGCAATCCTCGACGCCGTTTTCCAGGGCTCCGGCCAGGCGGCGAAGAACCCGATTCCGCCGACGATGTGGTCCTACAACGACGCCATCAAGGACGACGCATACGATCCGGAACTGGCGAAGAAGATGCTGGAAGAAGCCGGCGTTTCCGACCTGTCCATGAAGATCTGGGCGATGCCGGTGCAGCGTCCGTACAACCCGAATGCCCGTCGCATGGCGGAAGTCATTCAGGCTGACTTCGCCAAGGTCGGCGTCGACGTCGAGATCGTTTCCTACGAATGGGGTGAGTACCTGTCCCGTTCCAAGGACGTCGATCGTGACGGTGCCGTGCTGCTCGGCTGGACCGGCGACAACGGCGACCCGGACAACTTCCTGGCCGTTCTGCTCGGCTGTGACGGCGTTGGCGGTTCGAACCGCGCCCAGTGGTGCGACGACGACTTCGAAGCCCTGATCCAGAAGGCCAAGACCGTGACCGACAAGGCAGAGCGCACCAAGCTCTACGAACAGGCACAGGTCGTCTTCAAGGAGCAGGCTCCGTGGGCAACCATCGCGCACTCCGTCGTGTTCATGCCGATGTCCTCCAAGGTCACCGGCTACGTCATGGACCCGCTCGGCGGTCACTGGTTTGACGGTGTGGACATCGCGGAGTAAATCCGCCTGATCTCAAGGAGGCGCTGGCAGCAATGCCGGCGCCTTCGAACATTCTGACCGGCGGGCACTCTCATGACTTGTGACGGTTTCCGCTGGTTCTTTGTATCTGGAACCTGACATGCTCCGTTTTCTTCTAGGCCGTCTGGGCCTGTTGATACCGACATTCATCGGCGTCACGCTCGTCGCCTTCTCCTTCATCCGATTGCTGCCCGGTGACCCGCTCGACCTGCTTGCAGGTGAACGCGGGATCTCCGACGAGCGCAAGGCCGAGCTGATGGCACAGATGGGCTTCGACAAGCCGCTGTGGCAGCAATATATCGATTACGTTCTCGGCGTCTTCCAGGGCGATCTCGGCACTTCCTTTGCCTCGAAGAAGCCCGTTCTCGACGAGTTCATGACGCTGTTTCCCGCGACCGCCGAGCTGGCGCTGTGCGCCATCATCCTGGCGGTCTGCATCGGCATTCCCGCAGGGATCTTCGCCGCCGTGAAGCGCGGCTCGATCGCCGACCAGGCGATCATGGGCACGGCGCTGGTCGGCTATTCGATGCCGATCTTCTGGTGGGGCCTGCTGCTGATCATCCTGTTTTCCGGCATTCTGGGCTGGACCCCGGTTTCGGGCCGCATCTCGCTGATGTTCTTCTTCCCGTCGGTGACGGGGTTCATGCTGATCGACAGTCTGCTGTCGGGGGAAAAGGGCGCCTTCCTGTCCGCGGTCCGGCACCTGATCCTGCCGTCGATCGTGCTGGCGACCATTCCGCTTGCCGTGATTGCCCGGCAGACCCGCTCCGCGATGCTGGAAGTGCTGGGTGAGGACTATGTCCGCACCGCCCGCGCAAAGGGCCTGCCGCCTCGATCGGTGATCGGCCTGCATGCCCTGCGCAATGCCCTGATCCCGGTGATCACCACCATCGGCCTCCAGGTCGGCGTGCTGCTGGCCGGCGCCATTCTGACGGAAACGATCTTTTCCTGGCCGGGCATCGGCAAATGGCTCGTCGACAGCATTTCCCGCCGCGACTATTTCGTGGTCCAGGGCGGCCTGCTGCTCATCGCCGGGATCATCATGCTGGTCAACCTGATCGTGGACGTGCTTTACGGCCTGATCAATCCGCGCATCCGCCACAATTGAGCCGAGGGTATTCCGACATGACAGATACCTCCCCGGCCACCAAGGCCGATACCGCCAAGCTCGAGGAAGAAAGCCGCAACGCCACCAAGGCGCGGCTGATCGAGTTCTGGTACTACTTCTCGCAGAACAAGGGCGCGGTGATCGGCCTCGTCATCTTCGTTCTCCTGGTGCTGATGGCGGTGTTCGCACCCCTGGTCGCGCCGCACGATCCCGACCTGCAGTACCGCGACAGTTTCCTGGTGCCGCCGGTCTGGCAGGAAGGCGGCAAGGCCGCTTTCATCCTCGGGACCGACGCCGTCGGCCGCGACATTCTCTCGCGCCTGATCTTCGGTGCGCGGTTCTCGCTGTTCATCGGCGTGGTCGTCGTCTCCATCGCCCTGGTGGGCGGCATCGTGCTCGGCCTGGTCGCCGGCTACATGCGCGGTGCGGTCGACACCTTCATCATGCGGGTGATGGACATCATACTGGCTTTCCCGTCGCTGCTGCTCGCCCTCGTGCTGGTGGCCATCCTGGGGCCGGGCCTGATCAACGCGATGATCGCGATCGCCATCGTCCTGCAGCCGCATTTCGTGCGCCTGACCCGCGCCGCCGTGCTGTCGGAGCGCTCGCGCGATTATGTGGTCGCGGCCAAGGTGGCCGGTGCCGGTCACATGCGGCTGATGTTCAAGACCATCCTGCCGAACTGTCTGGCGCCGTTGATCGTTCAGGCGACCCTGTCCTTCTCCAATGCGATCCTGGACGCGGCCGCCCTCGGCTTCCTGGGCATGGGCGCGCAACCGCCGACGCCCGAATGGGGCACGATGCTGGCGGAAGCACGCGAGTTCATCCTGCGCGCCTGGTGGGTGGTGACCTTCCCCGGCTTTGCCATCCTGATCACCGTTCTGGCCATCAACCTGGTCGGCGACGGCCTGCGCGATGCGCTCGATCCGAAGCTGAAGAGGAGCTGAGCCCATGTCTCTTCTTGAAATTCGCAACCTGAAAGTCGAGTTCGACACCGCCAAAGGCCCGTTCAAGGCCCTGGACGGCGTCGACTACACGGTTGACGCCGGTGAAGTCCTGGCCATCGTCGGGGAGTCCGGGTCCGGCAAGTCCGTTGCCATGCTGGCGACCATGGGACTGCTGCCGGACACCGCGACAATCACCGCGGACAAGATGGATTTCGAGGGCCTTGACCTGCGCACCCTAACCGCCAAGGCGCGCCGCAAGGTGATCGGCAAGGACATCTCGATGATCTTCCAGGAGCCGATCGCCAGCCTCAATCCGTGTTTCACCGTCGGCTTCCAGCTGGGTGAGACCCTGAAAACGCATACTGCGCTCAAGGGCCGGCAGATCAAGGATCGGGTGATCGAGCTGATGACCTCGGTCGGCATTCCGGATCCGGAGGGACGGCTCAATGCCTTTCCGCATCAGATGTCGGGTGGCCAGTGCCAGCGCGTGATGATCGCCATGGCAATTGCCTGCCAACCGAAACTGCTGATCGCCGACGAGCCGACCACCGCGCTCGACGTGACCATCCAGAAACAGATCCTGGACCTTCTGGTCCAGCTGCAACAGGACAGCGGCATGGGGCTGATCATGATCACCCACGACATGGGCGTGGTCGCGGAAACCGCCGACCGCGTGATCGTCCAGTACCAGGGCCGCAAGATGGAAGAGTCCGGCGTGCTCGACCTGTTTGAAAACCCGCAGAACCCTTACACCAAGGCCCTGCTGTCGGCGCTTCCCGAGAATGCCACCGGCGACCGGTTGCCGACCGTCAGCGATTATGCCGAAGCGGGAGGATTTTAAATGTCCAAAGATGTGATCCTCAAGGTCCGCGACCTTTACCGGACCTATGACATCAAGGGCGGCATGTTCAAGAAGGCATCCACCCTGACTGCCGTCAAGGGTGTCAATCTGGACGTGGAACGCGGCACGACCCTGGCCGTGGTCGGCGAAAGCGGCTGTGGCAAGTCCACGCTGGCGCGCATGCTGACCATGATCGACGCGCAATCCTCCGGATTGATCGAGATCGACGGCCTGCCGATCGACATCTCCAAGACCGGGATCTCGAAGGAAATGCGCCAGAAGGTGCAGATCGTCTTCCAGAACCCCTATGGCTCGCTCAACCCGCGCCAGAAGATCGGTCACGTGCTAGAAGAGCCGCTGCTGCTCAACACCGACATGCCGGCGGCCGAACGCCGCGACCTGGCGCTTCAGATGCTGGAGAAAGTGGGGCTGCAGCCGGAACACTACGGCCGCTATCCGCACATGTTCTCCGGTGGCCAGCGCCAGCGCATCGCGATTGCCCGGGCGATTATGATGAAGCCGAAGCTGCTCGTGCTCGACGAACCGGTGTCCGCGCTGGACCTGTCGGTCCAGGCGCAGATCCTCAATCTGCTGGCCGACCTGCAGGAGGAGATGAACCTCACCTACGTGTTCATCTCCCACGACCTGTCGGTGGTGCGCTACATCGCCGACAAGGTGATGGTGATGTATTTCGGCGAGGTGGTGGAATACGGCACGCGGGACGAGGTCTTCGAAAACCCGCAGCACGACTACACCAAGACGCTGTTCGCCGCGACACCGCGCGCGGACGTGGAAAGCATCCGCAAGCGCCTGGCGGCAAAGGCCGCCTGAGGCACAACCGTCAACGGCGACTGTTCGGAAAGGCCCTGCTCCCCTGGAGCAGGGCCTTTCTTTTCCGGTTGCGCGAAATCGAGGTTGCATTATTCGTTATTTCGAGTATTCTCGAAATATGGAAAAAGAAGACGCTCTCAACGCATTGGCAGCCCTTGGCCAGGAGACCCGCCTCGACGTCTTTCGCCTGCTGGTGAAAGCCGGAAAGGAAGGCATGACCGCCGGCGCCGTTTCCGACGCGCTCGACGTGCGTCCAAACACCCTGTCGACCCACCTGGGCGCCTTGTCCCGTTCCGGTCTTGTACTCGCCGAGCGGGACGGGCGCTCGATCTGCTACCGCGCGAACCTTCAGACCATGCAGGTTCTCGTGACCTACCTGCTGCAGGATTGCTGCGGTGGAAACCCGGAGCTGTGCGCTCCGATCGCCAGCCTGGCGGCCGGCGGAGTTTGTGATACGGGAAAAGCGCGCTGACTGCGCAATCACTGGTGGGGCCATCATTCAAATGCGCAATGTTCTAATCATCTGCACGGCCAATTCGGCCCGCTCCGTGCTTGGAGAAGCGCTGTTCCGGCATCTGGGGCAGGGCAGCTTCCGGAGCTTCTCGGCCGGGTCGACGCCGCGCGGCACGGTCAATCCGGACGCGCTCGCCTGTCTGGAGCGCCACGGCCTGCCGAGCGACGGTTTCCGCTCCAAGAGCTGGGAGGAATTCTCCGGCCTGGACGCTCCCAGGATGGACCTGATCATCACCGTCTGCGACAGCGCCGCCGGCGAGGCCTGCCCCGTGTGGCCGGGGCACCCGATGGTGGTGCACTGGGGCATCCCGGACCCGGCAGGCGTGCAGGGCGATGACGCCACCCGCGCGGCCGCCTTCGACCTCGCCTATGAGCGCCTGGAACGGCGCATCAACGCGATGCTGGCGCTCGGCGACCGTGTTTTCACCGCGGACGACGGCAAGGCGCGGCTCGTGGCCATTGGGGCGACTGCCGATACCCAGGATCTTTCGAATGCCTGATTTCAGCCTGTCGCGTTTCCGGGACAAGGCCGAAATCCGTTTGAAGAAGGTCGTTCCCTGTCAGCAAGTGGTCTCGCGTGCCGTGACCCACAAAGACATGTCCGTTTCCAGGCTGCTCAACGCCTGAAGGTTCAACTGAGAAAGAACGTCATGAGTCAAGATACTTCGTCGCCCATGGGGCTTTTCGAACGTTACCTGTCACTGTGGGTGGCGCTTTGCATCGCGGCAGGTGTCGGTCTCGGGGCTTTCGTGCCCGATGTCTTTCAGGTCATCGCCTCCCTGGAATACGCCAGTGTCAATCTGGTGGTCGCCGTACTCATCTGGGTGATGATCTATCCCATGATGGTGAATGTGGACTTTGCGTCCCTGAAGGACGTCGGCCGCAAGCCGAAGGGCCTGTGCATTACGGTCGTGGTCAACTGGCTGATCAAACCCTTCACCATGGCCGCGCTCGGGATCCTGTTTTTCGAATATCTGTTCGCGGGCCTCGTCGACCCGCAGACGGCGAAGGAATATATCGCAGGCATGATCCTGCTCGGGGTCGCTCCCTGCACGGCCATGGTGTTCGTCTGGAGCCAGCTTGTGCGGGGCGACGCGAATTACACGCTCGTTCAGGTGTCCATCAACGACATCATCATGGTGTTTGCATTTGCGCCGATCGCGGCCCTGCTGCTCGGCGTTACGGACATTGTCGTGCCCTGGCAAACGCTCCTGCTGTCGGTGATCCTCTACGTTGTCATTCCTCTTGTGGCGGGATATTTCACGCGCAAGGCGCTGGACGGGAACGACAATGAGGAACGGATCGCGGAGTTTACCGGCAAGGTCAAACCCTTCTCGGTCCTGGGTCTCCTGGCAACAGTTGTCCTGCTGTTCGGTTTCCAGGCACAAACCATCCTTGAAAAGCCCCTCGTCATAGTCCTGATTGCGATACCGTTGCTTATTCAAAGCTACGGCATCTTCCTTGTTGCCTACCTGTGGGCATACCTGTGGCGGGTGCCGTTCAACACGGCCGCGCCGGCCGCGCTCATCGGAACATCGAACTTCTTTGAACTTGCCGTTGCCGTTGCCATCAGTCTGTTCGGTCTGAATTCCGGCGCGGCGCTGGCAACGGTTGTCGGGGTGCTGGTGGAAGTTCCGGTCATGTTGTCACTGGTGGCCCTGGCGAACAGGACGCGCTCCTATTTCCCTGCCGCGGCTTGATCTAGCGTGGTCTGCTGACGAGACTCGTCGCCTGCCGGCGCAAATAGAGCATCAGGTTGTCCGCGTGTTCGCCGGCGGCGTCCTCGTCGCCACCAGCGATGGCCCGCATGACCTCCAGATGGCTCCAGGCCGCCGGATTGAGGTCCTCCTCGCCGAAGTGGCGGTACCAGAAGCGCCGGCTATGGGTCTGCAAGGGGGCAAGCGCCTTGGTGGCGAAGGGATTGCAGGCGGCCTGCGAGACGACATCGTCGAAGGCCTTGTCGTGCCGCAGGTAATCCTCGACATCCGACTTGGCGGCCGCTTCGCGCATGTCTTCCGCGCAGGCCTCCAGGGTCCGCCGCTCGTCCTTGCCGGCAAGCCGGGCGGCAAGTCCCGCAACCAGGCGTTCGAGGCCGTGGCGGGCTTCCAGGACTTTCAGGAAATCGGAAGGGTTCATTTCCGCGACGATGATGCCGAGGCGTGGCCGGATCGACAGGAGCCCTTCCCAGCTGAGCCGCTGGATGGCTTCCCGGATGGGTGTTCTGCCCAGTCCTGTCCGCTGCGTCAGCGAGGCCTCGGTGATCGCCTCGCCGGGCTTCAGGCGCAAGGTGACGATCTCCTCTTCCAGGAGGAGGTAGGCCTGCGCGGATTGGCTGAGATCGCTTGCCATCAAGGGAAACGCCCATTTTCAATTCCAGATGTACTTTTGATATATCAGATGTTGACACCTGGCACGAGTCTGACACTGATAGAAACAACACTATCGAACCACCGCCGGGGACGGGTGTTCGGCCAAACCAGACCCTGCAGCCGGTAACCCCTCCGGTGCAGCTGCCAATCAAACAGGAAGCCGGTCAATCAGAATGAGCAAGGGACACGTCCATGTCATCGGCGCCGGTGTGGTGGGACTGGCGACGGCCGCCAGCCTGGTGCAGCGCGGATATGATGTCACGATCCTTGACCGGGAAGGCCCCGCCGCTGGCGCCAGCCAGGGCAATGCCGCCGCCATCGCCTGGACGGATGTGGCGCCGATGGCCACTCCGGGGCTCTGGAAACAGGCCATCAAGTGGCTGGCCGATCCGCTTGGGCCCCTGTCGGTCCGCCCGGCCTATGCCCTGAAAATCCTGCCCTGGATGCTGCGGTTCCTGGCCGCCTCGAGTCCGGACCGGGTCGCGCGCAGCACACAGGCGCTGGTCGAGCTGAACGGAGCGGCGCTGCCGGCCTGGGAGGCGCTCTGGCGCGTATCGGGAACGCACAATCAGGTGCGTCGTGACGGCTGTCTGGAACTCTTCGATACCGCTGCTTCGCTTGAGGACGCCCGCGGCGGCTGGGCCGAGCAGCGCCGTCACGGCATCGAGGTCGAGGAACTGGGTGCGGAACAAATCCGCGACCTGGAGCCGGACCTGTCGGACCGCGTCATCGGCGGTGCCCTCGTGCCCGGCTGGATGCAGGTCGACGAGCCGAAACACTTGTGCCTGTCGCTTGCGGACTGGCTGAAGACACAGGGTGTGACCTTCGCGACCGGCGAGGTGGCGCGGCTGCTGCCGTCCGAAGCCGGGTGCGGACTGGTGCTGAAGGACGGATCGACAATCGATGCCGAGCGGCTGGTGATTGCCTGTGGTGCATGGTCGAAGACCCTTGCAGGCCAGCTCGGCGACCGCATTCCGCTCGACACCGAACGTGGTTACAACATCACCGTGCCGGAACCCGGCATATCGGTGAAGCGCATGATCATGCTGCCGGGACACGGTTTCGTCATGTCACCGCTTTCCACCGGTCTGCGCGTTGGCGGCGCGGTCGAGTTCGGCGGTCTGAACCTGCCGCCGAACTGGAAGCGCGTCGACGCGATGATCGCCAAGGCGCGGCGGTTCTATCCCGGTTTGAAGGAAGAGGGCGGCAAGCGCTGGATGGGATACCGGCCCTCCATTCCCGACAGTCTGCCGGTGATCTCTCCGGCGTCGCGGCATGAGCGCATCTTCTACGCCTTCGGCCATGCCCATCATGGCCTGACCCAGTCCGCCGTGACCGGCGAACTGGTCGCCGACATGATCGAGGGCATGCGTCCCGTCGTCGATCCGGTGCCCTATCGCGCGGACCGGTTTTGACCACCTTGTGACCTGAGGGTGTCAGATCGCCTGCATGGGTGACTTGCGCTGTTCGCGGTAGGCCTTGTCGAGGCGCAGCGTGACGATCGCGAAGACCACCCAGCTCAGGTGAAAGAACACGCCCGCCATCATGACCAGGCCGCCGGGGATCGGCCCGATGGCCGCGCGTTCGAACGCCTCGGACAGGCTCACCAGCGGTTCGGGATGAATGGCGATCTTGCCGTAATAGGCGACCGCCTGGATGGCCAGGATCCAGGAATAGTTCGAGCGCAGCCGCCGGCCGGCCGCCCGCGCCAGGCTGATATGGTAATGCGGCGTTTCGTAGTCGTCGGCGAGCAGTTTGCTCCATTCCGCCGACCAGGGCACTTTGCGGCCGTGGAGGATCGGCGCGTAGATGTCGGATTCCATCAGCCGTGCCCGCGCCCGGAACATGTTGTAGTAGCGGTAGCGGCGGGCTTCAAAGACCAGGAAAACAGTGACAAGCAGGCCGACCAGAACCATGGGCAGCGGTGAGGCGTCGATGTTGGAAAACGTTGCCGACAGCGCAATGCCCGTGGTGACCACGGCCCAGTTGGTGGTGTTGTCCAGCCGGGTGCGCCAATGGGTGCTGCGGAACACTTCGGCGCGGTAAAGATGTGCAAGCGCGGTCAGGGAGCTGGACTCGATGTCCTGCTCGGGCCAGAGCTCTTCCTGATCATTCTGCGGCATATGCCGATCCTCGACCATGCTTCATTTCTATGAAGTTAAAGCAGTTCGCGCGCTTTACCAGAGGGGGCAGTTTTGACCAGGCAAGAGCAGCGGGCGCGGGTGATCTTAATGCTTCAAGTCCTGCCGGAATGTCCGGGGGATGTCTCACGGAGGTGCGGAAACCGCCTGCACTTGTGTTCCTTGCCGCCAGGTTCGCGGTATTCCCCAGGCGCGCCGATCACCTCGTCCCTGGCACCGGAACATTATTCTTTCGTCGGGAGAGGATAAAGAACCGTTCATTTTCGGTTCATATGACCTATCGTAAATCCCGCAACTGAAAAATGTGGCCGGCAAAAAGCCGGATTTCAATTTCAAGTGTTTCAACAGTGCAGGTATTTAGATGCAACGGTTTGCAGTTCTTCTCGCAGTGGCGATTGCTTTTATGCCGGGATCCGCGTCCCTGGCGTCTCCGGACGTTGACTTTCCCCAGAACGGCCAATCCTACGGTGGCAAGGTCCGCAGCGGTCCCGGCATCCAGTATGGCCAGAGCGGCAGTCTTTACCAGGGTGATGCCATTCTGATCCTGTCGGGAACCGGGGTCATGATGAACGGCTACGAATGGTTCCAGATCCGTTACCGGAACGGCCAGACCGGATATCACTGGGGCGGACTGTTCTGCTCGGAGCGGCCGTATCCCGGGATCTACCAGGTCTGTGCACCGCGCCCCCAGGTCAACAATCCACCACAGCAGCCCCCCGCGCAGCCGCCGGCAACCGCCGGCGTGAATGGCAGGAATGTCGGCGTTGTGCGGCATTCGGGCGGCAGCTTTGTCAGTGTCGGTGGCGGCCAGTGGCAGGAGACGGATGTCTATGGCACCATCGGCTTCCATTTTCAGGAATTCGGCCGGGACGAGTGGTCCGTCTATCTCCACGATGCGTCCCGCAACGTGACGCTGCAGCTGGACCTTCACCGGCGCATGGTCCTTTATGGACAGGGCAACGGGCCCAAGTCGGATCTCTACCGTATCACCGATGCCTTTCCGGCTCGCGGGGGGCAGCCGGTAACGGGCGGCGAACTTCCGCAGCCGGCCGGGCAAAACGCGCTCACCGTCAAATACACCTGCACCGAAGGTATTCCCCTGATCGTGAATTACGTGAACAGCGGCAACGGTCACCTGACCTTCTCGATGGACGGAGCTCCTCTCCACAGGCTGGAGCAGGTCGTCTCGGGGTCGGGTGCCCGCTATTCGGATGGCCCCTACACGATCCACAGCAAGGGCCAGCAAGTCTATATCGAAGCGCCCTGGGGCAGCGACACCTGTTACGAGTACCGGTAACGGGCAGCCCGGCGGCGTTGACCACCGTTGCCGGGCTATCCGCCAACTGACCCTCGCCGCCTCTCCACGCTTGCCCTCAAAATCGTCCCGAAACGGCGGGGCTGCGCCTTGAGCGCGTGAGGCGCGTTTGTTATGCAATCTTGATTGCTTGTTCTGGATTGTGTGAGGTGGTTTCGGTGACAGCTCGAATTCTGTTTTTCTGCATTGCCGTTTTTCTTATGTTCTCCCCGGCGAGTTCCCAGCCGTTGGAGTTTTCCGGCCGGACGCTTGTCTTCTATGGCGGAGGTCACGGTATTCAAGTTGAATACTATGCGCGCGGTGGTCGTTCCTACCTTTGGTATCCTGGAAACTCGCGCAGTGTTCGGGGTCAGTGGAAAAACAGTTCCGGCGGAAGCCATGTCTGCTTCCGTTATCCCGCCAATACCTACGACCCCGTGAAAAACAAGCAGCTTGGTGACTGGAACTGCAAGTCGAAGGCAAAAGTGCAACGGATGGCAAAGTCGACCTGCAAAGGCGATCCGTTTCGGCTGTCGAGCGGAAAGGTCCCTTACGCGCTGAAGCGCGGCCGGGGCCAGCTTGGCCAGATCAAGGAAAAATGTTCCTGAGCTGGCCTGCCGAGCGAATGGTTGTAGCGGCGGCCGGGAGGCCCCCGCATTGCTCCTTGATCCGGTCAACATCTGTTCCTGTTGGATGCCGTGGGCGCGTTGCTGTCGCAGGGGTGCTTCGGCGAAACTTGCATTCTGGTACCCGGACCTCTGTAACAAGGCCATTGAAGTGTTTCTCGAACTGCCGCTAAAGATGGGAGCAGTGCGCAATCTGGAGGTGTTTCATGAATTCCGGGCCGAATATCATTTCTCAGGCTTTTCGATCTGTCCTTTCATGCTGGAAATATTTCTTCGGTATCGTTCTGTTTTTGTTTATTCTTGATTGCGTCAACATGTTGTACGACATCGACAATTCAATAACTGTCGCCAAGGCTTTTGCCGAGGCCGGCGTGGTTTTCTATGTTTGTCTTTCTTTTCTCGGGCTGGATGTCAGCTCAAAGGAGAACGGAAAGAAATACATGGGATTTTCCCTGCGGTTTCTATTCCTGCTCTATGTGCCGGTCATAGTCGCTTCAATACTCGTCGTGGCGCTTGCAGCATCAACCCTGCAGGGTGCGCAACCAGGAACGGGGTACTTCATGGGCCTCACCATGCTGTGCGTGGGTGGTGTCTATTTTTTTGCCATGTTTTTGTTCGGGACCGTGTTTCCCGCGCGGCTGTTCGGTGTCAGGCCTGAGATCGGGGCCGCCGTGGGACGGGCGTTTCGGCAGGCCGGCTATCTGATCCCCAGGCTCCTGCTCGGCGTCTGGGGCCTTTCGGCCTTGTCGTTTGTGATCCTGATCCTCGCGGAGAACCTCGGCATCGGCTCAGACCCGGTCACGTCTGCCGGAGTGCCCAACCCGGCCGGCGCAATGGTTCTTGTGCTCGTCAAGCTGACGTCGTTGTTCAGCCTCGCCCTCTTCGCGGTGATTGTCTGCCGTGCCTACCTGAAGGATCTTCGGGAACGTGGCGAGTTGCCGACAAGAGACGCGGAAGTCTTCGCCTAGATCACGTCCGCTTCTTGTTCATCGCCGCGGCAAGGGCTGCCGCCATGGCGTTGTTGCCGCCGTCGCCACCGGAGCTCTTCGGCGCGCCGCCGCTGCTGCCGCGCGGGGGATTGCCGCCGGGGCCACGTCCGCCCGGCCCCTTGCCACCCGGACCGCGACCGCCTGGACCCCCGCGATCCTGCTGTTGGCCGCGTTCCCTTTGGCCCTGGTAGTCGGCCTGGGATTTCATGGTCATGGAGATGCGCTTGCGCGGCACGTCCACCTCCAGGATGGTCACCTTGACGATGTCGCCCGCCTTGACGACCTTGTGCGGGTCATCGACGAAGCGGTCGGCGAGCTGGGAGACATGCACGAGACCGTCCTGGTGCACGCCGACATCGACGAAGGCACCGAAATTGGTGACGTTGGTCACCGTGCCTTCCAGTTTCATGCCGGGTTTCAGGTCCGAGATCTCCTCGACGCCGTCCTGAAGGGCGGCCGTCTTGAATTCCGGGCGCGGGTCGCGGCCGGGTTTTTCCAGTTCGCTCAAGATGTCCCTGACGGTCGGCAGGCCGAATTTCTCGTCGGTGAAGTCCCCTGGCTCCAGGCCCTTCAGCAGGGAGGCGTCGCCCATGATCTGCCTGAGATCCCGGCCGCAGGCCTTTACGATCCGCTTGGCGAGCGGGTAGGCTTCCGGGTGCACGGAGGAGGCGTCGAGCGGTTCCTTGCCGCCGGTGATGCGCAGGAAGCCGGCGCAAAGTTCGAACGCCTTGGCGCCGAGACGGGGCACTTCCTTCAGCTGTGAGCGGCTGTCGAAGCGGCCGATGGCCTCGCGGTGCTCGACGACGGCCTTGGCGAGACTGTCCGACAGGCCGGAGATGCGTGACAGCAGGGCCGGCGAGGCGGTGTTGAGATCGACGCCGACCGCGTTCACCGCATCTTCCACCACGGCATCGAGCGCACGGGCGAGCCTGGTCTGGTTGACGTCATGCTGGTACTGGCCGACGCCGATGGACTTGGGCTCGATCTTGACCAGCTCGGCCAGCGGATCCTGCAGGCGCCGGGCGATGGAGGCCGCGCCGCGCAGGGAAACGTCGACATCCGGCATTTCCTTCGCCGCCAGTTCCGAGGCGGAGTAGACGGACGCACCGGCCTCGTTGACGATCACCTTGACCGGGCGCTGGCCGGCCGGAATGTCGGAGAGCACATCGCCGGCGAGCTTGTCGGTCTCGCGGCTGGCCGTGCCGTTGCCGATCGCGATCAGGCCGACCTTGTGTTTGGCGATCAGCGCGAGCAGCGCGGCACGGGAGCCGGTGACATCGTTGCGCGGCTGGAAGGGATAGATGGTGGCGGTGTCGACCAGCCGGCCGGTTTCGTCGACCACGGCCACCTTGACGCCGGTTCGGATGCCCGGGTCGAGGCCGAGCGTTGCGCGCGCACCGGCGGGAGCCGCCAGCAGAAGGTCCTTGAGGTTGCGGGCGAACACCTGGATCGCCTCTTCCTCGGCCTTGTCGCGCAGCACGCCCATCAGGTCGAGCTCCAGATGCAGGGCGAGCTTCACCTTCCAGGCAAAGCGGGCGACGTCCATCAGCCACTTGTCCGCCGGGCGGCCGCGGTCGGCGAGGCCATAGGTGTCGGCGACCATCTTCACCGCCGGAAGGACCGGCGAGACATCGTCGGCATCGACCGTGAGATCGACGGACAGGACGCCCTCGTTGCGGCCACGGAACAGGGCGAGGGCCCGGTGGCTGGGGATCTTCGACCATTTCTCGGAATAGTCGAAATAGTCGGCGAACTTGGCGCCCTTTTCGGCCATGCCGTCGATCAGCTTCGACTGGACGACACCGCGCTCCTCGACATGGCGGCGCAGGCGTCCGACAAGCTCCGCGTTCTCGGCAAACCGTTCCATCAGGATCTGGCGGGCGCCGTCGAGTGCCGCCTTGGTGTCGGCAATGCCCTTGCCGTCATCGACATAGGCGGCTGCTTCCTTTTCCGGATCCTTCGACGGGTCGCCGAGCAGCAGGTCGGCGAGCGGTTCCAGACCGGCTTCGCGGGCGATCTGGGCCTTGGTACGGCGCTTCTTCTTGTAGGGAAGGTAGATGTCTTCCAGCTGGGACTTGGTTTCCGCCGCCTGAATGCTTTGCGTCAGTGCCTCGGTGAGCTTGCCCTGTTCCTCGATCGACTTGGTGATGGCACCGCGCCGGTCTTCCAGCTCGCGCAGGTAGATCAGCCGCTCCTCCAGCTTGCGCAACTGGCTGTCGTCCAGGCCCCCGGTCGCTTCCTTGCGGTAGCGGGCAATGAAGGGCACGGTCGAGCCTTCGTCCAGCATCTGGACCGTATCGTTGACTTGTCCCGCCTTGCAGCCGATTTCGTCGGCGATCCTCTGGGCGATGCGCAGCGCGGTTTCGGCGTTGAGCTTTGTTTTGGAGGCAGGGCCGGTAGGGGAAACGCTTTCCATTTACGCAAGTGCTTTCGGTGGTGGCATTCGAGGCGGCACAACATAATCCGCCTCAATCGGGTGGGAAAGGGACATGGCCTTTCCGTCCACCGTCAATTCCGCCAAAGAAGCGAATGGGGCCGCCAGGCCGCGTCAACAGGCGGAATATTCCTTGCGAGGCGAGGCGGAATTTCATTTTTTCGGGCGCGATTTCACCTCTATCTGCAATTCCTGGTTGAATTTGCGGGGCAAATGAACGGAATGCAACAATTTACGTATTTCGCATTCCACAGAGTGCGTTATTCTTTAGCCAAAATAATACATCTTAATGGGCAAAGACCCATATCAGACAAGCAACAGAAATGCCCGAATCCAGGGGCAGTCGCAGCTGGCGAGCTCCAGGCAGACGGTTTGTTACAAGGAGGACAGACCGATGGCACGAGGCCGTCCAAGAAAAGTTAATACCGCGGACGCACTTCATTCCGTGATGATCGCCTTTTGGCAGAATGGTTATTCGGGAACCTCGATGAATGACCTTGCCGACGCATCGGGCATGGCCAAGCCGGGTCTCTATGCGGCGTTCGGCGACAAGGAAGCCCTTTTCGAAAAGGCGTTGCTGCATTATTTCGAGACCTATGGCGGTCCTGTCTTCGCGCAGCTGAAGCTGGCGCGGAAAAACGTTGTCGAGGACTTTCGTGATTTTCTGGGCGCGATTGCCGATCTGACCCTCGACAAGAACACGCCGGCGGGGTGTTTCCTGGTCAACGCGCTGGTGGATTGCACCTATGGGCCGGAGCGCCACCGGGAAGTTGTGACGGGTTTGCGGGAATCCCGGTATTCCGCCATTCGCGAGCGGCTGTTGAAAGCGGCCGATGCGGGGGAATTGCGCGACGACGCGGATATCGACCGGGTGGCGACCTTTCTGGACGGCCAGTTCTCGGCCATTGCCCTGCTCGGCCGCAGCGGCTGCAAGGAGGCGGATCTGAAAACCTTCGTCGAAACCGGCCTCCAGGCGCTTCCGGTTCGTGACGACCTCGACGGATTTTCGGAACCCGAGCGCAACGCCCCTATCTTACGACAGTGATCCGCTCCGCGGCCCTTGTGACCGCGGTGTAGAGCCAGCGGCTCTTGTGCTCGCGGAAGGCCCAGCTTTCGTCGAACAGGACGACATTGTCCCATTGTGAGCCCTGCGCCTTGTGCACGGTGAGCGCATAGCCGTAGTCGAATTCGTCGGCCTTGCGCCGGATCGCGTAGGGAATGGCTTCGGCGCCATCCTCGAACATGGCGGGCAGCACCTTGACCTTGACGGCGGTGCGCGACAGTTCGTCCTCGGACACGACATCGAAGCGCAGCGTGTTTCCGCGCGGCGGCCGCAGCCGCTTCACGGTCCAGAGCCCCCCGTTCAAGAGCCCCTTGGTCTTGTCGTTGCGCAGGCAGACCAGCTTGTCGCCGACGGCGGGCATCGGTGTCGAGAACTCCTTCAGTTCCCGGATTCGGCCATTGTAGAGACGACGGGTCTTGTTGGTGCCGACCAGAACCTGGTCGGCTTCAAGGATCTGGTCCTTGTCGATGTCGCGCCGGTGAATGACCTTGCTTTCGCCGAATGTGCCATAGTCGAGCTGGCCGCCGTCGCGGATGGTCATGGACATGCGCACGATCGGGTTGTCCTGGGCCTGCCGGTGCACCTCGGTCAGCATCACGTCGGGTTCCGCCTCGGTGAAATAGCCGCCCCCCTTGACCGGGGGCAGCTGGGCGGGGTCGCCCAGCACCAGGACCGGTGTGCCGAAGGACAACAGGTCCTTGCCGAGTTCCTCGTCGACCATGGAGCATTCGTCGATGACGATCAGGCTGGCGGTTGCCGCCGCGCTGTCACGCTTGATGGCGAATTGCGGGCCGCTGTCCTCGTCGTCGTCGTCCGTTTCCTCCTCCTCCTTGGCGGAGCGGGGGCGGTAGATCAGCGAATGAATGGTGCCGGCGTCCTCACAGCCCTTCTGGCGCAGCACGTGCGCCGCCTTGCCGGTGAAGGCGCCGAAGCAGACATCGCCGTCAATGCCTTCGGCCAGGTGGCGGGCAAGGGTGGTCTTGCCCGTTCCGGCATATCCGAACAGGCGGAATACCTGACGGTCGCCGCGCTTCAGCCAGTCGGCGGTCTGCTGCAAGGCGTCATCTTGTTGGGGGGACCAGGCCACGGAGAGGTTCCTTCAAAAAGTGCCCCGGTTGCTTACCCCGTTTTTGCCGATTCGACCAACAGCGAATGGCGTCTGATCTGTCCCCCGGGATCGAGGTGAGGGCCGTGTGGTCCGTTTCGAAGCCGGCGGAAAGGGCATCCGGGCGGTTTCGTTCCGGATCGATATCATTCAGATACTCCCTTCAAGCCGCATATTTTCAACATATGTATAATAAAATAAACAAAATGATGATTTTGATAACATATGGGGAATAAGTTCCAAAGTCTCATGTTGAACGGACGGCATCAGCGCCGCATAGTCTCAGGGTCTTTCGGTTTACACCGCAAAATCAATTATTTGGAGATCTTCGTGCCGCGCGCAAAACTCTGCGAATGGCCGACGCTGGCGCTCATCCTGGCCACGTCGGGAACCTGGATGCTGTTGATCGGCTTTTATTCGGAGCTGGGACCTTTCGTGGTTTTTCCGCTGGCAGCCCTGACCGTCACACTGCAATCCTCCCTGCAGCATGAAGTCCTGCACGGCCACCCGACCCGCAGCCCGGGCGTCAACGAGGCGCTTGTCTATTGCTCATTCGGTTTGTGGGTGCCTTACCGCCGGTTCAAGTCGCTGCACTTGCGCCACCACAACAATGATCGCCTGACGGATCCTTATGACGATCCGGAAAGCTTCTATCTGGCCTGGGCGGACTGGCAGAGACTGCCCGCACCGATAAGGTTCGTATTGACGCTGAACAACAGTCTGCTCGGCCGGCTGCTTCTGGGACCTGCCGTCTCGATGATCGGCTTTCTGGGTGCGGAATTGCGGATGATGCTGGACGGCGACAGGGCGGTGATGCGGGCCTGGCTGCATCATCTTGCGGGGGCCGTCCCGGTCGTCCTGTTCGTGACCCTTGTCGGCGGCATTCCGCTGTGGCTCTATCTTCTCCTTGTGTCATACCCGGCCATGAGCATGCTGATGCTGCGCACCTTTGCCGAGCACCGCGCCCATGACCATGCCGAGGCGAGGTCGATCATCGTGGAGTTCTGCCCGGTCTTTTCGCTGCTGTTCCTCAACAACAATCTCCACGTCGTCCATCATGCCAACCCGCGGACGCCCTGGTACCAGTTGCCGGCCATCTACCGCGCGGCGCGCGCGGACTGGCAGCGGCGCAACGAAGGATATGTCTTTTCGAGCTATTTTGACCTGGCGAAGCAGTATCTCTTCAAGGTGAAGGAACCGGTGGCGCATCCGACCAGGCGGCGGGACAAGGCGGGGCTGGACTCCGGCGGCTTGAAACCCGCTGGACTGGAGACAGCCGGAAAGGCGGTCTCTTGAGGGAACAAGGGTTTCTTCCGGTCCGTCTGCCGATGTATGACTGGCCGGAGGTCCGCGCGGCAACGGCGGAACTCGAAATCGCGCTGCAAGGCGCGCTTTCCGGCGTTCTGGGGATTGCGCCGGAAGACTTTCGGCCCCGGCGAGGCGAGGCGGACCTCGTGGCTTTCTGGACCGATCCGCACCTGCTTCTCACCCAGACCTGCGGCTATCCGCTGACCCATGCGCTGGCGGACAAGGTCCGGCTGGTCGGCACGCCCCACTACGATGCGCCGGGTTGCCGGGGACCTGCCTATTGCAGCCAGCTTGTTGTCCGGCGGGACAGCCCGTACAGCACACTGAAGGGACTGCGCGGCCGGAGAGCCGCCTTCAACGGTCCCGACAGCCAGTCGGGCATGAACACGTTCCGCCACGCGATCGCGCGGCTCGGCGCCGGCCGGGTGTTCTTTTCCGACGTGATCGAAAGCGGCGGTCACCTGAACTCGATGAAGGCTGTGGCAGCCGGCGATGCGGAGATCGCCGCCATCGACACCGTCAGCTGGGGACTTGCCTGCCGGGAATTGCCGGAGCTGGCCGGACGGCTCAGGACAATCGGAGAAACAGCGGCTGCGCCGGGCCTGCCGCTGATCACGTCGCTGCGGTTTTCAGACGGGGAGGCCGACCTGATCAGCGAGACCGTGTCTCAGGTTTTCTCCTCTCCCAATACGGCAAAAAGCCGCGAACGCCTGGGGATTGTCGGCTTCTCCAGGCTGTCTGGCAGCGACTATGACGGCATTCTGGACATGGAGCGGCAAGCCGCGGAGCTGGGCTATCCGTCGCTGGCCTGAGCGGCCTGTCGGGCTGCCCGGTGGGCTGTCGTTTCGATCCCGTTACTTGCGTTAACCATAATCCTGCTTTCAGGGGATGCCGGTCACGCGATGGCTGGCGCAAAAGTTAACGACCGGTTACGATTCATGGTAAATGAAGCGTTAACAGGAAGACGTGCCATGAAAACGTTCTGCAAGTCCCTGCTGGCTGCCGCGGGTCTGAGCCTTGCTCTCGGTGTTGCCGCGCAGGCCGGAGATACAACGCGCATCGTTCATGACGAGCCTTATGGCGCCATCGTCACCAAGGAAGCCGGCGTGCTGGTGTTCCGCGGCCTGCCGCCGACGCGCAAGGTGATCGTCAATCCGGACGGCAAGACGCCGCTGGAGCTGAAACAGACCGAGGTGCGCGAGACCAACGTCATGGTCTTCGCCGACCAGGGCGATTACCTCCGCGCGCTCGGCCCGAAGATCATCCGGCTGAAATAGTCGTCGAACAGGATCAAACCATTTCTACTTCATCATTGCCGGGCTTCACCCGGCAACCCATGCCGTTCCGTCTCCGGTAGGCAAAGCCTTTCGTGCGGCAAAGCCATGGCATGACGAAGGAGAACGAGGGTTTGGTCTTCCCTCACACCGCCTGTCCCATCAGCCTGGCGTCCCAGGGATAGCTGCTGAGCCGCTCATGACCGGTTTCGGTGATCAGGAGTTGCTCCTCCAGCTTGACGCCCTCATGGCCGCCATGGCGGCCGACATAGCTTTCCACGCAGACCACCATGCCCGCCTCAAGCGCACCGTCATAGCCGCCGGCTTCCCAGTCGGCCGGGTAGGGCACGGCCGGGTATTCGTCGCAAAGGCCAACGCCATGGAAAAGCACGGAATAGCGGTTGGCGAGGTAGTCGTCGGGCAGGCTGGCAGCGTCGTGCGACAGTTCCCGGAAAGTCCGTCCCGGTGCCAGCATGCCGATATTGGCCTCGATCTGGTCGACCGCCATCTGGTAGAGCGTGCGCTGCTCGTTGGTGGGCACGCCGTCGCCGCACAGCCAGGTGCGTGAGATGTCGCAGCACATGCCATAGGGCCCGACCAGATCGGTGTCGAAGGCGACGAGTTCACCGTCCTGGATGACCCGGGCGGATGCTTCCTGGAACCAGGGATTGGTGCGCGGACCCGAGGACAGGAGATGGGTCTCGATCCATTCGCCGCCGCGGCGGATGTTGCCGGCGTGAAGCAGGGCCCAGAGATCCCATTCGGTCATGCCGGACCGGAGCGCGGCTTCCATCTCGTGCATGGCGGCTTCGCAGGAAGCGATCGACCGGCGCATCGCCCTGATCTCGTCGGGGCACTTGATCGCCCTTGCCAGCTCCATCACCTCTTCGCCGTCATGGATCTCAAGGCCATGGCGCTCCAGGGCCGCGACGCCTTCCCGGCGGGCCTTGTCGATGGCGATGCGGCGGTTGCCGCCGCCATGGGTCCTGACAAGGTCGGCCAGTTCGTCCGCCCATTTCAGGGCCAGTTCCTGCGAGCGCGGCCCGGCCTCGAAATAGAACCAGGGCACACCGTGACGGATTTCGTCGACCAGGAAATTATGCGCGGCCAGATGCTCGCAATTGTGGAAGTCGAAGGCGATAACGGGGCCGTCCAGCGCCACGAATGTGTAGCGCACGGCATTGTGGGTCGACCAGATCTGCATGTTGGTGGCGTCGGTCGCATAACGCACGTTGAGTGGATCGCACAGGATCGCTGCGGAAAGGTCGCGTTGCTCCAGTTGGTTGCGGATGCGCGCCAGCCGATAGGCACGGATGGCGTCGAGATCGGGGGCGGCGAGATCAAGCGCCGCCCACTCCGCTTCGGCCAGTTCGCCATAACCGAGCACATGACGGTTGAGCACCGTCGCCTTTTCCATCGCATAGGCGGCGAGAGTCTCATAGTCGGCAAGATCACCCGGATGCGCGGGCAGGACCGCGGGCATGATCTTGCGCCGGTGGCGGCCGAAATGTTCCGTGTTCATGAATGCCCACACTCCTCCCTTGCAGGCTCCATCTGGCGCTCAGATGGCGGTTACATGCGCATGCGTTCGGCCTTCGGGTCGAACAGCGGGTCCGGATTGATGGTGGCCTTGCGGCGTTCGCCGAGAATTTCGATCTCGAAGGCGCCATCGCCAAGGTCCCTTGCAAGCTCCGCTGGCACGTAGCCCTGAGCGAGCGAGGTGCCGACATGGTGGCCGTAGCCGCCGGAAGTGATCCAGCCGATCACCTTGCCACCGTGCCAGATCGGCTCGTCACCCATGACATCGGCATCGCCGGCATCGACCATGAAGCTGACCCTGAGACGCTTCGGACCTTCGTCAAATTCCTTCTGCGCGGCCTCCTTGCCGATGAAGCTTTCCTTGGAGAGCTTCACGAAGCGGCCGAGATCGGCTTCATAGGGGCCGTAGATCGGCCGGAACTCGCGGAACCAGGTGCCGAAATTCTTTTCAAGCCGCAGGCACAGCAGCGCGCGCATGCCGAAGTTGACGATGTTGAATTCGGCGCCCGCCGTCATCAGGGCGTCATAGACCTGGCGCTGGTATTCCGGCGCCATCCAGAGTTCGTAGCCGAGGTCGCCGGTGTAGGTGATGCGGTTGACCTTGCAGGGCGCGTTGGCGACGTCCATCTCGCGGAAGTCCATGAAGCGGAACGCTTCATTCGTGACATCTTCACCGGTGATCTTCTCCAGCACCTTGCGGGCATTCGGACCGGCAATGGAAAGCCCCACCCAGCCGAGGTTGATCGCGCGGAGTGTCACCGAGCCGTCTCTGGGCAGGTGCTTTTCGAACCAGCGCATGTGATAGATCTCGGCCTGGGACGAGCCCCACATGTAGAACTTTTCTTCGCCGGCGCGGGCGATGGTGAAATCGCCGATCAGCTTGCCGTACTCGTTCAGCATCGGCGTGAGCACGATGCGGCCGATCTTCGGCATGGTGTTGGTCATCAGGTGGGACAGGAAAGCCTCGGCGCCCGGCCCGGTGATTTCGTACTTGGCGAAATTGGCGGTCTCGGTGACGCCGACGCTCTCGCGCACGGCGCGGCATTCGGCGCCGACATGGTCGAAATCGTTGGAGCGGTGGAAGGAGAAGATGTCCTTCGCCTCGACGCCGTCCGGCGCGAACCAGAGCGGGGTTTCCAGCGCCCAGCTGTCACCCATGACGGCGCCCTGCGCCAGCATCCGGTCATAGAGCGGAGTGGTCTGGTGCGGCCGCGCTGCCGGCAGTTCCTCGTTCGGAAACCGGATGCGGAAACGGCGGCGGTAGTTCTCCTGCACCTTGGCGTTGGTGTAGGCGAGCGTTGCCCAGGAGCCGTAGCGGGCGACGTCCATGCCCCAGATGTCGTATCCCGGATCGCCGTTGATCATCCAGTTGGCCAGCGTCAGGCCGACGCCGCCGCCCTGGCTGAAGCCGGCCATGACGCCGCAGGCGACCCAGTAGTTCTTAAGGCCGCGGACGGGACCGACCAGCGGGTTGCCGTCGGGCGCGAAGGTGAAGGGGCCGTTGATGATCTGCTTGATGCCGGCGTTTTGCAGCGCAGGGAAATGTTCGAACCCGACTTCCAGTTCCGGCGCGATCCGGTCGAGATCGGGCGCCAGCAGCTCGTGGCCGAAATCCCAGGGGGTCTGGCGCGGGCTCCAGGGGCGGCAGTTCTGCTCGTAGGTGCCGAGCAGCATGCCCTTGCCCTCCTGGCGGGTGTAGATCTCGCCGCCGAAGTCGAGAATGCCGATGAGCTCCTTGCCCGTCGCCTCGTTGTGGGCAACGACTTCCGGCATCTCGTCGGTGAGCAGATACATGTGCTCCATGGCAAGCACGGGCAGTTCGATGCCGACCATGCGGCCGCATTCCCGCGCCCACAGCCCCCCGGCATTGACGACATGTTCGGCGCGGATGGTGCCCTTGTTGGTGATCACGTCCCAGGTGCCGTCCGGCGTCTGCACCAGTTCCTCCACCTTGGTGTGCCGGTAGACGGTGGCGCCGTTGACACGGGCGGCCTTGGCATAGGCATGGGTGGTGCCGGACGGGTCGAGATGACCTTCGATGGGATCCCAGAGCGCGCCGATGAAATGTTTCTCGTCGAGCATCGGGAACATTTTCTTGGCTTCGGCCACCGAGATCAGTTCCAGGTCCATGCCGAGATAGCGGCCCTTGGCCTGGGCCAGACGCAGGAAGTCCATGCGTTCCGGCGTATCGGCCAGCATGACGCCGCCAGTCAGGTGCAGGCTGCAGGACTGGCCGGAGATCTCTTCCAGTTCCTTGTAGAGATCGACCGTATAGCTTTGAAGCTGGGCGACGTTCGGGTCGCCGTTGAGCGTGTGAAAGCCGCCGGCCGCATGCCAGGACGAACCCGAGGTCAGCTCGTCGCGCTCCACCAGGGTGACGTCCTTCCAGCCGAGCTTGGTCAGGTGGTAAAGCACGCTGCAGCCGACAACGCCGCCGCCGATGACAACAACCTGCGTATGGGTCTTCATGAAAATCGCTCCGGAAATGTCCCCGTCCGACGACGGGCCTGTTCGTCTCGTCGTGTGAAAATCAGAAATCGGTCGGGGCGCCGCCCTCGGCCTTGCGCTTCTCGACAAAGGCGGTGATCTCTTCGTCGATGGCCGGGTCAAGGGCAGGCTGCTCATAGGCTTCCAGCGCCTTCTTGAAGAGCATGTTGGCCTTGTCATAGGCGATCGGGCTGCCGGCTTCCGCCCAGGTCTCGTAATTGCGCCAGTCGGAGACGATCGGGGCGTAGAACGCGTCCTTGTAACGGGCCTGGGTGTGTTCGGTGCCGAAGAAATGCCCGGCCGGGCCGACCTCGCGGATCGCGTCGATGGCGAGCGCTTCCTCGGAGACATCGAGCGGGGTCAGGTACTCGGCGATCTTCTGCAGAAGGTCGATATCGGTGATGAATTTCTCGAACCCGGCGCTGAGGCCGCCTTCCAGCCAGCCCGCGGCATGCTTGATGAGATTGGCGCCGCCATTGATCGCCCCCCATTCCGAAAGGGTGGTTTCAAGCGCGGCCTGGTAGTCGACCGTGTTGGCCGCACACACGCCGGAGGAGCGGTAGGGCAGGTTGTACCGGCGTGCCAGCTGGCCGCCGACAATCGCCGCTTTCATGTATTCCGGCGTGCCGAAGGCCGGTGCGCCCGAGCGCATGTCGACATTCGAGGTGAAGCCGCCATAGACCACCGGGGCGCCGGGTTTCACGATCTGGGCGAAGGCGATCCCGGCGAGCGCCTCGGCGTTCTGCAGGGTCAGTGCGCCTGCCACCGTCACCGGTGCCATGGCGCCGGCCAGCGTGAACGGCGTGACGATGGAGACCTGGCCGGCATTGGCCATCTCGATCAGGCCCTGCAGCATCGGCGTGTCGAGGCGCAGCGGCGAGGAGGTGTTGATCACGGTTGTGGTGCAGGGGGTTCTTTCGAACTCCTCGCGCGTCAGGCCATAGCCGATCCGGGTCAGTTCCAGGCCGTCCCGGTTGCGCTCCATTCCGAGCGAGTAGATGTGATAGACCTTGTCTGTCAGGCGCAGGAAGTCGGCAATGCCGTCCAGATGGCGGACGGAGGCATGAATGTCGACCGGTTCGACCGGATAGCCCATCAGGCAGTGAATGATGTTGAAATACTGCGAGAGCTTGAGAAAGTTCTGGAAATCCTCCCGGTTTCCCGGCCGGCGTCCGCCGTCCCGGTCGACGGCGTTGGGGGCGCTGGCGACGCAGGAAAACGAAATGGCATTGCCGCCGATCTGAAGATCATGGGCGCGGTTGCGGGCGCGGATCGTGAATTCGGCCGGGGCCTTGGCGACGAGCTCCGTGACCATGGCGCGGTCCATGCGCACCCGGTCCTCGCCCGGCGTCACGTCAGCACCGGCCGCTTTCAGCATGGCCTTTGCGTCTTCGTGCAGGAAGTCGATGCCGATTTCCTCCAGAACGCGCATGGAGGCATCGTGGATGGCTTCCAGTTCGTCGGCGGACACCGCTTCCAGCGGCGTGAAGATGTTGCGCGGCTGCCTGAACGGTTTTTGCGGGAAGAGGTCCGGTGTCGCCTTTTCGCCGCCCCTGCGCCGCCGCCCGCGCCGGGCCGGTTGCGTGTCCTCAAGAGGAGCCATGTCGATATCGTCCGTCATCGTGTCCGCCGTAAAGGTAAGAGTCGGGAGCCTTGCGCCGGGGCGGCCGGGCCTGAAGCGCTCTGCGCCATTTGAAATCACGTTAGCGGAGGGCGCACCTTTTCCGGGCAGTCTCAGAACGACGGCCAGTGCTTCAACTCCGACATTGCAGTTGGGCGCGCGCAAGCTTCACCCGGCGCTCGAAACTTCGACTTGACGGGACGCGGTTTCAACGCGATCAGAACGGGTGACCAACCATGAGGGTGTGCGTGAGCGAACGACTTTCAGATGAGGACCTGCTGGGCTTTCTGAAGACCCTGTTGCCGGTCGAGGACTGGAGTGCCGCAAAACTGCGGCCGCTGCCGGTCAACTATACCTGCCGGTTCTGGTGGCTGGACGCGACGGGGCGTGTCTATCTGATCAAGGAGTTCTTCCCGGGCAACGAGGAAAACCCGCTCTACCCGACCCTGCCGGAGCAGGAAGCCGACGCCCTTTCGGTGCTGGCCCGCTACGACCTTGCACCCGAGCTGGAAGCGTTTGCCCAGAGCCCGGCAGGCACGCCCATCCTTGTCTATGGATATGCGCCGCGCCGTGAGGAGGAAATCGAGGTTGGTGAAGCGGCGGAGCTGATCGGCCGCTTCGCGGCGCTGGACGAACCCATTCCCAGCCATCAAGTCGTGCCGTCCGGTTACCACGAGGTGCTCAAGAGCGGCGACGACATGCTCGCCCTCATTCCGCAGAGCCGCAAGGCGGCGAACCTGATGCGGCTGCGCCCGGAAACCGGTGCGGTGCCGCGGCGCGAGCCGGTTCGCTCCCTCGTGCACCGCAGCTTTTGCCTCGGCACAATCCTGGCAACCGGCGACGGCGCCCGGCTGATCGACTGGCAGTTCGCGGGCCTTGGCGATCCGGTCGAGGATATCGCCTGTTTCGTCTCGCCCGGGCTTGCCATGCTCTACGGCCTGCATCCACTGGTCGCCCATGTCGAGGACATGTTCCTGGAACACTATCCGCACCAGGAAACGGTCGAGCGGTTCCTGGAGGACCGCACCGCCTATCACTGGCGCCTCGCGGCCTATTGCCTGCTGCGCCACGAGACCCTGAGCACGTCCAATGCCCCCGCGGCGCGCGCCTATGGCCGCGCGCTGGAAGAGGAAGTCGATCTGCTCTTGCGGCTGCGGCAACGGTAACAGCCGTTTGACGCGGCGGTGTAATCAGACTTTCACACGTGCGGGATAACGGAAGGCCTGCCCATCCGGCTCACCTCCGTCACCAAATCCTTCGGATCCCACAAGGCCCTCAACGGCGTTTCCCTGTCGATCGAGAGCGGCTGTAACTCCGGGCGTCCTGTGCGGTCTAAATTGTGTTCACATGTATGCAAGGATTGCCCACCGGGCGCCGGTCGGCTATGACCGCCCGACCAGTTACTAATCGATTTATGAAAGGCAATGTTCATGAGCTCACAGGGTGCGGAAATCGGACTGATCGGATTGGGCACGATGGGCGGCAATCTGGCGCTCAACATCGCCGAACATGGCTTTCAGGTCGCGGTCTATAACCGGACAACGGAAAAGACCGACCAGTTCGTCGCAAAGGCCGGTGAGCTGGCGTCCAGGCTGGTGCCGACCAAGACGCTGGAAGACTTCGTCGCCTCGATCAAATCGCCGCGCGCGGTCATCCTGATGGTGCCCGCCGGCGACGCGGTCGATGCCCAGATCGAGGCGCTGCGGCCGCTGCTGGACCCGGAAGACCTGATCATAGACGCGGGCAATGCCAACTATCACGACACCAACCGGCGCGCCAAGGAAGCGGCTGAAAAAGGCCCACGCTTCATGGGCATTGGTGTTTCCGGCGGCGAAGAGGGCGCGCGCTTTGGTCCGTCGATCATGGGCGGCGGCGCCAGGGATGCCTGGGACCAGGTTGGCCACATCCTGGAAGCGATTTCCGCGAAGCATGAAACCGAACCCTGCGCGGCCTATCTCGGCGAAGCCGGGGCCGGTCACCTGGTCAAGACCGTTCATAACGGCATTGAATATGCCGACATGCAGATGATCGCCGAGGTCTATGGCGTGATGCGCGACGGCTTCGGCCTGTCCGCCGCGGAGATCGGCGATGTATTTGAAAAATGGAACGGCGGCATCCTGCAGTCCTACCTGATCGAGATCTCCTACAAGGTCGCCAAGACTGCGGATCCGGACACCGGCAAGCCGATGCTGGACATCATTCTCGACAAGGCCGGCCAGAAGGGCACCGGCCGCTGGACCGCCATCGAGGCGCTGATGCTGGGCACGCCCGCGAGCGCGATCGAGGCGGCGGTCGCGACCCGCAACATGTCGGCACGGCTGGACGAGCGCAAGGCGGGCGAAGCGGAGTTCGGCGCGGCACCTTCCGGCATGGACCGCGAGAGCGTTACGATCGATGCGCTGGAAGCCGCGCTCGTCGCCGGAAAGATCATCTGCTACGCGCAGGGTTTCGGCCTGATCCTGGAAGCGGCAAAACAATACGGTTGGGCGATGCCGCTGCCGGAAATCGCCCGGATCTGGCGCGCCGGCTGCATCATCCGCTCCGCCATGTTGAACGACATGTCCTCGGCGCTCGCCGATGATGCTGAACGCAACCTGATGCTGGCGCCGTTCTTCTCCGAAAAGCTGAAACAGACCGAGGCCATGCTTCGCCAGGTGGTCGCCCAGGCGGCGCTTCACGGCCTTCCGGTGCCGGCGCTGTCGGCGGCGCTGTCCTATTTCGACATCATGCGCACCGCCCGCTCCACCGCCAACATGCTCCAGGGCCAGCGTGACTTCTTCGGCGCCCACGGCTTCGAGCGCACCGACAGGGACGGTGGCGGTTACCACGGTCCCTGGGCGATGGGGTGAGGCTTGCTCCTCGGGTCACCCCGGCCGACTGCAGGGAGAGCCGGGGCCCACTCGCTGGACCGCTTGCGCTGACAGCAGTGAAGCTCGCGGCTTAGCTGTGAAATCACCGTAGCTCTGGAAACAAGTAGGCCCCGGATCTCCGCTGCGCTGCGTCCGGGGTGACGCCTAGAGCATTTTCCGATCAATAAGGTTCATTTGACCGAGACGGTTTGGCGCGCTGGCCAGGCGGGTCACGCGCGCTGGTGTTTCCCACCACAAGGGTGGGCCAACGACGCCTGTGCGCCAAACCGTCCGGCCCATTTTCAATTGTTTCTCATACATATCCGGGCTGTTGCGGGTGAGAGTATCCGGCCCATCGGCAGCGTTGCGCCGCTTGCCCGATGCACCGCATCGCGCTTCGCGACGCGCCTTGCCGACTGAACCGGATACACTCATCAAATGATCCTAATTGATCGGAAAACGCTCTAGTGGGTTGCCGCACTCATTGGAATGCGCGCGTAGTGTTCAGGTTGATGTGCTCGCTGCGCTCACGCTGATGCGCTGGATTCCGGATCAGCGTGCGACTGGCGCCGCACTTGTCCGGAATGACCGTGGAAGTGTGTGAGCTGGCGACTGGACAGGCGTCGCCCCTACTGCGCCAGACCCAGCGCCGCCATGTTGGCGATCGAGTCGGGCAGGCCGTCGTGATCGCGCAGTTCGACGATCAGGCGCGGGTTGCTGTCGAGCCTGCCAAGGGCGTCGAACACGGAATGCCAGTTAATGGTGCCTTCGCCGAGGGTCCAGTGCCGGTCGGCATAGCCATCGGCGTCCTGCAGATGAATATGGCGCAGGCGGTTGCCGGCGGCCTTGATGAAATAATCGACCGGCGGAGCGCCGGTGGACCCATGGGCATAATGGGCATGGCCGGTGTCGACGGAGATCCTGACGGCCTCGGATCCGAAACTCTCTGCAAGCTCGATCCGGGCGTAAGGATCCTTGTCCTCGATATTCTCGATCACCAGCTCGCAGCCGATGTCTTCCGCACGCCTGACGGCGTCCTTCATGGCGAGGTGGCAGAGCTCGATCTTTTGCGCGCGGGCGCTGTCGTAGTTGTCGAGGTTATTGTGGTCCCAGGTGGAATAGGGGCTGTGCACGACCATGTGCGTGCCGCCGAGCGCCTCGCAGACATCCAGCCCCTGCCACAGCCGTTTCTTGACGATCTGGCGCACATCGACATCCATCGTGTCGACGGAAAAGCCCCAGAAGGGTCCGTGAATGCCGACTCGGCCCTGGTGACCGTCGAGCAGGGCCCTGGCCCTGTCGGCCAATGGCTGCCAGTCACCGTTCAGCACCTCAGCCTCGACGAAATCCTGCAACTCGAGATCGCGCGGCTTTTCGAGCATGAGGTCGCGATGCGCTTCGAGCGTATCGACGTTGAGCGCTGCGCCGAGGATCGGGAGGTCGGTCATGAAACACCTGTTTGCGAAGTCAATTGAGCTGCCCGCCTGATAGCCTGCCTTTCTTGACAGGAATGCGACGGCCAGAGCCGGAAACCGTCAATATCCCCGGCTGCGATCGACGCTGGGTGGCACGGTGCCGTCGGCGAAGTAACCGCCGATGTTCAGCGCCACGATCCTGGAAGCGGTGCTGGTGATGGTCGGTGCCGAGATATGCGGCAGCACGGTCACCTTGTCATGGTCCCAGAAGGGATGGGATGCGGGCAGAGGCTCCTCGTCGAACACGTCGAGCACTGCATGGGAGAGCGGCCCCTTGTCGAGTGCGTGCAGGAGGGCTGCGTCATCCAGAATCGGGCCGCGGGCAAAGTTGATGAGTGACGCGCCGTCCTTGCAGTCGCCGAGTTCCGCGCTACCGATCATGCCCCGGGTGTCCGCCGTCAGGGGCATCAGCAGGACGAGAATGTCCGACTTCTGAAGAACCGTTCTCAGTCCGTCCGCCCCGTGGTAGCAGGCGATCCCGGTGAGCGCCTTCGCGCTCCGGCTCCAACCGAGGACATTGAAGCCGTTGTCCTTGAGGCGGAGGGCGGATGCGCCGCCGAGCTTGCCGAGGCCGAGCACGCCGACCGTGCGTTCCTTCGGCAGCCTGAGATCGTGACCCTGCCAGACTTTCCGCCGCTGCTGTGCCTGGTAGCGCGGCATGTCCCGGTGCAGGTAGAATGTCCAGGCCAGAACGGCCTCCGACATGGTCTCGGCCATTTGCGGATCGGTCAGGCGCACGATCGCCGGGCCTTCGGACGGCAGTTCGGCGGTCAGCCGCTCGACCCCGGCCCACAGGCTCTGCACCCAGACAAGATTGCGCAGGGCGGCGACTTTGGCCGGATCCGGATTGGCGACGATGGCAACCGTCGCGTCCTCGCGTTCATCGGCTGTGAGGTCCTCGAAGGGCTTGACGATCGCGATGTCCTTCAAAGCTTCCGGAAGCGCATCGCGCCAGGCCTGGCGTTCGTCCGCGCTGGCTTCGGAAACAAAGGGAACGACGGGGGTCATGTGGCAAATACTCCGGCTTCGTCGGCGAAGCCCTTGATTTCGATCGGATTGCCGGACGGATCCCTGAAGAACATGGTGCTCTGTTCGCCCGGCTGGCCCTCGAAGCGGATGGTCGGGGCGATGATGAAGGCGAGGTTAGCCTGTGTGAGTTTTTCCGCAAGCGACTTCCAGCGGTCCATCGCCAGCACGACGCCGAGATGAGGCATCGGCACCATGTGATCCCCGACCTTGCCGGTGTTGGTGGTCTCGAAGGGCCTGCCGAGATGCAGCGAGATCTGGTGGCCGAAGAAATTGAAATCGACCCAGGTGTCGGTGCTGCGGCCTTCGGCACAGCCCAGCAGGCCTCCATAAAAGGCGCGCGCCTCATCGAGGTCGGTGACGTGATAGGCGAGATGAAAGCAGGGTTGCATGATGGGTCTCCATTTTCGGACGGAGCCTTGCTAGCAGATCCGGTTCAAAACATTTAGGATGTTTTTTTGTTCTTCAGCATAGGAAATTGTTTTGGATACCCGGTTCCTTGAAAGCCTGCTGGCGGTTGCCGAAACCGGATCGATTGCGGCGGCGGCCCGGCAACAGGGCCTGACGGCGGCGGCGATCAGCCAGAGGATTCGCGTGCTGGAGGTGGAATTCGGCACCGAGCTTCTCAACAGGAGCGCGCATGCGGCGACGCCGACCGAGGCCTGCCTTCGCCTGCTGCCCGCCGCTTCCCGGCTCGTCCGGGACGCCGGCCGGCTGGCCGGCCACATCGATCCGGAAGGTCTCGGCGGCCCTTTCCGGCTGGGAGCCATATCCACGGCGCTTCTGGACCACGCCCCGGCGGTCATCCGCGCCTTCCGCAGGCACGCGCCGAAAGCGGTGTTGACGGTCCGGCCGGGAACGTCCGAAAGCCTTTATGACGAGCTTCTTGCGGGCAATCTGGACGCGGCGATCACGGTTGCCGCACCGTTTGCCCTGCCCAGGGAAGTGCGCAGCGAGACACTCGCCCTTCAGCCGGTTGTCCATGTCGTGCCGAAGGGAGCTTTCGAGGCGCCCGGGGACGCGGAAGCGTTGCCCTGGATCGTCTACGACCGGGCGTCGTGGGGCGGGCGCGGGATCTGGGAAGAGCATGGGCGGTGGATGTCCGCCGGACATATCCTGTGCGAACTGGATGCCCTGGAGACGATTGCCGTGATGGTGTCACAAGGCAGTGGCCAGGCTGTCCTGCCCTTGTGGCACGGCCTTGAAAAGGACGAGGCCGGATTTTCGGTCAGGCGCCTTGACCCGGTCGTGAACCGTCGGGTCGTGTTTCTGCAGCAACGCACGGGCGCGGCGAAGGCTCTGGCCCGGTTGGCCTTGTCGGCCCTCCTGCCGGAAGCCGGGGTGTCGCCATAGGCGCCGACCGGAGAAGGAACGCTCTCGTTCAACGTGCCGGACGATAAAAGTTCTGACCGGGGGGTTGGTCCATTGCGCACAAATCAGGCACAAATAGACAGACTGCACGGGAGTAGCCTTATGAAGAAGCTGTTTGTCTCCGTCATGGTGGCCGCAATGACGGGTCTGGCCTCGCCGGCAATGGCGGAGGACTGCGGAACGATCACCGTGGCGGAAATGAACTGGGCGTCCGCCGGAGCCATCGCGCAGATCGACAGGATCATCCTGGAAAACGGCTATAGCTGCGACGTGGAGCTGGTCTCCGGCGACACGATACCGACCTTCACTTCCATGACTGAAGACGGCGAGCCGGACATGGCGCCGGAACTGTGGATCAACGGTGTGCGTGAGCCGCTTGGTCAGGCGGTTGCCGACGGATCGCTGATCATGGGCGGCAAAGTTCTCAGCGAGGGAGGCGTCGAAGGTTTCTGGGTCCCGAGCTATCTTGCCGAGAAACATGACATCCGCACCGTTGACGACGCGCTTGCGCATCCGGAACTGTTCCCGGGCGCTGAAGACGAAGGCAAGGGGGCCCTCCACACCTGCCCGGTCGGTTGGAGCTGCCGCACTGCGACCAGGAACCAGTTCCGTGCCTATGACGGCGCGGAAAAAGGTTTCGTGCTGGTCGATCCGGGCTCAGCCGCGGGCCTCGACGAATCGCTGGCCCGTGCCTACGAACGCAAACAGGGATGGCTGGGCTACTACTGGGGCCCGACCGCCCTTCTCGGCAAATACGACATGACATTGCTCGACTTCGGCGTTCCGCACGACAAGCGGGAATGGGACAGCTGCACCGTGATTGCTGATTGCGCGGATCCGAAACGGAATGCCTGGGACAAGTCGGAGGTTTTCACCGTTGTGACCGACGCTTTCGCGCAAAAGGCCGGCGTGGCGATGGACTATGTCATGAGCCGCAGCTGGGACAATCGCACAGCCGGGAAGGTCATGGCCTGGATGGAGGACAACAAGGCCACAAATGAAGATGGTGCCTATTACTTCCTGGAAAACTTCGAGGATGTCTGGGGCAGGTGGGTCAGCCCGGAAGTCGCCGAAAAGGTGAAGGCGGCCTTCTGAGACCTGCAGTCAAGCTGAAGCCCCGGAGATGTCTCCGGGGCTTTTGTCTTCTCATCGGCAACCGGCCGGTCAGCGTTCGGTGAAGATCGTGCGGGCCGCCCGGGTGACCGGATTGAGCAGATACATCAGGATCGACTTGGATCCGGTGACAACCTGCGCATTGACCTGCATGCCGGGACGTACCGGGCGCTTGTGAGACCCCGTTCCGATCGTCTGCCCCGGGAAGGCGAGTGTCGCCTTGAAATAGTATTCGCCATATTCGTCCTGGAAACTGGAGGCGGAAATCGTTTCCACCCTGGCGGACAACGTGCCGTAGATGTTGGGATCGTAGCTGGTGATGGTGATGTCGGCCTTGTCGCCGACATTGATATGGCCGATGTCCTTGGGATTGACCTTGACCTCGGCAACAAGGTTCTCGGAAAGCGGAACGATCTCGGCGATCATGTCGCCCGGATTGACCACGGCGCCACGCCCGGTCTGCCCGAGCGACTTGACATAACCGTCGACCGGCGCCTTGACGAACAGACGCTCCTGGCGATCCTTGAGCTTGGCAATCTCCTGTTTCAGTTCCGCCCGTTCCTGGGCAATCCTTGCACGTTCGTCGGCAACGTCGCGGTTCACTTCGGCACCGGCCTGCGCAAGGCTTGCCAGGGCCTCGGTCAGTGTCTCGCGGGCCTGGGCGTGCTTGCCGATCAACTGTTCAAGCGTCACCTGCGAGCGCTGGTATTCCCCTTTCGCTTCCAGATAGCGGCGGCGGGAGGTGTAACCGTCGTTCAGCAGGCCTTCCTGGATTTCGAATTTCTCCTTCTCCAGGGCAACCTGTGACTTTTGCAGTTCGATCTGCGCTTCGAGGCTGACCACTTCGGCACGCCTTTGTGCCACGCGGGCGGTGTAGGCGTCCTGCTCGTCGGCGACGGCCTTCCGGTTGGCCGTCAGGGCGGCACGCTGTTGAGCGCTCAGTCCGTCGACCGTCGGGTCGAGGCGCAGACCGACGGAATTGGCGTCGCTGTATTCCTGGGCGAGCAGGCGCCGTTCCTCCAGCTCAAGATAGCTGAGGCGGCTTTCGATCCGGGCGAGTTCGGCAGTCGTGTCCTGCTTCTCTAGCCGTGCGATCGCGTCGCCGGCATTCACCAGTTGCCCCTCTTCCACCAGGATGTCGTTGACGATGCCGCCTTCCAGATGTTCAACCGTCAGGATCTGACCGGCCGGGGCGATTTCGCCGATGGTGCTGGCAACTTCCCGTATCTGTCCCACCGCGGCCCAGACCATGAGCAGGATCGTGGCGACGGCCAAACCGGCCAGGAGCCGTGAATAGAAGGCCGGCGGCACACCGTCTTCCAGTTCCAGCGGAAGGCCGACGCGGCCGTATACGGCCTTGCGCAATGTGTCGGGATCGTCTTTTGCTGCCATTGGAGTGTCCTCGGCGTTTGTCGATAGCTGCGTTCCAGGCCTGGCCGGTCGGCTAGCGTGATTGCTGCTTGAGGATGTCCTCAAGAATTTCATCGGGGGAGCCGGCCATCGCCACCATGCCGTTCTGCATGTAGACGAGCTTGTCGGCCATGCGCATGTGGCTGGGCCGATAGGTCGTCAGCATGACGGTCGATGTGCCGCGTACCTGCTCGATTTTCTTCATCAGGAGTTTGTCGCCCTCGAAGTCGAGGTTCCCGGCCGGGTCGTCCAGCACATAGATCGGTGCGGGACGGACAAAGGCGCGGGCCAGCAGAATACGCTGCTTGACGTTGTCCGGCAGCATGGCGATCAATTGCCCGGTCAGGCGGGTTTCGACACCTTGCGGCAGCAGATCGCCATAGGCATTGAGACCGAATTCCTCGAACACGGACCGTACCTGGTCATTGTCCGCCTGCGGGTTGGCCATCCGGAAATTCTGGGCGACGGTGCCATAGAAGAAGTCGTAGTGTTCGGGGGCATAACCGATGGCATTGCGCCATTCGCCCGGATCGAGCTGCCTGATGTCCAGGTCATCCACGAGGATGGCACCCATTTGCGGCCGGTAGAGGCCCAGAATTGCGCGCACCAGCGAAGTCTTGCCGCATCCGCTCGGACCGGTGACCGCGGTGACCGATCCCTTGTCCAGCTGAAGGGAAAAGTTGCGCAGGGCCGGTTCCTGGCGCGCCGGATAGCGCAGCACCACATTGGACAACCGGACCGTGCCCTGGAACTGCCGGTGCAGGCTCGGCAGCTTGCCCGGCTGGCGTTCCATGTCGATCTTCAACAGGCCGTTGATGCGCTCGATGGTCTGCTGCGCCTGGCCGAGCTGCGACAGGCTCAGGAAAGCCTGGTGCATCGGGCTGAGGGCCCGCCAGGACAGGGCCATGACGGCGATGAGGGCCCCCTGGGTCAGGTCCTGGTTCATCACCAGGATGGCGCCGAACCCGAGCACGCCAATGCCGCAAAGGGTCATGAGCATCTGCGAGATGACCTGCATGACCTGCGACAGCTGTTTGGTTTTCAGGTTCTTCAGGGCAAAGTCCGCGGAAATGGCACGGTATTTTTCAACCCAGATCTCATCCGCCGACAATTCCCGGATGGCCTTGCGCTTGGACAGGATTTCCACGGTGATGTTCTGCATGCGCGATTTGGCGTCGCCTGCCAGGTTGATGGACGTCTTCATGCGCGGAACGATGATCAGCGCCGCCAGCACGTAGAGCAACAGCAGTCCGGCAGGCAGCAAGGCGAGCGGCCCGCCGATCAGGCCGAGGACCAATACGAAGAGCGCCGAGAAGGGCAAATCGATCAGCGCGTTCGCGAGGTTGCCATGAAAGATTTCACGAACGCCGTCGAACTGCTTCAGCCGGGTGATCTGTGCGCCTATCGGCGCGGACGAGATCAGCGGCAGCGGCAGGTGCAGAAAATGCCGGAAGGTGGAATTCGCCACCACGGCGTCCAGGCGTGCGCCGAGATAGGCCTGCAAGTTCGACTTGGTGCCCTTGACCATCCAGTCCATGGCCAGGGCCACGGCGATACCGATCACCAGCGTGATCAGCACGGGGACGGACTTCGCGCCGATTGCCTTGTCGTAGACATTCATGACGAAGAGGGGCAGGCCCAGGGCCAAAAGGTTCGACAGGAATCCGACCGCCATGATCGAGAGCATCGTGCCGCGAAACTGGTTGAACAGGCGGGAGGACCAATGCTTGTAGGCGTCGTTGACCGCATCCTCCTCCCGTTCGATCAGGAAGAACTCGGCATCCTTCAATTCGCTGAAGGCGATGGCAACCTTGCGCCGGGCCTCACCGCTATAGGCGTGAAAACGGCCGTCCTCGGTCAGGCCGAGGCCGACGAGAATGTTGTCTCCCAGCTTCACGAGGCAGGGAAACTGCTCCGCCATGAGTTGCCTGGGCGAGCGGGTGGTCGGCGTGACCCGGAAATTCAGGCGGACGAGCACAGCCCGGAGGTCGAAAATCCCGCGAATGCCCTCAAGATGCGGCAGGGCTTCGAACAGGTGGCGTTCCATGCCGTCCCAGTCGAGGGCTTCCAGCAAGGGAAGCAGGCAGGCTTCCGCGGGGGAGGCGCGTTCGACGGTGCTGCCGGAATGCTGCTGGACACGGGATTCCAGGTTCATCCGGCTCTGCGCCGGTTTCATGTCCTGAAAAATCGTGTCTGCATTGTCAAAAGCGGCGAGGGGCATGGTGCGCTCCTAAGCTTGCTTTTTCGGACCGGCAGGGTCGCGCCGGCGGAAGCGGGGCCGGGGTGTCGCAGCCGCTTCCGGCGCGGCGCTGAGGCGGCCGTGATCCAGATGAAACTGCTTGTCCGCGATGGCCCGGAAGGACGGGCGATGGCTGACTATCAGGGTGGTGAGCTGCCCCTTGAGCCGTTTCAGGGCTTCAACCAGCTCGGCTTCGCTCTTGTGATCGAGCGCGCCGTTGGCGTCGTTCAAAATGAGGATCCTGGGTTCACCTGCAAGGACGCGGGCAATTGCGATCCGCTGGACCATGGAATCGGTGAGATTTTCCTCAATGGCGTTGCCGAGTGGCGTGTCGTAGCCGAGGGGCAGCAGGTGGATGTCTTTTTCAAGACCGATCAGGTTTGCAGCCATGCGGGCTTTTTGCGGGGATGCATGGGATCCGAACAGCGTCAGGTTCTGCAGGATCGTGCCTGAGAACATCTGGGCATCATTGCCGACATAGGCGATGCTCTTGCAAAGCGTGCGGTGATCCGGTCCGTAAAGGTTGTGGCCGTCCAGCAGGACCTGCCCGGAGGTCGGTTTCATGTCGCCGGAGACAAGATGCGCGAGCGTTGTCCTGCCGCTTCCGTCGTTGCCTTCGAAGGCGACGATTTCGCCGGCGTTGATGGTGAGCGAGAGGTCGTGAACAGGGACAATGGCGTCGCCGTGGGGCAGGAAGCTGGCGTTCTGCAGCTTGATGTTGCCGACAATCGCGAGATCCTGACTTGCGGTCAGCTCCTCCCTGGGCAGATCGAACAGGGCGCTGGCTTCACGGAAATCATGGTTGATCCGCTGCATGTCGGTCCAGTGGTTGATGCCGCGAAGCAGAGGCTGGACAACCTGTCCGGCCAAAAGCGTACACGCCGCCACCGCGCCCACGCTGATAAACCCTCCCATGACCAGGAGCGCGCCGGCGGACACGACGCAAACCGTCGTCAGGACCGTGAAAAACCCTGACGAATTGCGGGCACGGTTGTTCAGGTCGATATAGTCATAACCCATTCGGGAGGTCTGGGTCTGCAGACGTTCGAACCGGCGCAAGATGACCGGTTCCAGCGCCATGGCCTTGATCGTGTTCAGGCCGGAGAGAACCTCGAAGATGAAATCGTACTTGCGCTGATCCTGTTCGGCCCGCTTTTCGATCAGCGTTTCGATCTTGGCGTTCAGGTTGGCGGTGCGCAGGGCAAACAGGGCCAGCAGCGCGACCGGAATGAAGCCGATGGGGCCGCCGATCAGGAACAGAACGGCAAGAAAGATGGCGCTGGCCGGCAGGTCGATAGCCAGGAGGCGCGCCTGGCTGCCATATTGGTCGCCGAGTGCTTGCAGAGAGCGGAACGAGTCGAGGTGTTTGGAGACCGTTGCCTCCGACGCGGCATCGCCTCTCGAGTTCAGAAGGCGCCGAGTGGCTTCCAGATTGGCCTTGTGGGTGAACGAGGCAGCGAGCCAGCCAACCACATAGGACCTGATTGTCTTAAGAACCGCATCGATGACCAGCACGAACCCCAGGCCGATAACCAGGATAACGAGGGTGTCCGTGGCCTTGTTCGGCAGGATCCTGTCATAGACCTGCAAAATGGTCAGCGGCATGGCCAGCCCAAGGATGTTGATCAGGATGGAGGCCATGATCACGGAGCGTGGCAAGGCCGGCGTCCTTACCGGTTCGCCCGATTCGGAGGAAATGAACGTCAACTTTGGCAATTTAACACTGTTAAAAGTATCAATGATAAAAGATGTCATAGTATACGCCTCCTCAATTACATTAGGTACGTGTAATCGTTTCGAAACCGTTTACCAATAAGTCCATAAAATCTAAATTTTGTTCAAGATGTATATGTATTTCATTGATCGAGGTTTGTTTTTATTAATCTAACCCTGCGTCTGATGAGGGCGTGATTTAAGGGAGCGCGTGCAAGTCATGGCCAACACCGACAGTTCCGAAAACACGGGCAAACCGGCCGGATCTTCCTCGTCGAATTCCGGCGGTGACACGCCAGTTCCGGGCCGGGTCGAAGCGCAGGCCGGAGATCCGTATCGTCCGGATGGCGGCAATGACTATTCCCTCTCGATCGAGCCGGAAGACACCGGAGAGGCGACGATCGCGAACCTTTATCAGGCTGTGCCTCTGGAAAACGAAGGAACGGGTGCCTCCCAGGTCGATGGAGACGGCACTGGTGGAAACGCAACCGGTGGCGGTGGTGCCAAGGCAGGCGGCTTGGGCAGCGGGCGTGGCGACGGCCAGGGCGATACCCGGTTGCCCGAAGGCTCCCAGGAGGTGGTAGAGACCTCCGATGGCGCTCCAAATGACGACGGCGGCCTTGGCGACGGTACTGTGCCGGGTGCTCGCGGGCTGGACGCAACCCTGCCGCAGTTTGATCTGGGTGGAGACGGGGTCAGCGCATCCGGGTCTCAAATCGGTGACGGCACCAGCGGAGGCCTCGCGCCGGAGGAAGACGACGGTGGTGACGGCCCCGGTCCTGGCGATCCAACCGAAAACACGGATGTCGGCCCTGTCAGCGACAGCGACAGCACAGGCAACGAGGTCTCCGAGTTCGCGACGGGCGGCGACTATACCGGTATGACCGCGTTCGCGGACGATCCGGATGTCACCGACGTTGTCTCCTACGAGATCACCGGCGGCGACGACCGGTTCGAGATCGACCCGGATACGGGCGAGATCACGGTGAAGGCGGGCTCTTCCTTCGACGCGGAGACGGAAAGCTCTGCCGATGTCGAGGTGACGGCGACATCCTCGGACGGGTCGACGTCCGTCGGCACGTTCACGATTTCCATCGGCGACGAGAACGAAGGCCCGATCGGTCCTGTCAGCGACAGCGACACCACCGGCAACGTGGTGTCGGAGTTCGCGTCGGGCGGCGACTATACCGGCGTGACCGCCTTCGCGGACGATCCGGATGTGACCGACGTGGTTTCCTACGAGATTACCGGCGGCGACGACCGGTTCGAGATCGACCCGGACACGGGCGAGATCACGGTGAAGGCGGGATCTTCCTTCGACGCGGAGACGGAAAGCTCCGTCGATGTCGAGGTGACGGCGACGTCCTCGGACGGGTCGACCTCGACGGGCACGTTCACGATCAGCATCGGCGACGAGAACGAGGCCCCGGTTGGCCCTGTCAGCGACAGTGATACCACGGGCAACGAGGTGTCGGAGTTCGCGAGCGGAGGCGACTATACCGGCGTGACCGCCTTCGCGGACGATCCGGATGTCACCGACGTGGTTTCCTACGAGATCACCGGCGGCGACGACCGCTTCGAGATCGATCCGGACACGGGCGAGATCACGGTGAAGGCGGGCTCTTCCTTCGACGCGGAGACGGAAAGCTCTGCCGATGTCGAGGTGACGGCGACATCCTCGGACGGGTCGACGTCCGTCGGCACGTTCACGATTTCCATCGGCGACGAGAACGAAGGCCCGATCGGTCCTGTCAGCGACAGCGACACCACCGGCAACGAGGTGTCCGAGTTCGCGACGGGCGGCGACTATACCGGTGTGACCGCGTTCGCGGACGATCCGGATGTCACCGACGTTGTCTCCTACGAGATCACCGGCGGTGACGACCGCTTCGAGATCGATCCGGACACGGGCGAGATCACGGTGAAGGCGGGCTCTTCCTTCGATGCGGAGACGGAAAGCTCTGCCGATGTCGAGGTGACGGCGACGTCCTCGGACGGCTCGACGTCAGTCGGCACGTTCACGATCGCCATCGGCGACGAGAACGAAGGCCCGATCGGTCCTGTCAGCGACAGCGACACCACCGGCAACGAGGTGTCCGAGTTCGCGACGGGCGGCGACTATACCGGTGTGACCGCGTTCGCGGACGATCCGGATGTCACCGACGTTGTCTCCTACGAGATCACCGGCGGCGATGACCGCTTCGAGATCGATCCGGACACGGGCGAGATCACGGTGAAGGCGGGCTCTTCCTTCGATGCGGAGACGGAAAGCTCTGCCGATGTCGAGGTGACGGCGACGTCCTCGGACGGCTCGACGTCAGTCGGCACGTTCACGATCGCCATCGGCGACGAGAACGAAGGCCCGATCGGTCCTGTCAGCGACAGCGACACCACCGGCAACGTGGTGTCGGAGTTCGCGTCGGGCGGCGACTATACCGGCGTGACCGCGTTCGCGGATGATCCGGATGTCACCGACGTCGTCTCCTACGAGATCACCGGCGGCGATGACCGCTTCGAGATCGACCCGGACACTGGCGAGATCACGGTGAAGGCGGGCTCTTCCTTCGACGCCGAGGCGGAAAGCTCTGCCGATGTCGAGGTGACGGCGACGTCCTCGGACGGGTCGACCTCGACGGGTACGTTTACGATCGCCATCGGTGACGAGAACGAAGGCCCGATCGGTCCTGTCAGCGACAGCGACACCACCGGCAACGAGGTGTCGGAGTTCGCGTCGGGCGGCGACTATACCGGTGTGACCGCGTTCGCGGACGATCCGGATGTCACCGACGTGGTCTCCTACGAGATCACCGGCGGCGACGACCGCTTCGAGATCGACCCGGATACGGGCGAGATCACGGTGAAGGCGGGATCCAGCTTCGACGCCGAGGCGGACTCGAGTGTCAATGTAACCGTGACCGCAACGTCCACCGACGGGTCAACCGCAACGGGCACTTTCTCCATCGGCATCACGGACGGCAACGAGCCGCCGGATCTTGTCATCTGCCTGGAAGACGGTGGCCTGCAGATGATCCAGAACGGCAGTTTCGAGGTCTATGACGGTCCCCATGGAGGAAACGCCGGGACCGGCTGGTACGAGAACCCGAATTCCATAGACAGCTGGACCTACGAGAATGTCGATGTCCATGAGGCCGGACACAACAATTTCGGCGCGACCGATGGTGGCCATCATCTCGATCTTGCTAGCCGCACAAACGGCTGGATTTCTCAGGAAGTCGAAGGCCAGCTCGATGGCCAGGTCTACCAGTTGTCCTTTGACATGAAGTCGCGTGGAGGCGAAGGCCAGAGCGTGGCGGAAGTCTATTGGAACGGCGAGCTGATCGATACGATCGATCCGGCGACGACCGGTTCCGGATGGCAGGCCTTTTCCTTCAATGTGGTTGGCGGCTCCGGTGACGGTTCCAACACGTTGACCTTTGTCGAGATCGGCTCCGACAACAATGGCGGCACCCTGATCGACAGTGTCTCGATGACCGCGGACACCCGCATCGCGGTGGTCGAGGAATTCCATGGCGCGGAAATCGCCCCGATGCAGGTCTTCGACCCGGATGTCGGTGATACGCATACCTTCACCGTGTCGGACGACCGGTTCGAGGTGGTGGTGTCCGGTGACAAATATGTCCTGAAACTGAAAGACGACCAGGCCCTCGACTATGAAACCGAGACGCAGGTTTCCGTCGATGTGACGGTGACCGATTCCGGCGGCCTGTCGGACACCGAAACCGTCGTCATCGATGTGCTGGACATCGACGAGAGTGTCGGTCCGATCGGTCCCGTCGCGGACAGCGATACTGCGCTGAACAGCGTTGCGGAGAATGGGTCAGGCGGCGAATATGTCGGCGTGACCGCGTTCGCGGACGATCCGGACGCCTCCGACAGTGTGACCTATTCGATCACGGATGACCGGTTCGAGATCGACCCGGATACCGGTGTCCTCACCGTCCGGGACGGCGTCAGCTTTGACTATGAGGCCATGCAGAGTGTCGATGTCGAGGTCACGGCAACATCATCCGACGGCTCCACGTCGACAGGGACCTTCACCGTCAACATTACCGATGTCAACGAAGCGCCGGATCTGGACTTCGATCCGGAGCTCGGCCCGGGATGCTCCGTGACCATGACCTTCGTGGAAGAATCCGCAGGTTACAGCAACATTCTCGGTGTCTTCCATATGGATGGCAACGGCAACCCGATCGGTGGCGAGATCGTATGGGTCGATCAGAACCAGCTGAATGCAGGCGACAGCGCAACCATCTACTTGGAGGGCGTCGAAGCCGGTGAAATCGGTTACTTCCTGATCCCGGATGGCGCTGACTATAACAGCGTTGCGAGCGGCGATCCGGTCACGTTCCAGAAGGACGGGGACGGACACTGGCAAGCCGTCGTGGACGGAACGCCGCTGGTCGGTAAGGGCGCCAATGTGTTCTTCTCCGGTGACGGGTCGCTCAACCCGGGTGGGTACGATTATGCCGCGGAAAGCGGCATCAGGATCGGCTTTGAGGATCTTGTCGGTGGTGGTGACGAGGATTTCGATGACCCTGTCTTCGACCAGACCGTGCAGGAGACCGACGCCCATGCTGCTGTTTATGAAGAACAGCTCGGCGCCGAAGTCGGCACGCTGTCCGTCTTCGATCCGGACATTGGCGACAGCCATACCTTCACCGTTTCGGACGACCGGTTCGAAGTGGTCGCGCAGAACGGCGAGACCGTGCTGAAATTGAAGGACGACCAGGCGCTCGATTACGAGACGGAAACCCAGGTGACCATCGAGGTCACGGCGACCGATACCGGCGGCCTGTCGGACACGGAGACCATCGTCATCGATGTGATTGATGTCGAGCCCGAAGGCCCGAACGACAACAATTCGCCAATCGGTCCTGTCAGCGACACGGATACCGCCCAAAATCTGGTGGCGGCAACCGCCGCGGCCGGGGTCGTGGTCGGCCTGACCGCCTTTGCCCGGGATGCGGATGCCGGCGACACGGTCACCTATTCCATCGATGACAACCGGTTCGGCATCGACGCCGATACGGGTGTCGTCACGGTTGCCGACGCGGCCGCGCTGATCGCGGGCGAGACCATCGATGTCACCATCAACGCGACGTCGAGCGACGGTTCGCAGTCCAGCGCGACCTTCCCGGTCGAGGTGACCTCCGGCGGATCCGGCAATTCACCACCCGACCTGATCGTTGGCAATGCCATTTACCGCCCAGACAATGCCAACAAGCACTGGGACGATCATCACGACGGTCACTGGGGCCATATCCAGGATGGCGAAAAAGGCCACTATCACGAAGATGACGGCGTGCACGGCCAGACCTATCATGGCCATGACGATGACTGCGACGCGAACGAGTATCACGTGCCGGAAAACGAAGCCGGTGTTGAGCTGATCCAGCTTTCCGTTGTCGATCCGGACGTGGGCGACACGCACACCTTCACGGTGTCCGACGATCGATTTGAAGTCATCTCCGATGGTGAGAACTATCTGCTGAAGCTGAAGGACGATGTCGCGGTCGACTTTGAGACCGAGCAGACCATAACCCTCGATGTCACGGCGACAGACAGCGGTGGCCTGTCTGACACGGAGACCATCACACTGGATGTGGTCGATGTCGATGAAAGCGCCATCTGTGAAACCGGAACCAGTGGTGACGACACGATCGTCGGCGGTGATTTCAGCGATACGATCTATGGTCGGGGAGGCAACGACATCCTCATCGGCCAGGGAGGCAATGACAGCCTTCACGGCGGTTCGGGAGACGACGTAATCCGCGGCGGCACGGGCGACGACGTCATGGCCGGCGGTGACGGGTCGGACCTGTTCGCCTACATGCTCGGCGATGGCAACGACACGATCTCCGGCGGTGCCGGCGGCAACTGGATCGACATCATCGATCTCGCAAATGCCACTGATGGCACGGCTCTGGGCGAATACGGCACCGACTGGTCGATTACCATGACCGAGGGTGCAATCGAGGAAGTCAACGCCCTCGGCGGCGAGATCTCCTTGTCGCAGGATTCAGGCGGCTACATCGAGCTCGCCGACGGTGGCCGCATCGACTTCTCGGATCTGGAAGGCATTCAGTACTGACAAGGTCAATCTACCCGCGAAAGGTATTCTCGCCCGAGTCTTGGGCGGTTACTTGATCGGGGGCAGCGGCTGGGTTTCGATCACCACGACAGGGTCGGTGATCGCGACGTCTGCCACGGCTGACTGGAACGGATCGTTTTCCGTCGGGCCAAGGCGCAGATCCCAGGTGTTGAATTCCGGCATGATGCGGGCAACAGGATTCGGCCGTTCCTCGATAATCGAGAAATGCTGGGGTGCAAGCCGGCCGATATTGGCCAGAAGGAAGAAGTCGGCGATACGGGCATCATACCGGGCGCGCAGGTAGTCGACCTGACTCAACAGCAGTTCCCGCTCACCGTCGAGCACGTCGAGCAGCGAGCGCTGGCCACTGTCGAACTCCACCTGCAGGCCCTTGACCGCACGCCGGTTGGCCTCGATGGCGCGCTTGCCGGCCTTGGCGCGCAGCCTTGAGGCGGCGCGTTGCTTCATCGCCCGCACGACGTTCTCGCGGATGATCTGCTGGGTGTCGTCAAGTTCATATTCCGTCTGCGAGGCGGTGTACCTGGCACGCTTGACGGAGGCGATGTTGCGCCCGCCGGTGAAAAACGGCGCGGTGACCCGGACACCGAAGCGGAAATCCTCTTCGTCGCGGTTGCCGAAATTGCCCCGGTAGCCGTTTTCCCATTCGCTTTCCAGCGACACCCTTGGCAGCATGTCACCGACAGCGGCGCGCGCCGCATAACGGGCGGCGCGGGCATCCGCGGTGGCGGCGCGAATGGACGGGTTGTTCTGGTAGGCCACGCTTATGGCGTCTTCGAGACCGGCCGGCTCGATCGATCTTGGAATGCCGGGCCAACCAAGCTTGCCCGGTTTCTGACCGGTCAGGCGTTCATAGAGGGCTTCCGAGGCCTCGAGGTCGCCGACAGCCTGATCCTTGTTGCCCTGCGCTTCGGCCAGACGGGCGAGCGCCTGCTCGATATCGGTGCGGGTGGCATCGCCGGACTTGTAGCGGGCGCGTGCCGCGCTGACTTCGCGTTGAACCACGTTGGTATAGTCCGTCAGGCGGGCAACGATCGACCTGTCCCTGCAGATGCGCAGGTAGGCGTCTGCCGTGTTGAACAGCAGGGTTTGTTCCACGCCGATCAGCTGGTTGCGGCCGGAATTCGCTTCCTCGTGTGCCTGGTTCAGGCGGTTGACGCCCGCGAAACCCTGAAACACGGTCTGGGACATGGAAATCCCGAGTTCATGGAAGAACGCGCGGTCGCTAATACCGCTGCGGGTCTTGAAGGCGTTTTGTTCGCCCAGATACGAACCCGTTACGGTCGGCAGGAATTCGGACCTGGCTGTCCACACACCCTGTTTGGTTGCCTGGTACTTGGACCGTTCCGCCTTGAGCCCCGGATTGATCGCATAGGCGGCCGCCATGGCCTCTTCCAGGGACGTTCCGAATGCCGGGCTCCCGGCAATGCTCAAACTGATCACGGAAGCCCCCGCCAGAAGGCCGACAAGGCGGGCCCGGGCAAACTGCTTCAGTCTGGTTGGAGCAAGGAGGGTCGTCATTGCGGTACCTGTTTGTTGTCTGCAATCACATTAGATTTTTATAGTTAATCAAAGGTAAGTTGATGTGAAGTCTTATGGTTAATAAGCGTTAGTGAATTCCAGGTCTTTTGATGTTTTTTTGGCCATTTACAAGTATTGATAATTGTTACAATTATTAATTCAGCGCCATTCAAGAAACTTCGTGATTTTGGTCAGGTTCCGGTTTGCCTCAACCTGGATTGTTTCTTTTTTATTTGTGATGGAAGCAAATGTTTTCCGAACAAGAACCCCTGAACCTGCTGACACCCTGCCTCTTGCAGGAATTGCAACTGGCGCTCCGTCTCGACACCTTCGGCGATGACGGGAATACCGAAACTGTGGCCAAGCAGGATGGCGGATCGCAGGATCGCCCTTGCGTGCGGGTCGGTCTCCAGAGACCGGGTGAAGGCCCTGTCGACCTTTATCTTGTCGAAAGGAAAGGCCTGGAGCGTGTTCAGCGAGGAATACCCCTTGCCGAAATCGTCCATGGCAACCCGCACGCCCATCTTGCGCAGCGACAGGATCGTCTCGTGCACCCGTTCGTGGTCCTCGATCGGTGTTGATTCCGTAAGTTCAATCTCGAGCCGGTCGGCCGGGAAACCCGTCCGGACGAGAACGGTCGAAACCAGACCGACAAAGTCGCTGCGCGAAAACTGCAGGGGCGAGGCATTCACGGACAGCGTTACCGGTGCGGCCCATGTCACGGCCTCGCAACAGGCGGCTTCCAGAACCCAATTGCCGATATCGAGAATGATACCCGACCGTTCCGCAATAGGAATGAAGTCCTCCGGTGCGATCGGTCCTCTTTCCGCATGCCGCCAGCGTACCAGTGCCTCGTAGCCGATGAGGTCGCCTGTCCTGGCAAGGTTCTGTTTCTGAAACACCAGGCTGAGCTGGTTTTCCAGGGTGGCATTGCGCAGGTCGGAAGCCAGGCCGGCTTCCCAGCGGTTGGCTTCCTCCATACCGGTGACATAGGGCTGGATGAGGTTCCCGCCGATCGACTTTGCCTGCTTGGCCGCCAGATTTGCCCGTTGCACAAGCTTGGTCAGGTCGTTGCCGTCCCTTGGGAAAACCGCAAGTCCGATGCTGGAGCGGATCGAAAGGCGATAGGAATGCCACTGGATCGGACGGCGGGCGAGTGAACGCACCAGGCGCGCGAATTCGACTGCCTCGTCGATGGTCTCGAGTTCCGGATTGATGACCAGGAATTCATCGCCGTAGAACCGGGAAATAAACACCGTGTCGCCGAGATTGTCCGTCAGCGTCTTCGCCATGCTGCACAGAACCGTGTCGCCGACCCTGTAGCCATGCAGGTCGTTGATGGCCTTGAACTGATCGAGACTGATCAACACGACGGCACAGGCGTTGCCCTGGTGGTCGGCCCTTTCCAGAAGTTCGGTGGCAATCTTCTGCACATAGTGGCGATTGGGCAGGTGTGTCAGGGAGTCCTGCAACGACAGATGACTGTAGGCCCGTCGCGCCGCAAGCTTCCTTTGGCGGTCGAGCAGGCAGCCTGTGGCGGCGAACAGGACGGCCATCGCGCAAATGACCAGAGCGACCATCATCATCTGGCCGTCGGACAGCGAGAGCGGGCTTTGCTGGGAGCCGACCTGGGCGGCGGGAGCAATCGGAGCCGGTACCGACAGGTGCAGTGTCATTGTTGCAAGAAACAGAAACGCGGTTGCGCTGGCCAGGGCGCGCGGCGCGCGCAATTGCGGCACGAAGCTTAGGGCGATCGCCCCCAGGCAGGCCCCGAGAAGCAGCGACCAAAGGCTGACAGAAGGCAGGGCGCCAGCCGTCGGAGCCCCTGCCTGGGCCATCGATGTCGCCAAGCCCATGGACACCAGGGTGAGACCGAACACAATCCCGCCGAACTCGGGAGCCAGCCGGATATTGCGTTTCGTGGACAGGGCAAATCCGGCAAACATGCCGATGAAGGTGACGGCAAGGGCAAGCAGCGTGGCCTGCAGCCGAAAGCCGGTGTCGACCGGCAGTTCGCGTGCGCTGAGCGCAACCACATGGGCTGCCCATATTGACGATGCACCAACCAGGCAGGACCAGACCAGCCATACCAAGCGCGAAGGTCCTGTTTCGCGATGTGCCTTGGACAGAAGATAAAGAGAAAATGCGCTTCCGCCCAGGCATACGACAACGGAAAGCAGAAGGAGAATGTAGTTGTGACCGGTAATTATACCTGCTGCTAAACGTTCCATGCATGCCCCCGCCGGCGAATGGTTTCATAGAAGCGGAAAAAGAATAACAAACAGTATTTTCGAGAGATGAATTGTTATTTATACTTCATTTATCTCAATATTGTAGTAATTTACATGTTCTGATGATTGTATTGATATTTGTTCACTGTCATTTTTGACTGGCGGCCGTTTTGTGTGATCCGGAATAGGCCGAAATCACCCTGGGAGAGATCAGTCGTGGGCTGAACCTGTGCCGGCAATGCCAATCGGGGTGGTGCCGGTGCCGGTGCCGGCAGGGTGCTCCCATGCGAGTAGAGCCGTATCAGGTTCGCCGTCTCGTGATGAGCCGAACGCAATACCGTTATTTTTGACAATATATTTTTCCGCGGGGCGTCTTGGGTATGAATGCGAAAAATCAAGCCCTGTCAGTGCTTTATCGGAACATGTGCGGTGGATGGTGCCGTCAGGGAAAGGGTTTTGATAAAATTCTAAAGGAATTGTTATCGATAAGGCATATATTTTGCTCACAAAACATGTCGGCCGCGTCGGAGCGTTTGTCTTTCGGCGCAGTAAAAACAGGTGCCGACTGCGCTAAAAAAAAGCGTGCGGGACAATGCAATCTGCATATTTACACATCAGGAGACTGGGTGCATCCCGCGATGTCATCGAAAGCAAAATCCACACGCGTCGACAACGCTTATGACCGTTTGAAATCAGAAATCCTCAGGGGGGACCTGCCGCCCGGTTTCCAGGCGCCGGAGCCGGATATCGCCAATCGGCTCGGCATGAGCCGGACACCCGTGCGTGAGGCGCTGATCCGTCTCGAGGCCGACGGGCTGGTCAATCTGGTTCCGCGGCGCGGCGCCAAGGTTCTGCCCATTTCCCGTCGGGATATTTGCGAGATCTATCAGATCCTGTCGGCGCTCGAAGCGCTGGCCGGGCGCCTGGCAGCGGCGGAAAAGGGCGGAGGGAACACCTTTGACGGTGTCCGCGAGCTCCTGAATCGCTCCGACGAAGCCTTGAAGGGCGGCGACATCGAAGCCTGGGCGGTACTCGACGACCGCTTTCACAGATGGGTGGCCGGTGTCAGTGGCAATACCCGCCTTGATACGGAAATCGCCGGATTCCTGGATCAGGTCTACAGGGCCAACAATGTGCTGCTGCGCCTGAACAAGGCGCCGGCCTCCAATGCCGGCGATCATCTCAGGCTCGTCGATGCAATTGAAGCCGGCGACGAGGATGCCGCGGCCGAGATCGCAAGGGGGCATCGCCTGACGGGTCTCGCCCGTATGAAAGACCTGCTTGATAGCTGCGGCCTGTCCCAGGTCTGAAGTCAGGCGGGCGCCGGGCCGGTGGATTGTCCAACGATCAATTCGGCGTCGAGATGCAGGGATGTCGGCTTGGCGGCCGGATTGGAAATCATGTCGAGCAGGAGTTCGGCCGCCTTTCGACCGGCGTAATGCACCGATGACCGGGTGCAGGTGAAGATTGGCACTTCACCGCTGTTCGGCAGGAAGGACAGCGCATCGTCATGGGTGATGATCGAGATGTCCTTGCCGGTCCGGAGACCGCACTGGCCCACGGCACGCGCAACGCCAATCGCCGTTATCATTGACGACACCAGAAACGCGGTGGGAGGGTTGTCACTCGCCAGCATCTCCATGGCGTTGTCGCAGCCAAAGGGTTCGGTCATGTCGGCGCTGCGCATCAGCTCCGGGTCGGCGGTCAGGCCGCGTGCGGCGAGCGCTTCCTCGAAGCCTTTCCGGCGGCGGTGGGCAAAATCCATGTGTTCCAGGCCGTTCAGGAGAGCGATCCGGGTGTGGCCGAGGTCGAGCAGCAGATTGGTTGCGCGTTCGAAGGCCCGGCGGTTGTTCATGTCGATCCAGGAGGTTTCCTTCTCGGCGCCCGGTATGCGCCCGTGAACGACAAAGGGCAGGTTCAGCTCCTTCAGCAGCCGGTGCCGGTGTTCGTCGTTGACCGGGCCGTTAATGATCACGCCGTCGGCCTTCTTGCGCGATGCGATCTGCCGGTAGGCTTCTTCTTCATGAGCATCGTCGACCACCGAAAGGATCATGTCGTAGCCGTGCCTGGAATAGGTCTCGCCGGCGCCGGCGATGAACTCCAGGAAGATCGGGTTCATCATCTCGTGGATTGAGCGGGGTATGACATGTCCTATGGCCATGGCGCGGCCCGTGGCCAGCCGCCTGGCCTGGCTGTTCGGCGCGTAACCGAGCTTCTCGGCCATCTCGGTGACGCGCCTGCGGGTTTCCTCGCTGACTTCCGGATAGCCGTTCAGCGCCCTGCTGACGGTTGTCTGCGACAGGTTCAGCCGTTGCGACAGTTCTTTCAGGTTCACACCATTGCTCATTCTGCCCAAAACGCTTTGAAAGCGTCCCTCCCAACAGGCTGTTATTGAAATGCAACATTAATTGGCGAGTTGTGTGCTTGACAAGACCGAAGGCTAACGACATGGTTAGGGCGAAATCCAAAGCGGTTTGGATGACCGGTTCTGGTAGAATTGCGCATCGCAGGCATGGGGTGGGTATTGCTGCCAGGCGGTGAGGTGTGCCACTTTAGATGGAGTGTCCCAGCATAGGGACAATCGGGAGGATAGACATGAAATCACGTTTGATGGCCTGTGCAGCCGGCCTGGCGCTGGTCGCCGGTCTGGGCATGAGCACGGCATTTGCTGCCGACCTTGCATTCACCCCGGGCGAAGGCCCGTTCAACTGGGACAGCTACAACTCCTGGGCGGAAAGCGCACCGGACCTGAGCGGTCAGACCGTGACCATCGCCGGTCCGTGGCTGCAGCCGGAAGACGGATATTTCCGCAATGTGCTCGCCTATTTCGCCGAAGCCACCGGCGCGGAAGTTATCTACACCGGGTCCGACTCCTTCGAACAGCAGATCGTCATCGATGCCGAAGCCGGCGCAGCGCCGAATATCGCGGTGTTCCCGCAGCCGGGCCTTGCCTCCGACATGGCTGCACGTGGCCTGCTTCAGCCCTTGCCTGAAGGCATGGGCGAGTGGGTTGCCAACAATTACGGCGCCGGCGACAGCTGGGTCAATCTGGGCACGTACAAGGACAAGGACGGCGCCGATCAGCTCTACGGCTTCTTCTACAATGTCAACGTGAAGAGCCTGGTCTGGTACGTGCCTGAGAATTTCGAGGATGCCGGCTATGAGGTGCCGACGACCATGGAAGAACTCAAGGCGCTGACGGAACAGATCGTCGCCGACGGTGAAACGCCGTGGTGCATCGGGCTGGGCTCAGGGGCTGCGACCGGCTGGCCGGCGACCGACTGGGTGGAAGACCTGATGCTGCGCACGCAGCCGGCTGACGTCTATGACCAGTGGACCACGAATGAAATTCCGTTCGACGATGAGCGCGTCGTCGCCGCCATCGAGGAATTCGGCTGGTTCGCGCGTGATGATGCCAAGGTCGCCGGCGGAGCCGGTGCAGTCGCGTCGACCGACTTCCGTGACAGCCCGAAAGGCCTGTTCTCCTCGCCGCCTCAGTGCTACCTGCACCGCCAGGCCTCCTTCGTGCCGGCGTTCTTTCCGGACGGCGTGGAATTCGGCACGGATGTCGACTTCTTCTACTTCCCGGCCTACGCGGAGAAGGATCTCGGCAGTCCGGTCCTGGGCGGTGGTACGCTGATGGCAATCACCGACCCCTCAGATGCGACCAGCGAGCTGATGAAATTCTTCCAGCTGCCGATCGCACATGAAGTGATGATGGCGCAGACCGGCTTCCTGACCCCGCACAAGGGTGTCAATCCTCAGGCCTACAAGGACGACACGCTGCGCGGACAGGGCGAGATCCTCGTCAATGCCAGCACCTTCCGCTTTGACGGTTCCGACCTGATGCCGGGCGGCGTCGGTGCGGGCACCTTCTGGACCGGTATGGTCGACTATACCGGCGGCAAGGACGCCAAGGCCGTGGCCGAGGAAATCCAGAAGAGCTGGGACGCCCTCAAGTAATCCTCCAGATGGCCGGTCTCCTTCGGGAGGCCGGCCGTTTTTCTGAAGGATCGGCGTGCGCGCCAAAACACAAAAAAATCGTCCAAATCAAAGTTCCTTAAGAGAGGGTCGCGTCCGGCCAGCCGGGCGTGCCTGATAATCAAATCGGGAGGGAACGGCCATGCTTACGGACAACCCGGCCTTATTGGGTCTCGTCACCATCGTTATCGGCGTTGGGGCGTGTCTCGGGTATTTCTTCTTTTCCAATGTCGTTCTCGACAGGGTGATCTTTCCGGCCGTCGGGCCGAATGCGGGGCGGAATATCAACCGGGCCAACATGGTGCGCCCGTGGCTGTTCCTGTTTCCGGCGATCTTCGCGCTGACGCTCTATCTCGCCTATCCGGTGTTCGAGACCCTGCGCCTGTCGCTGACAGACCGGTCGCTCGACGGCGCCTTTATCGGCTTCGAGAACTACCGCAAGATGATGAACGAGTCGAAGTTCTGGGAAGCCGTGCGCAACAACATGCTCTGGCTGATCGTCGTGCCGGCCGCGTCCACCGCCTTCGGGCTTCTGGTGGCGCAGCTGACCGACAGGATCAAATGGGGCAACCTGGCCAAGTCGCTTATCTTCATGCCGATGGCGATCTCGTTTGTCGGCGCCTCGGTGATCTTCAAGCTGATCTACGACACCCGTCCGGCGGACCAGAACCAGATCGGTGTCCTGAACGCGGTCTGGCTGAAATTCGACGGCGGCATCGGCTCGGTGCTGATGCTGCAGGTGTTGCCGACACTCATGTACCTGGCTTTCGCCGCCATCGTCGCCTATGTCGCCTGGCTGTTCGTCCGGGACATCGTCGCCAAGGGCCAGGACCGCTCGCCCTGGCTTCTGCCCCTGCGTCTTCTGGTGGCCGTCGCGGGCGTCTGGCTGATCTGGCTTTCGGTCAGCTCCGCGGTCGGCGTCTGGATCGTGGACCTGCCCTATGGCGAGCCGCAGACCTGGCTGACACTGTCCTTCTGGAACAACTTCTTCCTGATGGTGGTGCTGATCTGGATCCAGACAGGTTTTGCCATGGTGATCCTGTCCGCCGCGCTGCGCGGCATTCCGGAGGAAACCATCGAGGCGGCCATCATCGACGGGGCCAACCCGTTCCAGATCTTCTTCAAGATCAAGGTGCCGCAGATCATGGGCACGATCGTGGTCGTCTGGACGACGATCACGCTGACGGTGCTCAAGGTGTTCGACATCGTCTTCGCCATGACCAACGGCCAGTGGGAAACCCAGGTCCTGGCCAATTATATGTATGACAAGCTCTTCCGCGCCAACGACTGGGGCATCGGCTCCGCCAGTGCCATCATCATCATGCTGCTGGTGACACCGATCCTTGTCTGGAACGTCTACAATGCCCGGAAGGAGATGAAATAATGGCCAGTATCGCCGGTAAAAAGTCCGGGCTCACCTGGGCCGTTCATCTTTCCGTCGCCGCGCTCGTGTTGTTGTGGCTGTTTCCAACCGTCGGCCTGTTCGTGTCATCGTTCCGCTCCGCCGACCAGATCTCGAGCTCCGGCTGGTGGGCGGCGCTGTTCCCGTCGGAACAGAACGAGGTCTACCGCACCACCGATCCCGACGACACGCGTGTGGCCGACGGCGACATGTTTGTCGTCACGGGTAATATTTTCGAAGGCGCACCGCGTGACATCAAGGCCTGGGGCGTCTCCTCGCGCGATGTCGCCGCCTATCAGCCCGGCGAGACCGCCGAGCTGAAGGGGGGGGAAAGCGTGACCTTGCAGCCGGACGGCAATTACGTGTGGCGCGGCAATGACAAGCAGATCTCCGGCCGCGGCCAGCGGATCTTCATCACGGCGACCGTGCCGCCGGAATTCTCGCTGGAGAATTATGCGACCATCCTGTTTTCCGGTTCCGGCCAGGACAACATGGCCAAGGCGTTTTTCAACACGCTGACCGTGACCATCCCGGCGACCATCATCCCGATCGTGATCGCGGCCTTTGCCGCCTATGCACTGGCCTGGATGGATTTCCGTGGAAGAGCGCTGCTGATCGCGGTGGTCGTGGCTTTGCTGGTGGTGCCCTTGCAGCTTGCCCTGATCCCGTTGCTTACCTTGCATGGTCAGATTGCGGAGTTGGTTGTGTCCTTCTTAGGTCAACCAGACCCAAGTAACCTCCGAGTGCTGGCAGAGCCCAATGCCCTAGGCAGACTATTGGGCTTCGAGCCAGGCGATGCCGTCAGTGCAAAAGGTTATCTCGGGGTCTGGATGGCGCATACGGCCTTCGGCATGCCGCTGGCGATCTATCTCTTGCGCAACTACATGGTCGGTCTGCCGCGGGACATCATCGAAAACGCCAAGGTCGACGGGGCGACGGATTTCCAGATCTTCACACGGATCATCCTGCCGCTCAGCTTCCCGGCACTGGCCTCCTTCGCGATCTTCCAGTTCCTGTGGACCTGGAACGATCTCCTGGTGGCCAAGGTGTTCCTGATCGATAGCACCGGCTCGACCACGGTGATGACCAACCAGATCGTGGAGCTCCTCGGAACACGCGGCGGCAACTGGGAAATCCTGGCTACGGCGGCGTTTGTCTCCATTGCGGTGCCGCTGGCGGTGTTCTTCCTGATGCAACGCTATCTCGTACGCGGGCTTCTCGCGGGATCGGTCAAATAACATGAACATAATCAAAAATTGGGAGCAGCCGGCATGACATCCCTGTCCTTGAAAAATGTCTGCAAGTCCTACGGGACCGTCGAAGTTCTGCGCGATATCAACCTGGACATCGAGGCGGGCGAGCTGATCGTCTTTGTCGGGCCGTCCGGCTGCGGAAAATCGACCCTGTTGCGCATGATCGCCGGTCTTGAGAAGATCACCGGCGGCACGCTCGAGATCGACGGCATGGTCGTCAACGACGTGCCGCCGGCACAGCGCGGCATCGCCATGGTGTTCCAGTCCTATGCGCTTTATCCGCACATGACCGTCTACGACAACATGGCCTTCGCGCTGAAACTGGCGGGCAAGTCCAAGGCGGAGATCGACACGGCGGTGCGCGCGGCGGCGGACCGGCTGCAGCTGACGCAGTATCTCGACCGGTTGCCGAAAGCCCTTTCCGGCGGCCAGCGCCAGCGTGTTGCCATCGGCCGTTCGATCGTCCGGGATCCGAAAGTGTTCCTGTTCGACGAACCGCTGTCCAACCTCGATGCGGCCCTGCGTGTCGCGACCCGGATCGAGATCGCCCAGCTCAAGGAAAGCATGCCCGAAAGCACGATGGTCTATGTCACCCACGACCAGGTGGAAGCCATGACGCTTGCCAGCCGGATCGTGGTGCTTCATGGCGGCGATGTCGAGCAGTTCGGCGCGCCGCTGGAGCTCTATGAGCGTCCGGCCAATACCTTTGTCGCCCAGTTCATCGGCTCGCCCGCCATGAACCTGATCGAGGCCAAGGTGACCGCGACAGGTGACCGGACTTCGGTGGTCATGTCCGATGGCGGCCACGCCGACGTGCCGATTGCCTCGCTGGGCAGCGACAAGGACCAGACCGTCAAGCTGGGCGTGCGTCCGGAGGACCTGACGGTCACGGACAGCGACGACTTCCTGGTGTCGGCGGACGTCGAGATCGTCGAGGCGCTGGGCGAGACCACGGTGCTCTATTTCAAGGCCCAGAACGGCGACCCGGGCCTGATCGCGAAATTGCCCGGCATCCACCAGATCGCGAGAGGCACCAATGTGCGCCTGACGGCGGCCGCCGACAAGCTGCATCTCTTCGACAGCAACGGCAAATCGTTCCTGTACAGGTAAACCGGCGCTGCATTGATTTTCCGGAACCCCCCACCCCTAACCCCTCCCCACAAGGGGGAGGGGGACTGGGAAGCGCCGTTTCATTCATTTTGCGACAGGCACAGGACGCGCATACTGCCGCTTGTTCTGATGAGGCGACATTCGTCTCCCTCCCCCTTGTGGGGAGGGAACAAGGGTGGGGGTAATTACAGCAATCGTGCTTTGCAGAGGCAACGGTCCCTAAAAATCAGTGCTGGTGCCCGGCATGGCTGTGCCGGGTGGCGTTCGCGGCCTCGACCTGGACGGGCATGTCGACATGGCCGAAATCGAATTCCAGTTCGATCTCGAATGTGTCTCCTTTTTCAAATGCCTGTTTCAGGCCGGTGAGACGCAGGGCGAGGCCGTTGGGGGCAAGGACCAGGTCCTTGCCAGGTTTGACCGGCACGGAGGGAAGGGGGACATAGGCCGCTTCGCCGTCGGTCATCTGGAACCCGACCAGCTCGACCATGTCGGCCATTTCGGTTTCGGCGCCAAGGAAGCGGACCACTGCGTCCGAACCGTTTTCAATCTCGACAAAAAGCAGGGCTTCCTTGTCGGAAGTTGCCGGTATCCAGGCATGCAGGGCGGTCACGCCATTGGCACCGCCCTTGTGATCCGGGTGTTCCTGATAGTCGCCGTCATGAGGCTTCTCGTGAGCATGGTCCTTCGAGACCGCGTGCGTGTCGGAGGCCGGGGCGGGCTGTGCAAACAGGAGCAATACTGGCAGCAGCAGGACGAAGACGCGCATGGAAGAAACTCCGGGAGAACAGATCAGGCGCGCAGATCTGTAATGATATTCCGTGTCATTGCCATGAAGGCGGGTAGCAGGGCGAGCAGCACGGTGAAGCTGACAAAACCCGCGATCAGGTGGAATTCCGGCCAGTCGAGTGTGGCCGTCACGAGAATGTCGGTGCGGGCCGTCACCACCTTCGAGACAGCACCCACGGCTACCCAGCCGACGGCAAGGCCGGCAAGCGCACCGGCGGCGATCAGCGTGGCCGCGTAGGCCCAGACAACAGCGAAGACGAACCGGCCGGGCGCGCCGAGGGCGCGCAGCAGCGCCAGCCGTCTGGCAAACAGCCGCGCCAGCACGATCAGTCCCGTCAGGACACCGGCGGTCACCAGGACCTGGGTCAGGACGGCCATGACCGACATGACCTGACGGACATCGCCCATCAGGGAATGAAGCTGGGCCAGCACCGCACCGGGAAAAAAAGCCATCATGTCGTCGCGGGTGAAGTCCGAGCGCAGGGCGTAATTCGCCCAGAGCGCCTCCGCGCGCACGAGGATGGCGGGTGTTCCGGGAAAATAGTCCTTGTCGAAAGGCGGTCCGATCTGTGTGCGTCGCTCCGGTGCATGACCGTTCATCAGTCCATGCACCTTCCAGACGCTCTCGACAGGCACAAGGATCGCACGGTCCCAGGGGCTGCCGGTCGGCGGCATCCTGCCGACAATGGTCAGCGCCGCGCCGGCATGGGCGTCATTCTCGGCGGCGTCGCCAACTCCGTGGGCCGGTTCGAACCGGGCGCCGAGGTCGAGCGTCACCGCGGAGCCGGCGACCGCTTCCGTCGTCGACTGAAACAGCCGGCCTGCCTCGAGGCCGCCGGTCAGGTGTTGGATGAAATCTGCGGTGGTGCCGACGACGGGCGATCCCCGGAAACTGTCCCCGAAGGCGAGCGGGGCGGCAAGGTCGACGCTGTCATGGGTGGCAATCTCGTGAAAGGCTTCGCCACCCAGCAACGGGACGTCGCTCGGCTGCAGGTAGACGGCGGCGAACATCATGGTGATCTCGCTGCCGGGGGCGGCGACAATCAGGTCGAACTTGTCGGCGGCCCGGGCCGTGCCTTTCCTGAGGCCCCTTTCCTGCGCGATCAGGCCGACGCCGATGCCGACCGAGATTGCGATCAGGAGAACAAAGGTCAGGTTGGTCCACCGGTAACGCCAGAGCAGCGCGCCCACCAGTGCCAGTGGCCGGAAACCCCACAACACGGCGACACCCGCGAACAGTGCCGGAGCCAGCAAAAGGAGCAGCCACAGGCTGTCCTGGGCAAGCGGCGACAGGGAATGCCAGGCGTTCGTGATCAGGTCAGGCACCGGTTGCCTCGCCCACAAGGCGGCCGTCGGCGATGTCGACGACACGGTCCATGTGTTCCAGAAGATGAGCGTCGTGGCTGACGGCAATCAGGGTCTTCCTTTCCGTGCGTGCCAGATCGATCAGGTCGCAGATCAGTGCGTCCGCCGTGGTGCGGTCGAGGCTGGCGGTCGGTTCGTCCGCCAGGATGATGGCCGGATCGTGGGCAAGGGCCCGCGCGATCGCCGTGCGTTGCCGTTCGCCGCCGGAAAAACTGTCGACCGTGCGCCTGTCCTTCGGGACATGGAGCCGCTCGAGACACCGCTGCGCCGTCTGCCGGATCGACCGGCGCTTGTCCGCGCCGTTGAAGGCGGTCGCGAGCGTGGCATTGCCGAATGCACCGAGTTCCTCGAAGAGAAGGAAATCCTGGAAGATCATGCCGATATTTTCACGGCGAAAGCGGGCGCGTGCGCTGTCGCCCAGCCGGACAAGATCTGTCCCCTGCCAGGAAACCTGGCCGGTCATTGCAGGCTGCAGGCCGGCAAGCGCGTAGAGAAAGGTCGACTTTCCGGCACCGGAAGGCCCGCGCAACCCGATGGCTTCTCCCGGTCCTGCGGCGAACCGGCCGCAGGCCAGCAGGGTGCGGCCCCGCGGGGATTTGACCGTCAGGTCTTCAATGCTCAGGGAAAGGGTCATCTGCCGGTTCACACCAGCCCGTAGACGGAATCGACCAGACGCACGCGGCTGACGAAGCCGGTGTCCGGGTCCTTGAAGCTGCCGAGTTCCAGAACGCCGCTGGTTTCGATCTTCCGGTTGAAGGAGATCACTTCCACCGTGCGCTTGGTGTAGATCGCCAGAATGTCGTCCGGCCATTCCGCCTCGGTTTCGCAGAAGGGGCAGACGGCCAAGGGCTTCTTTGTCAGAACGAAGAAACGGATTTCCGCCTTCAGCGGTGGCGCCATGAATCCGTCAACGGTGATCCGCCGGCCTTCAAGCGATTTGGCGAGATCGGAGAAACTCCGGTCCTTGTTGTAGAGCGCGCGCAGCTTCAGCGGTTCGCCGGAGGCCTTGGCGGACCCGGGAATGCCGAAACCCGCCGACACGCCGAAGGCCAGGCCGGAGATTAGAAGCTGTCTGCGATCCATGCCGGTCTCCAGTTTGAGCTCTTTTCGCGTCTCGTCATGACGCTGCCGGGTGACGGAAAGGAGAAAGGCCCGCGGCGGGGCGGGCCTTTCCGGTTCTGGGCGATGCCGGTTATTCGGCGGTCGCGGCGTGGTGCATGACGTGGAAAACGAAGTTCTGTTCCACGGTGCCGTTCAAAAGATGCGCAAACGGGCCCTTGGCGTAGATCGCGACGTCCTCGCCGGAATGGGTTTCGGAGGACATCGGGATCAGCGCCTGCTGGACATAGTCCATATCGGTGGCTTCTTCCTGGGTCAGGGTCGGCCGGGTGCCGAACCAGTCCTGGTCTTCCGTCAGGATGGTGCCCGTTCCGTTGAGGTAGCCAACCGTGGTGTAGGGCTTTTCGTCCGCTGCCAGGTTCGGCTCGTCCAGGGCTTCGATGCCGGCCGGGTTGATCTTCATGGACAGGCCCAGGATGTCGGAGCCGCGGCCCGCATAACCCTGGAAGGCAATCGCATGTTCGTGGTCGGCGGTGACGATGATCAGCGTGTCTTCGTCGTCGGTCAGTTCATCGGCCTTGGCGACCGCTTCGGCAAAGGCGACGCCATCACGAACGACGCGGGCTAGGTTGCCGTCGTGGTTGGCGTGATCGACACGACCGGCCTCGACAGTCAGGAAAAAGCCTTCCTCGTTGTTCCGAAGCGCCTTGATGGCCGCTTCCGTCATTTCGGCAAGGCTCGGCTCGCCGGTGCGGTCGGCCTCGTATTTCATGTGCGAGGATTCGAACAGGCCGACCAGCGGAGTGCCGTCCAGCCTGGCCGCCCTGAACGTCTCATCGTCATGGACGTACTGGGCGCCGGCGGTCTTCACCTCCTCGATGAGGTTCTTGCCGTCCGTGCGTTTGCCGGCCTTGCCTTCCTCGTCGGTGACGTCCTTCGGGATGAAGTGACGGCGGCCGCCGCCAAGAGCAACGTCAACACGGCCAGCCTTGACGGCTTCGATCATCTGGGTGGCGATGTCCGGGACCTGGCAACCTTCCGGCAGCTTGCTGTCGTCTTCAAAATTGCGGTCGGCGGAATGTGCGTAGGCCGATGCCGGGGTGGCATGGGTCAGGCGCGCGGTCGAGACCACGCCGACGGACTTGCCCATGGCGGAGTAGATTTCGGCAGCGTTGACGACGGTTGCCCCTTCGACCTGTGAGCAGTCGCCCCGGTTCAGCGTCTCATCGACGCCGATCACGCCGGCCTTGGTCTTCACGCCGGAGTGCATCGCGGTGCCTGTGCCGGCAGAATCCGGTGTCTGGGCATTGACGTTGTAGGTCTTTGCCAGAGCCAGGTGCGGGAACGTCTCGTGGTGCAGGACGTGTTCGTCGCCGTAATTGCCGTTCTGCTGGCCATCGAACAGGCGGGTGGCGTAGTTGGTGCCGACACCATTGCCGTCCGCGATCAGGATGATCACGTTTTTGGCCTTGTTGGTGTTCGGCTGGACGGCGGCTTTCGCCTCCAGCTGAGCCTGTGCGGCGGTGAACCAGTCGTTGTCCTGCTGCGGCAGGGCGTCCTGGGCGACGGCGACGGAGCCGGTGAGGGCCAGCGCCAGCGTTGAGCTAATAATCGTTTTCATGACATCTCCCGATGGTGTGGGGGAACCCGGGAGTTACTTAGGAAGGGTGCATGACAATCGATTGACAGTTGGATGACGAAGTGAAGTCGGAGGTGTGCGCCCGCGCCATGCCTGGTCCGATTTTGTATCCGCACGGTAGCTGGCTTAAGCGGTCGGCCGACAGAAATCTTCCGAATTGTGGCGTCTTTTCAATGATCCGGACGGGCAATCGCCTCGCCTGGAAACTTTCAAAGGCCCTCTCGGACGCAAGGAATTTTCAAATCTTTTTCGCTTTTACGGTGCCGTGTTGCACCACCAGCTTTCTCCATTTGTCATATCATGTTCATATGAGCGTCGAGTAAGGTTCATATGAACATGATTTAACCGGGTTTCGAAGACAGGTTTTTGCGAGTCAACAAGATGCCCTGGAAACAAACGGGCTTTGGCCGCGGCCGCAGCAATTGGATGATGTCGGATCAATTAACATGCTTGGGCAAATAGAAATTTCAAAACGTCAGGCTGAAATCGCGGATCTGGTGCAGTTGGCCGGATTTGCCTCTGTCGAGGAGCTGGCGGAGCGATTCGATGTCACGACGCAGACCATACGACGGGACGTGAACAAATTGTGCGAGCTTGGTGTCCTGCGCCGCACCCATGGCGGCGTCGAACCGCCTGCCCCGGCTTCCAACATCCACTATTCAACCCGCCAGATTCTCAACCTCCCTGAAAAACAACTGATTGCGAAGCTTGTCGCCGGGCATGTGGACAACAACCAGTCGCTGGCCTTTTCCATCGGCACGACCCCGGAAATCGTCATGCAGGCGCTGACCGGCCACGACAGGCTGGCCGTCTTTACCAACAATCTGAACGTCGCCTTCTCGGCTTCGGGCAACCCGTCCTTCCAGGTCACCATCACGGGCGGCCGCCTGCGCCATGGGGACCGGGACGTCCTGGGCTCCGCGGCACAGGCGTTCTTCGCCAATTACAAGGTCGATATCGGTATCTTCGGCGTCGCGGGCGTCGATGAGGACGGCACGCTGCTCGACTTTCACGAGGACGAGGTTGCCGCGCGCCAGTCGATCCTTGCCAATTGCCGGAAATCCTACCTGGTGCTCGACCACAGCAAGTTCGGGCGCAGTGCACATGTGCGCGGCGGGCATCTTGCCGATGTCGACGCGATCTTCACCGACCGGCCGGTGCCGGCCGGCTATCTTGCCGCGCTCGAAGGCGCGAACACCGAGGTGTTCGTTGCGGACGAGGGAAGCGGCGCGTAAACGCCATCGTCTCACCGACCAGCTCGCGAAGAGCTTCGTGCGCTCCGGCATGAAGCTGCCAAAAATTTTTCTGCGACCGCCGCAAGGCGGCTTTCCGCGCTTTTGAAGAATGCCAAACCGCTTTGGCCGACGGCATTGGACTTTGGGCCGATTTCTCAAGCCGAGTGATCTATGCTAATGGATTTAAATCGCTGATTTCTGCGGAATGTCCGCCTTTAGTTTTTCCGGTCCGCAAACCTCTAGGAGCGCCCCTTGTCGACACAGTTTCTGGCCATTGGAGAATGTATGGTTGAAATGGCGCCGACAGGAGACGGCACCTTTGCCATGGGCTTTGCCGGCGACACGCTGAACACGGCCTGGTATGCGCGCAAATGCCTGCCACCGAACTGGACCGTCGGCTATTACACCGCCGTCGGTGAGGACAATGTCTCCGACCAGATGCTGTCCTTCCTGAAAGGATCGGATATCGATACGTCCGCGATCCAGAAGCGGGACGACCGCACCGTCGGCCTCTACATAATCCAGCTGAAGGACGGAGAACGCAGCTTCGCCTATTGGCGCTCTCAGTCGGCTGCCCGTTGCCTGGCGAGTGACCGGGCGCATCTTGAGCGCGTTCTGGGCCGGGCAGGCCTGATCTATTTCAGTGGAATCACCCTGGCGATCCTGCCGGACGAAGACCGCACGGCGTTTCTGGACGCCTTGCGCAAGGCGCGCTCGAACGGCGCAAGGGTGGCGTTCGATCCCAACCTGCGGCCCCGCCTGTGGGAAGACGCGGACACGATGCGTGCCTGTGTCACCGAGGCGGCCGGACTGTGCGATTTCGTCATGCCGTCCTTCGAGGACGAGCTGGCGCATTTCTCCGATCCCGCGCCCGATGTCAGCGCCGACCGGTATCTTGCTGCCGGTGCCGGCATGGTGGTGGTCAAGAACGGTCCGGAGGAAGTGATCTGCGCGACGGCAGGGAGCCGACAGACCTTTCAGCCCAAACCCGTGTCCGGCATTGTTGATACAACGGCGGCCGGCGACAGTTTCAACGCCGCTTTCCTGGCTGAGTTCCTGATCTCCGGCGATGTCGCCAAAAGCGTGGACGCAGGTGCCGGCCTTGCGGGCAGGGTGATCCGGCATCGCGGTGCGCTGGTGGATTGCCTGGAGCCCGCCCAGGCCACGTGACGGCCGGTTGCAGGCAGGCAACTGCGTTCTGATTCGAGTTCCGGAAAACCTCATTGTAATAAATATCAATAAGTTTTCATTGGTCTTTTCGAGTTTCGTCCGTAGAATTACCTTCTATTTACTTTAGGTGATGCAGTTAAGATTTCATTGGTCTCTTCTTCCTATTTTTAAAGACATGTTGCGGGATTTGCCGTGTCTTCTGGGGGAAGCGGATGTTTTCGGAAATGCGCCTGTCTAAAAAAATTCCGGCACTGGTGGTCGGTGCGGCCGCGATTGTCGGTATCGGAATTGGAATTTCCAGTTATTTCACCTCTGTCAGCAGCATCAACCAGTTGACGGAAGAACGCCTGAAGGCGGCTGCCGAGACCGGCAAGGACGAAACGCTGGCCTACCTGCAGGCAATCGAACGGGAGTTGATCCTGACCGCAGGGCATCCGGGTACCGCGGCGGCGGTCCAGGAATTTGCCAATGTCTGGAACTTCTGGAAGATGTCCGGCGGTGATCCGGAACCGACCCTGCAGGCCGCCTATATCACGGACAATCCACATCCGACCGGCGAGAAGCACCTGCTTGACCGGGCCGATACCGGGTCGGCCTATGACGACGTGCACGCGAAATATCACCCCTGGTTTCGCAATCTTCAGCAGGACCAGGGTTATTATGACGTCTTCCTGTTCGATACGGACGGCAACCTGGTCTATTCCGTGTTCAAGGAACTGGACTACGCAACGAACTTCCAGGCTGACGGCGGCAAGTGGGCCGCGACGGACCTCGGGGAAGTCTTCCGCAAGGCGATGAAGATCACCGGCGATGAGACAGTGGCGTTTGAAGACTTTGCGCCCTACGGCCCGAGCTTTGATGCGCCCGCCAGCTTCATTGCCTATCCCATCCGCGACGACGGCAATGTGGTCGGCGTGCTGGCGTTCCAGATGCCCGTGGACAAGATCAACGCGTTGATGCGCCACGATCTGGGTCTTGGAGACACCGGTGAACTTGCCCTGATCGGTCAAGACCGGCTGATGCGCAACGACACCGAATATACCCGGGACCTGAACGACATTCTGGCGACAAGGCTGGAAAGCCCGGTGGTCGAGGCGGCATTCGCGCAAGGCGAAGCCTTCGGTTTCGACACTCTGCACCGGGATGAAAAACTGGATATCTCGGCTGTCAGTTTTGATTATCACGGCAGCAAGTTTGCCGTTGTCGCGATGCAGTCTTACGAAGAAGCGATTGCGCCGGTCCTGGCCATGCGCAACCGGATGCTGATCGCAGGCATCGCCCTCCTGGCAATTGCTGCCATTGTCGGGCTGTTCGCGGCACGTGCGATTACCGGCAAGATCAACGTGCTTGTCGACGCCATGAGCCGTCTCGCGGGCGGAGACACCAAGGTGGAAACGGCGGACGCCAGCCGCAAAGACGAAATCGGCGACATGTTCAAGGCGGTTGACGTTTTCAAGGAAAACACGATCCAGCGCATGGAACTTGAAAATCATGCCAGGGGCGAGCGAGACAGGGAGCGTCAGCGCCAGGCCTTCCTGGAAAACCTGATCAAGGACTTCAAGACGATCATGTCGGATCGGCTGGCGACCGTCAGCGACCAGATGGGACGCATGCGCGAGGCGGCGCATACGCTGGAAGAGCTGGCCGCCAATGCCAAGTCGGAATCCGACACGGCCGGTCACGCGTCAAGCAGTGCGTCCGAAAACGTCGCCGCCGTCGCCGCGGCCACGGAAGAGATGACGGCATCCGTCCAGGAGATCGCCAGCCAGACCGAGGCGACCACCCGGATTGTCATGGAAACGGTGGAAGCGGCCGAGGCGACCAACCGCAATGTCCAGACCCTGTCGGAATCCGCGGAGCATATCGGCAGCGTCGTCAACCTGATCCGCGACATCGCCGAACAGACCAACCTTCTGGCGCTGAACGCAACCATCGAGGCGGCGCGCGCCGGCGAGGCGGGCCGGGGTTTTGCCGTTGTGGCCTCCGAGGTCAAGGAACTGGCGGAGCAGACCTCTAAGGCAACGGACGAGATTTCCGGGCGCATCACCGGCATCCAGACGTCCGTCAAGGATGCCGCGGGCGCGATCGAGCACATCGCGGATAAGGTTTCGGAGATCAAGAACCTGACCAGCTCGGTCGCCGGAGCCATCGAGGAACAGCGGGCCGCCAACCAGGAAATCGCCCGTTCCGCAAGATCGGCCAGCGACAGCACCGGCGAGGCGGCAGGCAGCATGTCGACCGTGTCGAGCGCGGTTGTCCAGACCTCCGAGGAGGCCGGAGCCGTCAACACTGCTTCCAACATGGTGTCGGATGCCAGCAGCAGCCTGGCCGAGGAAGTCGAGAAGTTCCTTGCGGACGTCACCAAGGATGTCGAAGACCGCCGTAGGTCATCGCGCAAGGCAATCTCCGAGGATGTCACCATCACCTTCGCGAGCGGCGTCCGGCGTACGGCGCAGTTGATCGACGTCAGCGTTACCGGTGCGCAGATCCTCGACATGCATGATGTGCCCTTGGGCGAGAAGATGACGCTGGAATTCCTGGATGGAATGGTGCTCCACGGGACCGTCGTGCGTGAGACGGGGTCGGGTTGCGGGGTGGAATTCGCGGACCGGTTGCCGGACGACCACATCCTGATCGCCGCCTGACCACGGCTGTATCCGAAACGCAAAAAAGGCGCTCCGGCGCCTTTTTTCATTTTGTATGCGGGCTGCTATCCCGCGTCCCTTTGCGCGATCCAGTCATGATCCGGATGGTTCTGGAAGCGCCACTTGCGCATGGGGCCGGCCATGACATTGAGATAATACATCTCGTAGCCATAGGGCGCGCCGCAGGGGTGATGGCCCTTGGGCACCAGCACAACGTCGCCGTCCGCCACCGCCATGGTCTCGTCCAGCTCTCCGTCCTCGGTGAAGACGCGCTGGAACCCGAAGCCCTGTTTCGGGTTCAGGCGGTGATAATAGGTTTCTTCCAGGTAGGTCATGTCCGGGAAATTGTCCTCGTCGTGCCGATGCGGCGGATAGGACGACCAGTTGCCCTGCGGGGTGAAGACTTCGGTCACGAGCAGGCTGTCCGCTATATCGCTTTCTTCCATGGCGATCGGGTGGATGTAGCGGGTGTTGGCGCCCTTGCCCCGCTCCACCTGGCCGATGTCCGTGATGACCCGGGCCGGGTAGTTGCCCTTGCCGGGCGCGGTGCACACCGCGAGCACGCAGTCCGTGGTCGCGGTTGCCGACCAGTCGCTGCCATTGGGCACATAGACGCAATGAGGCTTCTTGCGTTCGAAGACGCTCATGCGGTCGCCGAGTTGGCCGAAGCTTTCCCCGGCACCGGTGATCATCGCCTTGCCCTCGACCAGAACAAGGATGACTTCCCTGTCACCGGTTGTCTCGGAGGCGGTTTCACCAGCGTTCAAATGATAAAGCCCGAAACCGACATAGCCCCAATCGGCGCTCTCCGGCGTGATGTCATGCACCTTTCCGGACGTGCCGGACGGTTTGACGAGAAGTTTGCTCATGTCAGGTCCACTTCCTTTGCGAGTTGTTTCAGGGTCTTCAGGCCGAGGCTCTGATAGTGGAACGGATTGCGGACCTCCGGATCCTGTTCCGCCTCGATCACGATCCAACCCTGGTAGCCGGTTTCCTTCAGGATCTTCAGCAGCGGTGCGAAATCGACACCGCCTTCTTCATCGCCAGGCACCGTGAAGACACCTGCACGCACGCCGTCCATGAAGGACCTTTTGCTGTCCCGGATCTCTTTCATCACCGCAGGCCGGACATTCTTGGCGTGGAAGTGTTTCACACGGTCCGCGTATTTCTGGAGGATCGGGGCCGGATCCTGACCGTTGCTGCCGAAGTAGCAATGGCCGGCATCGAACAGCAGCTTGGTGGCCGGGCCGGTCGCGGCCATGAAGGCGTCGATTTCGTCCGGGGTCTCGACGACCGTGCCCATGTGGTGGTGATAGACAAGGTCGATGCCCTGGTCCGCGCAGAAGGCGGCAAGCTCCTCGACCCTGGCACCGAAGGCCTTCATTTCCTCAGCCGTCAGCACCGGGCTGCCGTTGATGTCGGTCTGGGAGCCCTGGATGGTGTTGGAGGTCTCGCAGGTGATGCAGACCTTGCAGCCATTGTGCTTCAGCTTGTCGAGATGCGGCTGGATGGCTTTCTTTTCGTCCTCGACGGATTGCGCCAGCAGGTTGAGCGAGTACCAGCCGGAAATGAATTTCAGGCCGTGGCTGCCGAGAAGCTGTTTCAAGGCTTCCGGTTCGTCCGGCCAGCGGTGGCCGTTCTCGATGCCGTCGAAGCCGATCTTCGAGGCCTCTTCCAGGATCTGGCTTGTCGGTATATGCGCGCCGAGGCTCTGGTCGTCGTCATTGGCCCAGGCAATCGGGTTGGTGCCGTAAAGGATCATGGCTGTCGTCCTGTGACGCTCCTAAAAGCGTGTTGCTGGTAATCGAATTCAAATCCGGACCTCATCCTGAGGCCTTTCCGAACTTCGTCATTGCCGGGCTTGACGCGGCAATCCATGCCGTTGCCATGCCACAAGCACAGTCTTGCGTTGGGCTAGCAATCGGCATGGATCCCCCGATGTCGTCGAGGGCAGGCCCATGGTCAAGCCATGGGATGACGTTGTGTGGAGTGATCGAAACGCTTCTTGTTTTGCTTTCCTCACTCCACCAGGCTCTGGTGTTTCTGCGCGGCGACATAGCCCTCGCGGGCCTTGTTCACCTCGGCACGCTGAGAGACTTCCGGCACCGCCACGTCCCACCAGTGGCCGCCGCCGGCCTCGCCCGGACCGTGCATCGGATCCGTGTCGATCACGATCACCGTCGGGATGGCCCGGTCCTTGGCGGCCAGGATCTGCGCCTCCAGGTCGGCAATGTCCTTCGCTTTGATCGCATGCGCGCCCAGGGCGGCCGCATGGGCGACGAAGTCGATCTCCGGCTGGGTCTCGACATTGGAGCTCTTGTAGAGATTGTTGAACTGCTCGCCGCCGGTGCCCATCTGCAGCCGGTTGATGCAGCCATAGCCGCGGTTGTCGGTCAGCACCACCGTGAACGGCACCCGCCGCATCACCGCCGTTGCCAGTTCCGAGTTGGCCATCATGTAGGAGCCGTCGCCGACAAAGCAGACCACGTCCCGGTCCGGCCGGGCCAGCTTGAGGCCCATGGCCCCGGCGATCTCGTAGCCCATGCAGGAATAGCCGTATTCCATGTGATAGCCGCCCTCGGGCGCCTGCCACAGAAGTTTCAGCGCGCCCGGCATGGTGCCGGCGGCGCACATGGCGATGGTTCTGTCCGACGAGGTCCGCTGCACCGCGCCGATCACCTCGGCGTCGAGCGGCAGGTAATCTGCGGGCACATTGGTGCGGGCGGCACAGTGGGCGTCGACCCTGGCCAGCCAGTCGAGGCGGGCCTGAGGGTCGAACGAAGAAGCCTTGTGGGAGCCGAGCGCAGCGGAGAGCTTTTCCAGCGAAACCTTTGCATCGCCGACAACCCCGACCGCGCCATGCTTGCCGGCATCGTAGGGCTGGACATTGATCGAGACGAGCCTACGGCCGGGTTCCTTGAAGAGGGCCCAGGAACCGGTGGTGAAGTCCTGGAAACGGGTGCCGACGCCGATGACGAGGTCGGCGTTTTCGGCGAGGGCATTGGCGCAGGCGGCGCCGTCGACCCCGGCGGCGCCGAAGTTCATCGGATGGGCCTGGGCCAGCGCCGACTTGCCGGCCTGGGTCTCGATCACCGGAACGCCATGGGTCGTGGCAAAGGCACCGAGCGTCTCCTCTGCCTGCGAATAGATCACCCCACCGCCGCAGACGAGCACAGGCTTTTTCGCCGCGCGGATCAGCTCCGCCACGTCGGCAATGTCGCGGGCATCCGGCTCCGGCCGGCGGATGCGCCAGACCTTCGGCTCAAAGAAGCTCTCTGGATAATCAAACGCCTCTGCCTGGGTGTCCTGGCAGAAAGAGAGCGTCACCGGACCGCAATTGGCCGGGTCGGTCATGACGCGCATTGCGCGCGGAAGCGCGGTCAGGAGATGTTCGGGGCGGCTGATCCGGTCGAAATAGCGCGACACCGGCCGGAAACAGTCATTGGCCGAGACCGTGCCGTCGTCGAAGTCTTCCACCTGCTGCAGCACCGGGTCCGGCGCGCGGTTGGCGAAGACGTCGCCGGGGATCAGCAGAACGGGCAGCCGGTTGACATGGGCAAGGGCGGCGGCGGTGACCATGTTGGTGGCCCCCGGGCCGATGGAGGAGGTCACCGCCATGGCGCGGGTGCGTTTCTTCGCCTTGGCATAGGCGATGGCACAATGGGCCATGGTCTGCTCGTTCTGGCCGCGCCAGGTCGGCAGGGCGTTGCCGGCCTGTTCCAGGGCTTCGCCGAGGCCGGCGACATTGCCATGGCCGAAGATCGCCCAGATGCCGTCGATGAAGCGCTCGCCGTCTTCGGTCATCTGCGCGGAAAGATAGCGGACCATCGCCTGGGCCGCGGTGAGGCGGATCGTTGCGGTCATGCGGAAATTCCTTGCGGTTCGGTGAGGCGGGCCTCGGCGCGGGCCGTGTCCCAGATACGGCAAAGCCGGCCATACCGGCTTACCATGTCGGCCACGGCAGCTTCATCCGTCAATTCCCCAGCGAGCCATTTGCGGGCGGCATCGGCGAAAATCGTCCGGCCGACGGCAAAGCCCTTGACCAGCGGATAACGGGCGGCTTCCGCAAAGCTTGTGGCGAGCTCGTCTTCCGGCGCGTCGAGACCGAGCACGACGATGCCGCGGGTGTAGGGGTCGTTGTCGGCGATGGCCTTGCAGGCCTTGTCCCAGGCCGCGCTCGAGGTCATCGGCTCCAGTTTCCACCAGTCCGGATAGATGCCGATCTCGTAGATGCGCCGGATGATGTCCGCGGTGGTGGTGTCGTCAACCGGACCGACCTTGGAGGGGATCACTTCCAGCAGCATTTCCAGGCGGTGGCGACGGCAGGCGGCAAAGAGACGCGTGAGCACGTCTTCCTGGTCGACCCTTATGTCGTCGGGGTCATCCGGGTGATAGAAGCACAGCACCTTGACCACGTGTTCCGACGGCCATTCGGCCAGGCCGCCGAAATCCGGTCCGATCTCGGGTTCCAGTGCAAGCGGCCGGGAGGCTGGCCACTCCACGGGATGCCCGATCCAGAGGCCGGTTCCGGCGGCCCGATAAAGCGCCTCGCGGCCGAGCCGGCTGTCGCACAGGATGCCGTGGCCGGGCTGACCGTCCGCGACCTTGAGCGCCGCGTCGAGACAAAGGTTCTTGAAGGGGCTTATGCGGGCGCGGTCCGCGCCGGCGTCATCGGCCATGTGTTCCAGCTGGATACGGTGATCGAAGGCGAAGACACGCATGGTCGACCAGTCACCGCCATGCAGGCGCGACCGGTTGGTGGACCAGTGGATCTGTTCCAGTTCCGGGTCCTTGCGCAGGGCGCTGTTCTTCACGCCGCGTTTCAAAAAGAACTGCAGTTCCTCCCAGCTCGGATAGGCCGGCGTGCAGCCGTGCCGCGACACCGCAAAGGCGCCGCAGGCATTGGCGTAGGTGAGGCTGGTGACCCAGTCTTCGCCGGTGATCCAGCCCTTGAGCAGCCCGGACATGAAACCGTCGCCGGCGCCGAGCACGTTGAAGACCTCGATCGGGAAACCGGGGCCGGAGACACCGTCATCGAGGCTGTCCGGAATGGCACCCTCGAAGGCTGTCGCCCCCATTGGACCGCGCTTGCAGACCAGCGTCGCGGCGGAGACCTTGCGCACATTGCGCAGGGCCTCGACCGTGTCGGTGGTACCGCCGGCAATGTGGAATTCCTCCTCCGTGCCGACGATCAGGTCGAAGAGATGCAGCGTCGATTGCAGCTTTTCCGTAACCTTATCCGATGCGATGAAGCGCAGTTCGCCGTCACCATGGCCGGACAGGCCCCAAAGGTTGGGCCGGTAGTCGATGTCGAGCGCCGTCCGGCCGCCGTTCTCGCGCGCAATCCGCAAGGCCTTCAGGACGGCCGCTTCCGTTTGCGGGTGGCTCAAATGCGTGCCGGTGGCGACGACGGCTTTTGCCGAGGCGACGAAGGCCGGGTCGATGTCGTCCTCGCGCAGCGCCATGTCGGCACAGTTCTCGCGATAAAAGATCAGCGGAAACTGTTCCTGGTCGCGGATCCCGAGCAGGACGAGCGCCGTCAGCCGTTCCTTGTCGGTGATGACGCCTTGCGTGTCGACACCGTGGCGCTCCAGTTCCTCGCGGATGAAGCGGCCCATATGCTCGTCGCCGACCCGGGTGATCAGGCCGGATTTCAGGCCGAGCCTTGCCGTGCCGGTGGCCATGTTGGTGGGCGAACCGCCGATATACTTGTTGAAGGAGCTCATGTCCTCCAGCCGGCCGCCGACCTGGGCGCCGTAGAGATCGACCGAGGAGCGGCCGATGGTGATGACATCGAGTTTTGTCACGTGCACATTCCGTCCTGTTGTCCGCGCCGTCAGATAGTGCCGCCCAGGGATCCTTCCAGCTCGGCCAGGTCCTGCCCGCCGGCCATCAGGTCCTGGAGCTCCTCGGCCTTGATCTCGCCGCGCGCGGCCGTGCCAAGCGTTTTGCCACGGTTCAAAACCGTGAACCGGTCGCCGACGGCCATTGCGTGGCGCACGTTGTGGGTGATGAAGACGACGCCAATGCCTTTCTTGCGCACCTTGTCGATGGTCGCCAGAACGTTGGAGGTCTGGCGCACACCGAGCGCGGAAGTGGGCTCGTCCAGGATCAGGACCTTGGCGCCGAAATAGACCGCCCGGGAAATCGCCACGGTCTGGCGTTCGCCGCCCGACAGCGTGCCGACCGCCTGATCGGGGGACCTGAGGTGAATGCCCATCTTGGCCATCTCCGCCATGGTGACCTCGTTTGCCTCAGAAAAATCGAAGAACTTGAACGGGCCGACCCGTTTTTGCGGCTCGCGGCCCATCCAGAAGTTCCGCGTCACCGACATCAGCGGGATCATGGCGAGGTCCTGGTAGACCGTGGCAATGCCGGCTTCCATGGCCGCGCGCGGCGAGCTGAAACTGACTTCCTTGCCGTCCATCAGGATCTTGCCGGCGGTCTGCTTGTGCACGCCCGACATGGTCTTGATGAAGGTGGACTTGCCGGCGCCGTTGTCGCCGAGAAGGCAATGGCATTCGCCCGCCTTGACGGAGACGGAGACGCCGTTGAGCGCGATCACCGGGCCGAAATGCTTTTCGATGTCGACGAGTTCGATGAGTGCGGCTGTGTTGGTATCGGACATGTCAGCGCTCCCCCGTGATCATGCGGCGGATATAGGTGTTGAGGATCACGGCGAGCAGCAGGATCACGCCGAGGAAGACCCGGAAGAGTGAACTTTCCACGCCGGCAAAGAACAGGCCCTGCTGGACGACACCGAAGATCAGGGCGCCGAGGGCCGCGCCGATGACCGAGCCGTAGCCGCCGGTCAGGAGCGCGCCGCCGATGACCACCGAAATGATCGCCTCGAATTCCTTCAGGAGGCCGCGGTCAGCCGCTGCGGAGCCGAATTCCATCACCTGGCAGGTGGCGAAGATCGTGGCGCAGAAGGCGGAGAACATGAACATCAGGATCTTGACCCGGTTGACCGGCACACCGACATAGCGGGCCGCCTGGGCATCACCGCCGGAGGCGAAGATCCAGTTGCCGAACCGGGTACGGGTCAGAAGGATGTGGCCGATGACGATCAGCACGATCGCCCAGATCATCAGCATCGGGATGCCTTCGACGACCGGCTGGCCGGCCTTGGGACCGGCAACGAACTTGCCGACAATGCCGAGATCGGCAAGCCAGACAAACAGGCCGGAAAACACCTTGCCACCGAACAGCCACGCGAGCGGATCGCCCTCGGCGGCCTCGCGGACGCCGCCGATGATGGTCTTGCGGGTGGTGGCGATGGAAATGAAGATCGTCAGGCCGCGCAGGATGTAGAGAAACGCGAGGGTGACAATGAAGGAGGGCAGGCCGGTCTTGATCACGAGGTAGCCGTTGAGTGCGCCAATCGAGAGCGCCAGGGCGAAGGCCACCAGGATGCCGAACCAGGCCGGAAAGCCCCATTGCACAGTCATCAGTGCGATGATCACCCCGGAAAAGCCGATCATGGAGCCGACAGAGAGGTCGAATTCGCCGGCAATCATCAGGAGGCAGGCACCGACGGCGATGATGGCGAATTGTGCGGCGACCGTACCCCAGTTGATGATGCCTTCCGGCGCGAACATGCCGCTGTCGCCCGCAATGCCGACGAAGAACATGAAGACGAGGATCGCGCCGCAGATTGCGCCCAGTTCCGGACGGATCAGCGCCTTGCGCGCGGCCGACATCTCGCGGACGCGTTCGTCTTTCTGAGGGGCGGCTGTGGCTTGTGTGTCAGCCATGGATTTCCTCCTGCGTGCCGGTGTGGCCGGCCGCTTTTGAAGCTCTTGCAGCTTCCCTGCGGCCCGGCCGCAGAAAATGTCCGATTGATGCGCTCAACACCCGGGAGCGCCTGATTTCTCAAAGGGGAGAGGCGGAAAGCCGCCTCTCCCGGGTGCCGCGACGGGCTGTCTGATAGGGGCTGCTCCAGCCCCTTAGCGGTATTCGCCTGCGTATTTTTCAACGAGAGCGATGTTCGCCTTGGTGACGAAACCCGGGCCGGAGTTGATGGAGTTGCCCGGAACCACGCCGTAACGGGCAAGGTTCGTCAGGATCACCACCGGCAGGTAGCCCTGCAGGTAAGGCTGCTGGTCGATGGCAAAGGCGATCACGTCGGACTTGATCGCTTCGGCGATTTCACCGGAAAGGTCGAATGTGCCGAAGTGAACAGCGCCGGACTTGCCCATCTCGTCCAGGGCGGCGAGGGTCGGGTGTGCGGAGGTCGGGCCGAGCGTGAGCACGCCGTTGGTGTCCGGGTTGCCCTGCAGATAGGCCATGACCTTGGACTTGATTTCCTGCGGGTCCTGGCCGCTGTCGATCATCTGGCCGCCAAGTTCGACACCAAGCGCGTCGGCATAGCCCTGGCAGCGCTCAACGGAGGCCGGGTTGGTGATGTAGTGGTTCACACACAGGAAATTGGTCACGCCGGCGGCCTTGGCCTTTTCGCCGGCGCCCTTGCCCGCATCATATTCCGGCTGGCCGACATGCATCAGCGCACCGAGCTGCTTGGACTGCTCCTGGGTGCCGGAGTTGATGGTGATCACCGGAATGCCCTTGGCGACCGCGTTGGAGAGCGGGCCCGAAAGAACATCGAAATCGGCGATGGTGGCGATGATGCCGTCCGGATTGGAGGCGGAGGCCTGCTCGATGATGCGGGCCATGTCGGCCAGGTCACCCGTCGGCGGATTGCGGTATTCCACCTCGACGCCCATCTGGTCGCCGGCAACCGAGATCGCGTTCTTGATCGTGTTCCACCAGCTGTCGCTGTCCGGGGCATGGCTGACCAGCACGAAGCGCTCGCCGTCGGCGGATGCCGGAGCGCTCAGGCCGGTGAAGGCAACGGCGGCAGCCGCCATTGCGATAAGTGTCTTCTTCATGGTGTTCCTCCCAGAACGTTAACCCGCGGGCCTTGCAGATGTCCCGCCCGCGTCATCAGAAGTCATGTCGGCGCCGAGATGTCGGAAACCGCGTTTGGAATATAAATTCCATTTTGAAAAAGTTGCAATAGATTTTTTCCAAATTGTTCAGATGCGGTTGCGCTGCGCGCCCACGGAAACGGCCAGGGCAATGGCGAGGGACAGGCTGGCGGACAGCGCGCGGAAAGCGCCGACATCCAGTTCGGAGACCAGCAACTGGATCGCTTTGAGCCGGGCAAGCGGACTGGTAACCACATCGGTGATGGCGACAATGTCGGCGCCGGTGGCCCGGGCCTTGGTCGCCATGTCGATGGTCATTTCCGTGTAGGGCGCGAAGGTGACTGCGATCACCGCATCGTTCGGCCGGATCAGGTGCTCCATGTTGATATTGGCGATGCCGGAATGAAGGACAGCGGGAACGTCCATTTTTTCAAAGGCATAGGCGAGGTAAGAGGTGACGGGGAAAGCCCTCCTGAAGCCGATCATGTGGATGGTTTCGGCCCGGGCAAGCACGTCGACGGCCTGTTGCAGGGCGGTCGGGTCGACGGTCGTCAAAAGGTTTTCCAGCGAACTCCGGCCGACCTCGACAAATTCCGCCAGCAGCGCGGACGGGGATTCGGCACCGTGTTCACGAAGTTTGGCGAGGCGGGTGGCGTAATCCGGCCATTTCTGGGCATAACCGGTCCGGAACAGCTTCTGCATTTGCGAATAGCCGGAAAATCCCATTTCCTGGCAGAAACGCATCACGGCGGATGGCTGGACATCGGCGCCGTCGGCCAGTTCGGCCACCGTTGAAACAGCCACCCGATCCGGGTTGGCGGCGATGAAATCGGCGAATTGCTTCAGCCGCTTGGGAAGGCGGTCCGCCGTGGACCCCAGGCGGCTGAAAAAGGCGTCGATGGTGTCGGGAGCGACGGCTGGCGGGGCCTGGTCCGGTTCAACTTCGGTCATGTGTTTCTTCTTTTCCGGCTTGACACATTCAGTTGAAAGTGATTTTGGAATTTTTATTCTAAATTGGCAAGCGGTGCTTCGACCCGCTTCGCCGCAGCGCCATCCGGGAGGAAACATCATGGCCGTCAAAGTCGCCCTGCTCGGGGCCGGACGCATCGGCAAGGTTCACGCCAAGGCCATCGGTGCCGCGCCCGGCGCGCAGCTCGTTGCCGTTGCCGACGCCTTTCCGGAGGCCGCCGAGGCGATTGCCGATGCCTATGGCGCCCGGGTCAGCACCATCGACGAGATCGCCGCGGCGGACGATGTCGACGCGGTGATCATCTGCACGCCGACGGACACCCATGCGGACCTGATCGAACAGTTCGCCCGCGCCGGCAAGGCCGTTTTCTGCGAGAAACCGGTCGACCTGTCGCTGGAACGCGTCAAGACCTGCCTCAAGACGGTCGAGGAGCTCGGCGCGACGCTGATGCTCGGCTTCAACCGCCGCTTCGATCCGCATTTCAAGGCCGTGCGCGAAGCCATCGACGCCGGCCGGATCGGCGATGTCGAGATGGTCCAGATCACCTCGCGCGACCCGGGTGCGCCGCCACCGTCCTATATCCAGGTTTCCGGCGGTATCTTTCGCGACATGACCATTCATGACTTCGACATGGCGCGGTTCCTGCTGGGTGAGGAAATCACCACGGTTTACGCCACGGCCTCGGTCCTGGTCGATCCGGAGATCGGCAAGCTCGGCGATTACGACAGCGCCTCGGTGGTGCTGACGACGGCATCCGGCAAGCAATGCACGATCTCCAACTCGCGCCGGGCCACCTACGGCTATGACCAGCGCATCGAGGTGCATGGCTCGAAAGGCGTTGTCAGTGCGGAAAACCAGCGTGCCGTGTCGATCGAGGTCGCGACGGAAGAGGGCTATGTGCGCCCGCCGCTGCACGACTTCTTCATGACCCGCTACACCGAGGCCTATGCCGCAGAAATCACGGCTTTTGTCGCGGCGATCGAAAACGGCACCGCACCGTCGCCGAGCGGCGAGGATGGCCTGAAGGCGCTGGCGCTGGCGGAAGCCGCGCTGAAGTCGGTTGCCGAACGCCGCGCCGTCGGTATGGACGAGGTCTGAGAAAAACTCAGTACCCCTATCTCCGTCATGACCGGGCTCGACCCGGTCATCCATGCCGTGACCTTGCCACAGGCAAGGTCGTGCAACTGGAAGCGCAACGGCATGGATCCCATGGTCACACCACGGGATGAGAATAGAACAAGATCGAAGAGATGCGGGACCAGGCGAATCCGCTCGCATCGGCTGAAGGAACAGCGCACCTGTGCGTTAGAAGCGCACAGCGACCTTGATAAACCATTCGGGAGGACCGGGACATGGATAGCCTCGGCATTGGACTGATCGGCACCGGTTTCATGGGCAAGTGCCACGCGCTGGCCTATGGCTCGGTCAGGGCCGTGTTCGGCGATGTTCCGGCGACTCGGCTGGAGGTGCTGTGCGATGTGCCCGACGACAAGGCCGACGCCTTTGCCGACCAGTTCGGTTTTGCCCGCGGAACCAGCGACTGGAAGGACCTGATCAGCGATCCGAAGGTCGATATTGTCTGCATTACCACGCCGAACAAGGTGCACCGGGAGATGGCATTGGCGGCGCTCGAAGCCGGCAAGCATGTGCATCTGGAAAAACCGATGGCGCTGACCCTGGACGACGCGCGCGACATGCTCAGCGTTGCGGAGAAAACCGGTGCGAAGACCATTGTCGGCTACAATTACCTGCACAATCCGGCGATCGCCCATGCGCGCAAGCTGATCGCCGACGGCGCGATCGGCCGGATCGTGCATTTCCGCGGCACGGTCGACGAGGACTACCAGGCCGACCCGGAGCTCGCCTGGACCTGGCGGGCGACCAAGGCCGATGCCGGTCTCGGCACGCTTGGCGATCTCGGTTGCCACCTCGTGTCACTGGCAACCGCCATGGTCGGTCCGGTGGAGAGCCTGATCGCGGAAACGAAAACCGTGCACGAGACCAGGCCGATGGGCGAGGGGTCAAGTGAGCGCCGGCCGGTGGAGAACGAGGACATTGCCTCGGCCCTCCTCACCTTCGAGAGCGGTGTGCATGGCGTGATCTCGACCTCGCGCAGCGCCTGGGGGCGCAAGAGTTACATCGGCTTCGAGGTTCACGGCACGGAAGGCATGATCACCTTCGACCAGGAACGCATGAACGAGCTCCGGCTTTACCAGAACCGCGGCCCGCTGGCCGAACAGGGCTTCAAGACCTTGCTCACCGGTCCGGCCCATCCGCCTTATGGCCAGTTCGTGCCTGCGGCCGGGCATCAACTCGGCTTCAACGACCTGAAGGTGATCGAGGTGCACGCGTTTCTGACGGCGATCTCCGAGGACCGCCAGGCGGTGCCGTCCTTCAGGGAGGCGCTGCACTTCGAGGCGGTGATCCATGCAATCGCCGAGAGCGGCGAGAGCGGACAACGGGTGAAGGTCGGCTGATGCAGCATCCTCAGGCCGGGATTCTTGCCGTTGTTGGGATGCCAGTCGTTCGTCTGTCATGGGGCAACTTTCGGGTTGCCTGACGGTAACCGGAGCCTTTTCCCTGTGGTCACCGGTCCCTATATGGGAAGACAAGACAGGATACCGGTTCCAGCGCCCAAGGTGCTGGCAGGAGACAAGGGATTTTCATGACGTCTCAAGATACCCAGAGCCTCGACGAGAATGTACTGCAGATCGACATCGTTTCCGATGTTGTCTGTCCCTGGTGCATCGTTGGCTTTAAGCAGCTGGAACAGGCGATCGGCGAGACCGGTGTCTCGGCGGCGATCAAGTGGCATCCGTTCGAGCTCAACCCCGAGATGGAAGAAGGCGGCGAGAACCTGCGCGAGCACATCATGCGCAAATACGGCTCGACCGCCGAACAGTCCCAGGCCGCGCGCGACAAGCTGACGGCGATCGGCGCGGATCTCGGCTTCGACTTCCGCTTCACCGAAGACATGCGCATGGTCAACACGTTCAAGGCGCACCAGCTGATCCATTGGGCCGGCCCCGAAGGCAAGGAACACCCGCTGAAGATGGCCCTGTTCCGGGCCTATTTCCGTGACGGCAAGGATCTCAACGACCACGAGGTGCTGGCCGACGTCGCCGAGAGTATCGGCCTCGACCGGGCCGAGGCCTTGAAGGTTCTGGAGGACGGGCGTTATGCCGATGCGATCCGCCAGGAAGAAGCCTTCTGGACCCAGAACGGCATTCACGGCGTTCCCGCCGTGATCTTCGAACGCCGCCACCTGATCACGGGCGCGCAGGGCGCGGAGAATTATGCGTCGATCATCCGGCAATTGGTGGACGGCGAGACGGCCTAGGAAACCTCCACTTGTGCCTGCTGTCATCCCAGCGAAAGCGGCGACCCGGACGCCTTCATCGTCCTACGCTGTGCCCGTTTACTCGCGCCCGGGAGTCCTGGGTCCCGGGTCTTGGCTTTGCTCCGCCCGGGATGACAATCGAGGGGACGCGGCGCATGGAAAATTCAGCCTGACTTGCCCTACCCAAAACGTCATCCTGAGGAGCCGCTTCAGCCGCGTCTCGAAGGATCGCGACTTGCTCCGGAGTGCGGTTGCGGATCCTTCGAGACGGGCCTGCCGGCCCTCCTCAGGACGACGCTGAATTCTGGGAGGTACCGTGCCTTCTGCTTTTATCCCCGCGCACACGGGGACCCCGGAATTTTCATTGTTCGATGCTGTGCACGGTGGTTACTAGCGCCCGAAGGTTTTGGGTCCCGGGTCCCCGCTGCGTTGCGCCCGTGATGACCATCTGGGAGGGCAGCGTTTGCAGATTTTTGCCTGACTCGCCCACTCAAAAACGTCATCCTGAGGAGCCGCGTCAGCGGCGTCTCGAAGGATCGGCGACTTGCTCCGGAGTGCGGTTGCGGATCCTTCGAGACGGGCCCGCCGGCCCTCCTCAGGACGACGCTGTATTCCGGGAAGCGGTGTATGAGCATGTGCCTTTACAGCTTCTCGAAAAGCACCCCGGCAGCCTCGATCCGCCCCGCAGGTGTCTCGGCAGCTTCCGCTCCGTAGTTGGTCCAGATCCGGAGGCCGCCGGTGTCGCGGCAGCGGATGCCACCTGAGAGCTCGAGCGTGGCAATGCCCGCTTGCTCGCAGAGAGGCTGGTAGATCCGTTGCAAGGCAGTGGCGTCGCCCCAGCCGCCGACATAGGTCAGGTGTTCCTGACGGACGACCGCCGGCTGGCCGTCCTCCAGTTCCAGCACCACGTCGGCAGCCGTTTCAAGTTCCTCGCGGTAGCCCGCGAAGGCACCACCACCTGTCATTGGCATGGGCATGTCGGGCCGGACGCTTTCAACACGTGCGACGGTCACTTCCAGCCCCGGCACGTCCGGGGGAAGCGGCACGGGAATGACCATGTCCGCGTTGCGGGCGGCGGTGCGCGGGCCAAGGACCACGAGGGCGTCCGCATCGGCGAGAACCTGTTTCAGGTCCTGCGGCATGTAGATGAGCCCCGGCGCGGCGACGATCCTGTAGCCGGAGAAGTCACGGGTTTCGCCGCGCACGATGTCGACGGACACACCCAGCTTGCGCAGGGCCTTGTAGGTGTCGAACACGAGCTGGAAATAGCTGAGCTCCGCCCCGTGGGGCTGGGTGGTCCAGGCAAAGTCGGCGTCATAGTCGAAGACCAGCGCGACGGGTGCCTGCGGTGCGGAGACGTCCGGGGCATTCCGCAGCTCGTCGGCCACGCGCCGGGCCTCGATCAGCGCCGGTGCATCGGCATTGTCCGGGCGCAGCATGCCGGCATGCATCTGTTCCTGGGCGAAGGGCGCCTGGCGCCAGCGGAAATAGCAGACGGCCTCCGCGCCATGGGCATAGGCTTCCCAGGCCCAGAGCCGCATCATGCCGGGAAGGGGCGCCGGGTTGTGAGGCGCCCAGTTCACCGGGCCGGGCTGCTGTTCCATCACCCACCAGCGTCCCCTGCCGACGGCCCGGTAGAGATCGTGATGGAAGGCCTGGAAGTCCGGATCGCCCTGGCGCATGAACGCGCGTTTCGCCTCATCGTCGGCACCAACCCGATCTCCCAGAAAGCCGAGCGGATAGCTGTCCCATGTGGCGATGTCGAGATCGTCGCCGACCTTGAAATGGTCGAAGTCGGTGACCCGGCCCATGTAGTTGTGGCTGATCGGAGCATCGGAATGCGCGCGGATGATGTCGACCTGGCGCTTGTTGAAGACGACGACCTGGTCGGAGGAAAACCGGCGGAAGGCGAGCGTGTGCGACGGATTCGGCTCGGTCACCGTCAGGTTGGGCAGGTCGATCTCGTCGAAGGAGGCGTAATCCATCGACCAGAAGACATTGCCCCAGGCACGGTTGAGCGCCTCGATGGATCCGTAGCGATCCTTCAGCCAGCGCCGGAAGGCGTCGCGGGCGGCATCCGAATAGGAGAGGATCGTGTCGTGGCAGCCATATTCGTTGTCGGTCTGCCAGGCGGCCACGTGCGGGTTGTTGCCGTAGCGCCCGGCGATCAGCTTCACGATCCGGTCGCTTTCCTGCTTGTAGCCTTCATGGGAAAAACAGTAGTGGCGGCGCGAGCCGAACTTGCGCGGATGGCCGCTGGCATCGACCGCGAGCATGTCCGGGTGCCGGTCGATCATCCAGCGGGGCGGGGTTGCCGTCGGCGTGCCCAGAACCACCTTGAGGCCAGCCTGCCCGAGGGTCTCGATGGCCCGGTCGAGCCAGTCAAATTGCAGGTCGCCGGGCCTGGGTTCCAGCCGCGACCAGGCAAACTCGCCGATCCGGATCCAGGTCAGGCCGGCCTCGGCCATCCGGCGCGCATCGGCCTCCCAGATCTCCTCGGGCCAGTGTTCCGGGTAATAGCAGGTGCCAAGGGTGCGTTTCATGACTGACCTCATTCAATTAGAGGTTTGTGTTTTGTTGTGATGGCCTTCAAGCTTGTTCCCCTCTCCCCTCTTGAGGGGGAGATGTCAGCTTCAGCTGACAGAGGGGGGAACAGCCTTTCGGCAAATTCAGCACCGCCGGCATTCGCGGTGAAGCTGCCACCCCCTCTGTCCGGTTCCCGGACATCTCCCCCTCAAGGGGGGAGAGGGGAGCAAGGTGCGACGCATGTATTCGCGACTTGTTCCCAACCGGCTCACGTGACGGGCGGTTGGACTTCACCGATCTTACAGCACGACCCGGTGTTCGGTCTGGCCGCGCACGCCGACCGGGGCAAAATAGGTTTTGCCTTCGTCCTCGCCCTCGAGGCCTTCGGCGGCCGTGGTGGCAAAAAGTGTTTGCCCGTCAGCGCCGCCGAAAGCCGGGCAGGAGACCTGTTTGGCCGGAAACGAGACTTCCTCGACAAAGACGCCGTTGGGATCATAGCGGGCCACCCGGTTGGCGCCCCACTGGGCGTTCCACAGAAAGCCTTCGCTGTCGAAGACGGCTCCGTCCGGATTGAGGTCCTCCGGGCCGAGGTCCACGAACAGCTCGGGCGCGCCGCGGGGCCAGCCGTCGGCATCCAGCGCGACTTTCCGGATCGTCTGGGTGGCCGTGTCGGAAAAACAGGCGGTCTTGCCGTCCGGCGCAAAGCAGATGGCATTCGAAATGGTAATGTCGCCGAAGAGCTTGCGCAGCTCGCCCTTGTAATAGCGGTAGATGGCGCCGGCACCCGGCTCCGCGTTGATGCCCATCGTGCCGATCCAGAAGCCGCCCTGCGGGTCGGCGCGGCCGTCATTGGAGCGGGTCACCGGATTGTCCGCTTCCAGGTCGCAGAGCTTGCGGGCGCTTTCCGTCTCCAGGTCGAACAGGAACAGCTTGCTCTGACTGGCAATCAGCAGTTCGGACCGGCTCACCCAGCCGGCGGCCGACACATATTCGTCGAACTGCCAGCAGCGCGGCGAACCGTTGTCACGGCTGAGAAGCTGCCGGTTCAGGATGTCGAACCAGAACAGCTGCCGGCGTTCGGGATGCCACAGCGGGCCTTCCCCAAGAGTGCACTGGCGGTCGTCAAAATGAGTGCTCATGCGTTCACCTGTCCTCGGAAACTGCCGCGTCGTAGGCGGAAACGATCTTGTCTGCGCGCTCCCGGATCTCGGCCACGGAAAAGCCCGGCTTGAAGAGCGCCGTGCCGATGCCGAAGCCGGTCGCGCCAACCTTGATCCAGTCGCTGAAATTGTCCGGCCCGGCCCCGCCGACCGCATAGGTTTCCGTGCCTTTCGGAAGCACCGCGAGCATCGCCTTCAGGCCATCCGGCCCGATCAGCGAGGCGGGAAAGAACTTCAGTCCGTCTGCGCCGTTGCGCAGGGCCGTGAAACATTCCGTCGGTGTCATCACGCCCGGGAAGGAGGACATGCCGCAGATTTTCGTCGCGCGGATGACATCGGGATTGCAGTCGGGTGAGACGACCAGCGTACCGCCGGCGGTCTTCACGGCGGTGACCTGCTCGGGGTCGAGGACCGTGCCGGCGCCGATCTCGGCCCGCGCCGAAAAAGCCTCTGCCATCGCCTTGATGCTGGTCAGCGGGTCAGGCGAATTGAGCGGTACCTCGATGCGGGTGATGCCGGCCTCGATCAGGCATTCGGTAACGGGCAGTGCCTCCGCCGGGCTCAGGCCCCGGAGAATGGCAATCAGGTTGCGGCTCATGAAGGCACCTTCGACAGGCTGGAATAGGCAAGGGCAAGGCCCTCGAGGGTGATGGTTTCGGCGTCGAGCAGCCTGGCGTCGCGACCAAGGCACTCAAGAGCCGTCCGGTAGCTTCTGGCGATGCCGTGGCTGCCGAGCAGCACCACGTCGGAGAGGTCAAATGCATCCCGTACGGCGGCGAGTTCTGCGCCGATCAGGATGCCCGAAAGCCGCCCGCCGGCCTGCTCGGGCGTCTGGCAGGCGATCAGTCCGGCGGCGCGCACGGCAAACAGTTCCGCGGCAAAACGCGTCGGCGTGTCGAGCAGGCGGGTCACGGCCGTCCTGAAGGCGGTCTCGTCCAGCTTGTCGGCGGAGAGCCCATGCCGCAGCACGGATTGACCAGAATAAAGCGCGAAGCTTTCTCCCGTCATGAAGGTCTGGAAGCGTTCAACACGGCCGTCCTTCAGGGCGACCCATTTCGTGTGCGTGCCGGGCAGGCAGAGCGTGCCGGAATACCCCGGATTGCCGGCCAGGAAGCCGGCGATCTGGGTCTCCTCGCCGCGCATGACATCGGGCGGTGACATCTGCTTGATCCCCGGCAGGATGCGGACATCGAGCCGGGTGTCGGATGTTGCCACGCGCGTCGCATCTTCCGCCGAGGGCGGGGCGCAAGGCGTCGTCATGTAGGGGGCTTCCGCCCAGCCCTGGCGTGAACCGGCCATGCCGCAGATGATGACCGGCACAATGCGGCCCGCCGGAAGCAGGTCCGAGACGAGGTCCAGCAGAGCGGGTTCGAAGTTCTCGCGGGCAAGCTTGCCCATGCCTTTGTCGGACTGGCGGTGGGCCAGCGTCCGGCCGGTGATGTCCAGCGCCCAGACGCGCAGATTGGTTGTTCCCCAATCCGCCGCGATCCAGGCAATGTCGGTCTCGTTTGTCATCCCGTCACCACGACACCGCCATCGACCACCAGGGACTGGCCGGTCATCGCCTTGCTGGCCCTGGAGGCGAGGAACAGGACCGGGTCGACCATGTCTTCCGGCACGAGTTCCACTTTAAGGCACTGCCGGTCGATATGGGCGGCAAGGCCTTCCGGCGTCACCCACATGTCCTTCTGTTTCTGGGTCAGGACCCAGCCCGGAGCGATGGCGTTGACGCGGATACCTTCCGGACCGAATTCGCGGGCAAGACTGCGCGTCAGGCCGTTGATGCCGGAATTGGCGGTCGTGTAGGCGGCGTAGCCGGCATTGCCCATCATGTAGGAAATCGAGGTGAAATTGACGATCGCGCCGCCGCCATTGGCACGCATGCCGGCAATGACATGCTGACAGGCGAAGAAATAGGCCTTCAGGTTGATTGCCTGGGACCAGTCCCAGAATGCCTCGTCGACGTCTTCCGTGGCGTGGCGCTGGTCGTTGGCGGCGTTGTTGACCAGCACGGTGATGGTGCCATGGGCCTCGGCGGCCTTGTCCATGGCGCCCTTGAGGGCGCTCACGTCGGTAACGTCACAGGGCAGGAACAGCGGGCGGCGGCCGTGTTTTTGTTCCATCTCGTCACAGAAGGCGGTCGCGTCGGATCTCTGGACAAAGGCGACCCTTGCGCCCTGGGCCAGGAAGCCTTCGGTCAGGGCCGCGCCAATGCCGGAGCCCCCACCGGTGATGAAGACCGAGGCGTTTTCGAGATCCGGATACGTCGCGTACATGGCACTTCCTTAAGTCGCTGGTCGGCGCGAGCCGAGTATATTCTCGTTTGAGGGGCGTTCCTCAAATGCGCCGGCCCTCAAGCACGAAGACGGTTTCCGGAAACCGCCAGGGCAAGGTGACGCCGTGGGACATGAGATATTGTCCGCTGGCCTGAAGGTCCTGGGTTTTGAGGAGTGGCATTCCCCGCGAGAGGCGGGGTGCTTCGTCCCGATTGGCCAGTGTTAGCCTGTAAATGGATGCCGGGTCCAGACCTGTCAGCCGGATGGGGTGAGGAAGGATCTGGTCGGAAGGGCGTGTCAGGGCCGCAAAGACCACGAAACGGCCGCCATCTCCGGCGAGCTGCTGTTCGGCGATGATTGCCGGGTCCGGGCTGTCGAGCCTGAGGATATCGGTGTGCATCATCCAGTTGCGATTGTCCTTCCACCAGCCCGTCACCTTGCGCAAGGTCGCCGCTTCGTCGTCGGTCAGCTCGCGCGGGTCCATCTCGAAGCCCATGTGCCGTTGCGCCGCGGTCCAGGCGCGCAAGCGCATGTCCAGCGTCCGGCCCGAGGTGTGGCAATGGCGCGGGCCGACATGGGATCCGGTGACGGAAGCGGGCAGGAACAGGGCGGCATCGTGCTGGATACGCTGACGTTCCAGCGCGTCGTTGCTGTCCGACAGCCAGACCCGCTGGGTGCGCTCCAGGATGCCGAAATCGATGCGGCCGCCGCCCGAGGAGCAACTCTCGATTTCGACATGCGGAAAATCGGTGCGCAGCCGGTCCAGGAACTGGTAGACGCCGTCGGTCTGCGCCGCCTCGACCACGGGCAGCACCCGGTTGTGATCCCACTTGATGTAGCCGATGTCGTTGTTTTTCAGCACCTCGGCAATCTGGTCGTAGAGATAGGCGCGGACGTCTTCGCGGGCCATGTCGAGCACCAGCTGCTGGCGACCGCGGATCTGGTCGGTTGGACCGAGCACCCAGTCGGGATGGGCTCTGTAGAGGTCGCTGTCCTCGTTGATCATTTCCGGTTCGAACCAGATGCCGAATTCCAGGCCGAGCGCGTTGACGTGGCTGATCAGCGGGGTCAGCCCGTCCGGATATTTCCGCGCGTCGATGATCCAGTCGCCGAGGGACGAGGTGTCATCGTCGCGGCGGCCGAACCAGCCGTCGTCGAGGACGAAACGCTCGGCGCCGAGCTCGGCTGCCCGGGAGGCGATGGCTTTCAGCTCGTCGAGCTTGTGATCGAAATAGACCGCTTCCCAGCAATTGTAGTGGACGGGGCGGGGCGTCCGGGCACCCGTGACGATATGGTCGCGCAGGTGCCGCTGGAAGCGCACGGCCGTGCCGTTGAAGCCGCCCGGCGCGTAGGTGGCATAAAGCGGCGCGGTGACGAAATGACGGCCCGCTGCCTGTGAAGCGGAGGCATGACCGAACTGGATGTGACGGCGGCCGTCGGCGAGTTCCTCGGCCACCATCCTGTGGCCGCCGGACCAGCCATAGTGGAAGGCGAAGGCCTCGCCAGCTGTGTTGGTGGTGGCCTTGTTGCAGACGATCAGGCCCGGGAAATGGGCATGGTCCGTGCGGCCGGTACGGTTGTCGCGCACGCGCGCACCCGGCGCGAAGGGCAGGCGGTTGGTCAGGAATTCGGCGCACCAGCGGCCGGAAAACTCGATCATCTCGTTGGTGTGCGCCGGAACGGGCAACACGGGCGCGGCCAGCCAGTCGACCTGGATGACATCCGCGCTTTCAAGCCGTGTCTGCAGCTTCAGCAGCGAGGTGTCCGGTGTCAGCGCCAGATCGAAGACGAGGGTCAGGTCGAGAGCCGTGTCGGCAAAGACCAGTGTCAGACCATGCTCGGAGGCCGCTTCGCTTTCGTACCGGAACGCCGGGGCAAGCGGGCTGCCGTCCCGGCTCCGGGCGGTCAGACCGGCCTGGCCGGGGAAGGTCTGCGAGGCTTCCGGACACAGGCTGACGGCGGCGTTTTCATCGACCATGCCGCCGGTGACATCCATGCGGGAAACCGCCGAAAGCGTCTCAAGGGACTCGCCCTCGGGGAGCGCGGGGCCCCAGTAGACGGTTTCCGGCAACCGGTTGTCGAAGCTGGCAAGGACAAGACTTTGCCTGTCATCGCCAAGATGCCAATGCCTGATCACTTCACCGCTCCGAGGGTCAGGCCGGCGATGAAGTGCCGCTGCATCAGGAAGAACATGGCGACGGGCGGCAGCGCGGCAACGATCGAGCCGGCGCTCATCAGGTGATAGGCGGCGCGGTACTGGGCGTTGAAGGAGGTGATGCCGGCAGTTACCGGCTGGCTCTCGACGCCCTGGGTCAGCACCACGGCCCAGAAATAATCGTTCCAGATGAAGGTGAAGATCAGCACGGAAAGGGCGGCGATCGCGGGCTTCATGAGCGGCAGCACGACGTACCAGAAGATCTTCCACTCCGCGATGCCTTCGACGCGCGCGGCCTCGATCAGCTCGAAGGGCAGCGCGCGGATGAAGTTGCGCATGAACAGGGTGCAGAACCCTGTCTGGAAGGCGATGTGGAACAGAACCAGACCGGTGATGGTGTTGTAGAGACCCATCTGCAGGGTGAGGTCGCGCACGGGCACCATCAGGATCTGGAACGGCACGAAATTGCCGGCCACGAACATGAAGAAGATCCAGATATTGGCCCTGAACTTGTAGATGCCAAGGGCAAAGCCGGTCATGCAGGACAGGGCCACCGCGCCGATCACGGTCGGAATGGTGATCTTGAACGAGTTCAGGAGGTATTGCGGCATGTCCGAGCCGGTGAAGACCAGCGCGTAGTTTGTGAAGCCTTCAAAGGAGGACGGCCAGCCCCAGTAGTTGGCGTTGGCGAAATCCGCGTCCGGCTTGACGGAAAAGATCGCGACCGCGATCAGCGGCAGCAGCCACAGGATCAGCGCCAGCGGCAGCAGGGCCTGGTAGGTGACCTGCCAGGAGCGGGAGGTGCGTTCGATCGGTGTCGGAAACATCTCAGCGCGCCTTTTCTTCTTTGTACATCGACCACAGGAAGTAGGCGATGAAGGCCAGCATGATCAGGAACAGGACGACCGCGATCGCGGCGCCATATCCCATGCGGAAGCCGTATTCGGACAGCGCGACCTCGAACATGTAGAACGAGAGCACGCGGCTGGCGCCGAAGGGACCGCCATTGGTCATCACCGAGATCAGGTCGAAGGAGCGCAGCGCGCCGATGATGGTGACGACAAAGGCGATGAACGTGGCCGGGCGCAGCTGCGGCACGATGATGTACCAGAGCATGCGCCAGCCCTTGGCGCCGTCGAGGCGCCCGGCCTCGATCTGCTCCGGATCGACGGCGTTGAGGCCGGTGAGATAGAGGATCATGCAATAGGCGGTCTGCGGCCAGAGGCCGGCAACGATGATGCCGACGGTGACCCAGTTCTCGTCGCCGAGCACGTTCATCGGCGGCAGGCCGACGGCACCGAGCAGCACGTTGAGAATGCCGAAGGTCGGGTCATAGAACCAGGTGAAAACAAGCCCGACGACCACCTGGGAGATCACGAAGGGAAAGAAGAACAGCGACTTGTAGAGCCGGATGCCGACGACGGTCTGGTTCAGGAACAGCGCGATGAAAAGCCCGGCGGGAATGGCGGCCAGGTAGAGCAGCAGCCAGATGACGTTGTTCTTCAGCGAGGTATAGAACGCGTCGTCCCAGTAGAGTTCCTCGTAATTGTAGAGGCCGACATATTCCGCCTGGCCCAGCCCGTCCCATTCGTAGAGCGACAGGTTGAACGACTGGAAGATCGGGAAGATCACGTAAAACAGGAAGAACAGGATCCCCGGCGCCAGGAACAGCCAGGGGGTCAGCTGCTGCTGGTTGCGATGCCACCAGGAACTCTGGCGGGCCTCGGTGACGGACGCTTGGGCCATTTTTGAACTCTCGGGCGCGAAGGGTTGCGCGACGGCGGACAAAGGAACGAAGACGGGGAGCGGAGCCCCCCGTCCGGTTTCGCAAGGCGGTGCCTACTTGTAGATGCGCTCCTGGGCGCGATCCAGGCGGGCCAGGATCCTGTCCAGGTTGTCCGGCTTGACCATGAACTCCTGCAGGCCTTCCATCGCGACCTTGGCCATTTCAGCCGGCGCGTCGCGGTCGAAGAACTGGGCGACGCCGCCCGGGGAGTTCGAGGACAGCATTTCGAAGCCCTGCTCCAGGAACTTGTCCTTGTCCACGGAGGACTTGGAGTTGACCGGAAGCTGGCCGAGATGCTTGCCGTCGTTGATCCAGGTCTGGACATCGGCGGAGGCCACGAATTTCAGGAATTCGCGGGCGTTTTCCTTGTTCTCGGCATTCGAGGGAATGTGGAACGTGTCGGTCGGAGCATCTTCCGCCAGTTCGACGTCCGGGTTGATTTCCACGAACTGGTAGAAATCGATCTGGTCGTCGGAGAGGCCCGCCTCGCGCAGCGGTGCGACGGCGAAGTTGCCCATCAGGTAGGCGGCGGCATCGCCCTTGACCATGAACGGCAGGGCTTCCTGCCAGGAATAGGTCTGGTGGTTGTCGATGAAAGCGCCCATGTCGATCAGCTCACGCCAGTTGGCGAAGGTCTGCTTGACCTCGTCGGACGTCCACTTCGCCTTGCCCGTGAGCAGGTCCATGTGGAAGTCGAAGCCGTTGGTGCGCATGTTCAGGTAGTCGAACCAGCCGCCGGCGGTCCAGAGGAACTTGGTGCCGATCGTGTAGCACTTCTTGCCGGCATCGATGATCTTCTGGCAGTTGGCCTTTTCCTCTTCCCAGGTGGCGGGCTCAGACAGGCCGAGCTCGTCGAAGATGTCCTTCCGGTAGTAAACGCCCCACTGATAGTAGGTGTAAGGCACGCCCCACTGCTTGCCGTCGATGGTCATCGCACCTTTCGTCGAGGCCAGGTTCTCGCCGAGTTCGGTGCCGTTCCACAGGTCGGACACGTCTTCAAACAGGCCGGCTTCCACGTAGGGACGCATGCGGTTCGCCGCATACCAGGTGGCAACATCCGGCGCGTTGGCCGTCAGGAAGTTGCGGATCTGGGTCTTGTAGGCTTCCCGGTCGATCACCGTGGTCTCGATGGCCAAGTCCGGGTTCTTTTCCTGAAACTGGGCGATCATCTCTTCCATGGTCGCGCGCGGCGCCGGGTTCGACGTGTCGAGGAAGATTTTCAGATTGCCTGTCAGGCCGTCAGCGGAAGCTGCGCCCATCGCGGCTGCCAACATGGCAAATGCCGCTACGGACGTTTTCAGCATGGAACGCATGGTGTCCTCCCTTTTGGTTCCATTATGTGAAACTTGATTTCGTATATTGATACTTTGATGCGAACGGGGTAGGTTGTCAACAGGGCCGGCGAGAAGAAACGGGCCGAAGGAGGAAGGCATGAACAAGCAGGCGGGCTCGACGACGGGCGACGGCACGGTCGGCAAGGCCCTGGAAATCCTGGACAAGGTGGCGGCCGTCGGCCGGCCGGTGCGCTTTTCGGAATTGCTGGCCGACAGCACCCATCCCAAGGCGACGCTCTACCGGTTGCTGCAGACCCTGGTGAGCCAGGGCATGCTGGCCTATGACGACACCCAGCAGACCTATTCGCTCGGCATCCGCCTGGTGCGTCTCGCGCACGCGGCCTGGCGTCAAAGCTCGATCGCGCCGATCGCGCGTCCGTTTGTCAGCGCGCTGTCGGAAGCGGCCGGCGAGACCGTGCACCTGGCGCAGCTCGACAGCGGCCAGGTTCTCTATGTCGACAAGCGCAATCCGATGAATGCCATCGACATGTTCTCGCAGGCCGGCAAGGTCGGTCCCGCCTATTGCACCGGTGTTGGCAAGGCGCTGATGGCCTTCCTGGAGCCGGCCGAACTCGACCACGTGCTGCAAAAGCAGTCCTTCTACGCCTATACGCCCGCAACGCTCAGCACCGAGGCCGCGCTGCGCGCCGATCTGGACAAGATCCGGCAGGAAGGCGTTGCCTTCGACCGCGAGGAGCACGAGCCCGGGATCATCTGCATCGCCGCGCCGATCCTGAATTCAAAGGCCAGGCCCATCGGGGCGCTGTCCGTCACCACATCCACACAGCGCAAGAGCCTGGAACAGCTGATGGAAATCCGTCCGGTTCTGCTCGACACCGCCTCCAAGATTGCCGCGGCGGTCGAGGACTGGCAGTTCCCCGCCTGAACCCGAACAGCACTTCCTGGGAGAGAGAGTTTCATGTCTGGCGTCACACTGACAAAAGCCGTCAAAAAATATGGTGATCTGGAAGTCATTCACGGGGTGGATCTTGAGATCGAGGACGGCGAGTTCTGTGTCTTTGTCGGTCCGTCCGGCTGCGGCAAGTCCACGCTTTTGCGCATGATTGCGGGCCTTGAGGAAACCACTGCCGGGAAGATCCGGATCGGTGGCCGGGACGTCACCAGAACCGATCCGGCGGAACGCGGCGTTGCCATGGTCTTCCAGACCTATGCGCTTTATCCGCATATGTCGGTCGAGGAAAACATGGGCTTCGGCCTGAAGATGAACGGGCATCCCAAGGCCGAAATCCAGGAAAAGGTCGCCGAGGCCAGCCGGATCCTCAAGCTCGATCCCTATCTCAAGCGCAAGCCCAAGGCGCTTTCGGGCGGCCAGCGCCAGCGCGTCGCCATCGGCCGGGCCATCGTGCGCGGACCGGAAGTGTTCCTGTTCGACGAGCCGCTGTCGAACCTCGATGCGGAGCTGCGCGTCGACATGCGCGTCGAGATTGCCCGCCTGCACAAGGATATCGGCGCGACCATGATCTACGTCACCCACGACCAGGTCGAGGCGATGACGCTCGCCGACAAGATCGTGGTGCTGCGCGGCGGCAATATCGAGCAGGTCGGTTCGCCGATGCAGCTCTATTCCGACCCGGACAACAAGTTCGTCGCCGGCTTCATCGGCAGTCCGAGCATGAATTTCGTTGAAGGCATTGCCGGTGACGGCGCGGTCACGATTGCAGCCTTTGGCGGTATCTCCGTGCCGACCTCCGTGACCCTGCCAGCCAAGGGCGAGAAGGTGCTGGTCGGCCTGCGCCCGCAGCATCTTGAGGTTACCCCTGCAAGCGAAGGCGCCAGTGTGGACCTGTGCGAACAGCTCGGCGGCGTCGCCTATTCCTATCTCGTCTGCCCGACCGGGGAACGCGTGATCGTGGAAACCAAGGGCGAGGACGCTCCGGTCTCCGACGGTACGGTCTCCATCAGCTTCGACCCGGCCTCGGCGCTGTTCTTCGATGCGAAGAGCGAACAGCGGCTGCGGTAAGAAACATTAGGCAGGCCGTCATTCCGGACGGTCTGCAGCTTAGCTGCATGGCCAGGTCCGGAACCCAGATATATTTCGCGCCAAAGACGCGTCCTCGTATAATCGAATAGAGTTCGCTTGCGCTCACACTGATGCGCTGGATTCCGGATCGGCGCACAGCAAATGCTGTGCTTGTCCGGAATGACGGTGAAAAACGCAAAACCCTCTGATTGTCATCCCGGGCGGAGCGTAGCGCAGACCCGGGATCCGGGACGCCCGGGTGAAAGCTGTTGCGCAAAGCAGCTGTCGATGAGGCTTCCTGGGTCTCCGCTTTCGCGCACAGCTGTCCGGGATTTTTGTCGCGCAGTCGGTTTTCATGCGAGTTGCAACTCCAGCTGGGGTTTTGGTGGTCTGAGGCGCGGAGGTCTTGGTTTGGGCTTTTGACGCGCGGAGAGGTCAAGGGGGTTGAAGAGGGCGACTTTCAATCGTGCCATGAGATCCTTGAGGGTGCCTTTGTGTGCCTTGGCACAGGTGTCCTTCAGCAGCCTGAGCAGGAGGAAGGCGATGAGGGCGACATAGAGCTGGATCCTGACGGCATTTTCGGAGCGTCCGAGGAAGGTCTTGATCTTGAGGTTCTGCTTGATCCACTTGAAGAACAGCTCGATCTGCCAGCGCTTCTTGTAGAGTTGGGCGATGTCCTCGGCCGAGCGCTCCATGTCGTTGGTGACCAGCCGCAGAGGCTCCTTGTTCTCGCGCTCGACCAGGATCTCGCGCAAAGTTGTGCCGAAGAGCGGGTTGTCCGCCCCGCCACGGGGCTTCTTGTGACCGACCTTGAGACTGTTGTCGGCGAGGATGGGGGCTTCGAGCTGGTCCGTGTTCGCGCTGACCTCGCGCCGGCGGGCGTTCTTCTTCAGGCGGGTGACGAAGATGGCACCGGCCTGATGGAGGCCAAACCACCAGGAATAGTCGGCAAACCCTTTGTCGAACACATAAGTCGCCCCCGGCGTGATGGTGATGGCGCGGGCAAGGGTCGTGTCACTGACCTGGGGCGAGGTCAGGTCGAAGCAGGTCGGATGCTTCGTCTCGGGGTCATAGTGAACGTAGAGCTTGAGGCCGCGCACCCGGCTGTCGGCCTCCGGCCAAGCGAAGCGGGCATCGCGCAGTGGGATCGGCGAGGCGTCTATCAGCTCGATCAGGCCCTTGCCTTCCTGGCGCAGCCTGCGGGTCACGTCGCTCATCAGGTGGCCGGCCAGATCGCGGAAGACCGCCGCCGGGCGGGCGGCGTTGGCGTCCGACAGCGTCGACTTGCCGGGAACTCTCAGCCCCAGGTGGTAGAGCGCCTCCGGCCGGGCCGCCAGGGCCTGCTCGATCTCGCGCAGGCTGGAAAGGCCGGCCAGTTGGGCGAACAGCAGGGCCTTGAGATGGCGCTGGCAGGTCCAGGCCCCGTCTCCCTCGCCAACACCGTGGTTGCCCTTGTGCTCGCTCACCACACGGTTGACCACACGACGGTCGAGCGGTTCCAAAACGCGGTGAAAGGCGGTACGAATAAACGGCACGGCAGGCCTCCAAAAATCAAGTTTGGCGACAAGATTTTTGACCTCAATCGCAGGAAATGTCTGCCGTGCACTTTGACTCACCCCTAAAATCCCGGACACCTGTGCGCTTTCGCGGAGATGACAGATGGTGTGCGTGGTCAGGTCTTTCCCTATTCCTGCTGCTGATTCAGCGAGCTGCGCTTGTCCGCAAAGGCGGCAGAGGCACTCGTTTTCCAGAACATGAGTTGGTGCTTGCGAGGGTTGTAAGCCCTCTGTCATCATGTGACAGCTGAAGTGCGTTATAGGTTCGATGCGCAGTGGCGAACCCGCCGCCTGGCTCAGTCTCGCCGCTCACAGCCGGCGGCAAATGCGCCGTCGCCCCGATCAAATCCCCCGCGCATCCCCTGAGCTTTCTTCCTTGACATGAATACTGATTCATGTGTCATATATTGCAGCGTCAGGCGGCAAATTGGCGTTGTTCGGGCTGTGGGAGCGGCACGGGCGGGACGCCGGCCTTGCGCGCAACGGGAGGAGAATTCATGACGAAACGCGTATTCCGCTGGGCGCTGCCGGTTCTGGCCGGCCTGAGCATCGCGGCGGCAGGCACCACGGGCGCCCTGGCCGAGGACATCAAGATCGCCCATGTCTACGGCAAGACCGGACCGTTCGAGGCCTATGCGAAACAGTCGCATACCGGGCTGATGATGGGTCTGGAATATGCCACCGACGGCACCATGGAAGTCGACGGCCGCAAGCTGGTGGTCATCGAGAAGGACACCCAGCTGAAACCCGACATCGGCAAGGCGGCGCTGGCCGAGGCCTATGGCGATGACGAGGTCGACATCGCGGTCGGTCCGGTGTCCTCCGGCGTGGCGCTGGCCATGCTTCCCGTCGCCGAGGAATATGAAAAGCTCTTGATCGTGGAGCCGGCCGTGGCCGACTCGATCACCGGTGAAAACTGGAACCGCTACATCTTCCGCACTTCGCGCAACTCGTCCCAGGACGCGATTTCCAATGCGGTCGCGCTCGGCCAGGAAGGCGTTTCCATCGCGACGCTCGCCCAGGATTATGCCTTTGGCCGTGACGGCGTCGCCGCCTTCAAGGAAGCGCTCGAAGGCACCGGTGCCAAGCTGGTCTTCGAGGAATACGCGCCGACCGACACCAAGGACTTTACCGCCAATGCGCAGCGCGTCTTTGATGCCCTCAAGGACGAGCCGGGCCGCAAGTTCCTGTTCGTGATCTGGGCCGGCGGCGGTAACCCGATCAGCAAGATCAAGGCGATGGAGCCGGAACGGTTCGGCGTCGAGATCGCGACCGGCGGCAACATCCTGGCGGCCATGAAGGCCTACAAGGAGCTGCCCGGCATGGAAGGCGCGACCTACTACTACTACGAGATCCCGAAGAACCCGGTGAACGACTGGCTGGTTGCCGAGCACCAGAAGCGCTTCGATGCGCCGCCCGACTTCTTCACCGCCGGCGGCATGTCTGCGGGCATCGCCATCGTCGAGGCGATCCGCAGGGCCGGGTCCACCGATACCGAAGAGCTGATCACGGCCATGGAAGGCATGGAGTTCGATACGCCGAAGGGCAAGATGATGTTCCGCGCCGAGGACCACCAGGCCCTGCAGTCGATGTACCACTTCAAGATCAAGGTCGATCCGGATGTCGAGTGGGGCATTCCGGAGCTGGTTCGCGAACTCAAGATCGAGGACATGAACATCCCGGTCCGCAACCAGTAAGACTGGCTGCACTTCTGACGATTGCCAATGAAAAGCCCCCTCTCCCAATGGGAGAGGGCCGGGGTGAGGGGGCGGATTTCACCGTATCGTTCGGACGTTTGTCCCCTCACCCGGCCTTTCAGGCCGACCTCTCCCAAGGGGAGAGGTGAACCGGAGTGTGCGGCGCTGAAAAGACCAACTCCGGCGCCACCTCAACTTGATCCCCCGGCCGGGCAATGATGAAATCGGCCGGGCTCTGCCCGACAACCTCTTCGATTAACCTGGGAACACAATCGTGGCCAAGGAACACCCGATTCTTGAGACAAGGGACCTGACCATCCGCTTCGGCGGCCATGTGGCGGTCGACCATGTTTCCTGCAGTTTCGACCGGGGCACGCTGACCGCCATCGTCGGACCGAACGGCGCCGGCAAGACCACCTATTTCAACCTGATCTCCGGACAGCTCACAGCCACCTCGGGCAGCGTTCTCCTGAACGGCGAGACGATCACGAGGCTGTCCGTGCCGGAACGCACCGACCGCGGCATCGGCCGGGCGTTCCAGCTGACCAACCTGTTTCCGACCCTGAGCGTGCGCGAGAATGTCCGCCTGGTGGCGCAGGCGAAGGCGCGCAAGGGCTTCGACCTGTTCTCCGTCGCCGAAAGCCATGTGGAGCTGTTGGAGCGGGCCGATCACGTGCTCTCCGAGGTCCGGCTGATCGACCAGGCGAACCAGACCGTTTCGGCCCTGCCTCACGGTGACCAGCGCAAGCTGGAAGTGGCGCTTTTGATCGCGCTCGGGCCGCAGGTGCTGATGTTCGACGAGCCGACCGCCGGCATGAGCGTCGACGAGGTGCCGGTGATCCTGGAACTGATCCAGAAGCTTAAAAGCGACATGGACCGCACCATCCTGCTGGTCGAGCACAAGATGGACGTGATCCGCACGCTCGCCGACCGCATCATCGTTCTGCACAATGGCGAACTGGTCGCCGACGGCGACCCGGCGGAGGTGATCGCGCTGCCGGTCGTGCAGGAGGCCTATCTCGGCAAGGCACCGGAAACCTCCGGGGAGGCTGCGTGATGGCCGACAATCTTTTGACGCTTTCCGGCGTGCACACCCATATCGGGCCCTATCATATTCTGCAGGGCGTGGACCTGACCGTTCCGGTGGGCGGTGTCACGGTCCTGCTTGGCCGCAACGGCGCCGGCAAGACCACCACCTTGCGCACCATCATGGGGCTGTGGACCGCCAGCCAGGGCGATGTCCGCTTCGAAGATCACGTGATAACGAAACTGTCGACGCCGGAAATCTCCCGGCGGGGCATTGCCTTCGTGCCGGAAGACATGGGCATCTTCACCGATCTCACCGTGGCGGAAAACATGATGCTGGCCGCCGCCAATGGTCCGGTCGACGACAAGCGTCTCGCCTGGATCAGGGAGCTGTTCCCGCCGATCGGCACCTTCTGGAATTCCTCCGCAGGCACGCTGTCGGGCGGGCAGAAGCAGATGCTGTCGGTCGCCCGCGCGATCATCGAGCCGCGCCGCCTGATCCTGATCGACGAGCCGACCAAGGGCCTGGCGCCCGCGATCATCAAGGCGATGACCGATGCGCTCAGGGAGCTCAAGGAAACCGACACCACCATCCTCCTGGTGGAGCAGAATTTTGCCATGGCCTCCAGCATCGGCGACACCGTCGCGGTGATGGACGACGGCCGGATCATCCATTCCGGATCCATGGCCGAGCTGGCGGGAGATGCCGCCTTGCAGGAAAAACTCATGGGACTGAGCCTGGAGGCGCATCAATGAGCGAGACATCGATCAAACCGAGGATCGAGAAGGTCCCCTTCAGCGAACAGGTCTTCCAGAAACTGCCGGTGATGCTGGTCCCGATCCTGGCGTTCGTGGGCCTTGTCGCGATCGGCAACCCGGCCAGCTGGCTGACCCTGACCGTGGCGGGCCTCGCCATGGGCATGATGATCTTCATCATGGCCTCGGGCCTGACGGTCGTCTTCGGTCTCATGGACGTGATCAATTTCGGCCACGGGGCCTTTGTCGCCGTCGGCGCCTTTGTCGGGTTCACCGTGCTCGCCTGGCTGGCGGGCTGGACCGCCTCGCCCTCGGTGATGATGAACCTTGCCGCCGTGCTGATCGCCATCCTGGCGGCGATGCTGGTTACCGCGCTTCTGGGGCTGGCCTTCGAGCGGGTGATCGTCATGCCGGTTTACGGCGAGCACCTGAAACAGATCCTGGTGACCATGGGCGGGCTGATCGTCGCCCAGCAGATGATCTACGTGGTCTGGGGCCCGGACGAGCTGCATCTGTCGCGCCCCGAGGCCCTGCAGGGGTCCTGGGTGATCGGCGAGGCGGCGATCGAGAAATACCGGCTGGTGGCGGTCGGCATCGGGCTCGCCCTGTTTCTGGCCATGCGCCACATCCTGAAGAACACCAAGGTCGGCCTGCTCGTGCGCGCCGGGGTCGAGAATGGCGAGATGGTCGAAGCGCTCGGCTACCGCATCCGCCGCCTTTTCCTGATCGTCTTCATGACCGGCTCGGCGCTGGCCGGTCTCGGCGGGGTCATGTGGGGGCTCTACCAGGAGACGATCACTGCCCATATGGGTTCCGAGATCATGGTGCTGGTGTTCATCGTCGTGATCATCGGCGGGCTCGGCTCGGTCGAAGGCTGCTTCATCGGCGCGATGCTGGTCGGGCTGCTCGCCAACTACACGGCCTTCCTGGCCCCGAAAGTGGCGCTGATCTCGACGATCGCCCTGATGGTGGCGATCCTGATGTGGCGGCCCCAGGGCCTCTATCCGGTCGTCAAGGCGAAATAGGGGAAGATCATGCTGACAAGACTTCTCTCAGGCGACACGCCGCGCAGCGGCCTGCTCACTGTCCTGCTGCTGATCGTGCTGATTTCGCTGGCCTTCGCACCGTTCCTGTTTCCCGGCACCAAGTCGCTGGAGACAGCGGCCCGGATCTGCATCTTCATTGTGCTGGTGGCGAGCTACGATCTGTTGCTCGGCTATACCGGCATCGTCTCCTTCGCCCACACCATGTTCTTCGGCATCGGTGCCTATGGCACGGCGCTGGCCCTGTCGGCGACGGGGCCAAGCTATTTTTCGCTGGTCTGGGGAACCGTGGCCGGTGCCGTTGTGGCAGCGGTGTTCGCGCTGGTGATCGGGCTCTTTTCCCTGCGCGTGAAGGCGATCTTCTTCGCCATGGTGACACTTGCGGTGGCGAGTGCCTTTGCCGTTCTGGTGTCGCAGATGTCCTGGCTGACCGGCGGCGAGGACGGGCTCAACTACCGGATCCCGCGGGAGCTGACCCCGGCTTTCAAGCTGATCGACGAGAAGATCCTCGACGTGCGCATCAACGGCAAGCTGATGGCCTATTATCTTGTCTTCTTCGCTTCCGCGATGTTGTTCCTGGTGATGCTCAGGATCGTCAACTCGCCCTTCGGGCGCACGCTGAAAGCCGTCCGTGACAATGCCTTCCGGGCGGAGGCCATCGGCTACCGTGTCGTCTGGTACCGCACCACCGCAACGGTGCTCTCCGCCGTGATGGCGGCGCTGGCCGGTTCGCTGCTGGCGATCTGGCTGCGCTACACCGGTCCGGCGACGACGCTGTCCATGGAAATCATGATCGACATTCTGCTGATGGTCGTGATAGGGGGCATGGGAACGCTCTACGGAGCGGTGCTCGGGGCAACCCTGTTCATCCTGGCGCAGACCTATCTGCAGAACCTGATGGGTGTGGCGGCCGAGGCGACCAGCGCGGTGCCGTTCCTGTCGACGCTGGTGGCACCCGAGCGCTGGCTGCTCTGGCTGGGTGTCCTGTTTATTTTGTCGGTTTATTTCTTCCCGACGGGCATTGTCGGGCGATTACGGGCTGGGCGTGGGTGAACGACAATTTGCTGCATATCCGCAATGAAGGAACCGGGCGGCCGCTGGTCCTGATCCATGGCTGGTCCTGTCCGGGACGGTTCTTCCAGCCGCAGATCCAGGTGCTGAGGGACCATGCGCGCTGTATCGTTCCCGACCTTCCCGGACATGGCCGGACGGCCGGCCGCCTGCCGCTCAGCATTGCTTCGGCGGCGGACGCGGTCTATTCCACGCTGGCGGACCGGGAACTCGAGGACATCGTTCTTGTCGGCTGGTCCATGGGCGCGCTGGTTTCCTATGCGCTGATCGAGCGTTATGGTGCCGACCGGATCTCCAGCTTCGTAGCGGTCGACATGTCGCCCAAGGTGCTCAATGCACCGGACTGGTCCAACGGCACGCTGAACGGCCTCAATGCCGAACTCAACAAGCATTTTCTCGACGGCATGGTCGCCGACTGGCCGAAACTGCCGGGCCGGATCGCACGCAGGCTGTTTGCGGCCGATTGTGAGCCGGCCGCTGATCTGGTCGCCTTCGCGCGCCAGGAAATTGCCGCCGGAGATCCCGAAATGCTGCGGCCGATGTGGGCCTCGCTGACCGCGCAGGATTTCCGCCCGCTCCTGCAAGACTTTCCCGTCCCCTTTCATCTGGCCGCCGGGCTGAAGAGCCAGCTCTACGGCGCGGGCGTCCACGCCTGGCACGCCGACAACGTGCCCGACTATCATTTCCACGGCTTCGAGGACTCCGGCCACGTCCCGCACATGGAAGAGCCGGAAAAGTTCAACGATCTGCTGCTGGGTCTGGTGCGGGAATAAAGCCGTGGACCAAAATGATGCGTCATCCTGAGGAGGGCCGAAGGCCCGTCTCGAAGGATGGGCGGCCCACTCTGGAACAAGCGGTGAATCCTTCGAGACGCGCGCAGGCGCGCTCCTCAGGATGAGGACGAGTGTGTGGTTCTGCCCTTATTCCGCTTTCGCGGGTGGAGAGGGAGACGCAGGTTAGTGCCCGCCGCTCCGTTTCGCCTTCACGAATTCGACGATCCGGTCGAGGAAAGTCAGTACGAGAAAGACGGCGAGCAGGCCGACGAAAAACCGCAGGTCTGTCAGCAGTGAGCCTCTTGTGACGTCCCAGCTGCGCACGCCGATATTGGCGTAGGTCCACACAAAATAGGCGACTGTCACGAAAACCGCAGTCGCAATGAGCGAGATCAGGATGGTCTGCCAGGCCGGTTTTTGCGGTGTGTCGCTCATTTCAGCACCCTCGCTGTCGACAGGTCCGCCTTGAACACCATCAGGTCGTCGAGCTGCTCGACGTCGCCCTCGACCTCGATATAGAGCGCCAGCAACGGCTTGAGTTCATCGCCGAGGAGCTTGCCGTCGCTGTCCGCCATCAGGAAGAAATTGCGGCCCTTCACATCGCCGGACGAGACGAAGACCGGCGGGATGCCGCCGGTCAGGCAGAGATTCGCGCAGGCCTTGTGGGCAAGGCCCCGGCCCGGGCGCATCGCACCGGCATAACATTTGCCGTCGCAGATCTCCCCGGTGAGTTTCCAGCGGCCGAGCGGGACGGCGTCCGAGGGGAAGCCGCCTTCGAAGCGGGCTTCGGCCGCTTCGACCCCGCCGACCTGGATCATGGTGAGGTCGCCGCGATTGACGGGCACCCCGCGCAGCGAGACCGGGCTGCCCTTGTTGGCTTCCGCCTGTTCGAAGACGCCGCGCTTGCCCTGACCCGCCAGCATGTAGGTGCGGGCGGGCGTGTCGCCGTCGGCGGGCACCCGCAGGACCGGGTAGGGCCTGAGCTCCAGCAGTCCGACATGTTCAAAGCGGTTGCCCCACTGGAAGCCGCCGTTGCCGGGATCGTTCTGGGTCGATGACAGCGCCAGGGCGGCGAGGCCGAGCCCGCCGGCGAAACACAGGGAAAAGACGGCGAGGAAGGTCACCAGCGGTTTCGGCACGGCATTCAGGTAGCCGACGAAGAAGGGGGCGTCCTTGGTCTGTCGCCAGCTCATGAGTCCCCTCCGAATTCAATGGGGTTGACATGGGTTCCGGGTGGCAGGGCGTTCGGGTCCAGAAGGATGGTCGAACCGACCAGCTTCAGCCGGTAGGTGGAGATCTTCTCGGTGAAAGGCGCCGGAGCACGGCCGTCGGCAAGATTGTACTGGTAGCCGTGCCAGGGGCAGGTGATACAGCCCCACAGCACCTTGCCCTCGCCGAGCGGGCCGTTCTGGTGCGCACAGGCATTGGTGATGGCCGACAGCTTGCCGTCATACTTGAAGATCGCCACGCGCTCGTCGTCGGAGAGCGTGACCACCTTGGCGCAGGTGTCGTCGATCTCGTCCAGATCGCCGGCAATGACCCAGCCTTGCTCTTGCAGCGAAGCCTGCGCGGTCTGTTCGCCGCGATCGCGCTTCGCCTCCATGCGCCCGGTGACGAAATGCAGGCCGGAAACCAGAACGACACTGGCGGCGACGAGCGCGGTGAAAATTGGATCGCCCGGCCCCTGCAAAGCGCCGAGCGCGACATGCAGCACCACGCAGGCATAGGCCGCGTAGATGAACATGTGCAGCGCTTTCCAGATCGGCGCGCCCAGAAAGCTCAGCCAGAAATCATGGCTGGTCGCCGCCAGCACCAACAGGATCAGCAGCGCCGCGATGCCGAACGCCTCGAAGGGGAAGCCCAGGATCTGGCCGTAATTCGTGTTGGACGACAGCAGGGCGACATACTGGTCGGTCGGCGAGAAGTTGAAATACCAGCCGAGCACGTAATTGGCATGGACGGCGGCGATGACTGCGGTCATGACGCCGAAATGGCGTCGATTGTAGAGCAGCGGCAGGAAACGCCGGTCGAGCCGGGCCAGCGGCCCGATGCACAGGATCACGGTCAGCATCAGGAACGCGCAGCTGCCGAAGGCGCGCATGCGCAGGATGGCGCCGTCGATGGGCCTGGTCACATCCTCGAAGGCCGGGCCGACGCGGATATAGACGTAAAGATAGAGCGCGACGGCGATCAGCAGCACGGCGTCATAAACGATCTTGTTCCGGTTCCAGATGACCGGCATGTACTGAACGCTCATTGCGAGACCTCCCCGGCAGGCGCCTCGATCAACAAGGCAGGCCGGTCGGCGGGTGGGGACTGGCGCAGGGCCAGAATAGCGAAGAAAGCGAGCGGTAGCAGGATGCCGAGCCACGTCCAGATGCGGGCGTGTGCCGTTCGGTGGGCGCGTTTCATCTTGCGTCCTCGCCGTGCTTTTCCAGCCGGATCCATCGATAAAGGACCAGCGGCCAGATCAGGCAGATGCCGGGAACGAGCAGGGGGCGGAAGACATAGGAGCCGCGGGAGGACGGTTCCACCCGGTCGATGCCGATCGCCAGGAACAGGACGGCGACCACGCCCCCGGCCATCAGGTAATAGCGGCCGATCTCGATCAGAATGGATGCTGTCTGCACATCAGGTCTCCGTGGTCGCGAGCTCCGTTCCAGGTTTTGAGCTTAACCGAAAACAAAGCTGTGCCAACAGCTTGCTCGCTCTCGATATTCGTCATTGCAGGGCTTGATCCACTGCTGTCCGGTTTAACGCGGCTCAGTTACAACAGGTCATTGATTCATTGTCGATATTTACGCTTCTCCTAGTCCAGGACACGCAGTGCCTTACCACTTGCACCCCTCTCCCCCCTGGAGGGGGAGATGTCCGGGAACCGGACAGAGGGGGGCGCAGCAGTTCCTCGTATTCGGAAAAGGCCTTGTATGCTGAGAGGTTGAGCCCCCCTCTGCCTCCTGTCGGAGACATCTCCCCCTCCAGGGGGGAGACTGGAACAAGCGGCGAAACCTGTTTGCATACAGAGGCTCCTGCTTAACCGGACAGCAGTGGGTCAAGCCATGGGATGACGAAGAGAGGCTGGTGTTATGCCAAGGTGTTATCCCCGCGGAAGCGGGGACCCGGGGGCCCTCATAGCCGGTCGTCGGTGGACAACACTGTTTCTTGGCAGTACTGGGTCCCGGCTCGCCGCTTCGCTGCGGCCGCGATGACAGCTGGCGAATTGCCGCCATCACACCAGGTCCGCGTCGGTGATGATTTCCACCAGGGACGGGCCGTCGTGATTGATGGCGTCAAGGATGGCGTCCTTCAGCTCCGCAGTCTCCGTCACCCTGTGGCCGTGACCGCCGCACAGGCGGGCGAAGGCGGCGAAGGACGGATTGGTGAGGCCGGTTTCCCAGACGGGCCATTCGCCGGAGCGCTGTTCCTTGGAGATCTTGCCGAGCTCGGAATTGTTCAGAAGTATATGAGTGATATTCATGCCGTATTTCACTGCCGTGGTGAATTCCATGGCGTATTGGCCGAAGCCGCCGTCACCGGATATCGAGATCACCTTCCGGCCCCTGTAATCGGCGAAATCCTGCGTCGCACACCAGGCGCCGATGGCGGCCGGCAGGCCGAAGCCGATGGAGCCGAGATAGCCCGACATCAGGATGCGCTGGCCGCGCGGCTCGAAATAGCGGCCGAAGGAATAGGTGTTGTTGCCGACATCGACCGGGATGATCGCGTCCTCCGGGCAGAGTTCGGTGAGTGCCTTGAAGACGGCGGCCGAATGAATGCCCTGGCCACGGTCTTCCGTCAGCCGGCGTTCCTTCTCCTCGCGCCAGATCGCCCATCGCTCGACGAGTTCTTCCCTCTGGTCGGGTGCGCCGCCCGGTTTCAGTACCCGGTCTACAATGGCCTCGCAAAAGGTGCCGATCTCGCCCCAGACCGGCAGGGAGACGGGATGGAACTTGCCAAGCTGCATGCGCTCGAAATCGACCTGGATGATCGGCTTGTAGGGCGCGATCCCGGTGTGGTTGGCAAAGGAGGAGCCGAGCGAAATGATCAGGTCGGCCTCGTTCATGAACCAGCTCGCGATCGGGGTTCCCGACCGGCCGAGCACCCCGGCAGCAAGAGGATGGGTGTCCGCGATCAAGCCCTTGCCCTTGAAGGTGGTCATAACCGGCGCGCCGATCTTCTCGGCAAGCGCGATCACCTTGTCACGGACATTCTTGGCGCCATAGCCAAGGACCATGGCCGGACGCTCGGCGCCATTGATCATCTCCACGGCTTGGGCGAGATCATCCGGTGACGGCGTGATTTCCGTTCCGCCCATCCGGCCTTCCGGGCCGGCGGCGGGCTTGCCGCTGGGGATCGTCTGGACATCGTCCGGGAAGATCAGGTTGGCGACGTCGCGTTCGACGATTGCGGTCTTCAGCGCCAGCGACATCAGCTCCGCGTGGTTGGAGGTCGACAGCACCGGCTGGGAGAATTTCGACACCGCCTCGAAGGCCGATTTCAGGTCGATGTCCTGAAAGGCACCTGGCCCGAAGACCTGGGTCTGGACCTGCCCGGTCAGGGCGAGCACTGGTGCGCGGTCAACCTTGGCATCCCACAGGCCGGTAAGGAGATTGGTGGCACCGGGCCCGGCAATGGTCAGGCAGGCGGCGGGCCGGCCGGTGAGCTTGCCATAGGCGGAGGCAGCGAAGGCGGCGGCCCCCTCGTGGCGGATGCCGACATAGCCGAGATTGCCCTGGTTCACCTGGAGCCGTATGGCGTCGGCCAGACCCAGGTTGGAATGACCGACCATGCCGAAGACGCGCCGGACACCCCAGTTGACCATGGTCTCGGCCATGACATCGGTGACCGTGCGCTCATGCTCCGGTTCCGGTTCGAGACCGACGAAGATCTCGCCGTCCTCGATCTTCAGCGGGTAGAGTTTCTGGCCGCTGTCCTCGTGACCGCCCGGGGACGCGCCGGTCAGCGGGTCGAAATCCCAGCCGTGCCAGGGACAGCGGATCCAGCATTTGCCGTCCGTGCCCTTTTCGATCGAACCTTCGCCGAGCGGACCGCGCTGATGCGGGCAGTGATTGTCCATCGCCGCCCATTGGCCGTCGAAATGGGACAGGCAGATCGAGGTTGTGCGGGCGGTGACCGTCTTGACCCGGCCCTCGGCCAGGTCATTGGTATGGCCGACCTTGATCCAGTCGAGATTCTGGGCGTCCATCATCTTCCTCCCACTGTTATCCGTTCAGGCAACCCCGCCATAGGCAACTCCGGAAAGATCCGCCATGTCCCGTTTCCAGGTGGTCAGGTCGTCCGGATTGAACTGGTTGAGGTGCGAATAGCCGCAGGCCCTCGCCATGACCTGCATGAGTTCGACCGACGCCTCGAAGAAGTTGGTCAGCTGGCGCGCGGATTTCTCGATCTGCAGGCGGTTCACCAGATGCGGTTTCTGGGTGGCGATCCCGACCGGGCAGTTGTTGGTGTGACAGGCCCGCATGGCGATACAGCCGATGGCCTGCATGGCCGAATTGGAGACGGCGATTGCATCGGCGCCGAGGGCCAGCGCCTTGACGAAATCCGCGGGTTTGCGGAGGCCGCCGGTGATTACCAGCGTGACATCCGGGCGTCCGAGCTTGTCGAGATGCCGGCGGGCGCGGGCCAGCGCCGGGATGGTCGGCACGGAAATGTTGTCGCGGAAGATGATCGGGGCTGCACCGGTGCCGCCGCCGCGGCCGTCGAGAATGATGTAGTCGACACCAACCTCGAGCGCCGCGTCGATGTCCTTCTCGATGTGCTGGGCGGAGAGCTTGTAGCCGATCGGAATGCCGCCGGTGCGGCTTCGGACCTCGTCGGCGAAGTCCCTGATCTGGGTCGTGTCCGTCCAGTCCGGAAAGCGCGGCGGCGAGATCGCGTCCTCGCCTTCCGTGAGGCCGCGGACCTCGGCGATCTTGCCCCGGACCTTGGCGCCCGGCAAATGGCCGCCGGTGCCGGTTTTGGCGCCCTGGCCACCCTTGAAATGGAAAGCCTGGACCCTGGAGAGCTTGTCCCAGTCAAAGCCGAAGCGGGCCGAGGCGAGCTCGTAGAAATAGCGGGAATTGGCCTCCTGCTCCTCCGGCAGCATGCCGCCCTCGCCGGAACAGATGCCGGTGCCGGCCAGGTCTGCGCCTCGGGCAAGGGCGATCTTGGCGGGTTCGGACAAGGCACCGAAGCTCATGTCGGAAACGAACAGCGGGATCTTCAGATGCAGCGGTTTTTGCGCGTTCGGGCCAATAACGACATCCGTACCGACCGGGTCCTCCTCCAGCAGTGGAAAGCGTTGCAGCTGGGCGGTCAGGATCTGGATGTCGTCCCAGTCGGGCAACTGCGCGCGCGGCACGCCCATGGCATCGACCCGGCCGTGATGGCCGGTCTTCGACAAGCCGTCGCGGGCATATTGCTGGATCAGGCCGGTATAAGGCTCTTCCTCGGTGCCATGGCTGGTGTCGGCATAAAGGCCGAGATACTGGTTGCGCTGGAACGGTTGCGGGTGGTCCCTGGCCCATGCCGCGATTTCATCCCCGTCGACCAGGATGTCGTCACCCTCGACCCAGGAGGTGAATTTCGGCAGGGCTTCCGAGTTGTTGTATTCCGAGACGCCGCTGTCGAGCCGGTAGTCCCAGTAGTGCAGCCCGCAGATCAGGTTGTCGCCCTGGACATACCCGTCCGACATGAGGGCGCCCCGGTGCAGGCAGCGGCCGTAAAAGACCGAAACGTCATCATCGAAGCGGACGACGACCAGGTCGACATCGGCAACAAGGGCGTATTGCGGCTCCCGGTCCGGCAAAGTGCTCAAGGTGGCAACAACTTGTTTCTTCATGCTTTCCCCCGGCTAACGGCGTTTTCGCCCTGGCTCTTCGGTCGTTCAAATCTCGTCGACGAACATCTCCGGTCGCATCGGTGGCACCGCCTTCATTTCTGCAGCGCCCTCGCTCGCGGAAATGCGCGCCCCATACCACTTGGCAAAGGGTACGGCGGTGATGCCGTGCAGGACGGCGCTGATCCAGACGGCGTTGACCGCCAGGTTCAGAAGCTGTTCGCCAATCTCGTGATCGAGCTGGTCGACAATGAGCAATGCGAAGAGGGCCGTGGCCAGTCCGCGCGGACCGAACCAGCCGAAGAACAGCTTTGTCAGCGGTGCTGCATCGGTGCCGGTCAAGGACAGCCAGACGGCAAGCGGGCGCACGACCAGAAGACTGCTCAGGATAATGGCGAGCGTTGCACCGTCGAGATGGACAACGGCATCCGGCACCAGCGCGAGCCCGATCAGGAAAAACGCTCCCCAGGACAGCATCTGGCCTTCGTTTTCGGTGAACTCGTAGATGAAGGCGCATTGGCCCTTGATGACATTGCCGAAAAAGAGGCCGGCGACGAAGGCCGAGATGAAACCGTTGCCACCAACCATGTCCGCTGCAAGGTAGGCGCCGCCAGCCAGCGCGATCGCGCCGATGCCCTCGATGGTGGCTGTTGTCATCTTGCGGCGTTTGGCGGTGAGGAACAGCACGCCTCCAACAGCGCCGATGAGGCCGCCGACAAGGGGACCGAACACGAGCTGCTTTGCGCCGAACACCAGCCAGTCGGTCGCGGCCGGTTGCATCATTTCGCCGGCAAGGCTGGCAAAGAGCAGGATCACCGGCAGGGCCAGGCCGTCATTCAGGCCGCTTTCCAGGGTCAGGGCCCGGCGGACCCGTTCCGGCACGGCCTCGTTGGTGACGACGGCCTGGCCGAGCGCCGCGTCGGTCGGCGCCAGCAAGGCCGCGGCGAGCGCGGCGACGATCAGCGGTTCGGAGGCAAGAAGAGGCGCGGCTACCGCCGTGCCGATGACAACTGCCAGCGGCAGACCGATGGTCAGCATGCGCACAGGCCATTGGTGGCGCTCGCGCAGTGTCTTGAGGTTGATCTGCGCGGCATCCAGAAACAACAGGATGATCAGCGCGATTTCGGCGACGACATGCAGAAGTCTTTCGGCTTCCACAAGGGGGAAGAGGTCGGTCTGGGCCATCGCGTAGCCGAAGCCGACAAACAGGATGGGCGCGGTAAGAATGCCGTTGGACAGGGTCTTTGCCAGCAACGTGTAGCAGACGGTGAACATTGCCAGCATCAGAAGACCGGTGGTCATCCATTTTTCTCCCAGGGCCCACGGCGCCATTAGGGCAAGCGGGGCCCGACAACTCAAATGATAAGCAGATGACACTCCCGTGTGGCAACCGTGATTTTCCCTAAGGGTAGGTTCAGCGGGATCCTGCGAGGAACCGGGCGCGAACAAAAGCGACCCCGGGCGGGCGGGGCGGTGCCGATTGCGCGAGGATCCGGCGGGATGTTTCCCGCTTCGACGCGATTTCCAGGATCAGTTTCTTCCGGACGGCTTCGGCGAAGGTTTGCGCACTGTCGGCGGTGACCACAAATGCCGCCGGGCCGCCGATGATGTCGCGGTAGAACCGGTCCTCGAGGTCATAGGCGACCGGCCTGCCCGAGCAATGACGGCACAGGACGGCGAGACCGTTGATGACGATGCCGGAGGAGACCACAGCCTCGCGCGCCTCGGAAATGGTCGGGCCGTTCCAGTTGTTGGCACTGTCGGCGGACAGATCAATCACCCGGCGCAGCCCCTGGAATTCATTGGTGTCGATCAGTTCCTTGCCTTTCAGGAGCGCGGCACCGATGGCGTTGCGGCCATATGCCCGGCGCGGGGCCTCCATCAGTCTTGCGGCAAAGTCGTCCGCGGCGGCCTTGCCGTCGATCACCGTCCAGTCGACAACCACATCCTGCGAGAACATGTCCGCCCATTCCACATAGGTGACGACGATCTTGCCGTAGATGTTGCTGGAGATGGCGTTGAGCACGGACGCCGAGGTGATTGCCTCGGCATAGCCGCGCCGCTGGAAGCGGATTTCGTTCTCGTCGATGGATCCGGTGGCATCGGCCAGAAGCACCAGTTCGAGGTCGAGTTCCTCGGCGTGGGCGGGCGGTACCAGCAGCAGGCACCACACAAGAACCGCAACAACACTCCGCATCGGCATCGCTCCCCGCAAACAGGCACCCGGACATAGCTAGGGCGGGGGAGGGAAAAGGGCAGGGTGGTTGTCATCCCCGGATTGTCTTCGCAGGCGGAGCGCAGGCCCGGGACCAGGGCCCCGGGCCGTTCCGGGACACGCAGCGCCTTACCACTTGCGCCCCTCTCCCCCCTGGAGGGGAGATGTCCGGGAACCGGACAGAGGGGGGCGCAGCGGTTCCTCGAATTTGGAAAGAGTCTTGTCTGCTGAGAGGGTGAGCCCCCCCCTCTGTCTCCTGTCGGAGACATCTCACCCTCCAGGGGGGAGAGGGGAACAAGCGGCGACGTCTGTTTGCGCACAGTGGCTCCTGCTTATCCGGACAGCAGTGGGCTTGACCCTGCAATCCATGCCGTTGCGTATCCCAATGCGCACTGCATGTGTGGGACGGAGACGGCATGGATCCCCCGATTTCGTCGAGGGCAGGCCCATGGTCACGCATGGGATGACGAAGTGGAGAAAATGGTACGGAAAAACCCGCGTCTCATCGAGACGCGGGTTCTCAAAAATCAGCAATGCCGATTGGCGTTACGCCACGGCCCGGGCCAGGGCGCATTGCGACCACAGGTCGTTGATCGCGTCCGCCAGGTGTTCGATGTCGGCGGCCGTGTGCAGCGGGGTCGGGGTGAAGCGCAGGCGTTCGGTGCCGACGGGCACGGTCGGGTAGTTGATCGGCTGCACATAGATGCCGTAGGTCTCCAGCAGGATGTCGGAGATCCATTTGCACTTCTTGGCGTCGCCGACCATCACCGGAACGATGTGGCTCGGATTTTCCATGTGCGGGATGCCGCGCTTGTCGAGGGCGGCGCGCACCTGGGCGACCCGGTCCTTGTGGGCCTTGCGCTCGAAGGGGCTTTCCTTGAGGTGGCGGATCGAGGCGGTCGCGCCCGCGGCCAGCGCCGGCGGCAGGGCCGTGGTGAAGATGAAGCCGGAGGCAAAGGAGCGGATAAAGTCGACCACGGTCTTCGACCCGGTGATGTAGCCGCCCATGACACCGAAGGCCTTGCCGAGCGTGCCTTCGATGATGGTCAGACGATCCATCAGGCCTTCGCGTTCAGCGACACCGCCGCCGCGCGGACCGTACATGCCGACGGCATGGACTTCATCGAGATAGGTGAGCGCCCCGAACTTGTCGGCGACGTCGCAAAGTTCCTTGATCGGCGCGATGTCGCCGTCCATGGAATAGACGCTTTCAAAGGCCACCAGCTTGGGCGCGTCCGGATCGTCAGCGGCCATCAGGCGCTCCAGATCCTCGACGTCGTTGTGCTTGAAAACGCGTTTTTCGCAGCGGGCATGACGGATGCCCTCGATCATGGAGGCGTGGTTGAGCGAATCCGAATAGACGATCATGCCCGGAACCTGGGAAGCCAGCGTGCCGAGGGCCGCCCAGTTGGACACGTAGCCGGACGTGAAGATCAGCGCGGCTTCCTTGCCGTGCAGATCGGCCAGCTCGTTCTCCAGGAGCACGTGATAGTGGTTGGTGCCGGAGATGTTGCGGGTGCCGCCGGCGCCGGCGCCGCATTTGGAAATGACATCCTGCATGGCGGAGACGACCTTGTCGTTCTGGCCCATGCCGAGATAGTCGTTGGAGCACCAGACGGTCACGTCCTGGACGGAACCATCCTCGCGGTAGCGTTTCGCGCGCGGAAAATCGCCTGCCTGGCGTTCGAGATCGGCAAAGACACGGTAATTCCCGTTGTCATGCAATTTGCCCAGGCGTTCTTCCAGATACGCGTTCACGTCCATGCTCAGGATCCTCTCTAAGCGGGCACCTTTGCCAGCGCCTCTCTCCTGCCCGCGCAACTCGCGTCCCGCGCGGCTTTCTCCAGTCTCGATCCAATCCGTCCTGATCCAGACTAGCAGCTACATTAGTGTCATTCAAAACTGCTTAACAAACTTTTGGCCTTGATCAAGGTCAAAAGCCTGGCTGCGTCCAAACGTCATATATTGTTTTTTGCATGTTTTGGAGTGCTGAGTCTATCCGGCAAAGGACCCGGATCCCTCGAATTCCACGAAAACAACCCATTTGGGAAGAAGGTTCTTGCTTTCGGATATCAAACATGAATACTGATTCATGTTTCAGGATCTCGGGAGGATAGTGGACGTGCGCAAACCGGCCGAAGTGGCAGACGTGCCGAACAGGACGGCAGGCAACCAGCCCAAGACCGCTCGCGGAGAAGCCACGCGGCGGGCGATATTGGCCGCCGCGGAGAAGGTCATTGGCGCCAAGGGTTACAATGATGCTTCCATCGGCCACATTACCAGCGAGGCAGGTGTCGCCCAAGGCACTTTCTATATCTATTTCACCACCAAGGAACAGGTCTTCTCCGAACTGGTTCTGGAAATGGGCCGGCTGGTGCGGCACACGATCGCCGAGGCAACGCAGGGCATCGGCAATCGCCTGGAGGCGGAGAAAGCCGGTCTTCATGCCTTCTTGGAATTTGTCCGGGCCCACCCGGATCTCTATCGCATCGTTCAGGAGGCCCTGTTCGTCGATCCGGCGGCCTATGAAGAATATTACGTGACCTTCGCTGCCGGCTATCGCACGGGGCTGGAAGCCGCCGAGGCGGCAGGCCAGATTTCGAAAGGCGACAGCGAGACACGCGCCTGGGCGCTGATGGGAATAGCACGGTCGCTCGGTGAGCAGCTGGTGGTGTTCAAGTCGGACAAGCCGATCCGGGACCTGGTCGAAAGCGCCTATGACCTGATCGCCAACGGCATCAAGCCGTGAAGGAAGGAACCTTGAGACCGGGGCCATGAGCTTTGTCGAAACCGAGGTCCGCGAAGATGCTATCTGGCTCTGGCTGAACCGGCCGGACCGGCACAACGCGCTGATTCCCGCGTTGATATCCGATCTGCGCGCCGCGATTGCGGCTGCGGCGGAAAGGGACCCGGAGGCGCTGGTGCTTTCCGGGCGCGGCAGCAGTTTCTCGACCGGTGGCGACCTCGGCGGGTTTCTGGATCATGCCCGCTCGCAGATCGAGCTGCGGGCCTATGCGGACCTTCTGGTCGGCGGTCTGCATGACACCATCCTCGACCTGCTGGCGTTTCCGGCGCCGGTGATGGCGGCTGTCAACGGCCCGGTCACCGGAGGGTCGACGGGGTTGATGCTTGCCGCCGACTTGGTCGCCATCGCCGATACCGCCTTTGTGCAGCCCTATTACAGTGCGGTCGGCTTCGGACCGGATGGGGGCTGGACGGCGCTGCTGCCGGACCGGATCGGCACCGCCCGAGCCCTGGCGATCCAGTACCGAAATACCCGCATCAGTGCTGCGGAGGTCGTGGAACTGGGGCTTGCCGCGCAGGCCTGCCCCGGGGCCGGGCTTATCGATACTGTCAACGGCTGGGTTGCGGATCTTGGCCGGGGGTTTGCCCAGACCCACCAGGCAACGCGGCAAAACATCTGGGACGGCTTGCGGCGGGAAACCGTGCGCCGGCGTCTCGACCAGGAAAAGACGCGCTTTCTGGATCTGGTCGGCCGCCAGGGCACGCTGCAAGGCATGAAGGATTTCACGAGGAAACGCGCCTGAAACACGCCACTGATGCGACGGGCTGCCGCTCACTCCGGGTGTTTGGGAGGACACATGGATTTTTTGACCGACATGGCCGCGAAAAGGGCCGAGCTGACGCCCGACGCGACCGCTTTCATCGACCAGGAGACCGGCCGGCAATTCACGTTCGGCGAGATCAATGATCGTGCCAGCCGGCTGGGAAATCTGCTCCTTGGACGGGGGCTGGCAAAAGGGGACCGCATGGCGGTTCTGTGCCACAATCATCCGGACTTCTTCGTGCTGCTGTTCGCAGCCCAGAAGACCGGAATCCTGCTGGTACCGCTCAACTGGCGCCAACCCGCCGCCGAATTGACGCCGATCCTGGAAGCCTCGGAGGCGAAGCTGCTCTTTCACGACGCGGGCCTGGCCGAAGCCGCCGGGGCACTCGCCGCGGGGACCGGGATCGATCTGCTGCCGATCGGTGCGTCCGGGACGGCAACGAGCGCGCTGGATGCGCTTCTGGACGGCTCCAGTCCTGCGGCGATCGGCTGCGGGCGCATCAAGGCAAGCACGCCCTGGTACCTGCTCTACACATCCGGCACCACGGGCCTGCCCAAGGCGGTGATCCAGACCGCGGGCATGGCCTATGCCAACATGATCAACTACTGCCAGGCGACAGGCCTTTCCGTGGGCGAGAAAGGCGTCAATTTCCTGCCGCTGTTCCACACGGCCGGGATCAACCTGCCGACCCTGCCGATCTTCCTGAACGGCGGTGTGTCGACCGTGCTGCGCAAGTTCGACGCCGACACCGTCCTGACCCTGATCGGCTCGGGCGAGGTGACCTGCTTCTTCGGCGTGCCGGCGATCTATCAGGCGCTTGCGCTGTCGCCCCGCGCCGGCAAGACGGATTTTTCATCCGTCCGGTCGCTCGGCTGCGGCGGCGCGCCCGTGCCTAAACATCTTCTTGTCGAATTCCAGAGCCGGGGAGTGACCATCTGCAACGGCATGGGCATGACGGAAACCGGTCCGACCGTGTTCCTGATGGACAAGGCCAACGCGGCCGCCAAGATCGGTTCCGTCGGAAAGCCGCAGATCATGACGGATGTCCGGCTGGTGGACGGTGACGGCGGCATGGTGGAAGGTCCCGGTGAAGGCGAGGTCCAGTTCCGCGGTCCGAACATCACGCCGGGCTACATGGACAATCCCGAAGCGACCGTCGCAACCTTCACGGTCGACGGCTGGCTGAAGTCGGGGGATGTCGGGCGGCGCGACGAGGACGGCTATTACTACATCGTCGACCGGATCAAGGACATGTACATTTCCGGCGGCGAGAACGTCTATCCGGCCGAGGTCGAGAAGGTGCTGGTCGGCCATCCCGGAATCCTTGAGGCGGTGGTCATCGGCGTGCCTGACGAAAAGTGGGGCGAGGTCGGCGCGGCCTTCCTGATCGCGCGTCCCGGCGAGACGGTCGACACGGGCAGTCTTCCCGGCTGGTGCCGCACCCATCTGGCGCCCTACAAGATTCCGAAGAGTTTCACCGTCGTCGACGACCTGCCGCGCACCGCCGCCGGCAAGGTCCGCAAGAATGTCCTGAAAGACAGCTACACACTGGAAAAGACACCGGAGGACGCATAGCCCATGAGCCTCACCGCCGACGCGCCCGTCAGCGCAACCTTCACCTGGATCCCGCGGCAGGCCGATTTCGATGCCTTTGCGAAACTCTCCGGCGACGACAACCCGATCCATGTCGACCCGGACTTTTCGGCCCGTACCCGCTTCGGCCGGACCGTGTCACACGGCATGCTGCTCTATACGCGGGTGTTCGGGCATCTGGAGGGGCTGTTTCCCGGGCGGAAACATGAGGTCCAGGCGCTGATGTTCCCGAACCCGGCCTATGCGGATGAGGAACTGACGTTTTCCTTTCATGAGGCCCCGGACGCGTCCGGGCTGATCGGGATCGAGGTCAGGCGCAGCGCCGATGGTGCTGTCACCCTTTCCGGAAGCTGCAAACTCGGAGAACTCGCATGAGCCTGGATCTCGGACAGCGGGCAGAACTGACACGCAGCTATACGGCTCAGGACATGCGAGATTTCGCGGGCATGGCCGGTGAGGGCACGCCCGTTCCCGATGCCGTGCCCGGTCCGCTGATCGGCGGGCTGTTTTCCTACCTTCTTGGTGTCAAGCTGCCGGGACGGGGCACGAACTACCTGAAACAGAGCCTTGAGTTCCTGGCGCCGGCACCGGTGGGCGAGCCGCTGACGGCTTCCGTGACGATCACGCGTCTGCGCCCCGAAAAGCATCTGGTCGACCTGGAAACGGTCTGCGAGGCCGCCGACGGCACGCGCATCTGCCAGGGCCGGGCACTGGTCTATGTCGAGGATGTCGGCAAGGGCTGAGCCGCGGAGCGGCGGCGCGCAGGCCGCCTATTCCCCTTCCACCACCCGCACCTTGGCCGGCCAGAAGGCATGATGACCTTCCAGCTGGCCGGCCATGGCAACCGGCGTGCGGTAGACCCAGCCGATCTCGTCGCCGTCATGCGACACGTAGCTGGCCTCGCCCTTGATCGGGCAGAAGGTCGTGCGGTCGACATGACCAAGTTTTGTCTTCAGATCCGCTTCCGGGACATAGATCATCGGGTCGTAGAAGGACTTGCCGATTTCAAGCACGCGCAGCGCATGGGTGCTGTCGGCGAGCAGGGCGGCGCCGTGATAGATGCGGATGCGGCGGGGCACATCCCTGATCACCATCAGATGGGCCGGGTTGTCCGGATTGCGGATCGCCCCCTCCAGGGCGGGTGTCGCTTGCACTGTCATCGGAACCTCTCTCAAGCTGTCCCCTGATGTGTGGTCGATGGTGGAAAAACGCAAAAAAATAGCGGGTCAGCCATGGGTGTTTTCGCTTGTTTCGGTTCTTTCGGGCCGGAAATGCCGCGCAATGCCCTTGAAAATGTTGCCGGATCCGGGCTCAAACGATGGCATCGAATATTGAAAGGAGAGGCACGCCGGATGGGTGACGAGGTGCAGGATTTTCTGAAACAGCTGTTTCAACGGGCGGTCGAAGTCGCGGACCCGATGAAAAGCCTCGCGGCCCATCTGCCGGAAAAGCCGGCCGGGCGGGTCCTGGTTGTCGGGGCCGGCAAGGCGTCCGCCCGGATGGCGGAAGCCGTGGAAGCGGTCTGGGGGCCGTGCGACGGGCTGGTGATCACGCGCTATGGTTATGCACGTCCCTGCAAGGGCATCGAGATCGTAGAGGCGGCGCATCCTGTGCCCGACGAGGCCGGCCTCGCGGCAACGAAACGCATGCTCGACCTGCTCGCGGATCTCGATGAGGAAACCTTCGTTCTGGCATTGATTTCCGGCGGGGCGTCCGCGCTGCTGACGGCACCCGCGGGCGAAATCACGCTTGCCGAAAAACAGGCAGTCAACCAGAGCTTGCTCGCTTCGGGCGCGCCGATCGGTCAGATGAACGTGGTGCGCAAGCATCTCAGCCGGGTGAAGGGCGGGCAGCTTGCGGCAACCGCCTATCCGGCCAGGATGCTGGCGCTGCTCCTGTCAGACGTGCCCGGTGACGACCCGGCGGAAATCGGGTCCGGTCCGACGGTCGGTGACGCCAGCTCGGCCGATGAGGCAAAATCCATTCTCGACCGCTGGAAGATCAGCGTGCCGGCGTCGGTGGAGGCCGTGCTTGCCGGACCGAGCGGCGTGCTGGCGCCGGCGGACGAAAGACTCTCCCATGTGACCAACACGATCTTTGCAGCCCCGTCGCAGTCCCTGGAGGCGGCCAAGGTCCTGGCAGAGGAAAACGGCTGCGAAGTCGAGATCCTGGGGGATGCCCTGGAAGGAGAAGCCCGCGAGGTTGCCGCCGAACACGCCAGGCTGGCGTTGTCCCGGCAGCGGGAACGGCAGGCGGGCAGCCCGCCGCTGCTGCTCCTGTCCGGCGGCGAGCTGACGGTGACCCGGCGAGGCGACGGGGTCGGTGGCCCCAATGCCGAATATGCGCTTGCACTTGCCGCCGCGCTCGACGGGGCCGACGGCATTCATGCCATCGCCTGCGATACGGACGGTGTCGACGGTGCCGCCGAGGTGGCGGGTGCGGTGATCGGACCGCAGACCCCGGCCAGGGCCGCGGCTGCCGGCGCGGACATCCAGGAAGCCCTGCGCCACAACGATGCGCACACGTTTTTCGCCTCGATCGGGGACCAGGTGGTCACAGGACCGACACTAACGAATGTCAATGACTTCCGTGCCATCCGGATCGGTTAGGCTATGGTTTCGCAGGATCGTGCACCCAGACGTCAATGAAATGAAACCGCCTCCGGGGACCAGGCTGTGGAAGACCAAGGACGAAACAGGACCTTGATGTGACCGAACTCACCATCACCCGCGCCGTGCGCATGCCGGATCCTTTCCGGATCGAACGTTTTCTGTCCAATCCGAAACTCGGTCCACGCCTGTTGTTCTTCAGCGGTGGCTCCGCGCTCAATGGTGTCGCGCAGCACCTGAAACGCTACACACACAACTCCATTCATCTCGTCACCCCATTTGACAGCGGCGGCAGTTCGCAGGGCCTGCGGCTGGCCTTCAACATGCCTGCGATCGGCGATCTCAGAAGCCGCCTGATGGCGCTCGCCGACGAGACGGTTCTTGGGCATCCGGACGTGTTTCGCCTGTTCACCCACCGTTTTTCCAGGACCGCGGCGCCGGAGGATCTGGCGGGCGAACTTCAGGCCATGATCGCGGGAACGCATCCGCTGGTCGAGGCCATCGAACAGCCGATGCGCACGCTGATCCAGAACCAGCTCGGCATGTTTCATGCCGCGCGTCCGAAGAGCTTCGACCTGCGGGGTGCCAGTATCGGCAACCTGATCCTGGCCGGCGGTTACCTCAACCAGAACCAGGAGCTCGAACCGATCATCTTTCTGGTGTCCAAGCTGGTGGGCGTCCAGGGCACCGTACGTGCCGTGACCGACGACAACCTGCATCTGGGCGCGGAGTTGTCCTCCGGTGACGTGATCATCGGACAGCATTTGCTGACCGGCAAGGAACATCCGCCGCCGGCCTCTCCGATCAAGGATCTTTTCTTCAACATCGGCCTGACGGACAGGGACCCGGCGGAAGCGGTGTTTCCGGACCGAAACCGGTCTCTGATCGGGTCGTCCGATCTTGTCTGCTATGCCCCGGGCAGTTTCTACACCAGCCTGATGGCGACCCTCCTGCCGACCGGTGTCGGCCGTACGCTTGCCGCGCGCACGGTGCCGAAGGTCTACGTGCCGAGCCTCGGGCAGGATCCGGAAACCGGCGACATGCGGCTGGCAGACAAGGTTCATACGCTGCTGACTTATCTCCGCAAGGATGCCGGATCGGACTGTCCCGTTCACAGGTTGCTCAACTATGTGATCGTCGACAAGAGCGTGCCGGAAAGCGAGACCGGGGAAATCGGCGCACGCGGCATCGCCGTCCTGCGTCTCGATCTCGTCAGCAAGGCGTCCGCGCCCTATTATGATCCCGCGCCGCTGTGCGAAGCGCTGGTATCACTGACATAGAAAGGAAGAGGCCATGAAACGGACCAAGCTGTTGAACCGTCATCTGAGCAAGCTCGTGGCCTCGCTCGGGCATCTGGACGAAATCGTCCTGGCCGATGCCGGATTGCCAGTGCCGCCCAATGTCGGCGTGATAGATCTTGCGGTCAGCCCCGGCGTGCCCGGGCTGTTCGATGTTCTCGACGCGCTGGTCGAAGAGATGATCATCGAACAGGCGGTCTTCGCCGATGAAGCCTCTCCGGAGTTGACCACCGCGATCGAGGTTCGGCTCGCGCACTGGGCGGCCGAGACGGGCAAGCCGATCGAGCATGTGCGCCTGCCGCACGACGATTTCAGGACGCGGACGGCACGTGCGCGCGCCGTCATCCGCACCGGCGAGTGCACACCCTACGCAAATCTCATTCTGGTTTCGGGCGTCGCCTTCTGATCAGGCGCGGGCATAATCTTCCACCTTCATCCGCGCCCCCGGTTTCATGTGCTGAGACCGGGGGCGGTTCGTTTCACGTTCGCTCGAAACTTTCAGGCGATGTGTTTCGTTGCAAAGACAGTGTCTTGCCGCTTTGCAGAATTTTTATCGCACAGCACCAAAACCGATTTTGTTGACTTACAAAATCGGTTTTGTAAGACTGAATTCAGATAATAATGATCCGTTGCCAGATCGTGCAACGGCGGGAAGGGAGCCGGGAAGCTCCGGGGAGGATTGATGTCGCGGTTGCGCGGTTCCGTCACGATCGACGATGTCGCACGCCATGTCGGCGTGGCCAAGGGAACGGTCTCCCGCGTCCTCAACAATTATACCGACATTTCCGAAAACACCCGCAAGCGTATCCTGAAGGCGGTCGAGGATCTCGGCTATCAGCCCTCCGCGACCGCCCGCAACCTGAAGCGCGGCCGCCAGGATACGCTCGGGATCGTCATTCCGGTCGGTCACGGCAGCGGCGCGGATCCGTTCCTGTCGGAATTCATCGACGGCATCGCGCGGGCGCTTGATGAACTCGGCCTCGACCTGCTGGTCACGACCGCGCATTCACGCGAACACATGATCGAGACGCTGGAGCGGCTGATCGCACGGCGCAAGGTGGACGGGTTCATTGTCACGCGCACGGAAGTCGACGATCCCCGGATCGCGTTCCTTCTGGAAAAGAATTTCCCCTTTGTCGCCCATGGCCGCACACGCGATCCGGAGGGTTATGCCTGGTTCGACATCGACAACGAGACCGCCTTTGCGGAGGGGGTGCGCCACCTTTACAGCCTCGGCCATGAACGTATCGGCCTGGTCGGCGGGTCCCTGGAACTGAATTTCGCCCTGCAGCGCCTGAACGGTTACCGTCAGGGCCTCGAGGCGCTCGGCGTGGCACACGATTCGAGCCTGGAGAGCCTGCAGGTTCTCAGCGAAAAGGGCGGCGCCGCCGGTGCGAAGGCGCTGTTGTCGCTGTCGGCGCCGCCGACAGCCCTGCTGTGCGTGACCGATGCCCTTGCGATCGGAGCGGTACAGTTCTGCCGAAGGCTCGGGCTGAAGGTCGGTTCCGACGTGACGGTGATCGGTTACGACGGTCTGCCTGTCGGCGAGTATCTCGATCCGCCGCTGACGACGTTTTCGCAAAGCGCACAGGATGCCGGCGGACGGGTCGCGCGGATGCTGATCGACGTTCTGGACGGCAAGAACCCAACCAGTTTGCAGGCGCTTGCACAAGCGAACCTGATCCGGCGTGCCTCCGACGGCGCGCCAACCATGACACCGGCCGCGCTCGCGGAAGCGCTCCGGGGCCGGCTGGACCAACAGCCACATTCTGGCAGTAAGGGAGAGTAATATGTTTGGGAGGAGTACATTCCTGGCCTCGACCATGGCAGGCGTTCTCGCGCTTGGCCTGACGGCGGCCCAGGCGGAAACGCTGCGGTTCTGGACCACCGAAGAGCAGCCCGAGCGGCTGGCCAAGCAGGAAGAAATGGCCGCGGCCTTCAAAGAAAAGACCGGCATCGAAGTCGATGTCATTCCGGTGTCGGAATCGGATCTCGGCACGCGGGCGACGGCGGCCTTCGCGGCCGGAGACCTGCCGGACGTGATCTATCACACGCTGCAATATGCGCTGCCCTGGGCGGAAGCCGGCATCCTGGACACCGAAGCCGCGACCGAGGTTCTTGAAAATCTTGGTGCCGATACGTTCGCACCGGGTGCCGTCGCCATGGCATCGGTGGAAGACGGCGTTGCGTCCGTGCCCGTGGACGGCTGGACCCAGATGGTCGTCTACCGCAAGGACCTGTTCGAGGAAAACGGCCTGGCTGCTCCGAACAGCTATGAAGCCATCCTCGCGGCGGTCGAGAAACTGCACAATCCGCCGGAAATGTTCGGCTTCGTCGCCGCAACCAAGATCGACGAGAACTTCATGAGCCAGGTTCTGGAACACGTGTTCCTGGCCAATGGCGTCAGCCCGGTGAGCGGCGACGGGTTCAGCGCGCTGGATGAAAAGAAGACCATCGAGGCGCTGGAGTTCTACAAGGCCATCGCAGAGGCCTCGCCCCCGGGTGACCTCTTCTGGAAACAGTCGCGCGAACTCTATTTCGCCGGCAAGGCTGCCATGATCATCTGGTCGCCGTTCATCCTGGATGAGCTGGCCGGCCTGCGCGACAGTGCGCCGCCCACCATCACCGACGATCCGACCTCGTCCGAGCTTGCCTCCAAGACCGGTGTCGTGACCACGTTGAAAGGGCCGTCCAACCCGGATGGTGCCGCCTGGGCCGACATCCGCTATTTCGGCATCACCAACGATGCGGACACGGAAGCCGCCATGCAGTTCGTCGAGTTCTCCATGGATGACGGCTACATGTCGACGCTGTCGATCGCGCCGGAAGGCAAGTTCCCGATCCGCCGGGGCAATTCGGACAATGCCACCGCGTTTGTCGACGGCTGGGCGAAGCTGCCGGTCGGCGTCGACCGCAAGGCACCGCTGACGGACCTCTACGATGCCGAGACCATCAGCACGATCGTCTCCGGTCTCGACACCGCCAGCCGCTGGGGTGTCAAGGAAGGCCAGTTGTCGCTTGCCTCCAAGATGATCAACAGCCAGGTGATCAACCGCTACGTCCGTGAATATATCGACGGCGAGCGGGATGCTGCGGCAACGGTCGCCAAGCTCAACGAAGAACTGGCCAAGATCCAGTAACCGCGTTGCGCCTCCCGGTGTGAACCGGGAGGCGGGACACTGCCCACCATCCAAGGCAGGGACCGGGCGCCCGCCCGTGACGCCCGGTCCACAGAAAGCGAACCAACTGATCCTTGTGGGAGCACGGGAAGCGGCTGTTTGCCAACGATCACCCAAGGTCGCTGCATACACCAGGTTTCCTCTCCCATTGGGAGAGGTCGGCGCGACTGCGCCGGGTGAGGGGGCAGACTTTGCGAGGATACGGAGGGGGGGCTCCCCTCACCCCAGCCCTCTCCCCACGGGAGAGGGGGAGCGTGTCCCCGCATGGTGGCTTCAACTTCAAAGCATTGAGTGTCGTCAATCGATGTGCCGAAAGCTGGAACAATGAGTTCACACGATCAGACATCCACATCGTCCGGCCCGCCCAAGGGCATTGGCCCCATGCAGCGGCGCGAGATGTGGCTGGCCTACATGATGCTGGCGCCGACCTTTGCCATCATCCTGATGATCGTCGCCGGTCCGCTGATGGCCAATTTCTGGATCAGCGTGAAACCGGTTCAACTTGCCGATCTCAGGCCGCCCACCGTGCTGGTGAACGAGCGGGCGCGTGGCCGGCCGGAAGCCGCCGGCGACAGCGCCACACTGGAATACCGCCTGCGCAACTCGTCCCAGGACGAAGAGATCCGCAATGTCGTCCTGACCGACGAGATTCCGGCAGGATTCGAGCTCGGCGCCCTGCCGGAGCCATGCTCTGTCACCGGAAGTGTGCTGACCTGTGACCTGGGTACCGTCGAGCCCGGCTGGCGCGACCGGCTGCAGCTTGAAGGAACGGTAAGCGATGCGTTCCTGTCTGCCGACCGTCCCGAGCGGGCAAGCGAGCCGCAGATCGCCGGCGAGGCCAACAACGTCCTCACCAATTTCGATTTCACGCTTGAGAATTTCCGCAGGATTTTCAATGCCGACGAATTCTGGTCCGTGCTGCGGGTGACCTTCTATTACACGATTTTCGGCACCGGCGGCGCGCTGGTGCTCGGCCTGTTTGCCGCCCAGTTGCTCAACACGGTGTTTCCGGGACGTGGCGTCCTGCGCGGCCTGTTCCTGTTTCCCTATGTCTCGCCGGTGATCGCGGTCGCCTTCACCTGGGTGGTGCTGTTCGATCCGTTTTCCGGAACCCTGAACGCGCTGCTGACAAAGATGGGCGTCGTCGCCGACCCGATCAATTTCTTCGGTCAGCGGGCGGTCGAGTTCTCGTTCTTCGGCTTGTCCATGGAATTTCCGCTGGCGCTGACGACCGTGATCGCCTTTGAGGCCTGGCGCTATTTCCCGTTGTCCTTCCTGTTCATCCTTGCGCGCATGCAGTCGATCAACACGGACATGTACGAGGCCGCCGAAATGGACGGCGCGACACCTCTGCAGCAATTCTGGTACCTGTCGCTGCCGCAGCTGATGGGCATCCTGTCGGTCCTGTTCCTGCTGCGCTTCATCTGGACCTTCAACAAGTTCGACGACATCTTCCTGCTGACCGGCGGCAATGCGGGCACGCGTACGCTGACCGTCGATGTCTATGAGCAGGGCTTCGCGCTCTCCAACCTGGGAGCGGGCGCGGCCGTCGCCGTCGTCGTCTTCGTGGTGCTGGTCACCTTCGCCACCCTGTTCATCCGCTTCTCGCCGAAGGAGGAAGGGCTATGAGACCCGGCAGTGTCCTTCTCACCGCGCTCACCGGCCTGATCTGGGGCGTTACCGCCATGGTGGTGATCGCCGTGACGCTCACCCTGATCACCGGGGAAGTCGCCCTGCCGCAGGCAACCGCCGCCGGTCTTGCCGGCCTCGTCAGTGCGCTGGTCTTTGTCTGGCGGCAGTCCGCCGGAACCCGGGGCGGGCTGCCTGCCTGGGGGCTTTCCGCCGGTGCGCTTTTCCTGGTGCTGATGGCGGCGTCCTTCGCCGCGCCCTTCGGTCTTTCACTCGGCACCACCCCGGTGTGGCAGGGGCTTGCCCTGATCGTCTTCGTCGCCGGCGTGACGGCGGCCAACCGGATCTCGCTCGGCGGCGCACGCCTCGGTGCGATGAGCCGGTACGAGCGGGAGGTCATCTATATCCGCATTGCCAAGGGCATCGGCTTTGTCGTCTTCACCATCATCGTGGCGTTGCCCTTCTACGTGATGGTGATGACCTCGCTGAAGAGCCAACAGGCGCTTCTGGCCAATCCGCTCGATCTTTCCATCGATGTCAGCCAGGGGCTGGACGGCCTGTTCCGCTCCTATGTGGAACTGTTCACCCAGTTCAATTTCGGCCGTTACCTGATGGTGTCCGCCTTCGTTTCCATTGCGACCGTCGTGCTGACGCTGCTCTTTTCGGTGCCGGGCGCCTATGCGGTCTCAAGGTTGCGTTTCCCGGGGCAGGCATTCCTGGCCCGTTCGGTGCTGCTGATCTACATGGTGCCGGCCATCGTGCTGGTGATCCCGCTCTACGCGGTCTTCTCCCAGCTTGGCCTCCGCAACACGCTCACAGGTCTTCTGATCGTCTATCCGGCAACCACCATTCCGGTCGCGCTCTACATGTTGCAGGGCTATTTCCGCGGTCTGCCCTCGGAGCTGGAAGAGGCCGGGCTGATGGACGGGCTGTCGCGCATCGGCGTGATCCTGAAGATCACGCTGCCGCTGTCCCTGCCGGCGCTCGCCTCGGTGTCGCTCTATGTCTTCATGATCGCCTGGAACGAGTTCCTGTTCGCCTTCATGTTCCTCGACGATCCGGACATCTTCACCCTGTCGCGCGGTGTCGTGTCCCTGAATTCCTCCGAGGTGCCGCGTCAGCACCTCATGGCGGGCGCGGTGATTGCGACCGTGCCCGTCCTTGTCATCTTCCTGTGGTTCGAACGCTTCCTTGTGCAGGGCCTGACGGCCGGCAGCGTCAAGGGTTGAGCAATCAATGAAAAGGGCTCTTTGAAAGAGGCCCGAGGAGTTAACTGTGTCGTACACAGACCTGGATCAAAAGGCCAAGACCATCCTGACGGAAAACGATCAGGGCGGCTACACCATCCCGACCAAGGGGCTTTATCCCTATCAGTGGAACTGGGATTCCGTCTTCGTCGCGCTCGGCTTCGCCGAGTTCGACCAGGACCGCGCCTGGCGCGAGATCGAAATGCTGTTCGAAGGCCAGTGGCGCGACGGCATGGTGCCCCACATCCTGTTCCGCAAGGATGACCCGAGCTATTTCCCGGGACCGGGCGTCTGGGGGACGGACGGCGGTCCGATTCCGAGTTCCGGGCATTCCCAGCCGCCGGTCGCCGCCTCGGTGATCCTCGATCTGGTCCGGAACGACCGGACGGGCAAGGCGCTCGAACGGGCCGCCTCTCTGTTGCCCGGCCTGATGGCCTGGCACCGCTGGTACCTGAACTACCGGGACCCGAAGGGCCTCGGCGTGATCGCGGTGATCCATCCCTGGGAATCCGGCCGCGACAACCTGCCGGACTGGGACGACGCGCTCCGGGCCGTCGAGGTCAAGGACATCGCGCCCTATGAGCGCAAGGACACCTCCCATGTCGATCCGGCGATGCGCCCGCACAAGGAAGACTACGACCGTTACTTGAGCATCGTCGCCGCCTGCCGGAAGGTCGGCTGGGATTCGGCGCAGGTGGCCGAGAGCTGCCCCTTCTTCGTTGCCGACCCGGGCGTGACCTTCATCTTCCTGCGCGCCAACCGGGATCTTCTGGCGCTTGCCGAGAGGCTCGGCAAGGACGCCGAGGCGGACGAGATCCGCGGCTGGATTTCACGGATGGAAACGGGGGCGAAGACGCTCTGGAACGAAGAGATCCGGGCGCATGTCGCCCTGGATGAACGCTCCGGAAAACAGACGGACGGGATCTCGAGTGCATCGTTTCTGGCCCTTTATGCGGGCCTGGCCGACGCCGCGACGCTGACATCGCTGCAAGGCCATTTCGACCGGATCGCGGCCAAGGTGCGCTATATGATGCCGTCCTACGATCCCGATCATCGTTGCTACGAACCGCTGCGCTACTGGCGCGGGCCGGTCTGGGCCATGATCAACTACATGATCGCCAAGGGCTTTGCGGAAGCCGGAGACACGGCGCGTGCCGACCGGCTGCGCCGCGACACGGCCAGCCTGATCGAGACCAGCGGGTTCGCCGAATATTTCAGCCCGGAAACGGGTGCCGGCGCCGGTGGAGGTTCCTTTTCCTGGACGGCGGCCATCTGGCTCACCTGGGCTTCGCCCTCTCACGCGCAGCAGGCAGCTTAAGAGTAGGAGAGCATGAAATGGGAGCGATCCAGCTCAACAGGGTCGAAAAGTGGTTCGGCGACCTGCAGGTCATCAAGGGCATCGACCTCGACATCAAGGATGGTGAATTCGTCATCTTCGTGGGGCCGTCCGGCTGCGGAAAATCGACGCTGCTGCGGCTGATCTCCGGCCTGGAGGAAACCAGCCGCGGCACGATCGACATCGACGGCAAGGATGTCACCGCGCTGCCGCCGTCCGGGCGCGGGTTGTCCATGGTGTTCCAGTCCTACGCGCTCTATCCGCACATGTCCGTGCGCGAGAATGTCGGCTTCGGCCTGAAGACGGCCGGTGTGCCGAAGGCCGAGATCGACAGCAAGGTCAACGCCGCTGCGGATGTTCTGAAGCTCGGAGATTATCTCGACCGGCGCCCGAAGGCATTGTCCGGCGGTCAGCGCCAGCGTGTCGCGATCGGCCGGGCGATCGTGCGCGAGCCGAGCGCGTTCCTGTTTGACGAGCCCCTGTCGAATCTGGACGCGGCCCTGCGTGTGGAAATGCGCTTCGAGGTCGCCCGCCTGCACAAGAGCCTCGGCACCACGATGATCTACGTGACCCACGACCAGGTGGAAGCCATGACGCTGGCGGACAAGATCGTTGTCCTTCAGGGCGGCACGATCGAGCAGGTGGGGTCGCCGCGCGAGCTTTACGAGCGGCCGGACAACCTGTTCGTCGCCCAGTTCATCGGTTCGCCGAAGATGAATGTGCTGCCCTGTTCCGTTTCCGGCGACCAGTTTTCGCTCCAGGGACATGGCGGGGGCCACTACCCGCATGCGGGCTCGGTGCAGGCTCCGGTCAAGCTCGGCATCCGGCCGGAACACATGGCTGTCGTCGGTGAGGGCGAGGGCCATTGCATGGGGACGGTGGAAGTCGCCGAATATCTCGGCGCGGACACGTTCCTCTATGTTGCGCTGGACGGCCTGGAGACGGTTCTTGTGCGCATCAGCGGCGCGGACACTGTCGAAGAAGGTGCGCGTGTCGGGCTGAATTTCGATGAGGCGCGCATGCATTTCTTCGATACGGACGGTCAGGCGGTCAGATAGGCAGAGCCCCTTGCGGCTATCAGTTCTTGCAGAGGATCTGGACCGTGTAGCGGGCGGCTTCCTCGTCGATTACGGTCGGGCTCTTCAGCCGGGTGATCGTGTTGTAGGACGGCGACAGCCCGAGGCTCTCCATGAAGGTGGACATCAGCCGGCCGCGGATGGCGAAATTGATGTTCTCAGGCAGATCGCCGGCCACCTGCAGTGTCTTGAACTTGTCCAGGCGCGACACGACCGTGCCGATCAGGGCACCTGTCCTGTCCAGCACGGGCCCGCCGGAATTGCCCGGCTGCACCGGTGCGGACACCATGAAATGGCGGATGTCGCCCTTGACCCCGGCCAGTGACGAGACGATTCCGTAGGTGAAATTCAGGTTGTTGTCGAGGATCTGCGCGAAGGGATACCCGAGGACAAACACCTCTTCCCCGCGCACGATAGGCTGTTTCGACCGGAATTGCGCGAAATGTTCCGCGTGCTTGCTGTCCAGCTGGATGATGGCCAGGTCATTGACCAGGTCGGCCTGCACCAGGCTGGCGGTGCCATGGCCGGGCACTTCCAGAAAACCGCAGTCGCTGACCACATGCGCATTGGTGCCGATATGCCCGGCCGCCGTGACCAGGTAGCCCGAGCCCGAGGAGGAGCCTGTGGGCATCTTGCGGGCCCGGTCGGATTTGCCCGTTGCCGCGGCCGCGGCGTGCTTGCCCGCTTCCGGTGTGTTCAGGTCCGGAGCGGAGGTCATGGCATCGAGCTTGCCTGTATCCTGGTTGCCCTCGAAATAACGCAGACTGTTGGACATGGCGACAGCGACCCGGTCCATGAACACCGCGTGTCTCGGCTCCCAGGAGAGCGAGAAGCCCCTGTTGTCGGCGGCGGTCTTCATGATCCTGGCATAGAAGTCGCGGCCGTCCTTTTGGCCGGAGACGACAAAATAGTCGTTTCTCATCAGCTTGAATTCGACGGTTCTGCCGTCGCCTGTCCGGGTCAGGCGCCTGAACAGGTCCTTGTAGGCGGTTTCCGTGTGGGGAACACGCAGGGTCTCCAGCGCGATGCTGCCGTCATAGGCCTGCCAGCGCTGCCCGCGTTCGCCCGGGGTGGGCGGTTCGAACAGTTTCACCGGCACGCCGAATGTTATGCCGGTCGACGCATCGTTCTTCGTTTCGAAGCCGACGCGCTTGACGAGGTCCAGACCGTCGCGCTGCAGGACCAGAAGTTCGGCAGGATCCAGCACGCCGTCGGGTTCATACTCCCGGTGCTTCTGGAATGTGGTCAGGGCGTTGTAGGTGAGCTTGCCGAATGTGCCGTCCACGATCGAGGCGTAGTCGCCGGTAAAAACCAGAAGGAATTGCGTCCGGATGCGTTCCTGGTAGGTCATCTCGTTGAACCAGGCCTTGGACTGATTGTAGTCCGCCAGGCTCGATCCGGCCGATACAAACAACAAAAACACTGCCAATAGGAATGAACGCATCACCAGCTCCCGCACCCGTGGTCGCGCACTACACTTTAGCAAAACCGGCCGACAGGGAACAGGCCGGGCGAGGTCTGCGGGGGATATCTCGGGATTAGGGTCCTGACCCTAGGAACGGCACCCGCCGTCAATGTGGAATGACATCCACCTTGTGGCTCGTCGTCTGGCCGCCGGCAGTGCGCAGGGCCCCCTTGACCGGAGCGACATCGCCGTAATCGCGTCCGTAGGCCACCACGATGTGATCCTGGCCGACCCGAAGCGCGTTGGTCGGGTCGTATTCGACCCAGCCCACATCAATGCCGCACCACGCCCGTACCCAGGCATGCATCGCATCGGCCCCTTCAAGGCGCGGCTGGCCCTTTGGCGGAATCGTGCGCAGGAAACCGCTGACATAGCCTGCCGGGATGCCGATACTCCTGAGGCAGGCAATCATGATGTGCGAGAAGTCCTGGCAAACTCCGTGACGGCGCTCGAAGGCTTCCATGACCGGCGTGTCGACCGTGGTGGCCTCCGCGTCGAATTTCAGCTCCGCATTGAGGGCCTTGCCGAGCGCCTCCACGGCGCAGAGAGTGCTCATGTCCGTCGAGGCATGCTGCTGTGCATAGTGCGCAAAGGCGGGATCGAGCGGCAGCCGCGGAGACGCTGCCAGAAAATGCAGGGGTTCGTTCGGGGCCAGCGACTGGATGCTGCCGAGTTCCCTCGGCAACAGGTTCAAGGGCGGGGAAATGTCGAATTCTTCCGGAACGGCTGTCCTGTCGACACGGGCCTTCAGCTTGAAGACAAGGTCGCTGTGGGAGCTGCGATAGGCCACATCGGTGACCGCGTTTCCGAAAAAATCGATGCGATCATGCCGTTCCGACGGCTCGGGCAGCAACTGGACCTGCCCGGCCAGAAGCCGTTGTGCGCCTGAAATGGTTGCCGGCATCAGGCGCAGGGCGTGGCGCCCGGCATTTGCCGGACTGGCATAGTTGTAGCTGATTTCAAGATTCAGGTCGTAAAGCAAAATCGTCTCGTTGCCGGCAGGGTGTTGGGTCCGGTGTACTCAAAAGCGGGGTTAAGGTCACCGGATATAGGCATCGGTCAGCTCCACGGAGAGATGGGCAATCTGGTCCCTGAGCTCTCCAAGCTTTTCGGGAACAAGCGTGTCGGGAGTGGAGATGGCCAGGCTGGTGTGGATCTGCAGCACGGAGCGCGCGAGTTCCGACAGGTGGCCGTTTTCCGACGATCCCGGCAACACGCCGACGTGATCCTTCATGTCGTTCAACTGGTAGAGCACGGAGCGCGGGTTCTTGGTGTCCATCGCCAGGAGGTCGAGCACGGTGGACTGGCTGAGGGAGACCGCGTAGCGCCGGCTCATCGACATGGCACTGTCGCCGACCTCCAGCAGCAGTTCCAGGGCACCTTCCGGCGCGTCCTCGGCCGTGAACTCGGCCAGAAGGTCGGCCATCCGGTGGGCGCGCTCCAGGGCCCGGCCAATACTCAGGAACCGCCAGCCGGTAAAGCGGTACATGTTCTCGTGCACCAGTCCCGAAAAGCCGGTGATCTTGCGCAGCAGCAGCCCCATGGCACGGGTCACGTCCGCGCTGTCGCGCATCGTTCTCCTGGCGCCGTTGGCGGACTGCGCGAGGTCGTTGAGGGCCAGCCAGCCGTCGACGGAAAAACGGTCGCGCACCTTGGACGCACTGGCAACGGCCGATTGCAGCATCTCGCAGAGGCCTTCGGGAACAGGCTCGACCGGTGCCACACCGATCTTGTCCAGGAATTCGCCTGCCTGGGCCACCAGCGGTGCCTCCGGATCGGCCGTTTCCAGTAAGCGCGCGTGATAGGCGCGCAGCAGCCGCACGGCGCCCTCGGCGCGCTCCACGTAACGGCCGAGCCAGAACAGGTTGTCGGCGGCACGGGACGGCAGGGCTCCGCTCTGGGTCTTGAAGAACGGCGATTCCGTCTGGTGCAGAAGGGTTTCCTTGACTGGTTTCTGCCCGGCGACGATCCAGACATCCGCCGCGGAGCCGCCCGCCTGCATCGCGATTGCGCTGGCATCCTCCGTCCGGCCGATCCTGGCAAAGCCGCCGGACATGACTTCCCAGCCGTTGGCGGTGCGGGCCAGAAAGACGCGCAGGCTCATCGGCCGTGGCAGCAGCTGCCCGTCATGATAGGCAGGTGTCGTCGACAGCGTGACCGCTTCCTGGCCGACCAGATTGCTGGCCCTGCCGTCGATCCAGGATTCCAGGTTGCCCTGGCTTCGCTCGTGAAAGTCCTTGCCGATGAAGTCCGTCTGGGCCGAGGTGAAGGGCAGCGCGGTGCTCAGTGCCGGGCTGAACATCATGGTTTCGGCGTGTTCCTTGACATAGTCCCGCGTCGAGGTCTCGCCGCACCACCATGTCGCGACATTCGGAATCTTCAGCGGTTCGCCCATAAGGTGTTCGCAAATGCGGGGCAGGAAGGCCAGCAGCGCACGGGTTTCCAGGAAGCCCGAGCCAAGGGCGTTGACCATCGTGACTGTGCCCTGGCGGACCGCCTGTACCAGCCCCGGCGTGCCGATCTGCGACGTCTCGTTCAGTTCGAGGGGATCCGTCCAGCTTGCGTCCTGACGCCGCCACAGCACGCTGACGGGTTTCAGGCCCGCGACGGTACGCACCATCAGACGGTCGTTCTCGACGGTCAGGTCTTCGCCTTCAAGCAGCATGAAGCCGAGATAGCGGGCGATATAGGCGTGTTCGAAATAGGTGTCGTTCAGCGGCCCGGGAGTCAGGATCGACACCCGGCTGTCGGGCTCGCCGCGCAGGTCGACAAGGTGATCCCGGAAGCGGCGGAAGAACCCGGCCAGCCGGTGAACATTCGCCCTTGCGAAGAACTCGTTGAAGACGCGCCCCGTGGCCACACGGTTTTCCAGCGCGAAACCGGCGCCGGAGGGCGCCTGCGCCCGGTCCGACAGCACCCACCAGGTGCCGTCCGGCCCGCGGCCGATCTCGAAGGCCAGAAAATGCAGGAAATGACCGGACCGGGGCTCGACACCCACCAGCGGGCGCTGCCATTCCGGGCTCTTCGCGACAAGGTTCGCCGGCAGCAGCCGGTCGGAGACAAGCCGGTTCGGGCCGTAAAGATCGGCAACCACCTGCTCCAGCAGTTCCGCGCGCTGGACAAGCCCGTCCGAAATCACCTGCCAGTCGTCCTGGCTTATGATGACGGGAATATGGCTGAACGGCCATTCCCGCTCATTCGGGCCATCCTGGCCGTATTGGCGGAAATAGACGCCGGCATCGTTGAGATACTGATTGCCGCGCGCGAAGCGTTCGAGGATCGTCTCCGGCGACAGGCCGGACAGATGATCGAGAAAGGGCCGCCAGACCGGCCGCACCCGGCCGTCGGGATAAAGCAGCTCGTCGGAAACCCCCGGAAAAGGGCGATAAGCCTTCAACAGGCTGTAATCTTGCGCTCCTTTTTCAGTGTCTTCGTCCAGGCTCATGCGTCATTTTCCATACGGCTGGTCGCTGGTCGACCGTCAGACATTCTGCGGTCTGCGCAGGTCCAAGGTCAACGGAAACTCCGGATGGGGGCGCTCAAGGCCGGGCATGTAGAGACCGGGCGTGTGGCCGTGAGGCTCGAACCGGGCCAGACGCCGGGCTTCCGCCTCGTTGCCATTGACCGGGAAGGTTTCATAATTGCGCCCGCCCGGATGGGCAACATGATAAACACATCCGCCGAGGGCCCGCCCGCTCCAACGGTCGAAAATGTCGAAGGTCAGCGGGGCATCGACCGGGTGGACCGGATGCAGGGCCATGGCGGGCTGCCAGGCCTTGTAGCGGACCCCCGCGACCGAGACACCGTTGGTCTCGGTTTTCTGCAGGGGCATCGTGCGGCCGTTGCAGGTCACCGCATAGCGGTCCGGATCGCTGCAGGTCAGCTTGACCTGAAGACGTTCCGTCGAACTGTCGGTGTAGCGCACGGTGCCGCCGATGGCACCGGTTTCACCCAGAACATGCCAGGGCTCGAGGGCCTGGCGCAGCTCCAGGTGCACACCGTCGACCTCGATCTCGCCACAGAACGGGAAGCGGAATTCCGCCTGGGCCTCGAACCAGTCGGATCGCATCTGGAAACCGTGATGGTCCAGATCGCGCAGGACATCCAGGAAGTCGGTCCAGACGTAATGCGGCAGCATGAAACGGTCATGCAGGGCCGTGCCCCAACGGGTCAGGTTGCCGGAAAGCGGCTGCTGCCACAGCCGGGCGACCAGGGCCCGAAGAAGCAGTTGCTGGGCGAGACTCATGCGCGGATCGGGCGGCATTTCGAAGCCGCGGAACTCGACGAGCCCGAGGCGCCCGGTCGGGCCGTCGGGAGAATAGAGCTTGTCGATGCAGATCTCGGCCCGGTGGGTGTTGCCGGTGACATCCACCAGGAGATTGCGCAGCAGCCGGTCGACCAGCCAGGGGAAGGGCGCCTGCCCTTCATGCGGCCGGTGGATCTGGGACAGGGCGACTTCAAGTTCGTAAAGACCGTCATGCCGGGCCTCGTCGACACGCGGTGCCTGCGAGGTCGGCCCGATGAAGAGACCCGAGAACAGGTAGGACAGGCTCGGGTGGCGTTGCCAGTGCAGGATCAGGCTGCGCAGCAGGTCGGGACGGCGCAGGAACGGGCTGTCGAGCGGTGTCGCACCACCGACGACCACATGGTTGCCGCCGCCGGTGCCGGTGTGTTTGCCGTCGATCATGAACTTGTCGGCGCCGAGCCTTGTCTGGCGGGCATCCTCGTAGACACCCTCGGTGATCGCCACACAGTCCTGCCAACTGGACGCGGGATGGATGTTGACCTCGATGACGCCCGGGTCCGGAGCAACCCTTATGACATTCATGCGCGGATCGGTGGGGGGCGGATAGCCCTCGATATGCACCGGCAGGCCGAGATCCGCTGCGGCCGCTTCGGCAACGGAAACAAGTTCCAGGTAATCCTCGAGCCGCTCCACGGGCGGCATGAAAACGCACAGGCGGCCGTCACGGGGTTCGACCGACAAGGCGGTCCGGATCGCGCCGTCATCGGTTTCGCCTTTGGTCAGCGTCTGCTCGCGTCGGTCTTGCTGGGGGGAGCCGGCGTTGAAATGGGCGACGTCCTGGACCCTGTCCGGTTTCGGTCCGGCCGGAAATTCCGGCAGGGGATCGCGCGGCACGGTCGGGTCGGCAATGTTTGTATAGGGATATTGCGACGGCGGCACGTGGGGCAGCGATTCCAGGGGAATGCGGTAGCCGGCGGGGCTGTCGCCGGGCACCAGGAACAGTGCTTCCCGGCGCAGTTTCCAGCGCTCGGAGCGCCACCGCTTGCCGGAAGCCCTGGACTGCCAGCGCTGCACCGGCAACACATGGCCGGCCGGTTTCGACAGGCCGCGATCGAACACGCGGGCAATACGATGCCGGGCCTCGGCGTCTTCCAGTTTCGAGTTATCCGGAGTGACGTTTTCGGGAAGATTGGCTTCCTTGACCAGCCAGACCGCGGGGTCCTCGTAGGCGGGAACGACATATTCCGGGTCGATCTCCAGCTTGCCGGCAATCGCCTTCATCAGGGCTTCCGCCTTCTCGGCATCCGCGCCGGTGTCCTGGCCCTCGTCGGCAATCAGCGCCGGATCGTGCCAGATCGGTTTTTCGTCCCGGCGCCAGTAAAGCGAGAACGTCCAGCGCGGCAGGGTCTCGCCCGGATACCACTTGCCCTGGCCGTAGTGCAGGAATCCCCCGGGAGCGAAGCGGTCGCGCAGGCGGCGGATCAGGCTGTCAGCCAAGTCACGCTTGGTGGGGCCGACCGCGTCGGTGTTCCATTCCGCGGATTCAAAATCGTCGATCGAGACGAAGGTCGGTTCGCCGCCCATGGTCAGGCGGACGTCTTCCTGGGCAAGAATCCGGTCGACCTTGTCGCCCATCTGGTTGAGGGCGGTCCAGGCGTCGTCGGAGAAGGGCTTGGTGATCCGCGGGTGTTCTGCGACCCGGGCGACCTTCATGTCGAATTCAAAGTCGACATCCGCCTTGCTGGCCATGCCGACGATCGGCGCCGCGTTGGTGTAGTGCGGGGTGGCGGCCAGCGGGATATGGCTCTCGCCGGTCAAGAGGCCGGAAGTCGGATCGAGCCCGATCCAGCCCGCGCCGGGCAGATAGACTTCGGCCCAGGCATGCAGGTCGGTGAAATCGTGATCAGTGCCCGACGGGCCGTCAAGGGCCTCCAGGTCCGGTTTCAGCTGGATGAGATAACCGGAGACGAACCGGGCAGCGAACCCGAGATGTCTGAGGGCCTGTACGAGAAGCCAGCTGGAGTCCCGACAGGAGCCGGTGCCTTTCTCGAAGGTCTCTTCGGGTGTCTGGACGCCCGGTTCCATGCGGATGACATAGCCGACCGCCTCGGACACGCGCGCGTTCAGCATCACGATGAAGTCGACCGTGCGCAGCTCGTCCCTCGGGATGGTTTCCAGGAAGGCCTTCATGCGCGGGCCGGTCGGGTCCAGGCGCCGGTAGATCTGCAGGTCTTCGCTGAGTTCGGGCGGATAGTCGAAGGGCCAGGTCTCCGCGCGTTCCTCGACGAAGAAATCGAACGGATTGTAGACCGACATGTCGGCGACCAGGTCGACCTCGATCTTGAATTCGCGCACCGGCTCGGGAAAGACGAAGCGCGCCAGCCAGTTGCCGTAGGGATCCTGCTGGTGATTGACGAAGTGGCCGGACGGCGAAACCTTCAGGGAATGCGACAGCACCTTCGTGCGGCTATGCGGTGCGGGACGGAGCCGGATAACCTGCGGGCTCAACGTGACCGGACGGTCGTACCGGTAGTGGGTAAGATGATAAATGCTTGCTCGTATAGACATTTCCTGGTCCTGATCCGCTTCGGCTCAAACGCGCGGGCTCAGGTTTTCACAAAATGACACACTGCACCATGTCTTTCTGCAAGCGGTCTGCCCGGTCTTCGCTCAGCTCTTCGCTCAGCTGCCGTCCCCGGGAGGAACAAGTGAGGCGGTGGCCGGGTCAAACCAGAAGGACGGGACGTCCAGTGGTGTCGCCGCGCTCAGATTGGGATTGGTGACCGAAAAGATCTTGCGCGTCGACAACCGGGCGCGCTCGATGTCCTCGCGGTGGTAATCCAGGAAATGGCGGTCAAAGGATCCGTCGGCAATCATCTTTTTCAGGCCTGTCTCAATCCGCCTGGCGAGGTCGGGATGCGCGGGGCTGACAAAGAAATAGGTCGGCAGCGGAATGAACAGGCACAGACCGTCCTCGACCACCAGGTTTTCGTTTTCTGCCGAAAAGGCATCCTGCTCGCGGAAAGCCTCGTTGATGCCCCGTCCGAACGTGATGAACCGCCTGAGCTTCAGCATCTTGAACAGTGCGGAATAGTCGGGATTGGTGATAACCGTGAAACCGTTTTCTTCCAGCACGCGCCGGGTCGACCATTGTGCGCCCGATCCGGTCGGGAAGGCCTTGAGATCTTCTAGCGTTTTCACCTCGGACAAAGCCGGCTGGTCCTGCCGGTTGATCAGAAACAGCCTGTATCCCTGGATGCCCTTCCTTATGGGGATGCGGATGGTCAGAAGCTGGTCCTCCCATCCCGGTTTCGGTGCTTCCGCGATAACATGGATCGATTGGCCCGCAATCAGTTCCTGCAGCAGCCGGTCGCGTGAAAAACGTTCTTTCGCCCGGACGACCGTGTCCTGCGATCCACTGGCCTCAAGGCTCTTTTCGAGCAGTTGTTCGACATAGAGGTAGCGCTGGTCCTGGTCGGCGAACGGCTTCAGTGTGATGATTTCGGCGGCATCGATCCGGCCTGGCGAAGCACAGGTCATGAAAACCAGGATCAGGAAACATGCGGTCGCGCTTTTTGTTTCGTTAAGCATTTTGCCACCTACCTGGCTACATAATGCACCAAGAAAATCCATTTTGGTATTTTTGTCTTGCTTTGAAAACGCCTTGCTTTACGCCTGCTCCGGTCGGAAAACGGTCCTGGCTGCCGCCCGTGCCCGGTGTTCGCGCTTGCCGGATTTCAAGGCAGGCGGTCGGGTTGGCGGGCTGACGTTTCGGGCGGACAATGCGGTTGTGCGAAGGATGCCGTTTCAGCGGTGGACCGTGCAATGACCGGATAGACTTGTTGCGGATGTCGGCGCATCGTCCGGGAAACCTTCCCGGCCGGTGGCACGCACATCGGAGCAAAGGAATGCAATGATCGTCAGAGTCTTTTGCATCGTGTGTTTCTGGATTGCGGCCCAGGCCGTCCAGGCCGCCGATTTTCGCGTCACCTTCGTCAATCCGGGTGGTGAGACGGGATTCTGGGGCGAGGTGTCGAAGACGATGGCGGCGGCCGCGGCGGATCTGAATGCCGACCTGGAAATCCTGAATGCCGACCGGCAGCCCTATGCCATGGAAGAGCTGCTCAGCCAGCGGCTGGTCCAGGGTGATCTGCCTGACTATTTCATCCTGGTGAACGAGAACCAGTCCGCGGCCAGGCTCATGCAGCTGCTGGAGGGGAAGCCCAGCAAGGTCCTGTTCCTGCTCAACAAGCTGACCCCGATGCAGAAGAACATTCTGGAACGGCGCAATATCGACCTGAGCAGCGTCATCGCCTCGATCGTGCCCGACAACGAAACTGCGGGTTACGAAATGGCACTGAGCCTTTTCACGGAAGCGCGAAAGCTCCGGTCCGGAACCGAGCAGATCCGGTTACTGGCCCTGACCGGCGACAGCAACACACCCGCCGGCCTGCAGCGCGAACTCGGCATGACGCGGGCTGTTGCCGACAATCCCGACGTGACCCTGGTTCACGCCATTCCGGTGGAGTGGAACGAGGAGCTCGCCTATCAGCGGACCAGGAACGTTCTGGCGCGCACGCGGATCGATATTGTCTGGGGCGCAAACGACGACCTGGCGATCGGGGCCGGGAAAGCGGCGCGTGAGGCAGGACTGACCGCGGGCAAGGATATTTTCTTCGCAGGTCTGAACTGGTCGAAGCGTGGCATGGATGCCGTCCAAGGCACGGAAATGACCATGAGCCACGGGGGGCATTTCTTTGCCGGCGCATGGTCGATCGTCATGCTGCGTGATCACTATTTCCGGGACGTGAAGGGTGAGGTCTATGTCGACGTGCTGTTCAAGATGTCGCCGATCACCCCGGAGAATGTCGAGACCTATCTGGAGCGCCTTGGGGATGGCGATTGGGACAAGATCGACTTTGGTCGTTTCTGCAAGTCCAGGTCCGGCCGCAGTCATTACGATTTTTCCGCGGATGCCATCCTGGAGGCGGCGGGAAGTTAGGGTGCGAACCCATATTTCGACGTCTTGAAATCTCTCCTGTCCAAGTGCCTTTTCCGGCAGCTATAGATGCAGTGAGGAGCCAAGGGCCGCGGCATCATTTGTGTCCCGGACCCAAGGAGCCCCCAGGGAGAGACTGATGACTGATGAAACCGGCCACGGCGGCGCTTACAATCCGGAAACCGAAGGCGCCGAAATGCGGTTTTCCGACAAGATGTCCTATGGCGACTATCTGGGCCTGTCGCAGATCCTGACGGCGCAGGCACCGCTTTCCAAGGCACCCGACGAACTGCTTTTCATCATTCAGCATCAGACATCCGAACTCTGGATGAAACTGATGCTGCATGAGCTGGATGCCGCCCGCGACGCCATTGCCGACGACCACATGCCCGAGGCAATGAAACTGCTCGCGCGGGTGAGCCGGATCATGGAACAGCTCAATTCCGCATGGGACGTGCTCCGGACCATGACGCCGAGCGACTACACCCAGTTCCGCGACGCGCTGGGCATGTCGTCGGGCTTCCAGTCGCTGCAATACCGCCTGATCGAATACGCGCTGGGCAATCGCAACACCGCGATGGTCAGGCCGCACGAACACGATCCGGACAGCGTTGCGCTGTTGAACGCGGAACTGGCCCGCCCGAGCCTTTACCAGGTGGTGCTGTCCTTCGCCCGCCGGCGGGGGCTCGCCGTGCCGAATGAATATACCGACACGCCGTCCTGCGCACCGTATGCGGCCGTGCCGGAGATCATGGCGCTGTGGCAGACCGTTTACCGGGATCCCTCGGCCCACTGGACGCTTTACGAGGTCGGCGAGAAGCTGGTCGATCTGGAGGACTATTTCCGCCGCTGGCGCTTCAACCATGTCACCACCGTGGAACGGGTCATCGGCTTCAAGCGCGGCACCGGCGGCACGGGCGGCGTCTCCTATCTGAAGCGCATGCTGGACGTGGAGCTCTTTCCCGAACTCTGGCACGTGCGCACCGAGCTCTGACGGCTGGAAGGGGGAACGGGCGAAAGATGCCAGGGAACGCGGATTGCCACCTCTCCCGGCGGGAGAGGGAGCCCGGCAAGACCACACGCGATTATCCTGCCAATTGCGAGGCGATTTCTTCAGGAGGCCGTTCTTTCAGCTTTGGTGACAAGGACGTGCCCTTCCAAGGTTTCTTATTCTCAAAATTGCCTGTTTGCCATCTGCCTGGGTGCCGATAAAGTGTCCTGCCAAGAGCCGGGAAAAGGCTCAAAGGGATTGAATGAGAGGGGATTTTCAAATGTTCAAACACCTTGCAGCAGCGGCGAGCGTCCTTGCGCTTGTGTCCGGAAGCGCCCTGGCCGAACCGGTCAAGGTCGGCATGATCACGACGCTTTCAGGCGGTGGCGCCGGTCTTGGGATCGATGTGCGCGACGGCTTCTTGCTGGCCGTGAAACAGGCCGGCAATCCGGATCTGGAAGTCATTGTCGAGGACGACCAGCGCAAGCCGGATGTCGCCGTGCAGCTGGCCGACAAGCTGGTCCAGTCGGAAAAGGTCGATGTCTTGACCGGCATCATCTGGTCGAACCTGGCCATGGCCGTGGTGCCTTCGGTGACCGCGCAGGGCAAGTTCTACCTGTCGCCGAATGCGGGCCCGTCCGCGCTGGCGGGCAAGGGCTGCCATCCGAACTATTTCAACGTCGCCTGGCAGAACGACAACCTGCATGAGGCCGCCGGTGCCTATGCCAAGGAAGCCGGCTACAAGAACAGCTTCATCCTGGCGCCGAACTATCCGGCCGGCCAGGACGCGCTGACCGGGTACAAGCGGTTCTATGACGGTGAGTTGGCGGGCGAGATCTACACCAAGCTCGGCCAGACCGATTACGCCGCCGAACTCGCCCAGATAAGGGCGTCGGGCGCGGACAGCGTGTTCTTCTTCCTGCCCGGCGGCATGGGCATCTCGTTCCTGAAGCAGTATGCCGACAGCGGCATCGACCTGCCGGTGGTCGGCCCGGCTTTCTCGTTCGACCAGGGCATCCTGCAGGCGGTCGGGGACGCCGCGCTCGGCGTCAAGAACACCAGCCAGTGGAACAAGGACATCGACAACGACGCCAACAAGGCCTTTGTCGAAAGCTTCCAGGCCGAATATGGCCGCCTGCCGTCGCTCTATGCCTCGCAGGGCTTCGACACGGCCAACCTGCTGCTGTCCGCGATGGGCAAGGCGGACGTAAAGGATGCCGATGCGTTTCGTGCGGCGCTCGAGGAAGCCGACTTCGCGTCCACGCGCGGTGACTTCAAATTCGGCCCGAACCACCACCCGATCCAGGACATCTATGTCCGCGAGGTGATCAAGGAAGGCGACGTCTACACCAACAAGATCATCGCCACGGCAATGGAAGACCATGCCGACGCCTATGCGGCCGAGTGCAAGATGTAAGGCTTTCTTTCTGGTCTGAACAAAGAAAGGCGCGGCCATTCGGTCGCGCCTTTTCTGCTTCCGGAACATCCTCGGCCTGGGCCATCGCGAGCCCGCTCTGACCCCGCCTCCGTCATTGCAGGGCTTGACCCACTGCTGTCCGGTTTAACGCGGCTCAGTTACAACAGGTCATTGATTCATTGTCGATATTTACGCTTCTCCTAGTCCGGGACACGCAGTGCCTTACCACTTGCACCCCTCTCCCCCCCTGGAGGGGGAGATGTCCGGGAACCGGACAGAGGGGGGGCGCGGCGGTTCCTCGAATTCGGAAAAGGTCCTGTCTGCCGAGAGGTTGAGCCCCCCCTCTGTCTCCTGTCGGAGACATCTCCCCCTCCAGGGGGGAGAGTGGAACAAGCGGCAAAGCCTGTTTGCGCACCGAGGCTCCTGCTTAACCGGACAGCAGTGGGTTTGACCCTGCAATCCATGCCGTGACGATGCCACAAGCAAGGCCGTGTGACCGGACGCGCAACGGCATGGGTCCCATGGTCAAGCCATAGGATGTCGTGGAAGGAGGGGCGCTGCTAACTATCGATACCCCTGTTTCCGAAACGCCCCGGCCTCGATCATCTGCTGGAACATGTCCTCCATCGATTCCTTGTAGGGCCTGTAGGACATGCCGAGCGCGTGTCTGCTCTTGGTGTTGTCGGCGCGCCATTTGACGTCGACATTGTTGGTGACGAATTTCCGGGAAATACCGCTGACAAGGGGGCCGACGGCCCAGACGATCCATTTCGGCAGGGACTTGCGCGGGACCGGATAGCGGTCGCCGTATTTGTCGATCAGGGATTTGCCGAGTTCCAGGATGTTGGTGTTGTGGCCGGAGATGATGTGGCGACCTTCGGCGTCCGCGGAAAAACCCGCGGCCATGTGGGCCCTGGCCAGATCGCGCACGTCGACCACGCCGATGCCGAGCTTGGGAGCTCCCTGTTTCATGGTGCCGTCGCCCATCTGGCGGACAATGTTGAAGCTTTCCGACGTCGGTTTCTTGGCCAGCGCCGGTCCGATCACCAGGGACGGATTGACGGTGACCAGCCTGAAGCGGTCCTGTCCGTGCGCGATCTTCCAGGCTTCCTTCTCGGCGAGCGTCTTTGAATAGCTGTAGGGCTGGTAGGCGAGGGACGCGGTGGTGTTCCAGATGTCTTCGGTCAGAACACCGCCAGGGGCCTTCCGGCAATCGATGGCATCGGTATAGATCGCGGCGCAGGAGCTGGTGACGACGACACGCGTGACGCTCGGGGTTGCCACAGCGGTTTCCAGGACGTTGCGTGTGCCCAGGACCGCCGGATCGACCAGTTCCTTTTGCGGGTTCCTGACGGTGACCGTGAACGGGGAGGCGGTGTGAAAGACGACGGAACAGCCCTGCATGGCGTCTTCATAGGAGTCCGGTTGCAGCAGGTCGGCCCGGAAGAACCTGATCTCGCCGGGCGCCTTTTCGGCAATCGCGGTCAGGTGCGAAAGCCTGTGAGTTGCCGCCGGGTCGCGGATGGCGGCGTGCACCGTGACGCCGGCCTCGAGCAGTTCCTTCACCAGCCAGCCGGCGACATAGCCGGTGGCGCCGGTGACCAGGACCGGCGCGTCGGTTGAAATCCGCATTTTCGAGACCTCGTTCTGATGAGGGGTGTTGACCGACCAGTCTCAACAGATAGCCGGAGGGGTGTCGTGGTCAACAGACACCGTCCTGTGCATTCCACACCTATTGCGAAACGGATGGCCGGTCAAAGCGGATCGTGCCAACCCGCTCGCAGGGTCCTCCCCGGGAGGCATTCGTGGTGCTGTTGCGCTGCAAAATTTGTGGGTCATTTTCGTTTTGCGACGCAAAACGAACCTTAATGGAAGTCAAAAACGGCTATATCTGAAAGACCCGAAACCCGATTTCGGGCTACCTCTGTTGTCAAATTTGTGCCACACTCATATCAATCGGTGGTTCCAATGACCCCGAAAAAGCGGAGCGCAGCTTGCGTTGCGCCAGAAATAAAATTATATATTTCAATAGTTTATGACTTCATTTGATGGAGTCTAAAATCTACTAAAAATTTAGTTTGACAACGTGGCGAGGCTGTGTCCATCTATGCGGAGCCGGGTATTCACGGCGAAAATTATCTCACGGGAGGAGATGCAGATGCGTAAGTATCTACTCTCCGCAGTCGCAGCAGGTGCTGTGCTTGCGGGAGCAGGGTCCGCTTTTGCCGACGAGGCGGCGGCCCAGAAATGGATCGACCAGGAATTCCAGCCGTCCGTTCTGTCAAAGGATGAGCAGCTTGCAGAAATGCAGTGGTTCATCAAGGCGGCCGAGCCGTATGCTGGTATGGAGATCAACGTCCTGTCCGAAGGCATTCCGACGCACTCCTACGAGTCGGAAGTCCTCACCAAGGCCTTCGAAGAAATCACCGGTATCAAGGTCAATCACCAGATCCTCGGCGAAGGGGAAGTGGTGCAGGCCGTGCAGACACAGATGCAGACCGGCCGGAATCTCTATGACGCCTATGTCAACGATTCCGACCTGATCGGCACCCATTCCCGTCTGCAGCTGGCCTACAACCTGACCGACTGGATGGCAGGTGCCGCCAAGGATGTCACCAACCCGGGTCTCGACCTGGACGACTTCATGGGCACCCAGTTCACCACCGGTCCGGACGGCGACCTCTACCAGTTGCCCGACCAGCAGTTCGCGAACCTCTACTGGTTCCGCAAGGACTGGTTCGACCGTGAAGACCTGAAGGCGGCCTTCAAGGAAAAATACGGCTACGACCTGGGCGTTCCGGTCAACTGGTCGGCATACGAAGACATTGCCGAGTTCTTCACCAAGGACGTGAAGGAAGTCGACGGTGTCGAAATCTACGGTCACATGGACTACGGCAAGCGTGCACCGGATCTCGGCTGGCGCATGACCGATGCGTGGCTGTCCATGGCCGGTGCCGGCGACAAGGGTGAGCCGAACGGCATCCCGGTCGACGAATGGGGCATCCGCATGGAAGCCGGCACCTGTAACCCGGTGGGCGCATCCGTGTCCCGCGGTGGTGCCGCCAACGGTCCGGCTGCTGTCTACGCGATCCGCAAATGGGACGAGTGGCTGCGCAACTACGCCCCTCCGGGCGCCGCCAGCTTCGACTTCTACCAGTCCCTGCCGGCGCTCAGCCAGGGCAACGTTGCCCAGCAGATCTTCTGGTACACCGCCTTCACCGCGGACATGGTGAAGCCGAAGTCCGAAGGCAACAACACCGTGGATGACGAAGGCACGCCGCTGTGGCGCATGGCTCCGTCCCCGCACGGCCCGTACTGGGAAGAAGGCCAGAAGGTCGGCTATCAGGACGTGGGGTCCTGGACCATCCTGAACTCCACCCCGGAAGACCGCGCCAAGGCAGCCTGGCTCTACGCACAGTTCGTCGTCTCCAAGACGGTCGACACCAAGAAGAGCCATGTCGGTCTGACCTTCATCCGCGACAGCACCGTCAACCACGAGTCCTTCTCCGAGCGGGCTCCGAAGCTCGGCGGCCTGGTCGAGTTCTACCGGTCTCCGGACCGGGTTGCCTGGTCCCCGACCGGCGTCAACGTTCCGGATTATCCGAAGCTGGCCCAGATCTGGTGGCAGCAGATCGGTGACGTGAACTCCGGCGCGTTCACGCCGCAGGAAGCCATGGATCGCCTCGCGGAAGAAATGGACATCGTCATGGCCCGCATGCAGCAGGCTGACGAACGCGCCAACGTCTATGGCGGCTGCGGCCCGCGTCTCAACGAAGAGTCCGATCCGGAAGAGTGGCTGTCCAAGCCGGGTGCTCCGAAGGCCAAGCTCGATAACGAGAAGCCGCAGGGCCAGACCGTCAACTACGACGACCTGGTTGCTCGCTGGGCCAAGAACTAAGGCCTGGCCCCATCAAGCACGAAACTGGACCGGGGCTTGTCCCCGGTCCTTCACCGATCCGAAAGTGACGGGCCGCGGCCGCAACAAGGCCGCCCTTCAAGCCCAGTCCGGACGCGGGCAAGAAAAAAATGTCTCTAGAACTCAAAAACGTCAGCAAGCGCGTTGCCGGCATCACGCATGTCAAGGAAACGAGCCTGACCCTGCAGACCGGCCACTTCAATGTTCTCCTCGGAGAAACCGGCTCGGGCAAGACCTCGCTGATCAAGCTGATGGCCGGCCTCGACAGCCTGGCCTCCGGGCAGATCCTCCTGAACGGCAAGGATGTGTCCCGCCTGTCGGCGCAAAAGCGCAATATCAGCCTGGTGCACCAGTTTTTCGTCAACTATCCGCACATGTCGGTTTACGACAACATCGCCTCGCCGCTGAAGGTTGCCGGCGTTGCCAGGTCGGAGATCGACGGGCGGGTGGAAGAGGCCGCAGCCATCCTCAAGCTGAAACCCTATCTCAACCGCAAACCGAACGAACTCTCCGGCGGACAGCAGCAGCGCACGGCGCTTGCCCGCGCGATTGTCAAGGAAAGCGACGCGGTTTTTCTCGACGAGCCGCTCGCCAATCTCGACTACAAGCTGCGCGAGGAACTGCGCGACCAGTTGCCGGATCTCTTTGCCGGCCGCGGCGCGGTGGTTGTCTATGCGACGTCGGAACCCGAGGAAGCCCTCCTGCTCGGAGGCCATACCGCCCTGATGACCGACGGCAATGTGGTCCAGTTCGGCCCGACCGCGGATATCTACCGCAAGCCGAAGGACCTCGACGCTGCCAAGGTGTTCTCCAATCCGCCAATCAACACGGCGCCGGTGAACAAGCAGGGCGACACGATCATCCTGAACGACGATGTCCGCTGGTCGGCGTCCGGCGCGGCGGCAAGCCTGCGCGACGGACCCTATACGCTGGCGATCCGTCCGCACCACGTCATGCCGGTGGAAAGCCCGCAGCACAGCGTGCGGCTTCAGGGCAACGTCCTGGTGACCGAGCTCAGCGGTTCGGAAAGCAGCGCCCATTTCGACATGCACGGCCAGTCCTGGGTGTCGCTGTCGCCGGGGGTACACCCCTATTTTGTCGGCGAGGTCCACACCTTCTACCTGGACCCGAGCCATTGTTTCTTCTTTGCGCCCAATGGCGACCTGGCGGCCTGAGGAGAGGACTTATGGCACAAATCAAACTCTCCAACCTGCGTCACAGCTACAGCCCGAACCCGTCGAGCGATGCCGACTACGCGCTGAAGAAGATCGACCTGACCTGGGACGACGGCGGCGCATACGCTCTGCTTGGCCCGTCCGGCTGCGGCAAGTCCACGCTCTTGAACATCATCTCCGGCCTGCTGGTTCCCTCCGAGGGGCAGATCCTGTTCAACGACCAGGACGTGACCGCCCTGCCGCCGGCCAAGCGCAACATCGCGCAGGTGTTCCAGTTCCCGGTCATCTACGACACCATGACCGTTTACGACAATCTGGCGTTTCCCTTGCGCAACCGCGGCCGGGACGAGGACATCGTCAAGCAGCGCGTCATGGCGATCGCGGAGATGCTGGAAGTCGAGGGCATGCTCAACACAAGGGCGGCAAATCTGTCGCCCGACAACAAGCAGAAGATCTCGATGGGCCGCGGGCTCGTGCGCCAGGACGTCAATGTCGTCATGTTCGACGAGCCGCTGACCGTGATCGACCCGCATCTGAAATGGAAGCTGCGCTCCAAGCTCAAGGAGCTGCATCAGCGGGTCAAGGCGACCATGATCTACGTCACCCACGACCAGACCGAAGCCCTTACCTTCGCCGACCAGGTGGTGGTGATGCAGGATGGCGAGGTTGTCCAGATCGGCACGCCGGTCGAACTCTTCGACCGGCCCGCGCACACCTTTGTCGGCCATTTCATCGGCTCGCCGGGCATGAATGTCCTGCCGTGCGAGGTGAAGGGCGGCGCTGCCTTCTTCGGCGGCGAGAAGGTGGATCTCGAAGGCGCGGTCGACGGCGCCGGTGACGGTTCGGCCGAAATCGGCATTCGTCCGGAATTCGTCTCGATCTCGTCCAACGGGTCGGGAGTGGCCGCGACCGTGCGCAAGGTTTCCGACATCGGCCGCCACAAGGTGGTCGAGGCGGTGGCCCACGACCAGCGCGTCCACGCAATCCTGGAAGGCGAGGCCCCGAACGCGGGCGACGCCGTCAAGCTCGACTTCAAACAGACCCAGACCCGGCTCTACAAGGATGGCTGGCTGGCAAGCACGCCGGGAGGGGGTGCCTGATGAAAACGCAAAACCAACGCGCCTGGTGGTTCGTCACCCCGGTGCTTCTCCTGGTGGCCTTCAATGCGCTCATTCCGATGATGACCGTGGTGAATTACTCGGTCCAGGAAACCTTCGGCGACAACCTGTTCTTCTGGGAAGGGCTAGGCTGGTTCGAGCAGATCCTGCGGTCCGAACGGTTCCATGCGGCGCTCGGCCGGCAGCTGTTCTTCACGGTGATGATCCTGATCATCGAGGTGCCGCTCGGGGTCGCCATTGCGCTCGCCATGCCCAAGAAGGGATTCTGGGTGCCGTTCTGCCTGATCACCATGGCCCTGCCGATGCTGATCCCGTGGAACGTGGTCGGGGCCATGTGGAACATCTTCACCCTGCCGGATATCGGCCTCCTGGGCTACTTCATGAACCACACGCTGGGCATTTCCTATGACATGACCCAGGATCCGGTTGCTGCCTGGGTGACCATCATCGTCATGGATGTCTGGCACTGGACGTCGCTGGTGGTGCTGCTGGCCTATGCCGGCCTGGTGTCGATCCCGAACGCCTATTACCAGGCGGCGGAAATCGACGGCGCCTCCAACTGGGCCGTGTTCCGGTTCATCCAGTTGCCGAAGATGAAGACGGTGCTGACCATTGCGGTGCTGCTGCGCTTCATGGACAGCTTCAACATCTACACCGAACCGTTCGTCCTCACCGGAGGCGGGCCCGGCAACTCCACGACGCTGCTCTCGATCGACCTCGTGAAGATCGCCCTGGGTCAGTTCGACCTCGGACCGGCAGCCGCCATGTCCCTCATCTATTTCGCCATCACGCTGTTCGCCTCCTGGCTGTTCTACACGCTGATGACGATGAACGATAACAAGTCCTGAGGAGACCCGTCATGCGCATGAAAAGCCTGGTCCCGGCCCTCTACATCCTCTTCCTGATGCTGCCGATCTACTGGCTCGTCGCGATGAGCTTCAAGACCACCAACGAGATCCTCGCCGGGTTCACCCTGTTCCCGCAGACCTGGACCTTCGCGAACTACATCGAGATCTTCACCGATCCGACGTGGTACTGGGGGTACATCAACTCGATCATCTACGTGACGATCAACACGGTCATCTCGATCACCGTGGCCCTGCCGGCGGCCTATGCCTTCTCCCGCTACTCCTTCGTGGGCGACAAGCATCTGTTCTTCTGGCTCCTGACCAACCGGATGGCCCCGGCCGCCGTGTTCGCGCTGCCCTTCTTCCAGCTTTATTCGGCCGTCGGCCTGTTCGACACGCATCTGGCCGTGGCCCTGGCACATTGTCTCTTCAACGTGCCACTTGCCGTGTGGATCCTGGAAGGCTTCATGAGCGGCGTGCCCAAGGAACTCGACGAGACCGCCTATGTGGACGGCTATTCCTTCCCGCGGTTCTTCATGACGATCTTCCTGCCGGCGATCAAATCCGGTGTCGGGGTGGCCGCGTTCTTCTGCTTCATGTTCTCCTGGGTGGAAATGCTGCTGTCCAAGACGCTGACCGCCGTCGAGGCAAAACCCATCGCCGCCGTGATGACCCGGACCGCTTCCTCCGCCGGTTACGAACTCGGGCTTCTGGCGGCCGCCGGGACCCTGACCATCATTCCCGGCGCCATCGTCATCTACTTCGTCCGCAACTACATAGCCAAGGGCTTTGCCCTGGGGAGGGTCTGATGCTTGGCTGGATGGCCTGGACCTGGCCGACGGCGCTTCTGTTCGTCGGCATCTTTTCCGCGATCGGTTTCCTGACTGTCGTGGAGCTCAAATATCCCGGCGGTCATGCCCGCAAGGGTGTCCTGGGACTGGAAACAACCCGCGGCGACCGCCTGTTCATGACCCTGCTGGGCACGGCCTATATCTTCCTGGCCTGGCTCGGGCTGATGGGCGAGCCGCTGTGGTGGCCGCTGGCGCTGAGCATCGGCTGGGGCGTGTTCTGCTTCTGGAAAGTGTGATCCTGCGCTGCGCCCCGTGAGATCGGGGCGCGGCGTTGCCGTTTTGCCAACTAAATGAATAGTAATTTCCGCTGACTTGGTGCATGAATAATAGGCATAAGCCACATCCATTCCGAAATGGGCACAGGATTGTAATGAGAAAGCGTAAGAGCAACGAGTTTTTGACCGAAGTCGAGCTGGAGTTCATGACCGAACTCTGGAAACTCGGTGAAGGCTCCGTTCGGGATATCCTGGCAACCCTGCCACCCGAGCGCAAACTTGCTTACACGTCCTGCGCAACCATCATGCGGATCCTGGATGAAAAAGGCTTTGTGGACAGCCGGAAAGAAGGCAAGACATTCATATATAGCCCTCGGCTGACACGGGATACCTACCAGTCCCGTTCTCTTCGAAACCTGTCGGAAAAACTGTTCGACGGCACACCGGCATCGCTGGTGGCCCGGCTGGTCGACGAATACGAACTCTCGGGGGACGATCTGGAGGAAATTAGAGCGTTGCTGGACAGGAGGAGGACAGATGACGCTACTTGACCAGGTCTTCGATGTTTACATCGATCTGAACATCACGCTGGCCATCACCGCGACGGTGTGGCTGAGCGTCAAGCTTCTGATGGCCCGCTTCGGAAACAAGCTCGACTTTCCCGTCCAGCTCGGTCTCCTGAACGGGCTGTTTGCCTTGATCCTGCTGTCACCGCTTGCGGTGGCGGGTTATCAGCACCTGCTGGCGGCCGAAATGGTTCCGGCGGTCATGTCCGTCAACCTGGCGGATTACGCGGTCTCGCAATATCTTCGGGGCGGCGTTGCCATTCCGGCGGAGGACTTCCAGTTCCTGCTCGGCATGCGCGGCCAGCTCAGCAAGGATGTGCTGACGCTGTCGACCGGGCTCGGTGCCGGCATCGCCCTTGCCCTTCTGGCAGGTCTGGCGTGGTTCAGCGCAAGGCTGGCAATCAGTTTTGTCCGTCTCAACCGGATGCTGGCCTCGTGTCACGACTGGCGCCGGCAGGGCCGCGTGCATCTGCTTCTGTCGGATCATGCGCTCGTGCCGTTTTCCGCGCGTGGCCTCGTGAATCACTACGTGGTCATCCCGTCCGAACTGCTGGGCGAGCCCGACGACCTGAAGCTCGTGCTGAAACACGAGTTCCAGCATCTGCGCCAGGGCGATGTCGCCTGGGAGATCGGCCTGGAACTGCTGCGGCCTCTGTTCTTCTGGAACCCGTTCTTCTATGTCTGGAAATCGGAAGTGGAGCGCCTGCGCGAACTGGCCTGCGACCAGCGTGTGGCTGAAAATGCCCATGTGGATCTCAGGTCCTACTGCATGTGTCTGCTGCGCGCCGCGCAGGCGGGCCTGAAGAAGCGGCAGGACCAGATGACGCGCGGCCGCGCGGTCGGTGTCGCCGCCGTTGCGCTGCTGGAGGTCCAGGACCGGTTCCTGCGCCGCTCCCCGGCCCAGAAACTGCGCCGCCGCGTCGAGGCCCTTCTGGAGACCAACCGGATCCGGCCGCATTGGGGCGTGATGGGACTGGCCGTTGTGCCGATGACCGCGGTGATCTTCCTGACGGCACTGTCCCTGCAGAAGCCCGCGGACTGGAGCTACGACCGCCTGATGCTGTCCACGATCATCAATCTGGAGCGGCTGGAGACGATCAACGGCAATCTGGACAAGATTGAAGCCGTCAGCACCTTCGGTCAGCGTCCGCTGCGCTGACCTTTCCGACCAATCCGACCTTGTCCGGGCGCCTCGAGGCTGTCGTGACACATTAAAGACTGGCATCGTTGGGGGCAGGATCGTTCCTGAACAGGCGGAAAGCGCAAGGAAGTGCAGCGCACTTTCGAGCATTTCCAACGCCTTCAGGGACGATCCTGGACCAACCCCGAAGGGGCCGCCCGGAAATCGGGTCATTTCCGCGTCTCATGTCGTCGAATATGCCCCGCATGTCCGTCCTCCATGCTCCTTGAAATGACCCAGTTTTCGAGCGGCGCTGCCAATCGTTAATGTGTCACTACAGCCTAGGGTCAGGACCCATTAATTTGAGTGAAATGGTAGGGATGAATTTGTTCGGATACGAGGCGCAAAACTGCAGGAAACCGTCCGGTTTCCAAAGATTTGCAACGACGTTGCCGGGCAAATTCACCCTATCCCGGACGGAGGCAAAAACGGCTTCGATCTGCTGCGTCACACCGCTCAACCGGGCAGGAAGCCCGCTTATCGCGCTTTTCCTTGCAGCTCATCGCCGTTTGTTGCGCCATTTCAATCAAATTAATGAGTCCTGACCCTAGCGCCCGGTTTTGTATCCGGCGCTCCTTTCCTGCCTCGATCTTATGCAGCTTGATCTGGCTCAAAGACGCATTGCCGCATCTGGGGGAGCGTGTCCGCACGAGAGAATTTTCACGGGAAGCGTGCCGGATTTCACCGGGTTGTCAAACGACCGTCGTTTCCTTCTAATCGATTTAGCAATGAGAGCGTCGCTCCGGCGACTTCATGAGGGAGATCTCCATGGAGAACGGTCACGAGACCGGGAACGGTGTTGCCGCGCAGGTGTGTGACGTGGCGCCGGTGCCGGATGCTGAACTCGCGGCGATCTGCACGCGGTACGGCTGTGACAAGCACCGCATGCTGGATATCCTGCGGGAGGTGCAGGATCGCTACCGCTGTATCGCGCCTTCGACCATGGACCGGATTGCCGCCGGGACCGGCCTCACCCGGATCGAGGTGGAGGGGGTCGCCAGCTTCTATTCCTTCCTGTCGCTGACACCGAAAGGCCGGGTGACCATCCGCCTGTGCGACGACATCGTCGACCGCTACTCGGGGCTCGAAGCGGTGTCCGCCATCTTTGAAGAGGTGCTCGGTATCCGTATCGGCGAGACGTCCGCCGACGGCGCTTTCTCGCTGGAAGTCACACCCTGCATCGGCATGTGCGACCAGGCGCCCGCCGCCATGGTCAATGACGTGGTGTTGACGAGGCTCACACCCGAAACGGCGCGGGCAGCAGCCGAGGCGCTCAAAGCCGGTGAGGCACCGGAGCGGATCGTGAGCGAGCGTTTTTCCTCCCTGACGCCGCATGAGCGCGCGCTGCACATGGTCGACAACAACATCCGCCATGCCGGCGAAGTGCTGCTCGGACCGGTGCCGGAGGAGGCCGGGCTGAACAACGCCGTGTCGATGACGCCGGCACAGATCATCACCGCTGTCGAGGACAGCGGTCTGCGCGGATGTGGCGGCGCCGGGTTCACGACCGGCCGGAAATGGCGGTTTGCCGCCAGCGAGCGCGCCGAGAAGCATTTCGTCATCTGCAATGCCGATGAGGGCGAGCCGGGCACCTTCAAGGATCGCGTGCTACTGACCGAACGGCCGCACCTGCTGATCGAGGGCATGACCATTGCCGCCCGTGCGGTCGGGGCGCGGGAGGGCATCCTCTACCTGCGCGGCGAATATGTCTATCTGCGCGAGCTCCTTGAGCAGGTTCTGGAAGAGCGGCGGCGTCGCGGTCTGCTCGGCAAAGCGATCCTCGGCGTCAAGGGCTTCGATTTCGACATCCGCCTGCAACTCGGGGCGGGCGCCTATATCTGTGGCGAGGAAGGTGCCTTGATCAGCTCCTGCGAGGGACTGCCGGGCGAACCGAAGACCCGGCCGCCTTTCCCGGTCAATCGCGGCTATCTCGGCTACCCGACGGTGGTCAACAACGTGGAGACCTTCTGCCATGCCGCCCGGATCCTGGACCGGGGCGCGAAGTGGTTCCACGCCATGGGCACGGAAGGTTCGCACGGCACCAAGCTGTTCTCCGTCTGCGGCGACTGCCTCAACCCGGGCATTTACGAGCTTCCCTATGGCCACACGGTGCGCGAGTTGCTGGAGATGGTCGGTGGCGGAGAGGCCGCCGCGGTGCAGGTCGGCGGCCCGAGCGGGACGATGATTGCCCGCGACAGCTTCCACCGCAAACTCACTTTCGACGATCTCGCCACCGGCGGCGCCATCATCATCTTCAACGGCGACCGCAACATTCTCGAGATCGTCGAATATTACATGTCCTTCTTCGTGCATGAGAGCTGCGGTTATTGCACGCCCTGCCGGGTCGGCAATGTGTTCCTGCAAAAGGCGATCCAGAAATTCCGCAAGGGCCTCGCCAATCCGGAGGACATCGACTACCTCAAGGAGCTCTCCGGCACGATCATCGAGACCAGCCGCTGCGGTCTCGGCATGACCTCGCCCAACCCGATCCTGTCGACCCTGAAGAACTTCCCGCTGGTCTACTCGGCGGTTTCCAAGCCGAGCAAGGACGGCATTCGCGACACGTTCGACATCCAGTCGGCCATTGATGGCGCGCGCAAGATCGCCAAGCGCCGCTCCTACATCTTCGACAAGGATTTCACCCAATGAGCGGCACCAAGAAAGAGACTGGCTTCACCTTCACCATCGATGGCATCGAAGTCACCGCCTATGCCGGTCAGACGATCATGGAAGCCGCCGACGAGGCCGGGGTCTATATCCCGCGCCTGTGCGACCACGAGGGCCTGCGCCACCAGGGCAGCTGCCGGGTGTGCACGGTGAAGGCGGGCGGGCGCAGCGTTGCCGCCTGCACCCAGCCGGCGGCACCCGGCCAGGCGGTCGAGAACGAGACCCCGCACCTGACCAAGATGCGCCGGGATCTCGTGGAAATGCTGTTTCACGAGGGCAACCACCTCTGTCCGATCTGCGAGGCCAGCGGCAATTGCGAATTGCAGGCGATGGCCTACCGGCTCGACATGACGGAGGCCACAAAGTTCCCGTATCTGGAGCCGTGCCGGGCGCTGGATGCGTCCCACCCGGACATCGCGCTGGACACGAACCGCTGCATCTCCTGCGGGCGCTGCATCCGCGCCTCCCAGGACGTCGATGGCAAGGGCATCTTCGGCTATGTCGGCCGCGGCATTCACCGGCGTGTCGCCGTCAATGGCGAGAACCTGGCGGACACGGATGCCGAGGTCACGGACCACGCCATCAGCGCGGAGGTCTGCCCGGTCGGCTGCATCATCCGCAAGCGGGTCGGCTTTGCCGTCCCGATCGGCGAGCGCGAGTTCGACAAGGGCCTGATCGGTCATGACATCGAGGAGAAGCGCAAATGAGCGAGCTGCCCAAGGCCCGGATCGCAACCGCCTCCCTTGCCGGCTGTTTTGGCTGCCACATGGCGATCCTCGATATCGACGAGCGGCTGATCGACCTGATGAAACTGGTCGATGTCGACCGTTCGCCGCTGACCGACAAGAAGCGCTTCACCCAGCGCTGCGACATCGGCATCATCGAAGGCGGCTGCTGCAACGAGGAAAACGTGCATGTGCTGCACGACTTCCGGCGCAATTGCGACGTGCTGATCGCGCTCGGCCAATGCGCGATCATGGGCGGGCTGCCGGCGATGCGCAACGCGATCATGCATTCCGACGCACCTCTGCGCGAGTGCCTCGACGAGGCCTACATCACCGGCAAGTATATCCGCAACACGACCCACAACGTGCCCAACGACCCGGCGCTGCCGCTGCTGCTGGACGAGGTCTATCCGTGTTCCCAGGTGGTCGAGATCGACTACCAGATCCCGGGCTGCGCCCCGACCGGCGACATCATTTTCGACACGCTCTCCAAGCTTCTGACCGGCAAGTTCCGGGGCTTTGAGCGTGACATGATCAAGTTTGACTGAGGCGGGACGTCGTCATGAGTGAATCCAGACTGATTGAAATCTCGCCGGTCACGCGCGTGGAAGGCCACGGCAAGGTCACCATCCATCTGAATGCCGACAACGAGGTCGACGAGGCCCGGCTGCACATAGTCGAGTTCCGCGGTTTCGAGCGGTTTATCCGCGGACGGCTGATGTGGGAAGTGCCGGTGATCGTGCAGCGGCTCTGCGGCATCTGTCCGGTCAGCCATCACCTTGCGGCGGCAAAGGCCATGGACATGATCGCCGGTGTCGACCAACTCACACCGACGGCGGAAAAGATGCGCCGGCTGATGCATTACGGCCAGGTGATGCAGTCCCACGTGCTGCACTTCTTCCACCTGGCCGCGCCGGATCTCCTGTTCGGCTTCGGCGCGCCGGCGGAGAAACGCAACATCTTCGAGGTGATCAAGGAGCAGCCCGAGCTGGGCAAACGCGCCGTCCTGATGCGCAAATACGGCCAGGAGATCATCGAGGCGACGGCCGGCAAGAAGATCCACGGCACCGGCGCCATTCCGGGCGGCATCAACCGCAACCTGTCCACCGAGCGCCGCGATCATTTCCTCGCCTCCATCGACGAAATGATCGCGTGGGCGCAGGATGCGGTGAAGCTTGCCCGCGATTACACGCTCGAGCACGAGGACCTGGTCTCCGAGTTCGGCTCGTTTCCGTCCAACTACATGTCGCTGGTGCGCGAGAGCGACGGGGCTCTCGATCTCTATCACGGCACTCTGAGGGCGCTCAGCTCGACCGGCGACACGATCTTCGACCAGGTGCCCTACACCAGGTATCACGAGCTGATCGTCGAGGACGTGCGCTCCTGGTCCTACATGAAGTTCCCCTTCATCAAGACACTCGGTCCCGACGCCGGCTGGTATCGGGTCGGGCCGCTGGCACGCATGAACACGGCCAGCTTCATCGACACGCCGCTGGCCAATGCGGCGCTTGCGGACCTGAAGGCGGTCACCTGTGGCACGCCGAACAACTCGACCCTTGCCAATCACTGGGCGCGCATGATCGAGGTGCTGCATTGTGTCGAGAAGATCCGCGAGCTCCTGAACGATCCGGACCTGCAGGGATCCGACCTGGTTGTCACCGGAGACCGGCGCGAGGAAGGTATCGGCGTCATCGAGGCGCCGCGGGGCAACCTCATTCATCACTACAAGGTCGACGAGCACGACCAGGTCACCTATTGCAACCTGATCGTCTCCACGACCCACAACAACGAGGGCATGAACCGGGCGGTGAAAGACGTGGCGGTCAAGCATCTCTCCGGCAGGGAGAAGATCACCGAGGGCATGCTCAACCATGTCGAGGTCGCCATCCGAGCCTATGACCCGTGCCTCTCCTGCGCCACCCACGCGCTCGGCCAGATGCCGCTGCAGGTGGAACTTTTCGGTGCCGACGGCACGCTGGTCGACAGCCAGACACAGTGCGTGTGAGGGTGTTGGAATGCTGCTGATCGGCTACGGCAATCCGGGGCGCGGGGACGACGGGCTGGGGCCGGCCTTTTCCGAAGGCATGGCCGCGCGCGCTTTGCCGGGTCTTGAGGTCGATACCGACTACCAGCTGGTTGCCGAACATGCGCTGGCGGTTTCAGGCCATGACCTCGTGATCTTCGCGGATGCGGAGATGGGCGGCGAGGAAGCCTTTTCCTTCCGGGAAATCGCGCCGGGCGCTCCGGACGTGCTCGGAAGTCACAGCCTGGTTCCCGAAACGGTGCTGGCGCTCGCCGAAACGCTCTATGGTGCATGTCCGAAAGCCTTTGTGCTCGGCATTTCCGGGTATGAGTATGGTGAGGTGAAAGAGGGGCTGTCGGAGAAAGCCGGTGCAAACCTGGCAGCGGCGGAAGCCTTTTTTCTGGACTGGTTAGCCGGCGAAATATCTTCGCGCCACGCCGCCCACGCATGAGATGCCGGCTTGCGAGCGCATCCCCGTCCTGTTGAAGGATCGGGCTGAAAAGGATCATTCAAGCTGATGTCTGGGCTTGCCTACCCGCCCTTGACCTTCAGCTTGCCGCTGTCCCTGCCGTTTTCGGTGTCGTTGGTCCAGGTGAGGCGCAGGTCGAGGCGGGACTGGTCGTCCTCCTGGGTGGCGGTGACACGCAGGGTGATCAGGCCCCTGGGCTCCAGGGTGATCTCGCCGGTGTCGTCGCCGAACTCGAGCTCACCCTTGGCAATGCCCCGCTTGACCGCGTCGAGCAGTTTCTGGATCGACTTCCTGTCCTGGAGAGACTGGTGCCGGAACCGGCCCTTGCGTTCCATCATCGCGACACTCCGTGCTGCTTCAGGATCTCAACCGGGTCGAACAGTTTGGCATGCGGATAGTCCCGGCTGAGGCCGAGAATATTGCCGCTGGGCGAGATGATCGTTGCCCCGGTGCCGATGCCGTCCAGACCTTCGGAGCTTCTGGAGTGGCGGTCAAGGGTGATGTCGGCCTCCAGGTGCAGGAGGCCCTGTCTGGAGGTCAGTTCCTGACCGCAGTGGCGGTTGATGTGACCCTGGACCAGGAGCTTGATGCCCGCCAGATGAAGCTCCTCGACACCGGCCTCGGTCAGCGGGTGATCGACATCCCGGTACTTGGTCCGCATCAGGTTGGCGATCGTGCCGGAATAGAAGACAAAGGGATCCTTGCGGCTTTCCTTCCGGAAGCGCCGGTTGACGTGATCGACGCCCTTTTTCGAGATCTGGGCGGACATCTGGTCGTCGATGCCGGCATGGACGAACAGCAGCGATCCGCTCTGGTGCACGGCCTTCATCTGCCGAAACAGCCACGCGTAACGGCCATCAGGCTCGATGAACAGCTCCCGGCATTTCAGCGCCGCGGCAAAAAGCTCCCGGATCGACAGGCCGACTTCGGCGGCGTGGTCCGCGAACTTGTCGGTCTTTTTCTTCAGGCGTTGCATCTCCTTGCGGATCGCGGCGTCGTTCATGTAGGCCGCGGCCGCCTTCGGGAACTGCTTCGTCCATTTCCTGCCGGGCACCATCAGGCGCAGGCAGTCCATTTCGTCCGGAAGGTGGTCCAAGGCCGAGGATGCATCGACATGGCGGTCGAAGATCTCCTTCAGCAGCGGCATCACCTTCTTGCCCATGCGCACGAACATGTGTGCGTTGAGCGAGCTGCGCTTCACGGTGAGCGCTTCCAGACCGAGAAAAAGCCGGAGGTCGTGATTGCCGGCGAGCAGCACCACGTCCGTGGATTTCATCAGGACGGCCAGGGCGTCGAGCAGGTCAAGATTGCTCGGGCCCTTGTCGAGGCAGTCGCCGCCGATGATGATCTGGCAGCTCCGCCCGAAGGGCGTGAGCTCGAACTCCGTCAGGCCCGTGCCCGTGCGGATGATCGCCCGCGCCGCCACGAGGGAGCGCAACAGGCTCTCGGCATCGGCATGCAGATCGGAAATGAAGATCACCGGCCTTGCCGGCCAGTCCCAGGGACCGAGCTCATTGGCTTTGGCAAGGCTGGTGACGAGGTCCGGCGCGTTGTTGCAGGCAATAGGCAGGTCGTGTCCCTTTTCGATCGGCCAGGGCACACAGCTCTCGGGCAGGTCCAGGTCCCGGCTGTTGGTGCAGGCAATCGGCGGCAGCAGGGGGCTCAGGGGCGTGTCCGTCATCATTGGGCTTGGCGTTCCAATCAGTCCAGTGCGGTTTCCAGAACCTGACGCTGTTTCCAGGCGCCGGCGACATGCGACCAGCCCGCGTCCGGGCTGAAACTCACGACAACGGGTCTTGCGTGGTGCATGCTGACCTTGCGGATGTCGTCGAAAGCGAGCACGCCGAGATGGTGCGCGGCATGGCGGAAGGCCGCTCCATGGCCGACAAAGACCTGCGCGGTCACCCCGGGGTGGGCTGCCAGCGCGTCGAGCCGAGTCTCCAGGAAGGCGGCCACGCGCGCGCCGGCCTCCAGCAGGCTTTCGGCTCCCTGGGCGGGAAGCCTGTAATGGCTGTTCGATTTCCAGTCTTCGGGGGGCGGCGTGTAGCGCGGATCCTCGGCAAGCACCTGTTCGATCTCGGGGATGGTCAGGTTGGCAAAGGCGCCGACACTGCGCTCGGCAAGCGCCTCGTGCTCGGTCACGGTGACGTCCGCTCCCGTAGCTTCGGACAGGGATTGGCCGAGAAGCGTGGCCGTCTGCCAGGCGCGCTGCTGGCGCGAACACAGCACCTCCGGCACGAGGCGCCAGCCATGGTCTGCGGCAAGGGCCGCAATTTCGTGGCCCGCGTCGGCGGCCTGCCGCCTGCCGGCATCGGTCAGCTGAAACGGCTGCAGCGCGCTCGGCGTGCCGGGTTTCTGGTGATAGGCGCCGTGCCGCACGAGGATTGCAAAACGGTTGGTCATGGTTTCTGCCCCAGGAGATCGGCCCCTGCGTGGAACAGGGCGTCGAAATCAATGTTGCCCGTGACTTCCCAGACCTGCACGTCCCTTAATGCGTTCAGATAGGCCGGCGTATCCATTTCCGAGTGGTCCGTCCAGAACATACCATTGGTGCCCTGAAAGAACGGGCCCGGACTTTTCATGATCGCGGTGAGGAGGTCGGGCCGGTTCTCCAGGTTGACCTGGCGGACATTTGTCGGTTCCACGCTGTCCCGAGACCAGTTCAGCACCCAGAAATCGGTCAGCCCTGCGTCATGGGAAATCCGGCCCGGGCCGTAGATGTCGTCGATGAAGAGGTCGTATTTTTCTTCCAGGTGCCAGAGTTCGTCCGGTTCGAGATTGCGCAGCTCTTCCTCGCGTTCCTCGTCGATGAGGCCGGCAAGGCGGGCATTGGTGACGATGGTGCCCGGATTGATGCGCGGCAGCTTTGGGATGCCGAGCGCGTCGGTGCGGTTGCCGGCATTGCGCACCAGCAGACGGTCATTGGTGACATAGTGCGTTCCGGCGATTTCCATCAGGCGCAGCATGGTCGTCGACTTGCCGCCGCCGGAGAGGCCGGAAATGGCCAGTCCCTTGTCAGCCATGCGAACCGCGGCCGCGTGGCAGGCGACCCATCCCTGCCGCTGGAAATGGTTGAGGATCTGGGTATTGACGAAGTTGATCACCTGGTTGGGATAATCCTTCGTCGGACCGAAGGCGATCGCCCAGCCGGGCGCCTGCAGGAATTGCACGCCGGTGCGCACCTTCAGCACCATGCGCCCGTTGTCCAGGTCGCAGACGGCATCCTTGCGCCCGGTCTTGCCCGGTTCCCGGGCCCAGTCGGTGTAGGCCACCGTGAAGGGCAGGTCGGCTTCGCCCAGGACATGGACGGTCAGGTCCGGTTCCGAGGGTGCGGAAATGACGTGCTGGAAGTAGCGCAGGAGTTCGGCCAGCAGCGTGTCCGACATGCAGCGGACTTCAATGACCAGCCCGCCGACAGTGAGACACACCGGGTCTGAGGCCTGGGTCTCGCGTACCGGCGCGAGCGCATCGACAACGTCCTGAACGCTGATGCCGGTCATGCGCGCACCCTTTCAATCACGTGGTTTGCGTAAAGCGTTGCCGCGTCGATGGAGGCGCCCTCGAGCGCGCCCCTGAAGCCGCCAAAGGCGGAGACTTCGAAGATGACCGGGCCGGCATCCGTCAGTCCGACGTCAACCGTGGTGAAATCGAGCTCGAAGGGCGCCTGGGCGCGCCGGGCCAGCTCGACCAGATCCGCATCCGGTTCGAAGGGCTCGTATTTGCCGCCATGGAGAATGGTCGTGTTCCAGCTGTCGGTCTGGGCGACGCGGGCATAGGTGCCAAGGTATTTGCCGCCGAGGAACACCATGCCGAGATCGCGGCCCGAAAGATTGACCTTCTGCTGCAGGTACATCACCGGGTTGTCGGCCTTGAAGGCCTCGATCTTCCGCCGGAGCGCCGCTTCGTCTTCGCCGCCATCCATCAGCGACATGCCGCGGGCCTTGGTGGAGAACAGCGGCTTGAACACCGCGCCACCGAAGCGCCGCACGGCGGCAAGAGCCAGGTCGACGCTTTCCGTGACGCAGGTCGCCGGCATCGGCATGCCGGCATTGGCGAGCGTCACGGTGCAGCTCAGGCGGTTGACAAGGCCGAGGATGGACTGCGTGGACGAAAAGACCCTCACGCCCGCGGCTTCGGCGACGCGCAGCATCTCAAGCCGGTCAAGTGTCGCCGGACTGTACTGTTGGCTGATCTTCTTGATCACCAGGCCATCGAGCTTGCAGAGGTCGGTGGCCCCTGACATCAGCGCGCGGTTTTCCAGATCGAGCGCAACATCGGCCATGTCGACCACGCAGCGGTAGCCGGTTTCCTTTTCCAGTGCATCGGCGAGAACCTCGGTCGACCACTTTCCCGGAATGCCGATGACGCCGATTTTCAGGTCAGTCAACGAAGAGCTCCTTCATCTGAAGCCGGAAGCGGGCTTCATCGCCGGGCGGGCAGGCAAGCGCCTGTTCGATCAGGTAGCGGGCGCGCAGCCACATCCGCCTTGCATGGGACTTGTCGAAAATGAACCGGGTGGAACTGGCGAAGGACCGGGCAAGTCCGAGCGCCAGCCGGTATTCGAACGTCGCGTCGCCCTGCTTGCGGGCAAACCCCCTGGCGGATTTGTAGAAGTCCTGGGAGACCTGCATGATCCGCCGGCGCGTCTCGCGGTCGAGCACCTGCAGCCGGTAGTTGGAGACCATGAACACCGAGACATCCTGAACATAGTCCATGTAGCGCGACCGGTGCAGGTCGATGAAATGGACCCGGTCCTCGCCGGGGTCGTAAAGGATGTTGTCGACATTGAAGTCGCCGTGGATATGGACCGAGAACGGTGCGGGGACCCTGGTCTCCCGTTCGGCGGCCTGGTCGATCAGCTTGTCGAATGACGGCAGGACCTCGCCGGAGAAGCTGACCTTGCGGTCCTTGAATTCCGGATGGACCCGGCGCACGTCCCCGAGCCTCCTGGCAAGCTGTTGCATGCTGGCCAGTTCCGCCGGTTCGCCGGTCCTGGTCTGTTTCCAGATGTCCCGGAGTGTCCGGTTGAGTCGCTTGAGTGCGCAGGTGCAAAGGGTCTCGTTTCCGCTCAGGACGATATGTTCGAACGTCTGGCCGGGCAGATGTTCGATCAGAAGGGCTGCGGACCGGTCGCCTTTCTCGTAGGACAGGATCTTCGGGGCAAGGCCCGGATAGATCGAGTGCCAGCTTTTCACCCCCTGGCGCTCTTCCTTCACCTTGCTTTTCTCACCGTCCTTGAAGACCGCCGCGACCTCTTCGGTCTTGCGGTCCTTGATGGCCGAGATGGAACTGCCGGAGCGGGTCTCGGCAATGGTCTCGACGGTCAGGTCGCCGCCCGGTCCGTCCAGGTCCGACATCAGGCTCTGAAGCGCGAAATAGCGTTCGAAATTGACCGCCTGGCCGATATTGGCGGAGATCAGGGCCTCGCTGATCGAGCGCAGCGAGTCGCCCATGCGCTGGATCTCGCTGGCGACCAGCAGGCTGTTGGCGATGTCGGCCGGCCGGATTTTCGTGTTGCGCATCTCCCGGGTGTAGGTCTTGAACAGCTTGCGGTAGTCGGCCTCGATCCTGTCCTGAAGCTGGCCGATCCCGATCGCCAACTCACTGTCGCCGCTGACAAGTGCCTGCTCGATGCGGGCAACTCCGCCGCGGACCCGTTTGACGATGGCCGGGTAACGCTGCGGCTCCAGCGCTTCGAACTCTTCGATCTGCTCGACATGGTGCAGGGACTGGCGTGCCAGGTTGGACAGGCGCTGCAGGTCGGAGGCGATCAGTTCCAGGCTGCGCAGGGTGATGTGTTTGCGGTTGGTCGTCTTCGCGCCGCTCATCTGGCGCACGCAGGCGGCGAGGATGCGCGTCTTCAGGTTATGGGCATATCCGGCCCGGTCCATGATCCGGCGCGCGGTCGCAGCCGTCGGCTCCTTGAAGAAGGCCTCAAGCTGGATCAGCTGACCGTCAATCTCCGCGCACAGGAAATGGAGATTTTCACGGATAATCTTCGGTATGTTAGTCATCGTGAGGCCCGAGATAGACTTTGGGCACCCGCGTACAGCCAACTGGAAACAGTTTTGTGACATAAAGCGGACGTAGCAGCGCCGCGTCCTCGGCGGTGATCCACCTGGTGGCAACCTGATGCGGATCCGGATGGTCTCCAAGCATTGGTTGATAGCTCTGCGGGACGGTGCATTCGAAGATCAGATCGAGCTGGTGCTGGCGCTCCATGCCGTCCGATTTCGCTCGGTAGAGATCAGCTACATGCCGCAAGTCGCCAACTGTCACCTCCGCGCCGATTTCCTCCAGGCACTCGCGTTGCAGGGTCGCTTCCAGGTCTTCGCCTGGCTCCTGCTTTCCGCCCGGCAAGGTGTAGTAAACCCCTTTCACCGGATGGTTTTTTTCCTGCACCAGCAAGTGCTCGCCGCGCAGGATGAAGGCGCGCGGTGTCGCGCGGATGAGCGGGCGAAACGGTGGAGAGGAAAGGTCGCTGGAGATCGTGCTGCGTCCTTTGTCTGTCGCGGCATCGGGCCGCGGGGGGGGCGGTCTCGGTGCCATACCATGACGCCGCATCTGTGCCGACACCCTGCCAAGATCGGTCGGAGTATAGGTGAGTCGCGCGCACCCGGCTAACCGATAAAAGCCTGTGAATTAAGGGTGGGTTGAGCACGGAAAGTGAGATGCCTCCCATGGTTTGACAGCAAGTCCGTCACCTCAGGAATCAGCAGGCCACATCCATCATCGTCATCCTGAGGAGGGCCGGCAGGCCCGTCTCGAAGGATCGGTAATTTGCCTGGGAGTGTGCTGCGGATCCTTCGAGACAGCGCTGCGCGCTTCCTCAGGATGAGGCTGAATTTTGGTGGCGACGTCAGTTGAAGCCTCGCCCCAATCACCATGGTCATCCCGGCCTTGAGCCGGGACCTAATCCACATGTCGGCGCGTACAGGACCCTGAAAAGAGCAACGCGGCGCCCATACCCATACCTGCTTCAACCCGACAGCTCTGGAAACGAGTGGGTCCCGGCTCAAGGCCGGGATGACCTCGGTGGGAGTGGTGAGATCTTGTGCCCGTTCAAGGCCGGGGTGATCACTGAGAGTGGGGTGAGGGCGTGTTTTCAGGCCGATCAGAATGACCGATGGTGGACCCGGCAAAAACTCAGATATCCGGCCCCATGGCCCGCCCTTCCGTCGAGGGGTCGATTTCGTTGCGCAGTTTTTCCAGGGCGCGCATGCGTTCCTGGGCACGGCCCTGGTTCTCCCGGGTGACGCCGGCGATCAGCACTTCGGCAATGGCCATCAGGGCCAGCGAGGAGTCCCAGGGGGAGGGCACGGCGACGCGGGCCGGCAGCACATAGCTGGCGATCCGGCCGACCGGGGACATCCAGCTGTCGGTGATCAGCGCCACCGTGGCGCCCTGCTGGGCCGCCGCCTCGGCAAACTGGATGATCTCTGCCTGGTAGCGGCGGATGTCGAAGATGACGACCACGTCCTTCGAACCGATACCGATCAGCTGGTCGAGCCAGTTTCCCTGCTGTCCGGCGACGTGATTGACATTGGGGCGCACGATCCTGAGATGCGCGGCCATGTAGCGGGCGAGCCCGTCGGTGAAGCGCCCGCCGATGAGATGCACGGTCTTGCGCTCGTCGGCGAGCAGCTTTGTGAGCCCGGTCAGCTCGCCCTTGGGCAGATGCGCGAACGTCTCGCGCACATTGTCGAGAAGCTGGCTGACATGGGGGTCCCGGTCCGGTGCGTCGGCCATGTTGTTGCTGCGTGCCAGCGGAGAGTTGAGCTGGCTTTCCAGTTCGCTGCGCAGCTTTTTCTGGAACTCCGCGAAGCCCGGAAATCCGAGCCTGCCGACAAAACGCAGGATGGTTGGTGAACTGACACCGGCGGCTTCCGCGAACTGGGCGACGGTGCCCAGGCCCTGCATCGGATAATTCGCCATCAGCGCATGGGCCGCCTTCTTTTCCGTGGCGGTGAATTCATCCAGACGGTCGCGGATCTCTTCCAGAAGGGGGCGTTCCATGGGCTTCGGCCTTTTTCCCATTGGTGCCGCTGAAATTCATTTGACAGCGGTCTCATTCTGCGTATCAAATATTACAGAAGTTAGCGAAGTCGGCAATCCTGTAATAAACATTACAAAGAAACAGGGTGGTCTTTCAGGGAGTTGGGAATGGGTGCAGGTCTCCCCGCAGGAGAAGTGAACCACGCTGTCGCGGTTGAAAATGCCGAGGGGGCAGGTCCGATCGTGCTTGTCTGCGACCATGCCTCCAACTTCTTTCCGCCTCCCTATGACACAAGCCTGAACGTCAGCGATGCCGACAAGAAAGCCCATATCGCCTGGGACCCGGGCGCGCTTGGCGTTGCCAGGGGGCTGTCGAAGGAGCTTGACGCGCCGCTCGTCTTCACAACGGTTTCCCGGCTGATCATCGACTGCAACCGGGAGGAAAACCGGCCCGACCTGATCCCGTGTCTGAGCGAAACCACCGAGATTGCCGGGAACAGGGACCTGAGCCCGGAAGAAAAGGCATTGCGCATCGATCTTGCGCACCGGCCCTTTCACACGGCGATCGACGAGGTGCTGAACCTGCGCAAGGGCAAGGGGCTGCCGAGTGCGGTCGTCTCGATCCATTCCTTCACGCCCGTCTACAAGGGCCAGTCCCGGCCGTGGGAGATCGGATTGATCTATGAGAGTGACCGGCGCCTGGCCGATCCGGTGCTGGCGGACCTGAAGGCCCGCGGCGACCTGACGGTCGGCGACAATGAGCCCTATTCGCCCGCTGATGGCGTCTATTACACGATCCACCGGCATGGAGAGGAACGGCAATTGCCCTGCCTGATGATCGAGATCCGCAACGACGAGATTACGACGCCGGAAGAGGAAGCCCGCTGGAGCACGCTGCTGGCACCGGTGCTGCAACGCGCCGCGCAGATGGTTGGGGGAGGTGCCCATGCTTAAGCTGGCCTGCCTCTATGTCCGCGCCGTCGACGGGTTCAACCGCGGGCTCGGCAAGGTGATCATGTGGGGTGTCTTCGTGATGGCGGCGATTCTGTTGTGGTCGTCGATTTCCAAGACGTTCTTCAATCCGTCGCTGTGGACGCTGGAAGTCGCCCAGTTCGCCATGGTCGCCTATTACGTTCTCGGCGGCCCCTATTCGATCCAGATGGGCTCGAACGTGCGCATGGATCTCTTCTACGCCGAGTGGAGCGTGCAGAAGAAAGCCTGGTTCGACGCCTTCACCGTGCTGCTGCTGATCTTCTACCTCTGTGTCCTGCTCTATGGCGCGCTCAATTCGACAGCCTATTCGCTCGGCTATTTCGGCAAGGATTCGATCGGCTTCTGGTGGGACCTCTTCATCACCTTCGTGACCGGCGGTCCGGACGCTGCGGCTGAGAAGCTCGGCTACATCGAGCGCAGCCCGACCGCCTGGCGGCCCTATCTGTGGCCGGTCAAATTCATCATGATCTTCGGTTTCTTCCTGATGCTGCTCCAGACCGTCTCTGAACTTCTGAAAGACATTGCCCGGATCAAGGGAGTGTCTCTCTGATGTCCTATGAGTTGATCGCTCTCCTGATGTTCTCGTCGATGATGCTGATGCTCCTGACGGGGCAGCGCGTCTTCGGCGCCATCGGCGGCATCGCGGCCATCGCGGCGCTGGCGCTGTGGGGCACCGGCGGCGGTGACATTCCGTTCTCCGCGGCCATGAAGCTGATGAAATGGTATCCGCTGCTGACCCTGCCGATGTTCATCTTCATGGGCTACGTGCTGTCGGAAACCAAGATCGCCGACGATCTCTACAAGATGTTCCATGTCTGGATGGGGCCGGTTCATGGCGGTCTCGCCATCGGCACGATCCTGCTGATGGTGCTGATCTCGGCCATGAACGGATTGTCGGTCGCCGGCATGGCCATCGGTGCGACCATTGCCCTGCCCGAACTTTTGAAACGCAAATACGACAAGCGCATGGTCACGGGGGTGATCCAGGCCGGGTCCTCCCTGGGGATTCTCGTGCCGCCCTCGGTGGTCTTGGTGCTCTATGCGATGATCGCCCGCGCACCGGTCGGCCAGCTCTGGTTGGCGGGCATCGTGCCCGGCCTGATGATGGCAGGTCTGTTCGTGGTCTATATCGCCGTGCGCTGCAAGATCCAGCCGGAACTCGGCCCGGTTCTGTCGAAGGAAGAACGGGAAGCGTCCAAGGATCAGAAATATCACCTGCTCCTGGCAGGCATCCTGCCGATCGTGATCTTCGCCGCCATGATGGTGCCCTTCGTGATGGGCTATACCAGCCTGGTCGAGGCCTCGGCGATCGGCGCGCTGACCGCGTTGCTCGCCTCGATCGTGCGCCGGCGCATGACCTTCGACATCCTGATCCTGTGCATGAAGAACACGCTCGGCATTTCCTGCATGTTCATGTGGATCATTCTGGCGGCCCTCGGTTTTGGCGCGGTGTTCGACGGGCTCGGCGCGGTCAAGGCGATCGAGAACCTCTTCACCGACCAGCTCGGCCTGTCGCCCTGGATGATCCTGATCCTGATGCAGCTGTCCTTCCTGGTGATGGGCACGTTCCTGGACGACACGGCGATGCTGGTGATCGTGGCGCCGCTCTATGTGCCGCTGGTGGCAACGCTCGACCTCGGCATGCCGGCGGGCGAGGTGCTGATCTGGTACGGCGTGCTCTACACGATCACCACGCAGATCGCCTACATGACGCCGCCCTTCGGCTACAATCTTTTCCTGATGCGGGCAATGGCGCCCAAGGATGTCACCATGCGCGACATCTACGGCTCGATCACGCCGTTCGTCGCGGTGATGATCCTGGCGCTCGTTCTCGTCATGGCTTTCCCGCAGATCGCGCTCTGGCTGCCGGATCTCGTGTACGGCAGGTAGGAGGATCTGAGGGCAACAACAAAACGTCCGGAGGAAACGGAGTTTGACTGCGGACATACCAGAGCCGGACAACGGCCGCACCGCTTGAAATGAAACTGGAACTTAGGGGAACTTGAGATGACCAACAGACGTGACTTTCTGAAAAAAGCCGGTCTTGGCACTGCCGCCGCCGCCGGTGCGACCACCCTCGCGGCCCCGGCCGTGCACGGCCAGTCGCAGATCAAATGGCGCCTGCAGACCTATGCCGGTCCGGCGCTGGCCGAACACGTGATCAAGCCGCATATCGATGCCTTCAACAAGGCCGCCAACGGCGAGATGGTGATCGAGCTCTACACCGCCGACCAGCTGGTTCCGACCGGTGAACTGTTCCGCGCGATGCAGCAGGGCACCATCGACGCCGTGCAGTCCGACGACGACTCGATGGCGTCTCCGACCGAAGTCACCGTCTTCGGCGGCTACTTCCCGTTCGCGTCCCGCTATTCCCTCGACGTGCCGGTGCTGTTCAACCAGTACGGCCTTAAGGAAATCTGGGAAGAAGAATATGCCAAGGTCGGCGTGAAGCACATCTCCGCCGGTGCGTGGGATCCGTGCCACTTCGCCACCAAGGACCCGATCCGCTCGCTGAAGGACCTGGAAGGCAAGCGCGTCTTCACCTTCCCGACGGCCGGCCGCTTCATGGCCCAGTTCGGCGTCGTGCCGGTCACCCTGCCGTGGGAAGACATCGAGGTTGCCGTCCAGACCGGCGAGCTTGACGGCATTGCCTGGTCGGGCATCACCGAGGACTACACCGTCGGCTGGGCGGATGTGACCAACTACTTCCTGACCAACAACATCTCCGGCGCCTGGGCCGGCTCCTTCTTCGCCAACCAGGAACGCTGGAACGAGCTTCCGGACCACCTGAAGTCGATGCTGCAGCTGGCCATGGATGCCTCCCACTACTATCGCCAGTGGTGGTACTGGGGCGGCGAAGCCAACCTGCGCGTCAACGGCACCAAGATGGAACTGACCTCCATTCCGGATGCCGAATGGGCAACCGTCGAAGAAGCCGCGACGGCCTTCTGGGACGAGATCGCGGCCGAAAGCCCGACCAAGGCGAAGGTCGTCGAGATCTTCAAGAAGTACAATCAGGACATGCAGAAGGCGGGGCGTCCATACCGCTACACCTGATGCAGGCCCGGCCGTGCCGTTTCCGGCACGGCCATACCTCCCGGTCCGGAGCGGAACCCTCCGGGCCGGCTTTTTAGAATTCCGACAGAACACGACCCGCGAAACGGACACGCTCAAGATGCCTGGCAACCTGACCTTCGATGCGCTGAAATCGCTCGTATCCACCGGAGAGATCGACACGGTGCTCGTCTGTATCGTCGATATGCAGGGACGGCTGATGGGCAAGCGCTTCCTCGCCCAGCACTTCGTCGACAGTGCCCATAACGAGACCCATTGCTGCAACTATCTGCTGGCAACGGATCTGGAGATGTACACGGTCGAGGGCTATGCCGCGACCAGCTGGTCGGGCGGCTACGGCGACTATGTCATGAAGCCGGACCTTGAGACCTTGCGCCTGGTGCCGTGGCTGGAAGGCACCGCCATGGTGCTGTGCGACGTGCAGGACCATCACACCCACAAGGACGTGCCGCATTCGCCGCGCGCCATGCTGAAGGGCCAGGTGGCGCGGCTCGCCGAGATGGGCCTGACGCCGATCATGGCGACCGAACTGGAATTCTTCCTGTTCGAAAAGGGATTTGACGAGATCCGCAAGGGCGGATTCCGCGATCTGGAGCCGATCTCCGGCTACAACGAGGATTACCACATCCTGCAGACCACCAAGGAAGAAGACGTCATGCGCCCGGTGCGCAACTGTCTTTATGCCGCGGGCATCCCGGTGGAGAACACCAAGGGCGAGGCCGAGACCGGCCAGGAAGAGCTCAACATCAAATACGCCCCGGCGCTGGACACGGCCGAATATCACAGCATCGCCAAACACGCGGTGAAGGAGATCGCCTGGGCCAAGGGACGGTCCGCGTCGTTCCTGGCCAAGTGGCACCACGACAAGGTCGGCTCGTCCTCGCATGTGCACCAGTCGCTGTTCGACAAGGACGGCAACAACGTCTTCTGTGACGACAAGGCCGAACTCGGCATGTCGAAGACGATGCGGCACTACCTGGCCGGGCTGATCAAGTACGCGCCGGACTACACCTATTTCCTGGCGCCCTACATCAACAGCTACAAGCGTTTCCAGAAGGGCACCTTCGCGCCGACCAAGACCGTCTGGTCCGTCGACAACCGCACGGCGGGCTTCCGGCTCTGCGGCGAAGGCACCAAGGCGCTCCGGATCGAGTGCCGCATCGGCGGCTCCGACCTCAATCCCTACCTGGCGCTGGCGGTCCAGATCGCCGCCGGCCTGAAAGGCATCGAGGAAAAGCTGCCGCTCGACCCGCCGACGTCGGGCGACGTCTACGAAGCCAGGCGGGCCAAGGAAATCCCGCAGACCCTGCGCGACGCGCGCGAGACCATGCGCAAGTCGAAATTCCTGCGCGAGGCCTTCTCGGACCAGGTGATCGACCACTACGCGCGCGCCGCGGAATGGGAGCTGGAGGAATTCGACCGGGTGGTTACCGATTATGAAGTTGCCCGCGGCTTCGAGCGGGCATAACAGGCGATGAGACGAGAATAGTCCGCTTCACCCCACGCCGTCATCCTGAGGAGCCGCGAAGCGGCGTCTCGAAGGACCGGCAACTTGCTCGGAGTTTGCCGCCGATCCTTCGAGACGGGCCTTACGGCCCTCCTCAGGATGACGAGGGTGGGGGAAGCGGCCGGACTGGAACACCTAGAGCCAACCACTTTTGAGGACGCCGCCCGGAAGAGGCGGGTTTGAGAGGTTCAAATGTCAGATGTGATCAAACTGATTTCGCCGGTGGACGGCTCGGTCTATGCCGAACGCCCGGCGCTGGATGCGGCGGCGGTCGACCGCGTGGTCTCCGCCGCGCGCACGGCCCAGCCGGGCTGGGCGGCGCTGCCGGTGGCCGAGCGGGTTGCCTATTGCGAGAAGGCGCTGGAGGCCCTCAAGGCAATGAACGAAGACGTCGTGCACGAGCTCGCCTGGCAGATGGGCCGGCCGATCCGGTACGGCGGTGAACTCGGCGGCACCATTGAGCGCACCGAATATTGCGCCCGCACGGCCGCCGCGGCCCTGGCCGATATCGAGCGTACCGACAAGCCGGGCTTCAAGCGCTACCTTCGCCGCGTGCCGCTCGGCATCGTCATGGTGATCGCGCCGTGGAACTACCCGTTCATGACGGCCATCAACACCATCATGCCGGCGCTGATGGCGGGCAACGTGGTGGTGCTGAAACACGCCGCCCAGACGCTGCTCGTCGGGGAACGTCTCGCCAAGGCGTTCGAAATCGCCGGCCTGCCCAAGGGTGTTTTCCAGAACATCGTCCTGACCCACCAGGGCACGGAAAAGCTGCTCGGTTCCGGCCTGATCGACCACGTCAACTTCACCGGCTCCGTCGGTGGCGGCCGCGCCATCGAGAAGGCGCTGGCAGGCACGTTCGCGACGCTTGGCCTTGAGCTGGGTGGCAAGGACCCGGCCTATGTCCGCGCCGACGCCGATCTCAACTATGCGGTCGAGAACCTGGTCGACGGCGCGTTTTACAATGCCGGCCAGTGCTGCTGCGGTATCGAGCGCGTCTATGTCCATGAAAGCCTCTATGACCGCTTCGTCGAGGGCTTTGTCGACCTGACCAGCCAGTACAAGCTGGGCAACCCGCTCGACGAGGCGACCACGCTCGGCCCGATGGCCCAGGCCCGCTTTGCCGCCTGGGTGCGCGAGCAGACCCAGGAAGCCCTGCGCAAGGGTGCCAGGGCGCATATCGACACCTCCAAATTCGAGGCCGACAAGGACGGCACGCCGTATCTGGCACCGCAGGTGCTCACCGACGTCAATCACCAGATGTCGGTGATGCGCGAGGAAAGCTTCGGCCCGGTCGTCGGCATCATGAAGGTCAAGGACGACGAGGAAGCGCTGCAGTTCATGAATGACAGCCCCTACGGCCTGACCGCCTCGATCTGGACCGAGGACGTCGAGGCGGCCGCGGAGATCGGTGACAAGGTCGAGACCGGCACGGTGTTCATGAACCGCTGCGACTATCTCGATCCGGCACTGGTGTGGACCGGCGTGAAGGACACCGGCAAGGGCGCCGCCCTCTCCGAAATCGGCTTCCACAACCTGACCCGTCCGAAATCCTTCCACTTCCGGGTGGAGCACTGAGGCGGCAAGACGCAGGAGCGGGTCTATCCAAAGGCACTGTCAATTGGCTGAAGCCTTCGGACTTGCTCCTCTCTCCCCCCCGGAGGGGGAGATGTCTCCGGAAGGAGACAGAGGGGGGGACAGCCTCTCCTCTAATGCGAGATTTGAAATTGCGGCACCGCCCGTCCCCCCTCTGTCCGCCAAGGCGGACATCTCCCCCTCAAGGGGGGAGAGGGGAGCAAGGGGCGGTGCTGTTCGGACTACCGGCACCTGCAGATCGGGTGTTTCCCTGAATACATCGAGTTTCAAACCAACGAGACGATCATGAGCTCACTTCCTTCCGTCAACTGGTCCTACCCGACCTCCGTCCGTTTCGGCGCCGGCCGTATCAAGGAACTTCCGAGAGCGGTCCGGTCCGCCGGTATGGCCAATCCGCTGCTGGTCACCGATCCGGGTCTCGCCGGCCTGCCGATGGTGGCCGAGGCCATCGAGAGCCTGAAAGCCGATGGGCTTCAGGCGGCCGTCTTTTCCGACGTCAAGCCGAACCCGGTCGACAGCAACGTCGAAGCCGGTGTTGCCGCCTACAAGGCCGGTGGCCATGACGGCGTCATCGCCTTCGGCGGCGGCTCGGGCCTCGATGCAGGCAAGCTGATCGCCTTCATGTCCGGCCAGACCCGGCCGATCTGGGATTTCGAGGACATCGGCGACTGGTGGAAACGCGCCGATCCAGCCGGGATCGCACCGATCGTCGCCGTGCCGACCACGGCCGGTACCGGGTCCGAAGTCGGCCGTGCGGGTGTCGTCACCAACGAGGCGACCCACACCAAGAAGGTGATCTTCCATCCGAACATGCTGCCGGCCATCGTCATCTGCGACCCGGAACTGACGGTCGGCATGCCGCGTTTCATCACGGTCGGCACCGGCATGGACGCGCTCGCGCACTGTCTGGAGGCCTATTCCGCGCCGATGTACCACCCGATGTCGGAAGGCATCGCGCTGGAAGGCATGCGGCTGGTGTTTGAAAACCTGCCCAGGGTCGCCGCCGACGGCTCCGACCTGGAAGCCCGCGGTCACCTGATGAGCGCCGCCGCCATGGGCGCCGTTGCCTTCCAGAAGGGCCTCGGCGCGATCCACTCGCTGTCGCACCCGGTCGGCGCGCTCTACGACACCCATCACGGCATGACCAACGCGGTCTTCATGCCCTATGTGCTGCAGTTCAACAAACCTGCGATCGAACAGAAATTCGAGCGCCTTGCCGGCTTCCTCGGCATTTCCGGCGGTTACCAGGGGGTGCTCGATGCCATCCTGAAGCTGCGGTCCGACCTCGACGTGCCGCACACGCTGGCGGGGCTCAACGTGGACGACAGCAAGCGCGAGCTGATCGCCGACATGGCCATCGTCGACCCGACCGCCGGCGGCAACCCGGTCGAACTGACCAGGGAAGGGGCTCTGGAGATCTTCGACAAGGCCCAGTCCGGCACGGTCTGAGGTCCGGCCTGAAAGAAACAAAGGCGCGCCAGAAGGCGCGCCTTATTCTGTTGGCCAGTTCAAGCCGTTGCCCGAGGTGAGCTGCCGAGGCTTCGTCACCGGTCCGGTGTGTCTCGGGACGTGTCTTCCATTTTCATGCGTCCAAGCGCAGGTCAGAAAGTCTCGCAGGCCCGGCAATCTCCCGGATGCCTCCTGTCCTGACGTCATAAAGCACGGCGGACACGGTGAGTGAGCCTGGGATTTCCTCGGCATCGCGCAGCCGGTTGACGTCCCCCTTCAGATCCGTCTCCTGATCCGTGATCGCCGAGGACGAGACGTCGATGCCGAGTTTTTCCCTGAGTGCTTGCTGAAACTCCGGATTTGCAAAATTCTGGGCACCGCACTGGGTGTGCTGCATCAGCACGACGTTGAATGCGGGGTGCGGGTTTTGCGTCATCTTCGAAACCATCATCGCCAGCGTGGCGATTTCCTCGATCACGGCCCGGGTCGCCCGGCCGCCATTGTTGCGGACGACGACCGCATCACCGAGTTCAAGCCCGAGCACATGGGCGGGATCGACCCGTGCGTCGATGCAGGCAACGATCAGCGTGTTGAGCCTGGGCAGGATCGGCAGGTCGGCCTGGTCGAAGCCATTTGAAAAGGTTCGGTTGCGTTCGAAGAGAACGGACGTATCGGTCATGGGGTATCCTTCGGTTTTCTGGTTCAGGCGATGTTGGCATGGGGCTTCAGGAGGTCGCCCGGGACATGGCTCCGGACCCATTCCGGCGTGTCCTGGCAGAACCTGGGTTGGGCAGGGCGCACGTAGTCCCGGTTGCGCTGGATCCTCTCCAGATCAAGCGCCGGGGTGAGTGCGATCTTCAGGAAGCCGAGCGCGGCACGCGCCGTTCCGGCAGGGCTGCGGCGCAGGTCCGCCCGTGTGGCGACCAGACGCCGGACGATGCTTTCGAAACTGTCCGGGACGCGGCCGCCGATCTCCTGCACGTCACCGGTCGGGGCGTTTACCGCGAAGGCACCGCGGCGGTATTCCTCGGCATAGATCGCGAGCTGCGAGACCGCTGCCTCGGAGTAATTCGACGGCGGCAGGGCGCGCAGGGCCTTGGTCATCATCTTTTCGGAAATGTCCATGTAGCGGACCCGCCGGCCGAGTGCGCGGCCCATCGCGCTCGCGATGTCATCGGGCGACAGAAGTTCGGGACCGGTCGGGCGATAGCTCTTGCCCGCATGCCGGACGGGATCAACCAGCGCCGCGACGGCGACGCTGGCGATGTCCGCGTTGGAGGGCGGGGCGTTCTTCTTTTCGTGTCCCGGTCCAAGCGGCATGGTGAACAGGCCGAGATGGGCGGCCATGTCGATCACCATCAGGTAGTTGTCAGCGAACCAGCCCGGAGTGACCGAAGTGACCGTTGTTCCGGGTGCGAGGCGGATCAGCGCATCGGAAAGATAGACTTCCCGTGTGAACAGGGACGGGTGGTCCACGGCGGTGAGCCACTGGCCGAGCGTGACGACATGTTCGAGCCGGGCATCACCGGCCGCCACCGTGAACACCGCGTTGAAGTGCAATCCGTTCGGTGCGGTCGGCGCGCACTGGTAGGCGCGGTCGATCCCGTGCATCGCCTTGCGCATGTCGGTGAGGCTGTATTGATCGCCGATGAAAATCTCGGCGCCCGCGCGGTCCAGGAGCTCCGCACGCCTGTCGTGCCGGCGCAGAACGGCCCGGACGGGATATCCCTTCTCGAGAAGCTGCAAAGTGACGGGCAGACCGGTTTTGCCACCGGCGCTGGTGACGAGAATTTTGGGCTTGGAGGACACGGAACACCTTTAGATGATGATTGTAATCTAAAAATATAGATGATACATGAAATCTATAAAGTCAAGCCCAACGGAAAGCCTGCCCCATGCCCCGTATGTCGGAAGCTGAAAAACGCAAATCCCACAACAAGATACTAGGCGCGGCCTCACGCCTGCTGCGTGCCAACGGCACGGAGGCGACAAGTGTTTCGGACGTGATGCAGGCTGCAGGACTGACCCATGGCGGCTTCTACCGGCATTTCAAATCCAAAGACGAACTCGTCGCGGCGGCGTTCCGGACGGCCGTCGACGAGGTGTTGAACGACATGGAAGAGGCTTCGGACGACGCAGCCCGGAAAAAGGCGCGCCGGGACTATGTCGACACCTATCTGTCGCAAGGGCATGTCGACAACCGGGCGGAAGGGTGCCCGCTGGCAGCGCTGGCGAACGACCTTGGTCGCGGCGAAGAGGATGGACGTCGTGAGGGTCTTGCGGCGGTTGACCGGGTTTCCGAGCTTCTTGCAACGCGTGGCGGAAGGGCCGAAGGAACGGCGCTGCTTGCCTTGATGGTCGGCACGGTCACGCTGGCACGGCTGGCGGAATCGGACGTTATGGCAGAGGGAATCGTGAAGGCTGGACGCACTGCTGCGGAGCTGCTGGAACGGGAGTGGCCGCTGGACACCTGAACCCGTACGGCGATCCATGGACAGAAGGAAAAAGCGCGCCTCGTTTTGGCGCGCTTTTCTGTTTCAATGGGTCTGGCAACCGCGATTAGCCGTTCCGGCTCCTGATCAGCTCGAGCATGGCGACCAGCACGATGCCATAAAGCACGTGGCCGACCAGGGCGACCCAGACGATGCCGGTGAAATTCAGGAAGAAGGGCAGGCCGGCCAGCGAGGTGATGCCGCCGATGGCGAAGACCCAGAGGCCGAAGCCGTAGATCGCGGAGGGCAGCAGCCAGTGGGTGGTGCCGATGATCCGCTGCCAAAGCGGGGCGAAGATGAACATCCAGCCGACGGGGTAACCGATCAGGCCGACCACGTAGAAATGCACGAAGTAGCCGGCAAAGGCATTGTTCGGCAGGCCGAGGCTGCCGAGCAGGCTCTGCGCCAGGCCATGCGGCGACAGGTTGGCGAAGCCGAGAGCCGGGCTGAGGATCTGCCCCCAGAAGTCGAAGGCGATGGTGGCGAAGAAGCCCGAGATGAACATCAGGCCGAGCGTGTTGAAATTGAGCGCCGGCAGGGATGCGGCTGGACGGCTGTTCGATGCGATGCTGGTCATGACTGTCTTTTCCCCCGAAGGAACTGTTGCGGTGACAGTCAGGTAGGGGCGAGGGCGATCACATGGAAATAAAATGTCGCGCCGGTTTCGTGACGCGTTTGTGAGGGACGGTTTATCGGGCACGGCCCGGCAGGTTCCACTGGATAACCCGCCCCTGGAATTGCCACACCAGGCGCATCATGGTCGGATGCAGCCTTCGCAATGCACCGTCGAGATCCCGTCATGGAAACCCTTCCCGTTCGCCTTTACGCCGCCTTCGCCGCAGACGAGACCGGCGGCAATATGGGGGCGGTCGTGTTCGAGGACATGCCGCTCTGGCCCGCGGCGCGGCAGCGGATCGCGGCGGATCTCGGCGCGCCGACGACAGGGTTTGTACGGCACATTTCGGAAGGGCGCTATGAAACCCGGTTTCATTCCACATGCTCCGAAATGGACATGTGCGGCCATGTCACCCTGGCGGTGTTTGCCGCGCTCAGGGATGACGGCCGGATCGGCCCCGGGAGTAATGTTCAGGAAACGCCAGCCGGAGAGATCGGCGTGGAGGTGACGTCGGACGGTGCCGTGACCATGCATCAGCCGCTGCCGGTGTTCGATCTCAACCAGGTGGCCCGAGAGGAGATCGCACCTCTTCTCGGACTGGACCCGAACCTGGTCTGGCGCGTGACCGCGTCGTCGACAGCCTTGAGACACGTCTTTGTGCAGCTCGCCGAACAGGAAACACTGGCGTTGCTGCAGCCGCAAGACGCTGCCCTTCGGGATTTCTGCCGCGACCGGTCCATCGACACGATCGGTGTCTGGTGCCGGCAGGCCTCGGGCCTCGGCAAGGCCAAGGTGCGGCTGCGCGACCTCTGCCACGGTGTCGGTGACCCGGAAGAGGCCGCCAGCGGCACCACGAACGGCGCGCTCGCCTGTGACCTGTTCCGCTCCGAAAACCTGCTGCCGGGCGCCGGCGGAACGGCGGTCCTGGTGGCCGAGCAGGGTTTCGAAATGGGCCGGCCGAGCATCGTCAGGACCGTGCTCGGCACCTCCGGCAAGGAGATCACCAGCGTCTCCGTCGGCGGCTACGCCGCGCTCAGGATGCGGGGAGAATTTGTCCTTTAGGCAGTCCTCTCACAGACGTGTGAAACGGGCCGGCGCGGCTTCCGCGAACAGCTCGATCTCAAGGCTTTGCGCCTGGCCGGACACCATCTCGGCAAAGACCAGTGTCGAGCGAGACCCGAGCGGTGAATTTTCGGTGACGAAGTCGAACACCATCATCGAGCCGTCCCAGGGCTTCAGCGCGTAGTGTTGCGGCTCGGGGCCTGCCGACAGGACAAGGCCGTCTCCAACGGCGCTCACCTCCACCGTTCCGAAATAGGGATGGCCATACCGGCCGGTGCAGGCAGAAGCGGCAGGCGGCGGCGCGGCTGCGGCCGGGGGTTCCTGGCCGACGGTATGTCCGCGTTTGACGAAGAAGGCCTCGAACCGCTGCGCATAGCCGGCGTACCAGTCCCGGGTCTCGCGGCCGTACTGGGCAAGGTCCATGAATGCGGCCGCGATGCCTTCGGCGGCGCCGACCGGGGCGGCGTTGGTCAGGACAACGATGCCGAGATCGAGCGAGGGGATCATGGAAAAACAGGTGCCGGAGCCCATCAGGAAGGCGCCGGAATGGCTGAGCTTGACGCGGCCGGACGGTTCCACGCCGACATTGAAGCCGAAGCCGTAGAACCCTGCCCTTGCGTCGGGCGTGTGAGGCTGGCCGGAAAAACTCTGCGGGCTGAGCGCAGGGAGAAGCGCCTCTGGTGCGATGATCCGGTTGCCTTCATGCTGTCCGTTCGCCAGCACCATCTTGAGCCAGGTGGCGAGATCGTTGGCGGTGGAACTGACACCGCCCGCGGGCGACTGGGCATCCGGATCGCGCTGGAACAGCGGCGCAAAGGCGTCACCGTCGCGGGCATGGGGAAATGCCCTGTTGTCCGCTCCCATGTAGTCCTCGAAACGCGAGCTCGTGCTGTCCATCCCGAGCGGCTTATAGAGCGCGTCTTCGGACAGGCTCGCCCAGTCCGTGCCGGAAGCTTCCGCCACCGCCTCGGCAGCGGCCGTCAGTCCGAAATTGGTATAGGCATAGGAGGTGCGGAACGCATCCAGCGGCTGCAGGCGCAGGCGCTCCAGGATGGTCCGTCGGCCGAAGCCGAGATCCTCCAGGTCGTCGCCCGCATGGTCCGGCAGGCCGGAGCGGTGGCTGTAGAGGTCGCCGATGGTGAGCTTGTCGGTCCGCGCGGGATCGGACAGCTGAAACCAGGGCAGCAGGTCGCGCATGCGGCTGTCCCAACTGACCACCCCCTCACCGACCTGGCGGGCGACGACCGTGGCGCCGACCGGTTTCGACAGGGAGGCGAGCTGGAAGACCGTATCCGGCGTGATCGGGTCGTTGAGATCGATACGCCTGACGCCGAATCCCTTCGCAAACACCGTTTCCCCCTTGTGAACCACGGCAACGGCGAGACCGGGAATGCCGCTGCGCTCCAGGATGCCGGTGCTGATCCGGTCGAGTTCGGCAATAGCGGCATCGATCTGGCCGGGGGGCACCTCGACGCCCGGTGTCTGCGCGGGAGACAGGGTCTGCGCGATGCTGCTGACCGGCAACAGCGCCAGGGACGCGGCGGAGGTGCTTAAGAACAGGCGGCGGGAAAGGTCGGTCCGGGGCATGGTGGCTCCTTTTGAATCGGGTCCAGCCTAGCAGGAACGACCTGCCGTGGCAGAGTAGAGATCTGTCAAGGTAAACAGGCGCTACCGCACCTGCAGCGTCATCCTGAGGAGCCGCGTCAGCGGCGTCTCGAAGGAGCGGCCAATCACATGGGAACAGGTGGCCGGTCCTTCGAGACGCGCGCAAGCGCGCTCCTCAGGATGACGCTGAGCGTGTGGCGGGACCTGGGAAGAAAATATTGGGCCTGCCTGCGAGGATTGGGAGAGCCGGTTGTCGTCAGACTGGTCGCGCCAGTGCCTTTACGTCATGCCTTCTCAGCTGGTGGCGTCTGGAGAATCGTCGCTGTTGCGCCGGGTCTTCGTTTCCGGGTGCAGTGTCTTGCCGAGAATATGGCTGTCCCTTCCGATGACATGCTGGCTCGAACCGACAATGAGCGGGTCCGGATGTCCGACCACTTTGCCGTCCTTGTCCGGATAAGGCAGCGAATACAGGAAGTGTTCCATGCAGTTCAGACGTGCGCGCTTCTTGTCATCGGACTTGATGACGGTCCACGGCGCATCCGCGGTGTCGGTATAGAAGAACATCGCCTCCTTGGCTTCGGTATAGTCGTCCCACTTGTCGAGCGAGGCCATGTCGATCGGTGACAGTTTCCATTGCTTGAGTGGATCGGTCTTGCGCTGATTGAACCGGCGGCGCTGTTCTTCCTGCGTGACCGAGAACCAGTACTTGAACAGGAGAATCCCGTCGCGCGTGAACATGCGTTCGATTTCAGGACATTGCCGCATGAATTCAAGATACTGCGCGGGAGAGCAGAACCCCATCACGCGTTCGACGCCGGCCCTGTTGTACCAGGACCTGTCAAACAGGATGATCTGTCCCGCCGTCGGAAGATGCTGGATATATCGCTGGAAGTACCATTGGCTCTGCTCGCCTTCGGACGGCTTCTGGAGGGCGACCACGCTGGCACCGCGAGGGTTCAGGTGCTCCATGAACCGCTTGATTGTTCCACCCTTGCCGGCGGCGTCCCGGCCTTCGAACAGAATGACCACGCGTTTGCCGGTCTCCTGAATCCATTTCTGCGCCTTCAGCAGTTCCGCCTGCAGCGTCGCCTTGCGTTTCTCGTAGGCGGCCCGGCGCATCTTGGTCGCGTAGGGATACTCGCCGGTCTCGAATACGTGATGAATGGCCTCCGAGCTGTGCCGCATCTCCGCGAGTGTGTGACGAAGTCCTCCACCCGTCGGGTGGATCTCCTCACTCGTCTTGGACTGTTCCGGTTTGCTGTTGGATGCCTTGCCGGGGCGGGTGCTGCCGGCGGCGGTTTTGCGTGCGGGGGTGCTGGTCTGACTCGTTTTCAAATGTGCCTCCTTGTTCAAGTTACTCTTGGTAACATGTACCGGACAAGGAAGCATTGATTCCGATCAAGGGGTATTTTTTATCAATAAATGCCAAGTAAATTTGGTAAATTTTCTATGACTTGTAATGTGGCGTTATTCTAAAGATCTTGTTGAAATCGGCGTCTGTCCGCGTGGAGACGGCAAGGTGATGTCCTGGCTGGTGGAATCGCGGCACGGCGGACAGGGCACGTCAGTGGCTGTCGCCATGCACGGCGACCATGTCCAGTTCCGCCTCCGGAACGGCAATGGTGCGGAAACTCTCACGGACGCCGTCCTCGCTCAATTCCCGCTGCACCGCGATCAACGTGTTTTCCGGATGCTCTTCGCAGAGGTCGGCCATGTAGCGCAGCTCCCCCTCGGCGACGCCTCTGGCGGCATCGACGGAGGGCGCGCCGTAGAGATCGACGAAGTGTCGTGCCAGCTGGCCGACCAGCTGGTGGAACTCGGTTTCCGCGATCGGCGTGACGGCGACGAACGTCACCCGGCCGAAGGTCTCCAGCCCCAGCCAGCCATTGGCAAAGGCCTGCCGGGCCTTGCCTTCGAGATCGGCCTCGGTCCAGTCGGAAAATTCGAAGCCGCCGGACAGGCACCATTCGCCCGTGCGCGCGGGTGAGAAAAACACGTTGCGGTCGCTGTCGTCCAGGTGAATGGCGCGGGCGAGTTTCATGGGCTCAGGTCTCCAGCCTGGTGGACAGGGGGATGAGGGACGTCTCCTCTCCGTTTCTCAGGAGCATCCCGAAATTCTCGTCGACGCCGACAAACGTGCCGGACTGGCCGTCGATCTCGACCGGCTCGCCGACATTCGGCACCAGAGCGCGCCAGTCGTCGTGAACGGGGCGCGGCCCGTCCTCGAGCCAGCGGTTGATCCAGTAGAGACTGTGGCGCACCCAGGCCTCCAGCAGATCGCCGGGGGTGATGTCCGCGCAGCCTTCTTCCAGGAGGCAGGTGCGGTCGGGGGCCTCGCCGGGGTTGTCGGCGGGGCTGGTCATGCCCAGCTCGAGGCCGATGACCAGCCAGTCCGGTTCGGCGTCCGGCAGTACGGACGAGGCCTTTGCCCGCAGCCGGCCGCAGGTCGCACCGTTGACCTTGATGCCGCCGTCCCAGTCCAGATGCACGGCGACCTCCGGCGGCGCGAGGGCGCCGAGGGCGGCCTGCAGGCCGAGACCGCAGACCGGCAGGGCGGTCATCGCCTCTTCCAACGGTTTTTCCGGCGCGAAGACCAGGCTTGCCCGCAGCTGCGGCCCGTCGAGATTGTAGACCACCGTGCCGGCATCGGTGCCGGCAATGGCAAGGGCGATTGCCCGGTCGAACGGGTCGGCCGGGCCGCTCAGCGGCTCGCCCTGGAAGAGCGGCGGAAACTGCAGCTCGCTCATGCATGCCCCTCCTTGACCAGTGTCCGGGCCAGGTCCCGGAAGACGCCGGCTTCGGGCGCATCCGGCGCCTGGACCGCGATCGGCGTGCCGCCGTCTCCCGCCAGCCGAATGTTCAGATGCAGAGGCACTTCGGCCAACAGCGGCACCCCGAGTTTTTCCGCTTCCGCCGCCACGCCGCCATGTCCGAAGACGTGTTCCTCGTGGCCGCAATTGGAGCAGATATGGGTCGACATGTTCTCGATCATGCCGATGATCGGCACCTGCATCTGGTTGAACATACTGATGCCCTTGCGCGCATCCAGCAAGGCCACGTCCTGCGGCGTCGACACGATGACCGCGCCGTCGACGATGAATTTCTGGCACAAGGTCATCTGTACGTCGCCGGTGCCCGGCGGCAGGTCGACGATCAGGATGTCCAGCTTGCCCCACTGCACCTGGGACATCATCTGCTGCAGAGCGCCCATCAGCATGGGGCCGCGCCAGACCACCGCCTCGTCGCCCCTGGTCATCAGGCCAATGGAGATCACGGTGACGCCGTGATTGCGCAGGGGCAGGATCATCTGGCCGTCGGGCGAGGTCGGCCGGCCGCTCACGCCCAGCATCTTCGGCTGGGACGGCCCGTAGACATCGGCATCAAGCAGGCCGACCTTGCGGCCCTCGGCTGCGAGCGCGCAGGCGAGATTGGCGGCCACCGTCGACTTGCCGACACCGCCCTTGCCCGACGCGATGGCGATCACCCGGTCGATGCCGGGCACCTTCTGAGGTCCGGATGTGCCGGGCGGCGCCGGGCGGGCCTTGATCGGCTGCGGCTCGGCGGGTTTGGTGGCGGGCGCGCTTGGCGGCGGTGCGTCGGAATGGGCGGTCATCGCGATCTGGACGTCGCTGCAGCCCGCCAGTGCCTTGAGCCGTTCCTCCGCTTCTTTCGCGAGGGTTTCCATTTCGGCGATGCGGCCGCCGTCGATCTCCAGGACAAAGCGGACATTGCCCTCCGACACGCGAAGGGCGCGCATCATGCCGGAGGCGACGATGTTTTCCCCCGTCGCCGGATCGATTACCGATTTCAGGATTTCCAGAACGCTTTCACGGCTGAGCGACACGTCGATCCTACCCCTCGATCTCGCCGTTGACGACGTGCTCCAGGCCGAGTTCCTCGATCGTGATCACGGCCTTGACCTTGTAGGTCTTGCCGCTGGCCGGGGCGGCTTCGCGCACGGCGTTCTCGATCGCCTGCTGCGACGTGACGCCGACCTGTTTCAGGAACTTGCGCATGGACATGTTGAAATCGTCGCTCATCTTATCCTCCTGTTGCATTTGTCAGTGCATTGACTGTTCGGCGCTCCGGCACCTACCCTGACGTGACCTGTCAGCAACGTGAGGGAGGAGCGCGTGGGCTGTCGTCTTTTCTGCGTCGGGCTGTTGGGCCTTGCGCTCTGCGTCGTGTCAGCCGGGGCCGGCCAGGCCCAGTCCCGGTCGTTCCGTCTGTCTGCGCCCGACACGCTGGTCGCGAGCGGGTTTCTCAAGCATCTGCTGCCGCGCTTTTCTCTCAAGACCCAGGTCCGGATCGAACTGGTTGGCACCGGTGAAGCCGATGCACGTTTGTCGACCGAGGGCAGGGGTACGCCGGTCTTTGCCGGCGCCGATGCGACCTGGGTGCTGGTCACCCTGACACCCGGAAACGAACATGTCGATCGGTTCGAGGACTGGATCACCAGCGAGGTCGGCCGCAAGACCATCGGGGCGTTCAAGCCGGGCGGCAAGGCGTTGTTCACGGCGGCGGTCGCCAGGCAGGCGGATGACGAGACCGTGGTCCTTGAAGGCAATGTCGTCGAGGGCGAAAAACTGGCGGTGCGCCATTGCGGCCGTTGCCACATGGTCAACGAGGCGACGCGTCTGACCACGATCGGGTCCTCTCCGTCCTTTGCGGTGATGCGCAGCTTCACCGACTGGCAGGCCCGGTTCGAGGCGTTTTTCGCGCTCAATCCGCACCCGGCTTTCACTCTCATCGACGGGGTCACCGAACCGTTCGATGCCAGCCGTCCGTCGCCGATCGTGCCGCTGGAGATGACGCTGGACGAGCTGGACGCCATCCTCGCCTTTGTCTCCCGGATACCGCCTGCCGATCTCGGTGCGCCGATCCAGTACCAGTGAGAGATGTGATGCCGGATCAATGGTCGCGCCGCTTGCTGATGTAGTCGTCGGTGGTGCGCACCTTCGGCCGTTCACCCATGGCGAAGGGATTGTTCTCGGAGTGATAGACGGCGTTGACCCGGCAGTCGTCGCACATCTGGATCAGGTTGACCGCCTTGTTGTCCTGGAACATGGAATGCTTGCCGGCGAGTTTTTCCGTCAGCCGCATCACGGTTGAGCGCACGCCGAAGGGCTTGCCGCATTCGATGCAGTGGAACGGCTCCTCCTCCTTCAGGACCTTTGGTCTCAAGGCCTCGTCGCTCAGGTCGAGACGCGGATCCAGCGTCAGCGCCCGTTCCGGGCAGATGTTGGTGCAGATGCCGCATTGCAGGCAGGCATCTTCCTGGAAGCGGAGCTGCGGGCTGTCCGGGTTTTCCTTCAAGGCACCGGACGGGCACAGCGAGACGCAGGACAGACACAGGGTGCAGGCGTCCTGGTTGAGCGTGACCGACCCATAGGGCGCGCCCGCAGGCAGCGGCAGGATGGCGCCGCTTTCCGGGACCAGTGCCTTGGCCGCCAACCGGGTGATCTGCCGCCGCGAGCCGATCGGCAGGATCGGCTGGCCGGTGAGGGCATCCGGTGTGTCCTTGTAAAGCGCCGCTGCCAGCTGGTCGGGATCCGCCGGTTCGATCAGCTCGGTCCGGTCTTCCCCTGCGACGGCATTGGCCAGTTCAACCTGGAAGGGCAGGCCCTCGGTTTCCGTTTCGGGAGAGACCAAGAGGGTGACACTGGCAAAACCGCATCCCAGTGCGCCAAGCGCCTCGGCGTGGCCGAAGCCGGCCAGCCCGGCCATTTCCATCGGAATCACATCCGCCGGCAGGCCGCGGCCATACCGTGCGCTGAGGCGGATCAGATCCGTTCCGTGCCCGGGGCCGTGAACAAGCAGGCGCGGCGCGGCATCGCTGTGCTTGCGCCACGTGGATGCCAGCGTCTGGAGACGCTGGAAAGTGTGGGCGACCGGGGGGGCGTCATAGGCAATCGCACCGGACGGGCAGGCCGCGGAACAGCTGCCGCAGCCGGCGCAGATCATGGTGTCGACGGCGACATGATCGCCGCTGGGCGTTATCGCGCCGGTCGGACAAAGATCGAGACAGCGGCTGCAGCCTGTCTTCCGGGCGCGGGAATGGGCGCACAGCTGTTCATCCAGGCGAATGTGGATCGGCTTTTCGAACGTGCCGACAAGCTGGGACGCTTCCAGGACCGCCCTGGTATAGGCCCGGGCATTGCCGGGATCCACTTTCAGATAGCCCTCGCGTTTTTCCGGAGCAGGGAAAAGGGATGCGGCGCGGCGCAGGTCCAGAAGAATGTCGCATTCGGTTTTGCCGCCATCGCGGGGAGCGGTCCAGCCAGGCGCCCCGCGTCCGCCCGGGATTCGCTCCTGAAGGGCGTCAAAGGACAGTTTGAACTGCCCGAGGCTGCCGGCCGCGGACCGGATCCGGCCGCGCACGATGTCGAAACGGCGGTCGTCCACAACAGGCAGTTCCGCTTCCGGCGACAGCAGGACCGTGACACTCAGGACATCGCAGAGATCGGCGGCGGCCGAAAGCGCGTGTTCCGGCTCTCCGGCGATCAGGCAGGTGCCGCCGGAGGAAATATCGACAACCTTCTCACCCGGTGCCGGCAGCATCGCATCCGCGATCAGCGCGGCCATCTTGGGTGTGACGGGCGCGGAATCCTCCGTCCAGCCGGCGCGGTCTCGCAGATCGACAAAACCCGGATCTGCGGTCTCGAGTTCGGCTGCCAGCTCCTCGAAAGCCTGCCGTTCCTGCTGACAGGCGATCATCACGTCCCCGGCCTGCAGCGCCTCCGCCGTGCTCTCAGCTTCCTTGCGGCACAGCTCGGTATAGACCCTGGAGCACGGAAGTCCGCTTGATTTTTCGATGGCTTCCGCATCGATCTTCTGACTGCCCAGGCAGTCGCAAAGCAGCAGCTTTGTCTCCGTCATCGCGTGCGCGTCCTCTCCCCCAGGCGAATTGAGCGCCACCGGTCTTGAAGCCGGCATGTCGGACAATTCGTCCTTCATAACAAGGGCCCGAATCTGTCCGCGTCAAGTTCGACTTCAGCCGGGCTTGAAATTTGTGGGACAGACGACAGCATTTAGACAATACTGAAAACGACCGGTACGACCGGCTGGGGGAGGACGGCTTGCTGTGAATACGGAACGGACACGGACAATGCCTGTCGGTGTGGTCGTCAGGCGTCTGCCCGGCGCCACGAAGTGGCAGAAATGGTCCTGGCGGCCGGTGTCGGTGCTGCCGGGTGCGGGGCCTGCCGACTGGGCCGTCATGAGGCAGGAAGGCGAGGCCGTCGAGTATCACGCCGCCACTGTTCCTCTTGAGCTGCACCGGGCCGATACCGAAGCCTACCTGACCGCGTTGTCCGACAGGGTGCCGTCCGTCTATGTGGTTCTGCGCCCCGCGGATGAAGTCGAGCGCGACGTGCCCCTGGAGGTCATGCTCGTGACCGCGTCGGCCTATGAGGGGCAGGACTATGCCGATTCCAGCGAGGTGCAGGTGGAGAAGATCGCGATGCCGCCCGGCCTGATCGCCTGGGTACGCGACTTTGTCGAACAGCACCATGAAGACGAGATATTCATCAAGCGCAAGCGTGACCGGAAACGGATCGACCTTGTCGAGGATGGCATCGGTGACCCGCGCATCAAGCAGTTGAGCGACGTGTACCGGGCGCCGGGCCGAAAGCCGAAGGATACCCTGCAATGATCCGGAGGGAGCCATGAGCGGGCCGGACGACAGCGCAGGGGACTTCTGGTCCAGGCGCAAGGCGGCCGTGCGTGCGGCGGAGGCGGCGGAACAGGCGGAAAGGACCGCGGAAGCCGAAGCCGCCGAGCGCGCGCAGCTGGAAGAAAAGACTGATGAGGAGATCCTTGAGGAACTGGGCCTGCAGGATCCTGACAGCCTCACCGAGAAGGATGATTTCTCCAGGTTCCTGGGATCGGCGGTTCCGGACCGGCTGCGCCGTCGCGCCCTGCGCCGCCTCTGGGCGGTCAATCCCGTGCTCGCCAATCTCGACGGGCTGGTCGACTACGCCGAGGACTATACCGACGCGGCCACGGTGATCGAGAACATGCAGACGGTCTACCAGGTCGGCAAGGGCATGTTCGACAAGTTTGCCGAACTGGTCGATACCGGTGAGGACGCCGAAACCACGGATGTTGCCGAAGCGGACGATGCCACACCGGAAAGCAGTGAAAAGTTGCAGTGCGAAGAAGATATCGCAGCGCACAATGATTATTCTCAAAAAAGAAAAACATCTTTTCAATTGACGCAAGGAGACAACCTCGGTCAATCTGACGAGGAGGACGTGGATACACTTGACTTGCAAGATTCTGCTCTAGATGAACCTGTAGAAGAACCTCGTATCACGAGGCGTCGCATTCGATTCGACTATTCATAATACTAAAGTCTAACGCGAGTCGAAGGCGATCTGACGGGCAGACCAGGCAGTCGAGCCGCGCTTGAGGGAGGAGCATCGCGGATGTCCGCAATGGTCAAGGAATTTGTGATCGACCCGGAAGACCAGGCCCGGGCGGACCTTTATGATTTCCTGGGTGTCCTGCTGGCCGGTCCGGCAAGTCGCGAACTGCTCGACCAGGTTGCATCGCTCAAGGGCGACGGCACCCCGCTGGGACAATCGCTCAGCGTTCTGGCGAAAATCGCCGGTGTCACCACAGCCGAGACAGCGGAGCGTGAATTCAACGCGCTGTTCATCGGTCTCGGGCGCGGTGAACTGCTTCCCTATGCCAGTCACTACCTGACCGGTTTTCTCAACGAAAAGCCGCTGGCCAACCTCAGGGCCGACATGGCCCGTCGTGGCATCCAGCGCGCCGAGGGCAAGCGTGAACCTGAAGACAACATTGCCTCGCTGATGGAGATGATGGCCGGCCTGATCACCGGCCGGTTCGGCACGGTGACCTCCGTGGCCGGACAGAAGGACTTCTACAACGCCCATGTGGAACCGTGGGCCATTCACTTTTTCACCGATCTGGAATCGAGCAAGAGTTCCGTGTTCTACGGCGCGATCGGCTCGCTCGGGCGGCACTTCATGGAGATTGAGGCCGAGGCCTTTGCCATGCTGCCCAACTGACGTTCACGTTGGCAATTTAGGTGGCTCCCGCCGCCGCAAGGAGAGGAGGATTGCAGCGATGAAACGACCCGAACAGGCGCAGCCCAAAGAGGGCACCGGCCGCCGGGACTTCCTGAAACTAGCTGCCCTGTCGGCGCCTGTCGCCGTGGCTGCGACAACCGCCGGCGGTACCGCCGAAGCGGCGGAGCCTGATCTGTCTTCCGACAAGATGCAGGACACGGCGCATACCCGCGCCTACTTCGACAGCGCCCGGTTCTGACTGGACCCTGTGAATTGCCCGGCCGATGGTTGCGTGACGCCCGATGGCCGGTTCACTGAATTCCCAGCCGTATCGATTTCGATACAAGCAAGGTAGGGCAACATGCTTAGGAAAAAGACCAATGGGGTTGCGCGACGCCCCCAGGGTGCAAGTATCCTTAGAGACGCTGCACACAAATCGGTAGACCGCCGGACATTTCTGAAAGGCTCCGGTCTCGCCGCGGGCGGCCTGGCCGCCATCACCGCCACGGGCGGATCCGTAACCAGGGCCCAGGCGCAAGCGCCGGGCACCTCCGTCGATCTGGTGAAATCCGTCTGCACCCACTGCTCCGTGGGCTGCACGGTCATCGCCGAGGTCTCGCAAGGGGTCTGGGTCGGTCAGGAACCGGGATGGGACAGCCCGTTCAATCTCGGCGCCCATTGCGCGAAAGGCGCCTCGGTGCGTGAACACGCCCATGGCGAGCGCCGCCTCAAATATCCGATGAAAAAGGAAGGCGGCGAGTGGAAGCGCATCAGCTGGGACGAGGCGATCAACGAGATCGGCGACCAGATGATGACGATCCGGGAGGAAAGCGGTCCGGACAGCGTCTACTGGCTCGGCTCGGCCAAGCACAGCAACGAACAGGCCTATCTGTTCCGCAAGTTCGCGGCCTACTGGGGGACGAACAACGTCGACCACCAGGCCCGTATCTGCCATTCGACCACGGTTGCCGGCGTAGCCAACACATGGGGCTACGGCGCCATGACCAACAGCTACAACGACATCCACAATTCCAAGGCGATCTTCATCATCGGCGGCAATCCGGCGGAGGCCCATCCGGTGTCCCTGCTGCATGTGCTGCGCGCCAAGGAACAGAACAACGCGCCGCTGATCGTCTGCGATCCGCGGTTCACCCGCACCGCGGCTCATGCCGATGAATATGTCCGCTTCCGTCCGGGCTCGGACGTCGCCCTGATCTGGGGCATCCTCTGGCACATCTTCGACAATGGCTGGGAGGACAAGGAGTTCATCCGCACCCGCGTGTGGGGCATGGACCAGATCCGCGAGGAAGTCGCCAAGTGGACGCCGGACGAGGTGGAACGGGTCACCGGGACACCGGAAAGCCAGTTGAAGCGCGTGGCGCGGACCCTGGCCAACAACCGTCCGGGCACCGTGATCTGGTGCATGGGCGGTACCCAGCACACCAACGGCAACAACAACACCCGCGCCTACTGCATCCTGCAGCTGGCCCTTGGCAACATGGGCACCAGCGGCGGCGGCACCAACATCTTCCGCGGCCATGACAACGTGCAGGGCGCGACGGACCTGGGTGTCCTCAGCCACACGCTGCCGGGCTACTACGGCCTGACGGCAGGCGCCTGGGCGCATTGGGCCCGTGTCTGGGAGGAAGATCCCGACTGGCTGAAAGCCCAGTTCGCGACGGTTCAGGGTGCCGACGGCAAGGACAAGAACCTGATGAACCTGACCGGTATCCCGGTCAGCCGCTGGATCGACGGTGTGCTGGAAGACCCGGCCAACACCGATCAGCCCAACGCGGTGCGGGCAATGGTGCTCTGGGGCCATGCCCCGAACTCCCAGACCCGCATGGTGGAAATGAAGAAGGCCATGGAACAGCTGGATACGCTGGTCGTGATCGACCCCTATCCGACCGTTTCCGCCGTGCTTCATGACCGCACCGACGGTGTCTACCTGCTGCCGGCCTGTACCCAGTTCGAGACCCGTGGCTCCGTGACCGCGTCGAACCGCTCGCTGCAGTGGCGCGACAAGGTGGTGGACCCGCTGTTCGAGAGCCTGCCCGATCACGTGATCATGGCGAAGTTCGCGAACAAGTTCGGCTGGGGGGACCGTCTCTTCCGGAATATCGAGATGGAAGACGACGAAACGCCCAATGTGGAAAGCATCACCCGCGAACTGAACCGCGGTCTCTGGACGATCGGCTATACCGGCCAGTCGCCCGAGCGCATCAAGTCGCACATGCAGAACCAGCACACGTTCGACCGCACCACCCTTCAGGCGGTTGGCGGCCCGAATGACGGCGAATACTACGGCATGCCGTGGCCGTGCTGGGGCACTCCGGAAATGAAGCATCCGGGCACACCGAACCTCTACGACATGTCCAAGCCTGTCGCGGAAGGCGGCCTGTGCTTCCGGGCCCGCTTCGGCGTGGAACGGGACGGCGACAACCTGCTCGCCGACGGTGTTTCCAACCCGGGCGCGGAAATCCAGGACGGCTATCCCGAGTTCACCATGCAGATGCTGATGGATCTGGGCTGGGACGGCGACCTGACGGACGAGGAACGGGCCGCGATCGACGCGGTGGCCGGTCCGAAGACCAACTGGAAGACCGACCTGTCGGGCGGGATCCAGCGGGTCGCGATCAAGCATGGCTGCGCCCCGTTCGGCAACGCCAAGGCACGTGCCGTCGTGTGGACGTTCCCGGATCCGGTGCCGTTGCACCGCGAGCCGCTCTACACCAACCGGCGCGACCTGGTGGCGGATTATCCGACCTATGAGGACCGGAAATTCTACCGCCTGCCGACGCTCTACGCCTCCATCCAGAAGCAGGATTTCTCGAAGGATTACCCGATCATCCTGACATCCGGCCGACTGGTGGAATATGAGGGCGGCGGCGACGAGACACGGTCGAACCCGTGGCTCGCCGAGCTTCAGCAGGACATGTTCGTCGAAATCAATCCGCGGGATGCCAACAATCTCGGGGTGCGGGACGGCGCGCAGGTCTGGGTCGAGGGTCCGGAAGGCGGCAAGGTCAAGGTCATGGCAATGGTGACCGAGCGGGTCGGCGAGGGCGTTGCCTTCATGCCGTTCCACTTCGGCGGTCATTTCCAGGGCGAGGACCAGCGGTCGAAATATCCGTCCGGGGCCGATCCGTATGTGCTCGGTGAAAGCACCAACACGGCGCAGACCTATGGCTACGACTCCGTGACCCAGATGCAGGAGACAAAAGCCACTCTCTGCAAGATCTCGGCAGCGTAAGGAGGAGACGCAATGGCTAGATCAAAGTTCCTTTGTGATGCCGAACGCTGCATTGAGTGCAATGCCTGCGTCACGGCCTGCAAAAACGAGCATGAGGTGCCCTGGGGCATCAACCGCCGCCGGGTGGTGACCATCAATGATGGCAAACCCGGTGAACGGTCGATCTCCGTCGCCTGCATGCACTGCTCGGACGCGCCCTGCATGGCGGTGTGCCCGGTCGACTGTTTCTACCAGTCCGAAGAAGGCGTGGTGCTTCACTCGAAGGACCTGTGCATTGGCTGCGGCTACTGCTTCTACGCCTGTCCGTTCGGCGCACCGCAATTCCCGCAGGCGGGCAATTTCGGATCGCGCGGCAAGATGGACAAATGCACCTTCTGTGCAGGCGGACCGGAAGAGAACAACTCGACCGCGGAATTTGCCAAATACGGCCGCAACCGTATTGCCGAAGGCAAATTGCCGCTCTGCGCGGAAATGTGTTCCACCAAGGCCCTGCTGGCGGGCGATGGCGACGTTGTGTCGGCCATCTACCGCGAGCGCGTGGTTGCCCGCGGCTTCGGCTCCGGCGCCTGGGGCTGGGGCACCGCTTACGGCCAGAAAGGCGGTTGATCGCACTTCCCGCGACCGGCGGTCTTGCGGCTGCCGGTCCGGCATGCGGATCAACCTGAATATGTGCGTAGGCGGGGCGGCAGCAGTGCCGCCCCGTGCGTCTCCGGTGACAAGAAAACGAGGTTCCCGCCATGAAACGCATGGTACTGGCTTTGGCTGTGCTGCTGGCATTCCTGTCCCAGGGGCTGGCGCAGGATCAGGCATCCGAAAGATCCGCGACCGGCGGCGCGCAGACGCTGGAAGACATCATGAAACGCCAGCGCGGCGAGAAGGTCGACTACGACTTCCGCCGCAACAACACCGGCGATCCCAATTCCGCAGCGGCGATATCGTCGCAGCTCGGCACTTTGGGCGGTGTCTCCGATCCCGAGCTTTGGCGCGCGCTGCGCTACGGTTCCGCCGACATCACCGTTTCCGCTGGCGGGGAGCCGGCGACGGTCCTGATGCAGGACGGCGGCATGCGCTGGCTGGCCTGGCGCAAGGGCCCGCTGGCCACTTACGGTGCCTGGCTGCTTGGCGCGACGGTGCTGCTGCTGGCGCTGTTTTTCCTGTTGCGCGGCCGCATCCGTATTGACGGCGAGAAAACCGGCCGAACCATTACCCGGTTCAAGGCCGTCGAGCGTTTCGGTCACTGGCTGCTGGCCGGCTCTTTCGTTCTGCTGGCCCTGACCGGGCTTCTGACCCTGTTCGGACGTTTCGCCATCATTCCGCTGATCGGCAAGGACGCGTTCGCGCCGCTTGCTCTGGCTTCCAAGTGGATCCACAACAACGTCGCCTGGGCTTTCATGATCGGGCTCGTCATGGTGTTCGTGATGTGGGTGGCCCACAACATTCCCAACAAGACCGATCTGAAGTGGATCGCAGTCGGCGGCGGTCTCCTGAAGAAGGGCGTGCACCCGCCGGCGAAGAAATTCAATTTCGGCCAGAAGATGGTGTTCTGGGGTGTGATCGTTCTGGGTGTGTCGGTGTCGGCCTCCGGCCTGTCGCTGCTGTTCCCGTTCGAGCTGCCGATGTTCGCGGCCACCTTCGAGAAGCTGAATGCGCTCGGCATCTCGCAGCTTCTGGGCCTCGGCACGCTGCCGACCGCGCTCGCACCACACGAGGAGATGCAATATGCCCAGATCTGGCACGCCATTGTTGCGTTCGTGATGATGGCGATGATCCTGGCGCATATCTATATCGGTTCGATCGGCATGGAAGGCGCCTATGACGCCATGGGTTCCGGTGAGGTCGAGCTGCAATGGGCACGCGAGCACCACGGCCTCTGGGTCAAGGAAGTCGAGGAAGCCGAACGGGAATCGGGATCCGGGACGAAAGATGCCGTTCCGGCGGAATAGGGCCGCTTCGGCGATGATCGGTTTGCCTTGGGGGGAAGGGCTCTGGACGTCCTGCCGGCACAGGAAGTCATCCCCGCGAAAGCGGGGACCCGGGAACCTTCACCTTATGCCGAACTTCAAAACGGCCGCCCGGGAGTCCCGGGTCCAGGCTCGCGCTGCGCCTGGCCGGGATGACAAAAGGGTTGGTTTCCTGGTTGCCCTGCTTGTCTCCGCCACACTGACGACGCTCGCCCAGGCCGCCGACTTCCAGACGTTGAAGGGCCACGGCGGTCCGGTGATGGATATCGACGTGTCCGCGGTCACCGGCCAGGTGGCGACCGCCAGTTTCGACAATTCCGTCGGCCTGTGGTCAGGTCGAACGCCGCGCTGGCTGGAGGGCCATGCGGCGGCGGTCAAGGTTGTTGCCTTCTTAGGGGGAGACCGGCTGGTTTCCGCCGGAGACGACAATGACCTGATCCTCTGGAACAGCACCGACGGAACCTCGTCCCGGCTGAAGGGCCATACCGCCAAGGTGATGGAGCTTGCCGTTTCTCCGGACCAAAGCCTGATTGCCAGCGCCAGCTGGGATACGCGGATCGGCCTGTGGCCCGCCGGCGGCGGAGAGCCTGTCTTCCTCGAGGGGCACACGGCCGGGGTGAATGCGGTTGCCTTTTCAAGGGACGGCAGATGGCTCTACTCTGCCTCCGTCGACGGTTCGATCAAGCTCTGGGATCTGGAAACCCGGTCTGAAAAACGTGTTATCGACCGCAACGGGTTCGGCATCAATGTCATCGGGCTTGGCGGTTCCGGGCAGGCGGAAAGCTGGATTGCCTATGGAACCCAGGACGGCACGACACGGATCGTCGACATCGAGACCGGCGAGCGGCTGCATGACTTTGCCTTCGAGCGCCGGCCGATCCTGGCGCTGAGCCTCAGCCCGGATGGCTCGAAGCTCGCAACCGGAGACGGGCACGGCTACATCACCGTGCTGAACACGGAAACCTGGGGCATCGAAACGGATTTCCGGGCGGCCCTCAAAGGTCCGATCTGGGCGCTGGCCTTTTCGAAGGACGGCAGCGTGCTGCATGCCGGCGGGATCGAGAACATCGTCTATTCCTGGCCGCTGGCGGATCTCGCCAGTTACGATCCGATGGCCACCGAGACCCCGCAATTTCTGAAGAAGCCGGAGGAAATGAGCAACGGCGAGCGCCAGTTCGCGCGCAAATGCTCCATCTGTCATGCGCTCACCGCCGATGGCGGGCGCAAGGCCGGGCCGACGCTCTTCAAGGTCTTCGGGCGGCAGGCCGGAACGCTTCCCGGCTACCCCTATTCGGAGACCTTGCAGGGATCTGATATCATCTGGTCGGCGGAGACAATCAACCAGCTGTTCCTGGACGGGCCGGACCACTACATACCGGGTTCGAAAATGCCGATGCAGCGGATCGTTGGACCGCAAGACCGGGATGACCTTATCGACTACCTCAGGACGGCGACGACCGCCGGGACGAGCGAAGGAGACACACAATGAAAGCGATGCTTCTGGCCTTTGCGGCAATCATCGTGATTGCGGTCGGCGCCAATCAGGCTCTCGAACACATGGGTTTTTCCAGCGCCGACATGACGACAAGTTCCTCGGTCCGGCTGGGGGAATGAATTCGTGACATGCGCATGCGGGTCGAGGCGGATGCCGGAGCCCGAGTTGTCCGCCCGTGACTGAAGGGTGAAGCTGTCTCCCTCCGACCAAAAAAAGTCCCTCTCCCGTGGGGCAGGAGAGGGACTGCTTGAGCGGTGGCTGCGACACGGATGCCCGTCGTTTGTCCGCTCAACCGTTGTGCTGGGTCAGCTGCTGCCCTTGTTGGCGTTCGGGAAGAACAGCTGTTGCCCGTCGACCTCGTAATCGGCGATGGCTTTCTGGCCCTCTTTCGACAGCAGCCAGTCGATGAATTCCTGACCCATTTCGGCCTTCACATGCGGATGCGCTTCCGGGTTTACCAGGATGACGCCGTACTGGTTGAACATCTTGTCGTCGCCCTGGACGGCAATCTGGTAGTCGCCCTTGTTGCCGAAGGCGATCCAGGTGGCGCGGTCGGTCATGATGTAGGCGCCCATGCCCGTTCCGGTGTTGAGCGTTGCGCCCATGCCCGAGCCGGTTTCACGGTACCAGTCGCCGGAGGCTGCCGTCGGATCGATACCGGCGGCTTTCCAGAGGCGCAGTTCGGCCTTGTGGGTGCCGCTGTCGTCGCCGCGCGACGCGAACGGGGCCTCGGCTTCGGCGATTTTCTTCAGGGACGCGGCGACATCACCGGAACCCGCGACACCTGCCGGATCATCCGCAGGGCCGACGATGACAAAGTCGTTGTACATGACATCCGACCGGGCAACGCCGAGACCGTCCGCAACGAATTTTTCTTCCGACGGCTTGGAATGCACGAACAGCACGTCGCCGTCGCCATTGGCGGCGTTCTTGATGGCCTGGCCGGTGCCGACGGCGACCACACGCACCTCAATGCCGGTCTTTTCCTGGAACTTCGGCAGCAGGTAGTCAAACAGGCCGGAATTCTGTGTCGATGTTGTCGACTGGACGACGATGAACTTGTCCTCGGCGAAGGCTGTCTGCCCCGCCAGGGCGCCGGCAATCAATGTGGCGGCAAGCGCCAGAAATGCTCTTCTGATCAATGTGACCTCCCAGGGTGCTCTTTTATGGAACGTGTGTTGGGGCCGAGATAGATCCGGCCGTCCCGCCAGGCTTTGACGGGCTCACTGCGTGGTGATTTCAAAACGGTTTCGACCGGTCCGGTTTCGGCGACGCTGCCGTCCTGCAGAAAGACGAGATCCTGGCCGAGCCGTTTTGCCTGTCCGGCATCATGGGTTACCAGCACGACGGTGACGCCGCGCGCGTTTGCGTCCAGGACAAGCTGTTCGATGGCGGCCGTGGACGCCGGGTCCAGGTTGGCTGTGGGCTCGTCCAGGAACAGAAGCTCCGGCTCGCAGGCGAGCGCCCTTACGAGGGACAGGCGCTGCTGTTCGCCGCCGGACAACACCCGGGCCGGGCGTTTGGCAAGATGTTCGAGCCCGGCATCGGCTAGGGCGGCGCGGATCTTCTCGGCGCGTTCGCTGCCGCGCCGGCCGCGTACCGTAAGGGCGAATTTCATGTTTGCGAACACGGACCGGCGCAGCAGGACCGGCCGCTGGAACACCATGGCCTGCGCTTGGCGGGCGTCGCCATCGAGCCTGGCGCCCCGCCACAGGATGGTGCCTTCCTCGGGCTGCAGAAGCCCGTGCATGAGACGCAGCAACAGGCTCTTGCCCGCGCCGTTGGGGCCCATGATCAAGGTGCGCGATCCGCGCCGGATGCCGAGATCCACCTGGTCCAGAAGGCGCTCGCCGCCTGCTGAAAAGCGGAGCCCGCGGACCTCGAGCAGCGGAGCCTCCAGGTTGGCTGCGGGAGCCCCGAGAGCGCTTGGAGCTGTGTTGAAGGCAACGTCACGCATAGGCGGACCTCATGGCGGAGCTGCGGAGTGCCATGACCGCGGCGTTCACGGCAAAGGCTATCAGCAGGAGAATGATGCCGAGCGCGAGTGCAAGCTGCAGGTTGCCCTTCGACGTTTCCAGGGCGATGGTGGTGGTCATGACCCTGGTGACATGATTGATGTTGCCGCCAACGATGATGACGGCGCCGACTTCCGCCACGGCGCGGCCGAAGCCGGCGAGGGCCACGGTCAGCAGGCTGTAGCGTGCATCCCAGAGCATGGCCGTGAGCCGGTCCAGCGGGCCCACGCCCATGGACGCAAACTGTTCGGCATATTCCCGGTTGAGATCCTCGATCACCTGGCGGGTAAGAGCGGCGACGATCGGCGTCACCAGCACCATCTGGGCGATGATCATGGCGGTCGGGGTGTAAAGCAGGCGCAGCACGCCGAGCGGCCCGGATGCGGACAGCATCAGGTAGACCAGCAGGCCGACCACGACCGGCGGAAGACCCATGAGGGCGTTCAGAACAACCGCCAAAAGCGTGCGGCCGGGAAAGCGGAATGTGGCGACGGCTGCCCCCAGGGGCAGGCCGATCAGGCAGGCGAGGGCAACAGCCGTCAGCGTGACCTGCATGGACAGACCGATGATTTCAAGGAGATCCGGATCCAGCATGAACAGCAGGCCGAAAGCCCCGCCAATCGCGCTCCAGAAACTGTCCATTCTTGTTGTTCCTCCCGCCTTCTCCGGAAAAAATAACAAAAAACGCATAAGAATCCAAATTACAAACGGCATTTGCTGGCACAAAAACGGCTCGCGCTGTTGGCGGCCTGCAATCCCTGATTTAAAAGGCCGGGCGGGGAGAGCCTAAATGACCATGATCACGGACATAGAAGACTTCTTTTCAAAGGGCTGCGGGCGTTGCGCGCGGTTTGCAACACCGGACTGTTCGGCGCGTCATTGGAGTGAAGGCCTTGCCCGGCTGCGCGAGCTCTGCCGGGAGGCCGGCCTGACCGAAACCGTCAAATGGGCTCATCCCTGCTATGCGCATGGTGAGCGGAACATTGCGCTGATCGGGGCGTTTCGCGGCGATTTTCGACTCAGTTTCTTCAACGCGGCCCTGATGAAGGACCCTGAGGGGGTCCTTGTCAAAAACGGCCCGAACACGCAGCATCCCGGCGTGATCCGGTTTACGGAGACCTTGCAGGTGGCGGCGATGAAACCCGTCATCGCGTCCTACCTGGCAGAGGCAAAAGGCTATGCCGCGGCGGGCGTGCTGCCGCCGAAGCAGACGGTTGAACTGGAGCTGCCGGAGGAGCTGGTCGATGCCATGGATGCCGACCCCGAGCTGGCGGAAGCCTTTCACGCACTGACACCGGGCCGGCAGAGGAGCTATGTCATCAATCTCGGTTCCGCAAAAGCATCCGCAACCCGGAACTCGCGCATCGAGAAGTTCCGGGAGAAGATGATTGCCGGCAAAGGCGCGAACGAACGGTAGGCTCCACGATCTGGAAAGACGGGTCATTTCCGGCATCGGGATCGTTTTCAGCGTCCTGGCTCTGAGCCTTAAACGCAACACTGTGGGTTTAGCGCGGCTTCTTCTTGTCGGAAGGCAGAATTTCATCTTCCGGCACCGATTCCGCTTCCGGCAGCGCGAGCGGTTCGTGAACAATGATGTTTGCGCCGAGTTTTTTCATCGCAGAGCGAACATCGCCAGCAAGTGCCTCGGAGGTCGAAGGCGCTTTGACGGTGACACCGCGTTTGGACGTTTTGGTCACTTTCATCCGACAACCCCTATTCGCCTGTCCGGCAACGTGCGAACCCGGGTAAAACCATCGTCGCGCAGAAGCGGGCGATCTGATTGTAATAGCAGATATTCGTGCCGGAAGCGTGTCGGATGATCCGTTGACCCGCCGCGGAAACTCCGACGCCGCGTGCCAGCCTGTGCCTCGAATCTAAGGAGCGATCCCGGCAAATGCAAGGCGCTCAGGCGTGGCAACGGTCTTTCCGGTCGCTCTGGCCTCGTCCGTCAGACGGTCGGCACGGCAGCAGGTGGTGCGATGCTGGCCCAACGGGTGCGCCATCTGTCGGCGGTGGGGCCGGCATATTCCTGTACTGTCCAGAAGTTCCGTGTATCGGCCGGGTCGACATGCGTCGAGCTGTAGTCTCCCCAGCGGTTCCGGGTCCCACTGAATGTGAGGTGATATGTGTTTTTGCCCGGAGCGTAGATCACCGGGCTCGCAAAACTCCCGCCGGCGGGTTTGAAGGCATAGGCGCCACTGGCGAAAATCGAACTTGAAAAGGCGGCCATGCCGATCAGCGTGTCGCCGTCCGAGTTCACAGCCAGTGACGGATAGGCAAAATAGGTTTCACTGTTCGTGCCGCCGATCAGCTGGCTTTGGGACATGGAAGGCGTGCCGGTGAGACTGACCTCCGCCCATTGAATTGCACTGCGTGCGGGGCTTGAGGCGGGAACGAAGACCGTGTGGGACAGCTGCAATTTGCCATGTCTGTGCACCACCCAATGCATCCGGGCGTCGCCGGTGTTGATCCGGTGAGGGGTGTTCTTTTGCGGTGCCTGGTCCCCGCTGAAACCGAAGGACCAGGTGCGCGGCATTTTCAGGAACCCGACGCGGGTGAAGTTGGTCGTGCCGGCGGCGACGCTGCCATCGATCTTGTAAAGAGCGAGATAGCCGTTGCCGTTGTAGCTGCCGGTCCAGTTGCTGACCAGGTATTGGTCGGAGACGCCGGCATCCGCGACGATGGCGGGACACAATGTGCCGCCCTGGTCCGAGACCACGAACTGGTCGAAATCGAAGTTGTGGGGCGGCGACAGAAAGGACGGCTTGTCGATCACGAACAGGGCGACCCCGGCGAAACTGTTGGCGTCAATCGTGAACAGGTTCACGCAGATTGTAATCTTGTCCTCGGTGAAGCCGACGCTCGGGTAATCGATCCAGACATGTCCCATCGTGGCGGGGTCCACCGTGATGCGGCCGAAGGACCAGTTGCCTTGCGGATCGTCTGTATGGCTAACGGCAACGAGAAGACACGAAGACGGCAGACGTGCGTTGCCGCAGACCACGGAAATGAAGCGGCCGGTCAGTTCGTCGTTGAAGGTTTTCGGGTCAAATGTGTCGATCGGAACACCGAACACGTTCCAAAAGGAATCGAGTGTCACATCCGCCCGGAGCGTCCCGCTGCGGTCGTGCCACCAAACCCGGTTGTTGAGCGTGGTCATGACCGATGTCTTGCCGGGAGCACCATGGGTGTCAGGCGGTATCGTGCCCGGATTGCCGTATGAGCCGCCGTCGAAATCGACCTGGACGCTGGCTTCTGGAGCGACACCGCCCTTCTCATGCGCCATTTCCACGTCGGGAGCCTGCGGATAATCTTCAAGCTCGAGCAACTGGCTGAGGTCGACCTCGGAAGCTTCTGGCAGCGGTTCCTTGGAGTCGCGCAGAGGCTTGATGACATCCGCGCTCGGCGCTGCCTCAAGCGCGGCCGCGCCCGGAGCGTTCAAAATCACCGGTGCCCCGAACCTGGGCTGGTCGAAGGGAACGGAAACCGTCTCGACACGGCGTTTTGTGGCCGAGGGCAAGGTTGCGTTGGGATTCATTCCTGCCATGCTGTCCTCCCACTCCTGATGCCACATGCTCTTCACCGGTCTCTCGCGGAGCCAGTTATCTTTCCTCAATGTGGCGATCCAAATGTCGGTGCAGCGCGGTTCTGTACCGGCGTGGTGTCGGCAATGCCGCGTTGCCGCCGGAGCACAATTTGAAAGAGCGCGGCAACTCCCCCGTTGCATCGGCTGGTCTGATGATTTTAGTTGCGTTTCCACCCTTGGCAATTAAAAATTGTTCCGGCAGCCCCTGCGTTTCGCTGAAAACTTCAGGATTTCGGAACAACGGCCCCGATCGCGTGCCGGCCCGGAGGTCAACCCGTACCTGGTAGCCGCGGGGCCGGCGTCCACCGGCCGCAAGGGCGCCGTCTGCTTTCGATTGCGCAGGAGCGGATGACACGAGCATCTTGGAAGCGAGACGCGTTCAGCCGGGCAACCGGTTCCGTTCGACCTGTCATGGCAGCAGCATAGGAGGAGGGAATGTACAGCATTTTTCGAAATGACGGTTTGCGGAAGCAATTCGCCGCGGATGCAAAGACATTGGTGACGACCCAGGTCTTCAGCCTTTTTCCGGCACTGATCGTCACGCAGCTGTTTTTTCACTGGAAGAGTTTTCTTCTGGAGTTTGTCGGCTTTCTCGTGACCTGGTTTGTCATCGATCTGCTGGTGAGCCTGCTCCGAGCGACCTTGACCGGCAGCGCCAAGGCCGGACCCGGCGGTCCGTAACAGACACGGAATGGCGGGGCCGGTTGGCGGTCTGGCCGTCTTCCCCAGCCGATGCCGACAAAGGAGCGGCCATCATGACGGGAAGCCGGTGTCAGGTTCGGCTTCAGGCCGGCGCGTCGTGGCCGTCGAGCACCTTCTTTGCCACCCGGAAACATTCCAGCGCCTGCGGTACCCCGCAATAGATTCCGACGACGTGAATGATGGCGCGGAGTTCCTCTCTGCTGACGCCGTTGTTGAGGGCGCCTTTGCAATGGACCTCCCACTCGGTCATCTTGCCGAGCGCGCCGATCATGGCGAGGTTCATCATGGACCGGGTCTTGGCGTCGATGACCTCGTCGCCCCAGCCGAACCCCCAGCACCAGGCGGTCATGGCCTCCTGGAACGGCTTGGAGAAGTCGTCGGCGGCCGCGAGGTTGTTCTCGACATAAGCGTCCCCGAGGGTTGCCTTGCGCTGCGCGAGGCCTTTCTCGTAAAGGTCCTGATCCATAAACATTTCCTTCCTGGTCTGAAATGCATGCATGCGCATGGCACAGCTTGCGGCCGACCCTAGCCCGTTTTGCCGAAACCACCGAAGAATGTTTTTATGGGGCTGAGAGAAACCCTTCGGGAACGGGAAGACCGCGGGTCTTTTCGCTCAAAAGCCTTATCAGGAGGGTGGAAGCAAACGCTTAGGAACTCGGGGTCAGAAATGATGTTCATGGGCAGGGTCTGTGCCGGTGTCCTGTTTGCCCTGTTGGCCTTGCCGATCGGGCCTGGCACGGCGTGGGCCGTGCAGGCCGTTCCGGAATGGGCACAAGCGGATGGAAGGGCAGACTGTCTGCCGGGGCTTCCGGAAAAAATCGGACAGATGATCCTGGTCGGATTTCCGGGCGATACGCCCCGCCATGCCGGGTTCCGGCGGGTGCGGGAGCAGCTCCGCTCCGGGGAAATCGGCGGTGTACTTTATCTCGGGCGAAACCTCCGGAACCGGGCGACGGTGCGCCGGATGAATGCCGGCCTGGTCTCCGTGGCCCCGGCCCGCCTGCCACCCCTGATCGCGATCGACCAGGAAGGCGGGGTGGTCCAGCGCCTGAAGCGGCGTCACGGATTTCCGCAAACGGTGTCCGCGAAGCGCATGGCGCGCCGCAAGAGCGCGGCCGAAGCGGCAACGGCCTATGGTGCTCTCGCCGAAGGGCTGTCCGACTGGGGCTTCACACTGAACCTCGGCCCTGTCGTGGATGTCGATACCAACCCGCGCAATCCGATCATCGGCCGGCTGGAGCGCTCCTTCTCGGCCGACCCGCATCAGGTCGCTGACTACGGGGCCGCCTTTGTCGAGGCGCACAGGCAGCATGGTGTCCTGACGGCGCTGAAGCATTTTCCGGGGCACGGATCCAGCCGGCGGGACAGCCACAGGGGCGCGGTCGACGTCTCCAGGACCTGGACCGAAAAGGAACTGGAGCCTTTCCGGCGGCTGATCGCCGATGACAAGGCCGACCTGATCATGACCGCGCATGTGGTCAATCGTGCGCTTCGGCCGCCGGGGGACGCCATGCCGGTGTCCCTGTCCAAACCGGCGCTGACGGAGGTTCTGCGCGACGAGCTCGGTTTTGCCGGCGTGATCATGTCCGACGACCTGCAGATGGACGCGATCCGCCGGAGTTTCTCGCTGGAGGAGGCCGTCTTGCGCGCGGTCGGTGCCGGTACCGACATTCTTGTCTTTGCCAATGACAAGCGGCCGGACCCGGACATCCCGGCCAAGGTGGCCGCGATCCTGATCAGCGAGGCCCGGACGGATCCGGTGCTCGCGCAAAAGATCGACGCGGCGTATGGACGGATACAGGCGCTCAAGAGCCGGCTCATCGCAGAGCCCTTGCGGGCACGGGTCCATCCCGAAGGCGGGCCCGGCGAGAGCGTGCCGGACCGGCAAGAGTGTGCGCTGGCGCCGGCTCAGTAGAGCCAGCGCGGCAGGAAGGTGGCGATCAGCGGGAACAGCCACAGGATCGCGACGGCGACGATCTGCAGGGCGATGAACGGCACCACGCCGCGATAGATCTGTCCCGTGGTGATTTCCTTCGGCGCCGCGCCGCGCAGGTAGAACAGCGAGAAGCCGAAAGGCGGGGTCAGGAACGAGGTCTGCAGGTTGATCGCGATCAGCACCGTCAGCCAGATCGGGTCGATGCCCATCAGGATCAGCGGCGGGATCAGGACCGGCAGCAGGATCACCGAGATCTCGACAAAGTCGAGAAAGAAGCCGAGCACGAAGACGAACAGCATCGCGAAGATCAGCGCGCCGGTCGGCCCGCCGGGCATCTCGTTCAGGATGGCATGCACCCGGTCCTCGCCGCCGAGGCCGACAAAGACCAGCGAGAAGAAACTCGCCATCAGGATGGTGGCGAAGATCATCGAGGTGACGGTCAGCGTCGACATCAGCGAGGCTTTCAGCAACCCGTCGGAAAAGGCCGCCTTCAGGATGCGCAAGACGACCCCGAGTGCGAAGAGGGCGAGCCCGGCATAGATCGCGGCAAGCACGTAACCGCCCGCGGAGATGTCGGAACGCTGCAGGCGCACCGGCAGCACCGAGGCGGCAACCGCCAGGATCAGCAGGGCGGTGGTGGCCAGAACGATCAGCTTCGTGGACATGCCGAGGCGGCGGCCCGCCAGCAGGATGGCACCGATGGCACCGACCGAAGCGGCCTCGTTGGGGGATGCGATACCGCCGAGGATCGAGCCGAGCACGGCGATGATCAGGAGGATGGGCGGCACGATGGCGCTTGCGATCTCCGCGCCGGACGGTTTGTCGACATGTTCCTTCATCGCCGGCGCATCGTCCGGAAACAGCCGTGCGCGGGCGAGGATATAGACGCAGTAGACAACCACCAGCAAAAGGCCCGGCACCATGGCGGCGGCGAAGGTCTGGCCGACCGAGATGGTCTCGATGGTGAACTTGCCCTGCGCATATTGCGCCTGCTGGAAGGCGTTGGACATCACGTCCGCGAGGATGATCAGCAGGGTCGAAGGCGGGATGATCTGGCCGAGCGTGCCGGCCGTGCAGACCATGCCGGAGGCGAGCTTCGGATCGTAGCCGTTGCGCAGCATGGTCGGCAGGGCGATCAGGCCCATGGCAACGACGGTCGCGCCGACAATGCCGGTGGAGGCGGCCAGCAGAGCGCCGACCAGGACAACGGAGACGCCGAGACCGCCGTTCATCTTGCCGAAGAGGCGCCCCATGGTTTCCAGGAGGTCCTCGGCAATGCGGCTTTTTTCGAGAATGACGCCCATCAGCACGAACAGCGGGATCGCGGTCAAGACCGGATTGGTCAGGACGCCGAAGAAGCGCTGACCCATGGCGCCCATGAGCTGGATGTTGAAGTCGCCGATCCACCAGCCGATCAGCGCAAAGGCCGTGGCGACGCCGGCAATGGTGAAGGCGACGGGATAGCCGAGCAGGATGAAAGCGATCAGTGCGCCGAACATGAGGAGGTCGAGCGGCAGGCTCATGCGGCAAGGCCTTTCAGTTTCTGCAGATCGCGGATGAAGGCCGCGGCGCCCTGGATCAGAAGCAGCACGCAATAGGCGGGGATAAGGCTTTTCAGGAGGAAGGAGGCCGGGATGCCGCCGACGGAGATCGGCCCTTCCAGGATGGCCCAGCTGCCGCGCACCGCCGGCCAGGAGAACCAGATCAGCACAATGAGCGCCGGTGTCAGCAGGAACAGGTGGCCGAACAGGTCTATCCTTGCCTGGGTGCGTTCGCTGGCCTTGGCATAGAAGATATCGACGCGCACATGGGCGTTGACCAGGAACGTGTATCCGGCGCCGAGCATGAAGATCGCCGCGTGGAAATAGAGCACGCCCTCATCCAGGAAGATGAAGCTGTAGCCGAAGACATAACGCAGAAGCACGATCACGAACTGCAGCAGCAGCATGAGAAGCGCCGCCCAGCAGAGCGTGTTGCCTATGACCGAATTCACACGCTCCAGCGCGCCCGCCACTTTTTCCATCCGTGGTGTCCTGTCTTGTTTCAGCGGTGTAAGGGAACTTTGTCATTGCAGGGCTAGATCCTGCAATCCATTCCGTAACCTTGCAGCGCCTTCAGTGGGCGAAAGGAAACGGCATGGATCCCATGGTCAAGCCATGGGACGACGGAGGAGGGCGACGGGGTATGTCCTCTTCCTCAAAAAAACAGCCCCTCACACACCCACAGTGTCATCCTGAGGAAGCGCGGAGCGCTGTCTCGAAGGATCGGCCGCTTGCTCTAGACAAGATGCCGATCCTTCGAGACGGGCCTTAAGGCCCTCCTCAGGACGACGCCGTGGGTGGGCTAGCGTCCTTAGTCGTAGGTGTAGTCCATGACGCGGGCGTTCATCTGGCCGTTGTCGGCATAGGGCATGTAGTCGCGCATCAGCTTGCGGTAGGCGAGGAAGCTGTCGGTGATGCGCACAACCAGTTCGTCGTCGCTGGCCTTGAGATCCGCGACGACTTCACCGGCGGCATTGCCCATGGCGACGATGACGTCGTCCGGGAGCTTGCGCACCATCACGCCATGGTCGTTGACCAGCTGGGTCAGGGCCTGGGCGTGCTTGGTGTTGTACTCGGTGAGGACGTCATTATAGAGGCTGGCGCAGGCACGCTGCACGGCTTCCTTCAGGTCGTCCGGCAGATCGTTGTAAGCCTCCAGGTTGACCGCGCATTCTTCCGCGGAAGACGGCTCGCCGACGCCCGGCCAGTAGTAGTTCTTGGCGATCTGGTAGTAGCCGAGCGCGCTGTCGGTCCAGGGGCCGATGAACTCGCCGGCGTCGAGCGCGCCGGACTGGAGCGCCTGGAACATGGCCGGACCGCTCATGGCCTGGACCGCCATGCCGAGCTTGGAGCACATCTCGGAGGCAAGGCCCGTGGAGCGGAACTTCAGGCCCTTGAGGTCGTCGACGCTGTTGATCTCGGTGCGGAACCAGCCGGCCCATTGCGGCCCGGAATTGCCGCACAGGAACGGCTTCAGGTTGAAGCGCGCGTAGATCTCGTCATAGAGCGCCTGGCCGCCGCCATGGATCAGCCAGCCCGCCTGTTCCGGAGCCGTCAGGCCGAAGGGCTGCGAGCCGAACAGGAGAATGCCCTTGGACTTGGAGCCCCAGTAGGCCGGAACGGCATGGTAGAGCTCGGCCGTGCCCTGGCCGACGGCATCGAAGACACCGTTGCCCGGGACGATTTCGCCGGCTGCGAAGAGCTTGACCTCGATGCGCCCGCCGGAGAGCGCGGTGATGCGGTCTGCCAGCATCTGGGCGGCAACGCCCGGGCCCGGCAGGTTCTTCGGCCAGGCGGTGACCATGCGCCACTGGCGCACGTCCTGAGCGATGGCAGGAGCTGCCAGCGTGGAGGCCGCGACGGCGGCGGTGCCGGTCGCGCCGGCTTTCAGAAAATCACGTCTTTTCATGGTATTACCCCTCAGTCACAGGTTTGGGTCCGGAGCGTCCCGCCGTGCTTATTCATTTGCCCAAAATGGCCGGCAGGTTGAGCCCCTGTTCTTTCGCGCAATCGAGCGCGATCTCGTAGCCGGCATCGGCGTGACGCATCACGCCGGTGGCCGGATCGTTCCACAGCACCCGGCCGATGCGCCGGTCGGCGTCCTCGGTGCCATCGCAGCAGATGACCATGCCGGAATGCTGGGAGAAGCCCATGCCGACGCCGCCGCCATGGTGCAACGACACCCAGGTCGCGCCGGAGGCGGTGTTCAAGAGGGCATTCAGAAGCGGCCAGTCGGAGACGGCGTCCGAGCCGTCCCGCATGGCCTCGGTCTCGCGGTTCGGGGAGGCGACGGAGCCTGAATCCAGATGGTCGCGGCCGATCACGATCGGTGCTTTCAGCTCGCCGTTGCGAACCATTTCATTGAAGGCAAGGCCAAGGCGGTGGCGCTGGCCGAGACCGACCCAGCAAATGCGTGCCGGCAACCCTTGAAAGGAAATGCGCTCACGGGCCATGTCGAGCCAGTTGTGCAGGTGCTCGTCGTCCGGGATCAGTTCCTTCACCTTGGCGTCGGTCCTGTAGATGTCCTCCGGATCGCCGGAGAGCGCGCACCAGCGGAACGGGCCGATGCCGCGGCAGAACAGCGGGCGGATATAGGCCGGCACGAAGCCCGGGAAGGCGAAGGCGTTTTCCAGGCCCTCTTCCAGGGCGACCTGGCGGATGTTGTTGCCATAATCGAGGGTCGGCACGCCGGCGTTCCAGAAATCGACCATAGCGGCGACATGCACCTTCATCGAGGCGCGGGCGGCTTTCTCGACCGCTTTCGGTTCGGTCTCGGCCCTGGCGCGCCATTCGGCAACGGTCCAGCCCTGCGGCAGGTAACCGTTGACCGGGTCGTGGGCGGAGGTCTGGTCGGTGACGATGTCCGGCTTGACGCCACGCCTGACCAGTTCGGAGAAGACGTCGGCAGCGTTGGCGATCAGGGCGACGGACTTGGCCTCGCCGGCCTTGGTCCAGCGCTCGATCAGCTCAAGCGCTTCGTCGAGGGAATGGGTCTTTTCGTCGACATAGCGGGTGCGCAGGCGGAAGTCGGCGCTTTTCTCGTCGCATTCGACGGCCAGGCAGCAGGCGCCGGCCATGACGGCGGCGAGCGGCTGGGCGCCGCCCATGCCGCCGAGACCGCCGGTCAGGATCCAGCGGCCCTTGAGGTTGCCCTCGTAATGCTGGCGGCCGGCTTCCATGAAGGTTTCGTAGGTGCCCTGCACGATGCCCTGCGTGCCGATATAGATCCAGGAACCGGCGGTCATCTGGCCGTACATGGCCAGTCCCTTCTTGTCGAGTTCGTGGAAATGGTCCCAGTTGGCCCAGTTCGGCACCAGGTTGGAATTGGCAATGAGAACCCGGGGGGCGTCCTTGTGGGTCCTGAAGACACCGACCGGCTTGCCGGACTGGACCAAGAGGGTCTCGTCTTCCTCGAGGCTCTTCAGGCTGGCAACGATGCGATCGAAATCGTCCCAGGTGCGCGCGGCGCGGCCGATGCCGCCATAGACGACCAGCTCATGCGGGTTCTCGGCGACGTCCGGGTGCAGGTTGTTCATCAGCATGCGCAAGGGCGCTTCGGTGAGCCAGGACTTGGTGTTGAGCTCAGGTCCGGTGGGCGGGAAGATGTCTCGGGCGTTGTGACGCGGATTGGTCATGAGGGGCTCCCAGGGTGTCTTTTATCGTTGGTCAGGCGGGGTGCGAGGTTGTCCAGCGCGCCGAGGATGTCTTTCAGATGCACGCGTAGACGGTCTGCCTTTGCCACGTCATAGGCAAAGGGCGTGTCCTCGGTGGTCAGATGCGTTTTCTGGGCCAGCTCCATCTGGATGGCGTGAAAGCCCTCTTCGGGGCGGCCGTAATGCCGCGTGGTCCAGCCACCCTTGAAGCGGCCGTTGAGCACCGACGTGTAGCCCTTGGCGGCCCTGGTGCGGCTGACGACGGCGGCTTCGATTTCGGGGGCGCAGGTCGTGCCGTTGTTGGTGCCCGTGTTGAAATCCGGCAGCGTGCCGTCGAACAGGAACGGCACCACGGAGCGGATCGAGTGGCAGTCATAGAGAATGGCAACGCCATGCCTGGCGCGCACCCGCTCCAGTTCCGCCGCGAGGGCGGCGTGATACGGGGCGTGCCAGGCAAGGCGTCGCGCTTCGATTTCGTCCGTCTCCGGTTCTTCGCCGGCGTGGTAGATGGGGCGTCCGTCGAAATCGGTGACCGGGCAAAGTGTTGTCGTGTTCTGGCCCGGGTAGAGCGAGACCCCTTCCGGATCCCGGTTGGCGTCGATGACATAGCGGTGGAAGTTGGCCTTCACCATCGTCGCGCCGGGCAGCAAGTCGGCATAGAGCCGGTCCACATGCCAGTCGGTGTCGGCCAGTTTCAGGCCGGTGTCGTTGAGCCGCGAACGGATGCCGTCGGGCACGAAAGTGCCGGCATGGGGCACGCCAAGGACGACCGGGCTGTCGCCTTCAAAAACCTCAACCGGCTGCATGGGTCTCTCCCAGCTCGATCATGTGCGAAGGGGAGACGACCGCGGCGAGGGCGCGGGTGCGCACCAGCTCGGCGGCTTTTTCGAGATCCGGCGCCATGTAGCGGTCGGCGTCCAGGCTCGGCACGGTGTCGCGCAGCCGCGCCAGCACCGATTGCAGCGACGGGCTGGTGGTGAGCGGTGCCCGGTGCTCGATGCCCTCGGCGGCGCAGAGCAGTTCCACGCCGAGGATCTGGGAAAGGTTCGCGTTCATGCGCGCAAGGCGCCGCGCGCCATGGGCGGCCATGGAGACATGGTCTTCCTGGTTGGCGCTGGTCGGTGTGGAATCGGTCGAGCACGGGTTGGCGAGATGCTTGTTTTCGCTCATCAGGGCGGCCGTGGTCACTTCCGCGATCATCATGCCGGAATTCAGCCCCGGGTCCTTTGCCAGGAACGGCGGCAGGTCGAAGGAGAGGGTCGGGTCGACCATCAGCGCGACGCGGCGCTGGGCGATGGCGCCAAGCTCGGCAATGGCGAGGGCAATCTGGTCGGCGGCAAAGGCGACCGGCTCGGCGTGGAAATTGCCACCCGAGACGATCCGGCCGGCATCGATCAGCACCAGCGGATTGTCGGTCGCCGCATTGGCCTCGATTTCCAAGGTGCGGGCAGCCATGCGCAGGAGATCGACACAGGCGCCGGCCACCTGCGGCTGGCAGCGGATGCAATAGGGATCCTGGACGCGGGTGTCGCCTTCGCGGTGGCTTTCGCGGATCTCCGAGCCCTCCATGATCTTACGCATGGCACGGGCGACCTCGATCTGGCCGCGATGACCGCGCAGCTCGTGGATCTCCGGCAAGAGCGGCGCGGTCGAGCCCATGATGGCGTCGGTTGAGAGGCTGGCCGTGACCAGTGTCGCTTCCGCCAGGCGCCAGGCATCGAAGAGGCCGGTCAGGGCACAGGCGGTCGAGAACTGGGTGCCGTTGATGAGGCCGAGGCCTTCCTTCGGCCCCAGCACCACCGGTGTGAGACCGGCCTTTGTCAGCGCTTCGCCGCCGGGCAGGCGTTCGCCATTGAATTCTGCTTCGCCTTCGCCGATCAGGACGGCGGTCATGTGCGCGAGCGGGGCAAGATCGCCGGAGGCACCGACGGAACCCTGCGAGGGAACCACCGGGGTGACATTGTGCTGAAGGCAGTCCTCGATCAGCTTCAGCACGTCCATGCGCACGCCGGAGGCGCCACGGCCGAGCGACAACAGCTTCAGCACCATCATCAGCCGGGTCGTGGTGCGGTCGAGCGCTTCGCCGACCCCGCAGCAATGGGACAGGATCAGGTTGCGCTGGAGCGTTGCGGTGTCTTCCGCCGCGATCTTGACGCTGGCCAGCTTGCCGAAGCCGGTGTTGACGCCGTAGACGGCCTCGCTGCCGCGCGCCGCCTCGGCGACCCGCTCGGCGGCGAGGTTGATGGCGGCTTGCGCGGCGCGATCAACGGTGACGGCGAGCTCTTCCCGGTAGATGCGGTCCAGGTCGGCGAGGGTGACGGAGCCCGGCGTCAGGGTGAGGGCGCTCATTCAGAGCCTCCAAAGATGCGTTTTTTAAGAGCGTTGAACCCGATCCGGTAGGAGAGTTCCGCAGGATGGGAAATGTTCCAGACAGCGAGGTCGGCGCGCTTGCCGGCTTCCAGCGTGCCGCGGTCCTCAAGGCCGAGGGCTTTCGCGGCAACGCGGGTGACGCCCGCGAGTGCTTCTTCCGGCGTCATGCGGAAGAGGGTGCAGCCCATGTTCATGGTGAGCAGCAGCGAGGCCAGCGGCGAGGAACCCGGATTGCAGTCGGTCGCGAGCGCGATCGGCACCCTGTGCTTGCGAAGCAGGTCCATCGGCGGCATCCGGGTTTCGCGCAGCGTATAAAACGCGCCGGGCAGCAGCACGGCCACGGACCCGCTTGCCGCCATGGCGGTGACGCCGGCTTCGTCCAGATATTCCAGGTGATCGGCCGACAGCGCGCCGTAGGACGCGGCAAGGGCCGTGCCGCCGAGATTGGAGAGCTGCTCGGCGTGAAGCTTCACCGGCAGGCCGAGGTCTTTGGCCGTCTCGAAAACACTTCTGATCTGCTCGGGCGAGAAGGCGATGCCTTCGCAGAACCCGTCGACCGCATCGACCAGGCCTTCCGCGTGGGCCGCCTTCAGCGTCGGCAGGCAGACCTCGTCCAGATAGGCGTCGGCCCGGTCCTTGTACTCGGCCGGAATGGCGTGGGCGCCGAGGAAGCTGGTCCTGACGGTGACCGGCCGCTCTTTTGCGATCCGCCGCGCCGTGCGCAGCATTCTGAGTTCGGTGTCCCTGTCGAGGCCGTAGCCGGATTTGATCTCCAGCGTCGTGACGCCTTCGGCGATCAGCGCGTCGACCCGCGTCAGGGAGGACACGAGCAGCTCGTCCTCGCTGGCGGCGCGGGTGGCCCTGACCGTCGAGACGATGCCGCCGCCGGCGCGCGCGACTTCCTCGTAGGTCGCGCCTTCAAGGCGCATCTCGAATTCGCGCGCCCGGTCACCGCCGAAGACCACATGGGTGTGGCAGTCGATCAGGCCGGGGGTGACCAGCCGCCCGCCCAGATCTTCCGGCGTGCAGCGGGAATAATGCGACGGCAGGTTGGCGGCCTCGCCGATCCACGAGATGCGACCGCTCTCGATCACCAGCGCGCCCTCGTCAATCAGGCCATAGGGCGCGCCGCTTTCGGTCAGCGTCGCCAGCCTGGCATTGGTGAGAAGGCGTTTGGTCACGGTCAACTCCGGCTTGATTAGATCGCGTTATAAGATAATATGCATGCACATATTAACGTGTCAACGGAGGAAAAGCAGGCATGTCGACGGTTTCTGGCGCGACGGTTTTTGCGGAAAGGGCCCTGCTGCCCGGTGGCTGGGCGGAAAATGTCGCGGTGACCATCGGCGCCGATGGCAGGATCCTGGCCGTTGACCGTGATACGGCCGCGACAGGGCAGACCGTCGGTATTCTGCTGCCGGCACCTGGCAACCTGCACAGCCACGCGTTCCAGCGGGCCATGGCCGGCATGAGCGAGCGCCGCGGCTCCGAACCGCGCGACAGTTTCTGGACCTGGCGCCAGATCATGTTCCGTTTTCTGGATGCGCTGAGGCCCGAGGATGTCGAGGCGATCGCCGCCTTCGTGCAGATGGAAATGCTGGAGGCAGGTTATGCCGCCGTCGGCGAGTTCCACTACCTGCACCACCAGCCGGGCGGGGCGCCCTACAACAACCTTGCGGAACTGTCGGAACGCATCATCGGCGCCGCTGCAGATACGGGCATCGGCCTCACCCATCTGCCTGTCCATTATCAATATGGCGGTTGCGACAGGCGTCCGCTGGCGCAAGGCCAGATCCGCTTCGGCAACGACACCGAGCGGTTCCAGAAGCTGCACGAGCTGGCCGGGCAGGCGCTGAAGGCCCTGCCGGAGGATGCGGTCATCGGCGTTGCGCCGCACTCCCTGCGCGCGGTCGATCACGACGGCCTCCAAAGCGCGGTTGCCCTTGCCGGGGCCAACCCGCTGCACATGCATCTCGCCGAACAGATCCCGGAAGTGGAGGAAGTCCAGGCAGCCTGGGGCCAGCGTCCGGTCGAGTGGCTGCTCGCCCATCATGAGGTCCGGGACAACTGGTGCCTGATCCACTGCACCCAGATGTCGCCGGCGGAAACAGAGGGCCTTGCCAGAACCGGGGCTGTTGCCGGTCTCTGCCCGATCACCGAATCCAGCCTTGGCGACGGCATTTTCGACGGCGTCAATTATCTTGGCGCTGGCGGCCGCTTCGGCGTCGGCTCGGATTCCAACATCCGGATCGCGCTCTCCGAAGAGCTCAGGACACTGGAATATTCCCAGCGCCTGCGGGACACCTGCCGCGCGTCCGTCGCCACCAAAGAGCATTCCACCGGCCGGGTGCTGTTCGACGGCGCCGTTGCCGGCGGCGCCCAGGCGCTCGGGCGAAAGTCAGGTGCCATCGAAGAGGGCCGTTACGCGGATCTGCTTGCCCTCGACTGCACTGCCATCGACCTCGAAGGCCGTGAGGGTGACGAAATCCTCGATGCCTGGATCTTCGCCGGAGACGACCGCATGGTCACCGAAGTCTGGTCGGCCGGGCGGCATGTTGTTTCCGGCGGAAACCATGTAAAAGGCGAGGCCATCCGCGCGAAATACCGGGCCACCATGGCCTCGCTGCGCAATCGACTTTGACGGGACCACGAGAGACTTGACGCTGACCGACACAAATTCCTGGACCGGGATCCGCGAGGAGCTGCTGCGGCGGATCCACGAACGGGTCTGGCTGCCGGGCGAGCAGATCCCGCATGAGGCGGATCTCGCCGAGGAATTCGGCTGCGCCCGCACGACGGTCAACCGGGCCTTGAGGGATCTGGCGGAAAGCGGTCTGGTGGTGCGCAAGCGCCGGGCGGGCACGCGGGTCGCGCTCAACCCGCCTCAGCGCGCGACCCTCACCATCCCGATCATCCGCGAGGAGGTCGAGGCGCTCGGCCGCACCTATTCCCACAGTCTGCTGGAACGGGATCTCAGGCCGCTTCCACCGATGCTGCACGGCGCGTTCCAGGTGAGCCTCGGCGAGGATGTGCTGTTTTTGAAGACGCTGCATTTCGCCGATGACCGGCCCTATGCATTCGAGGAACGCTACATCAACCTGGCCGCGGCGCCTGAGGCACGCGACCAGACCTTTACCGATGTCAGCGCCAACGAATGGCTTGTCCACAACGCGCCCTACAGCCACGGCGACATTTCCTTCTTCGCCGTCAACGCCGACAGGACGCTGTCCAGAAAACTCGACGCGGCCGAGGGCAGTGCCCTCTTCGCCATGGAGCGCATCACCTGGGCGGGCGACATGCCGATCACTCATGTGCGCCTGATCTTTGCGCCGGGCTACCGGATGCGAACGGAGATTTGAGGGGCCGTCGATCAGCCTGTTGGGCGCGGACCATTGTTGCGTTTGGACGGGGCGCGAACAAACGTTCCTCATGACAAACCTCAAGCGTCAGTTCATGCGCCTCGGGCACCGGACGGGAGATCCATCCCCTTGTTGATGTCGGCCTCGAGACGCGGGCCGTTGCTGAAGGCGCTTACCTTCTGACCCAGGGCCAAGCGTGCAAAATCGGCTTCTGCCCGGGCAACATCCTTGTTTTTGACGAACTGCCAAAGGCATTTCCGGATATGCGTAGTCACCCCTAGCGCTCTCAAGGCCACCAATGCTGCAAGCCTCATGGACGGGTCTTTCGAATCCAGCACCTTGAGCAATATGTCGGAAGCTTTCGGTGTGCCGATCCGTCCAAGGGCATAAACGGCGTTCTGGCGCTGGGAGGTGGTCGCCTTGACGCTTCCAGATGCAATTTCGGAGAGTGTCTCGGCCGCATCGGGAAGCCCGGCCAACTGGGCAACAACCAGACTGTCGATTTCCAGGCTGTTCAAGAGAGCCAACGCATGCTTTTGCACCTTGAGCCGGTCGTTTTCCGGCCGCTTCGTCTCGCCGGACATCGGCACATCATCCCGTACAGGTTTCTTGTACATCCGGTAATCGCCGGTTCGCGGCAGCTGGTAGCCGAACACAGGCGCGCCATCCATCACATAATCCAGTTGGGCCGCGGGGTCTTCCGGTCGCGGTACCGGAGGTCCGAGAACCAGCGGACCTTCCTTCAACGCGTCGCGTCGAAGTGGCGGCTCTTCCAGGTCGATGAAGCGGTCGCGAAACCATGTCTGCACACATAGGGATGGAAGAGCCGGTGTGTAATAGTGCGCCTGATTGCGGGCTATCATGATCTGCGCCGGAGTGAGTTCGGCGCTATCCCAGGCGGCGGGATGCATCAGGTTTTCGGAAGCGGACACGTGGCTCAGATTCAGGAGATGTCCCAATTCGTGCGCCAGCACAACAACGGTGCCATCCCAGGAGTCCGTGTCTTCTCCCGCGGCAAATGGAACAAGCCTCAACATTTCCTGCAAGGGATTGGGCGACCACCCGCCGACGCCCCGGGCGCCCACGATGGTCTTGAAGAAATAGACGTTGACCATCTTGGGGGTGTTCAGATCCCGGGCAATGTCGATCACCGATTCATGGTCGATGCCAAGGGAGCGCACATGCGGCAATCCCTCGTCCACAATCGCCACCAGCCGGAAATTGATACCGGCCGCTTTCCAGATCCGGTTCACACTGTTGCCATTGCTTGATCCGGATCGGTGGCCGCCATCGAAAATGTCGCAAATCTCGTCGATGCTGCGAACAGTGCCGTGTTCCCTGTCGAGCCTTATGGACGGCACCCCCGGCAAGCGCGGTTTTTCATCGCTGTCGTCGCGCCATTTGGGAGGGGTGTTCATCCCGGCGGCCCATTCCTCCCACCATTTGCGTTCGAAGAAGGTATTCGGCGGATCTTCCCAGACGATCTCCCTCTCGTGCTTCTTGCTGAATATCCGGTGCGCCACAACGGGCAACGTGATCCTTCTCATTTCAGCGTTCCTCCGTTGCCTAGATGTGAATGATTATGTCGTCGCTGGGTGGAATGGCTTCGACCGTCGGCCCATCCGACCAGGTGTTGTTTTCGGCCCATAGCTCCAGCGTGTTGTCATAGACCGATACAATGATCTTCGGGAGGATACGGTTCGTCATGTTGAACGTGTTGTTGCCGATGCTCCGGCCGCCGCCGCCAAAATCGGCACTCGGTGACGCCAGGGTGCCGGGCCATTCCTCGCGGAAATCCTGAATTGCCTCGTCGCTGCTGAACATGATCACCGGTATGCGCCAATGTCTGAACGGCGCGAGATGCTCCTGGAATCTCCGCCAATTGTCTATCCACGCCTGATGATCCTCCCCGTAGGGAGTTGGCAGCAGCGGGTGCGTCAGATCCACCGGAAGCGTGATCAGCCCCGAACGGGACGCTATGTGAAGCCAGGCGATGAACCCGTCCCACATGTCCGGCCAGGGAGCCGGCAAGTCATCAATCCAGCCGGGCAACGATCTGTCGTTGTAGCGCACGCGTGTGATGAAATCCTGCCAGTTCGTCGTCCAGACAGGCTGCAACTCTTCCGCGACCCACGAGGGTGCAGACCAGTCGAAGCAGGGGATGTTCTGAACGTGGACAAGGGATTCGCTGCCCTCGGTCGAAAACGTGTTGCCCTCGAATACCGGACCGGCATCATACAATATCTCCATGTAGGCTCTCCTGCCTGCAGAGAAAGCGCCGGAGAAGGTGAAGCTGTTGTCGGTCAGAACCGGTCGGAAGGGCCGCCGCAACATTTCGGCTTCCGGGGTAAAACCGCATGCATAGAAATCGTTCAGGTCCGAACGGTCGCCAATCGCCCATCCCGTTTCCCTGTGCAGGGAAAAATCGACGAGCGCTTCGATCGTGTTGTCATGAAAAGTGCAGTCGCAACCTATCCCGACGCGGTTGACTTGGAGTGTATTGCCTTCCCAATGGGACTCGCCTTTCGCCGTTACCTGGCTGAACCAGCCTGTCAGTTCCGCCCGCTTCCAGATCCTGTTGTCCAGGATTTGCGGAACCATTGCCGGATCGGCGGGAGGTGGTTCCGACAATCCCCGGACAACCACGAACTCGTGGCAGGCATCGATCTCGTTGTCGTGCACGACGGTTCGGGAGGGAGAGTGGACCGTGACGTTTATCGCCGTACTGCGCTCCAGGCGTCCGCCGCAGAGGGAGAAACCGCCGTCATCCCTGACAAAAACACCGATTTCATCGGCAAGATCCCCGCTGTAGTGACAATTCTCGATATGGGGAAAAACCTCGTCTTCAGATTCAAATCCATCCTTCGTGATCAGCCAGACAAACTCGGCATTCGAAACGCGCCGGGCCGACTCGATGACTATATTCGCCGCCACGGCGTCGTCGAGGACCGCGTTCTGGTCCATCAGGATGACCATGGCGCACTCCGACGACGGGTCCGACACCGAGAAAGTGAAGCCCGATACGGAGCCGTAGATATGAATGAATGCCCCGATCGGCGCGCAGGAACTGACCCAGTCGGCGTGTTCCAGCGAAAACAGGATGCTGCAATCCTCGCTCGACTCGCCAACGACCTGCACCAGCGGCAATACGGTTATCGGAAATCTCTCGCCGGTCGGCCCGCTGTAGTCACCCGCGGCAACATGAACGGTTTCAGGGAACGGATCGCCTTCTTCCATGAACGCGGCCGAGATGAGTTCCATGGCCCGGGTGATCGAACGAAGGGGCTCTCCGCGCGAAAGGCCGGGGTTGGTGTCATCGCCTTCTTCAACTGAGACATAATAAGCCATGGCATGCTCCCATTCACACTCAAGCGTTCTGCCGGTTCGATGGTCACGAACGCGGCAACGGGATTCATTCCTTTTTGCTATTCCGTTACCCTCAACAGGATCCCCCCGGTTGTGCATTGATGCTGATCAATCCGGAGCGTGCAGTCTTGAATTGCAATGGAAAGCGAGATGAACCAGGCGGATCGAACCCCATGAAGCATCAGGGGGAGCATGGCCTGGTGCGATGCCGGGCCGGCAAATTTGATTGCGAACTTGCCCTCTCAAGCAAAACGCCCCCTCCGTCAGGAAGGGGCGTTTTGCGTTTGAAGAAATCTGCACGTCACTCAGTCGAACTTCGCGCTGTCCTCATCCTTCTTCAGGTGTTTCCTCCGCGCCCTGGATACGGTCATTCGCCGAACGACCTGGGCGCGCGATATTTGGTGTCCGCATCCCGACCGGCTCAGACAAACATCACGTCGTCGTCGTGGAAATCCCACAGGATGCGCCCTGTCACCGTGATGCTGTTGTCCTGATCGATGGTAATGGTCGTGTCGACGCCGTTGTCCGAGGCAGCGGCGACCAGGCTGTCGACATCCTCGAACACGCCCCGGTCGAAGGCCAGCACATCGTCTGACCCGGCACCGGTTTCGAACCCGGTGACGGTGTCGTGTCCGATCTCGCCATCGGCGAAGAAGAAGATGTCATGCCCGTTCGTGCCGGCAAGGGCGTCGTCGCCGGTGCCGGACGCGAAGAAGGACAGGCCCGCAGCGGCCATGGTCGCGCCGTTCTCGTAATCGACAGGCGCGGGGTTGAAGAAGTCATCCAGGATGTCGGTGCCGGAACCGTCCTTGTCACCGAGATAATAGTGATAGCTTTCCGGCCACCATTCCCCGGCGCCCCAGGCAGTCCAGCCGAGCCAGACATCGCCGTTGGACTCCATGTAGTTCAGGAAATCCGGATATTCGTCGGCGTTGGCGCCGTCGGCCGAAACCCCGAATTCTCCCAGGAACAGATCGAAGCCGTTGGCGCGCGCCCAGTCGGTCACGCCCTGAAGCACCGTTGCTCCCTTGCCGTCGACGGCATCGTCGGAAGTGCCGCTGCTGTCGCTGTCCAGGTACTGATGCACTTCGAACGCATAATTTCCGGCGGGATCGACAAAGGCCTCGTAAAGCGCTTCCTCATCCTGGTAGTTCGGATCGTTGAACCGGTGGGCGCCGGACCAGTCCACGGTCGGCACCAGGATCTTGTTGGTCGCTCCGGTTGCCCGGATGGCATTGGTGGCGTCCTGGGCGAAGCCCATCCAGGTCTCGGCGGTAATGCCGTGCGGTTCATTCATGATGCCGAACCAGACATTCGGCTCGTCCTTGAACTCGTTGGCGAGCTTCGTCCAGACATCCGCAAAAGCCGCTTTCAGGCTTTGCGATCCGCTGGTCATCTCCTGGTCGAAATAGGTGCCGAAATTGTGCAGGTCGAGGATGATCAGCTGGTCATTGGCCTGTGCATAGGCGACCGAGTCCCGGATCAGCTGCAGGTAGCCTGCATCCAGCGGGCCATTCTCCGTGTGCTGCAGCCGTTCCCAGGTGAACGGGAGCCGCACGGTGTTGGCGCCGGCATTGGCCCAATAGTCATAGTGGTCTTCGCCGCTGAAGCCGTAATCGGTCCACAGGTCGCCGATTTCCACGTTGCCGAACTCCATGCTCGAAATGTTGACGCCGGTGTATTTCACGCCCGAGGCCGGCGGGGCCGTGCCGATTGTCGCGGTGACCGTCGCCGTTGACGTCTCGGTACCGTCCGACACGGTATAGGTGAAGCTCTTGGTGCCGCTGGCCGAGGCAGACGGCTGATAGGTGAGCGTGCCGTCGGTGTTGTAGATCACCAGGCCGTCGGCATCGTTGACCCAGGTCTGCCAACCGGGCTGCATGTCGACACCGTTGATCTTTGTGATGGTCAGCGTGTCGCCGTTCGGGTCCGTGTCGTTGGCAAGCACATCGATGGTGACGGAGCCGCCGGCCTCGACCTGGGTGGTGTCGTCCGATGGCGTCGGTGCGGTGGCAACAGGGGCGACCGTGGCCGTGACGGTGGCCGTCGCGGTCTCGGTGCCGTCCGACACGGTATAGGTGAAGGTCTTGGTGCCGCTGGCCGAAGCCGACGGCTGATAGGTGAGCGTGCCGTCGGTGTTGTAGATGACCAGCCCGTCTGCGTCGTTGACCCAGGTCTGCCAGCCCGGCTGCATGTCGACACCGTTGATCTTTGTGATGGTCAGAGCGTCGCCGTTCGGATCCGTGTCATTGGCCAGAACGTCGATGGTGACGGAGCCGCCGGGGGCGACATTTGCGGCGTCGTCCGCAGGGGTGGGAGTCGTCGGCACGATGGTTGCCGTGACGGTGGCCGTCGCGGTCTCGGTGCCGTCCGACACGGTATAGGTGAAGCTCTTTGTGCCGCTGGCCGAAGCCGACGGCTGGTAGGTGAGCGTGCCGTCGGTGTTGTAGATCACCAGGCCGTCTGCGTCGTTGACCCAGGTCTGCCAGCCCGGCTGCATGTCGACACCGTTGATCTTTGTGATGGTCAGCGTGTCGCCGTTCGGGTCCGTGTCATTGGCGAGCACGTCGATGGTAATGGATCCGCCCGCGGCGACTTCGGCCGTGTCGTTCTGCGGTTCCGGAGTGGTTGGAATGGGGGCGACCGTGGCCGTGACGGTGGCCGTCGCGGTCTCGGTGCCGTCCGACACGGTATAGGTGAAGGTCTTGGTGCCGGTGGCCGAAGCCGAGGGCTGATAGGTGAGCGTGCCGTCGGTGTTGTAGATGACCAGGCCCTCTGCATCGTTGACCCATGTCTGCCAGCCCGGCTGCATGTCGACGCCGTTGATCTGCGTGATGGTGAGCGTATCGCCGTTCGGGTCCGTGTCGTTGGCGAGCACATCGATGGTGACCGAGCCGCCCGGCGCGACTTCAGCCGTGTCGTTGGCCGGTGTCGGGGCAGTGGGCCCGGCCGACGCGCCGGCAACGCCGCCATTGCCGCGGGCGATATCCGTGTCGGAGAGCGTGATCGTGACATCGTCGCCCGCGAAGTAGATTGCCTCGACATTGATCGCAGCGGTGAACGCGGACCCATTGTTGGCGCCGACCGTGACGTACCAGCCATTACCGGACCAGGTGTAGGCGCTGCTCGCGCCGTCAACGACCACCGTGTCCCAGCCGGTGCCGCCGTCGATCCGGTTTTCGCCGGCGCCGCCGTTCAGCCGGTCGTCGCCGGTATTGCCGTAAAGGTCGTCATCGCCGTCATTGCCGGAAAGGATGTCGTTGCCCTGGCCGCCATAGATGCGGTCGTCGCCGCCATTGCCGCTGACCGTATCGTTGCCGTTTCCCGCAAACAGGCTGTCGCTGAATGCCGACCCGGACACCGTGTCGTCGCCGTCATTGGTCAGGGCGATGTAGCCGTCGAGATAGCCGACGCCGTTCGAGCCCCACTGGGAAATGTCGAGCGTGTCGGAACTCACCACATTCAGGAGGCGCAGGTTCGGGTTGGAATAGTCCTGCCCCGAGGTGACCGCCTGCAGGAACCCGACAACCGGTTTGGCATAGATCGTGCCGTCGGCATAGCGGCCGTAAAGGCCGAAGGAGCCTTCGCCGGTCAGCGCGGTGCCGTCATTGCCGGGATCGCCGTCATAGGCGTTGTAACCGTCGTTGGTTTCCTTGTAGTAGTTGTCGAGCACCATATGGGCCATGACGCCCTTCAGGTCGCTGTTGTCCCAGCTGTCCAGAACACCGATGGCTTCGGCGAAGAAATTCGCCTGGTCGATTTCGCCGGCCGCGCCGGCGCCGCGGTAACCGGCATAGGACGGCACGCCGAATTCGGTTATCCAGAGCTCGGCGTCGCCGAAGCCGTGGTAATCCTTCAGGTACTGGACGCTGTAAAGCGCGCCCTGGAAACTGTGATAATAGTCCCAGGAAGAGGCGGCGTCGGTGGGGTTCGGCACCCAGTCGGTGGGGCGCCCGGACTGCGGCGTCGTCGCGTTGTAGTCGTAGATCGTATAGGGGTGGATGGTGAAGCCGTCGATATCGGCGCCGAGGCTGTCCAGGGTCGCGAACATGGTGTCCATGTAGGCATAGTCATTGTGGGCAATACCGGCGCCGATCACCTTGATGTCCTGGGCAAGAGCGGTTTCGACGCCTTTGACCGCTTCATTCACCGCGTGCAGGTATTGGGCGTAAACTTCAGCGTTCTCCGTGCTGACAGCGTAGAAGCGCGGGTTGCCGGGATCCCCTTCGCCGCCGTGATAGGTGCCGGTGTACTGGTAGCTCAGGTTCGGCTCGTTGCCGACTTCCCAGCCGGCGATGGTGTCGGCATAGTCGGAAAACGTGCTGTGGATCTGCTCGACGAGAAGTCCGAAGCGGTTTGCCAGCTCCTGGATCGCCCAGGGCTCCGTCGGTACATCGCCCGCATTTCCACCCGGGGGAAGCAGGTCGAGGGGAGTCTGGCCCGGTTCGAACACGATCTTGATATTGTGCTGGGCCGCTTTTTGAAGAACTTCCGAAAAAATGTCGAGTTGCCATTGCGGCGTCCCGTTCTGGGTGACAACAGACAGGTCAACCGGAATGCGTACAATTCCGGAACCGCCTTGTGCGGCAAGGTCGATCATGTCGCTGATCGACATGCCGCCGTGAGCCGGGGCACCAGAGGTGTTCCAGCTGTTGGTCAAGACGTGAGTTCCAAAGGTGAAATCGCTGATGCTCATGGCGGCGCCCTTTCAATCCATGCGAAAATTGGCAAAAATTACAACTGACGAATTGATAGGCGAGTCACCTGTGAAGATAAAGCTAGAAGTTGCAGGCGCTGGCGAGTTTCCTTCCCGGATAACCTCCGAGCTGGCGTGCCGCGCCTTTGCCCGGCGGGGGGCGGACCTGTCGGAAAAGCGGTTCAGATGGACCTATGAAGAGGGCTACGACCGGGCGGTGGCCGTCTCGGCCTACAGCGGCGGGGACAAGATCGGCCAGGCAGGTGTCATTTTCAAGACCCTGGCCTTCAACGGCAAGGTGGAGAAGACGGCTGAACTCGTTGACCTGTTCGTGTCGCCCGAGAGCAGGGACTACCGGACGGTCAGCCGCATCTATCAGGAACTGAGGGCGACACTTGAGGCTGAAGACGTGCGGTGGATCTACACCTATCCGAACGCGGGGGCCCGGCTGTTGAACCGCCGCTTCCTCAAGCTGACGGAATTCAATCTTCTCCCGGTCCGGATCGGTGTTTCCGCCGGTCTGTTGCCAGGCGGCGGCCGGTGCGGGGTCAGGGTGTTTCAGGACAGCACGGAAATCTCGAAAGCCTTCGGGACATATGAGGAAAGCGCGGGGCGCAGCGGTCCCCGCTGGACGTCCCGCCAGATCGGCAGACGCCTTGCAACGCCCGTACACGCCTACGCCATGGCCTGTGACGGCAATTTTGCCCTGCTGGGGTCACCGAGGACGATCCGCGGCATCCCGCTGCTGCTGGTATGCGCGAGTTTTTGCCGGGATGAACGGCTATTTGACCGGCAGAAAGCCGGCAGGGTTCTGGCCAGACTGTGCGCGGCCGGCGGGCGCAGGATATTCCTGCATGCGGGCTGGAACAGGCAGGTGGATTTCAGGCCCGGATGGCGCGTGCCGGACGCCCTGCTCGGCAACGGTGTTGTCGTCCAGTCGAACTTCCTGTCGTCGAAGGCCGGCGACATCGCCCGGTTCGAGTTGCTGGACCTGGACTACGGCTGAATTTACCGGGTGCGGCCGGAACCTTCGCCGACGTCTGCACCAATCAACGGCTGCTCCGCGACGCGCCCTACAGCCGCGGCAAAATCACACTTTCCGCTCCGGCTGTGAAGCGCACCATATCCTCGACAGGTGGCGGTCACCTGCAAACCCGATGAAATGCCCAAAGACCGGTCAGAGCCGTCTGACTATCGAAACGGATACCGCACATAGGCAAAGCGGGACGAGTCGGGTGACCACGAAGCAACATTGATGGTGCCTTGTCCTCCATTGAAACGCTCAATCTCCCGGATGGCATCTCCGTCCGGGGTCATCGTCCTGACGATCACGTCCTGATCCGCGGGATGCCCGGTCGTTCCGGGAGGATAGGAGAGGTAAGCAACCAGGCGACCGTCGGGCGAAGGATGTGGGAACCAGTTTACCCGGTCATCGAAAGTAAGCTGTTCGACGGCCGTTCCGTCCGGCTTCATGCGAAAGATCTGGGCGTGTTCGGCTGCCGATGAACCCTGCTCGGAATTAAAGTATATCCATTCCCCTCCGGGCGTGAACTCGGGTCCGTCGACAGGGCTGGACCCGTCGGTGAGGGCAACGTCTTTCCCGCCGGAGGATGGGATCAGGAAGACGCGCGTCATTGTCTCTCCCGTTCCGGTTTCCAGCCCCACATAGGCAAGCATGCGGCCATCGGGTGAAATGCCGTGAAGATAGTAGCGGAACCCCCGCTCGGGCGGATGGGTGTTTGAAATCCTGACCGGCTCACCGCCCTCCACGCTCACCCGGTAGAGATGGCCATCGTTGGCGCTCGCGTAAAGAAAGTGTCCATCCGGAGACACGACATGGTCGTTGTTGAGGTTTTCGACCGGAGCGGTGTTGATCCGCGAAGGGCCGATGGACCCGTCCGGCGAGATGCGGAACAGCCTGCCGTCTGCGTTGTAGATCAGCCATCGCCCATCCGGTGTCCAGTTCGGCGCTTCGATCAGGTCTCCCGTTTCGTAGATGACTTCAATGGTCTCACCATCGTGCGATGCGACGACGAGTTCCGAGACCTGGCCATCCTTGAGACGGCGTGGATTCACAGGGCGCATTTCAATCCCCATTCAACAGACCGGTGAACCGGTCGACCCTTGAAAACGCCTGCTGTTCATTAATGGCTGCGGCCAGGAGAAACAGGCTGTGACGGCCGGGACAGCCATGCTGTCTGATGGCTGATCTCTTCTTGATCCTCCATTGGACGCCTGTGCGTCTATAGGAGGCGGCCGAGGAGAGGTGGCAGGACTTTGCCAAGGAGGGCGAGGGCATTGGGCACCGGGTTGCGTGCCGATACCGCGTCTGAAAAAGGGGATTTCGACCACTCAGATCGGCGCCAAGCCCCCTTTAGGCAAGTTCATTCGTCTGATTGTTGAAGCCGGGCAGCCGCGTGCGTCGCCTATTGTTGAATCAACCCGGCTGCGAAAGCGATTGCGCGCTGATAGTTGCCACTGTCGTTCCACGTCGACAGGACACGGAAATTGGCCGTTCCTTCGCCGAAGGGACGTCCGGACTGCCAGCCATTGCGGCGCAGCATGTTCGCCGCCGTTGCAAGCGCGTCGGCCGCGTTGTTGGGGTCGGCGCGGCCATCGCGATTCCCGTCAACGGCGTACCGGCTCCAGTTGCCGGCCAGGAACTGCATGTGCCCCAGTTCACCAGACGGGCCGCCGCGGCTGCCGCCTGTCAGGAGCCCCTGGTCAACAAGTTGCAAGGCCGCGATCGCGTCGTCTTCAAATCGCGGATGACGCCGGCAATAGGACGCCAGGGTCACGGCGCCGCTTACGACAGGCGTTTTCCCCGTGTAGCCGCCCCAACCGGTCTCGTAGCCCCAGATTGCCACCAGGACCGACCCCGGCACGCCGTAGCGCTTTTCAATGGACCGGAACAGTCTTGCGTTCTGCTTCAACCGTTGCTTGCCACCCGAGACAAACGAATTCACGCTCGAGAACCGGCTTTTCAGAAATTGTTCGGGACTGCTATGGCGCATGCTGGATTGCGAGGACGGGCTTGATTCAAACCGCCATGTGATACCGGAAAGCTTGGCCTGCTGCAGCGCCTGCAAACCGCGCCGCCCAACACCAGACGAAGCAGCCTGTTGCGCCAGCTGCTGCTTGTAGGCTTGAAATTGCCCCTTGCTGGTGATGCAGGACGCAGCCAGGGCCGGTGTAGCCAGCAGCACCGCGGTAACGATCGCCAACGTTCGCAAAGTAGTCTGTCCCGGTGTCAAATCAATCTCCATCAATCCAGATGAGCAAGGGTCAAGCCGACAAACACTTTTTCTTCGTATCCATATTTTCATTTATTTAAATTAGGATCTAGCACGACAATGGCCAGGTGCCTCGATATCCCCGAAGAACGTTTTCTTTCCGACCCCCGCCACCCATGTTTCCTGACACTGGTTTCGCCGGTCCCATCCGAAACGAGCCGGAATGATCCTCACCAATAGTGATGCACATGCGGTGCGATGCGGGATTGATAGAGCTCGCGCAAGGTATCCATGGTCTCCGGCGAGAGAGCTGCGACGGAGCTGGCGGCGGCATTGGCCTCTGCCTGCTCTCTTGTCTTGGCTCCGGGAATGACAACGCTGACGGCGTCTTCCATGAGAATCCAGCGCAGAGCGAATTGCGCCATGGTCACGTTTTCCGGGACCAGTTGGCGGATCTCCTCGACGACATCCAGCGCCAGCTCAAAGGGAACACCCGCAAAGGTTTCGCCCTTGTCGAATGCCTCGCCATTGCGGTTGAACGCACGGTGGTCATCGCTTGCAAAAGTGGTTGAGGAACTCATTTTGCCCGTCAGCAGACCGGAGGCGAGGGGGACCCGCACGATGATCGCGACATTGCGCGCCTTTGCCTCCCGGAAGAACAGGCCCGCAGGGCGCTGTCTGAAGATGTTGTAGATGATCTGGACGGAACTGACGCCCGGATATTCGAGCGCCTTCAGCGCCTCTTCGATCTTTTCGACCGATACGCCATAGCCCCTGATCCTTCCGTCCCGGACAAAACCCTCCATCACGTCGAAAACGTCCGGGCGATAATAAACCTCGGTCGGCGGACAATGGAGCTGAACCAGATCGAGGCAATCGGTCTGGAGATTGTCACGGGACCGGTCAACAAAGGCGCTCAGGTTGTCCCTGGTGTAGCCGTCCGCGACATGGGGTGACAGGCGCCGGCCCGCCTTGGTCGCCACAAAGGGCCGGTCCCCTTCGCGTTCCTTCAATACGTCGGCAATGATCCGTTCGGAGCGGCCGTCGCCATAGACATCCGCCGTGTCGATAAAGGTCGTTCCGGCATCCAGCGCGGCATGCAGGGCACCTTTGGCCTCCGTCTCGGACACGTCACCCCAGCTTCCTCCGATTGCCCAGGCGCCAAAGCCGATTTCGGAAACATCGCGGCCGGTGCGGCCAAAGGGTCTGGTTTTCATGAATTTGCTCCTCAAGGCATGAGCTGGCCGCCATTCACCTCGATAACCTGGCCGGTGATGTAGCCAGAAAGGGTGGGCGACGCGAGAAAGAGGAAGGCCCCGACACAGTCCTCCGGATGGCCTTCGCGCCCCATGGGGATCGTGGCGATCTGGGCTGCAAAGACCTCTTTGGACGTGTAGCGGTCGTGAAAGGGCGTTTGGATGATGCCGGGCGCAACCGCGTTCACCCGAATGCCGTCGGCGGTGAATTCCTTTGCCTGCCCACGGGTCAGACTGCTGACATAGGCCTTGGCGGCAGCGTAGAGCGCGGCACCGCCGCCACCGCCATTGCGCGCCGCAACGGAACTCGTGTTGATCACAAAGCTGCTGTTTGACCGGCGCAGATAGGGATGGGCTGCGACTGTTGCTTCCCAGACCGAATGCGCATTCAGGTTGAACACGCGCGTGACATGCTCCGGACTGGCCTCGACTGTCGGAATCCGGCCCAGCATGCCGCCCGCATTGTTGATCAGCCCGTCAAGGCCGCCGAGAGCTTCTGCAGCCCGTTGAACGACCTGAGCGGCCACGCCGGGTGTGCTCAGGTCTCCCTGAACGAGCACAATGTTGTCTGGGAACCGGGCGCGGACCGCCTCCGCCGCGGCTTCGCTCTCATTGTAGTGGACGGCGACTTTTGCCCCTTGTGCGGCAAAGGCAAGAGAAACGGCAGCCCCGATTCCCGTCGAGCCACCGGTCACAAGGATGCGCTTGCCGGCGAGATCGCCAATCCTGATTTCCTCAAAATGCGTCATGATACATCCTTCCCTGCTAGCGGTCGGCCAGGCCAAACTACACACACGGCGCTTGCAAAAGGATCGATATTGATTGAATATGATTCAGTCTTGAGATGAAGATGATTCATAGTGATTTCCGCCGACAGAACCAATCTGGCCGATCTGCGACTGTTTCTGACGATCGTTCGCCGGCAAAGCTTCACCTCCGCTGCAATCGAGCTTGGTGTCACGCCGTCGGCAGCCAGTCATGCCATGCGGCGGCTGGAGGAAAAACTGGGCGTGAAACTCCTGAACAGGACCAGCCGCGCAGTCATGCCTACCGACATCGGCTTGGAGCTGGCCAAGAGCCTGACCAACGGCTTCGACGCGATCGACGATGCGCTTCATGCAGTACAGGCACCGGGAGCGGCCAGTTTTGGAGAGTTGAGGATCAATGCCTTTGCAGATGCAGCACAATTGTTGCTCGCTCCCGCCTTGCCGGAATTTGCAGGAAGATTTCCGGATGTACGTCTTACCCTGGCCGTTGAGGAACGCCCCATCGACATTGTCGCCGAGGGTTATGATGCCGGGATCCGCTACGGACATCTTGTGCCTGAAGACATGGTGGCGGTCCCGCTGACCGGTCCGCAGCGCTGGGTCGTCGTTGCGTCGCCCGGATACATCGACAAGCACGGCGCGCCGCAAACCCCGTCGGAGCTGGACCGGCACACTTGCATCCAGTTGCTGCTTGGCGATGATTCCAACTACCCATGGGAACTGCGCGAAGGTGACAGCGAGAAGGCATGGCGCGTACCGGGAAACATAACCGTCAAAGATACGGCAACAACGATCGCCGCTGCAAAATCCGGTGTGGGTCTGGCCTATGTTATCGAGGCACGCGTGAAGCGGGAACTGGCGGAAGGCAGTTTGCAAATCGTCCTGGAAGAGAATGCGGCTGCCGGAGATCCATTTCATATCTATTACGCGAGCCGACGGCACAATCACCCCGGATTGAGGGAATTGACCAACATTATTCGGCGGCACAATGGCTTTTCGCCGATTTGAAACTCGGGCCGGCCCTGGCAGGGATCTTCTCCCGGGACAGGGTGAATTTGCTCGGCAACGTCGTTTCAAATCCTTGCAAACCGGTCGGTTTCCTGCGGGTTTGGGCCAGGATCGGTCACTCGGTCAAGGGGGATGTCGACGCCCAAACCCGGTCCAGGAACACCGGATCGGCCTCACAGCTTTCCTTTTCAAAGCCGCCGATCAGGAAAACCCGATTGTCAGCGGAAACGACGGCAGAGTGATACATGCACGGTCTGGGCAGGTCGGACAAAGGTGTCCAGCTATCGGAGACCGGATCGTACTTTTCCGCGCAAGCTATGGCCGCGCCGCAGCTCATGCCGCCGAAAACATATATGTGACCCGCGGGTCCAACGACCGCGGCAAAGTGGCGGCGTGCACACAGCATAGGCGCCCGCGTTTGCCAGATATTGGCTTCCCGATCATAGACCTCGACGTTTGCCAGATCTCCTGAATCGTTAAGTCCGCCAATGACATATATCAGGCCATCCTTTCCAGCAACGCTGACATGTCCATGCCGTGGTGTTGGCATGAGCGGGATGGATCCCGGCCATGGCCCGGTGTTTTCCTGAAGATCCTGGCACCAGACTGCCCGTGATGTGAAAAATCCCCCTGTCCCAGTGCCTATGCCGCCGAACGCATAGATGTACCGATCATCGACCAGAACAGCCGCGTAGTGTGTTGTGCCGAAGTGTAACTGGCCAGCCGGAGTCCAGCTCTGTGTATCCGGATCGAAGATGTCGATACTTGTGTTTTTTACCCATTGGTTGGGCAGCTTTTCGAAACCGCCGACCACACATATGCGCTCGTCGCTGAATTTCATTACGCAGCAACCAGACCGCGGCGTCGGCATGTCATCAGCCGTGTTCCAGATATTCGTTGCCGGATCGTATTCGAAGACGGGTTCACCCGGCTTGGTAAACAGATAGCCATCTACGATTTCACTGAATTCCGCGCCGCCAAAAACGTAGATCTTGCCTGTGGTGGCAATCGCACCGGCCTCATACCGGGCGACCGGAAGCGAAGCTTTCAAGCTCCAACTCAAGTCCCGCCAACCGAACAATTTCCGTAGCAAAGGGTAAAAGGCTGGTTTTATTGGCAGATATTTCCAAACTACGGGATTCATCGCACTCTCCCTGGCCTCGGCTCTGTCACTGGTCGGAAAATCAGCTCACTCTTCTGGCAATCTTACCAAATAGAGGTTGCGCATGCTGGACCTTCAAGCCTTGAGCGATATCAATGGCGAGGGGTACGAAATCAAACAGGCATGGCCATCGGAAACAATATTGGCCAAACCGTCCTCACCAGGATTTCAGCAAACGACAGACCTGTGCAAGTTTCGGTCGTCATCGACCATGCCAGAACGTCTCCCAAGTCAGCATCCCGGTCGTTTGCCCGCCCAATAACAAAAACGCCCTCTCCATGCGGAAAGGGCGTTTCGTGATTGGCGGTACCAGCGAGCCGATCAGTCGATCGTCGCGCCTTCCTCGTCCTTTTTCATGTGCTTCATCCGTGCCTTCAGCACACGGCCGAAGATGATCGGCAGGACGAAGCCGATAAGGGCGAGGGCCCACAGGGTGAGGGAGAGCGGGCTGTCGACGAGCGTCCACCAGTTGCCGTTGTCGATGGTGATCGCACGGCGCAGGTTGTTCTCCATGGCGTTGCCGAGCAGCGTGCCGAGGATGATCGGCACCAGCGGCACGTCGAGCTTTCTGAGGATCCAGCCCATGACGCCGAAGCCGATCATGACCAGGAGGTCGAAGGACGAGCCGGAAATGCCGTAGATGCCGACAAAGCTGACCATGGCGACGATCGGCATCAGGATGCGCGGCGGGATCAGCAGCACGCGGGTGAACAGGCCGATCATCGGGATGTTCATGGCCAGCAGCATGAAGTTGGCGATGAACAGCGCCGCGATCAGGCCCCAGACAACGTCCGGCTGCTGGGTGAAGAGCAGCGGGCCGGGGGTGATGTTGAGCGCCAGCAGAACGGCGAGCAGGACGGCGGTGGTGCCGGAACCGGGCACGCCGAGCGCCAGCATCGGCACCAGCGCGCCGCCGGCGGCGGCGTTGTTGCCGGCTTCGGGAGCGGCGACACCGCGCGGGTCGCCGGTGCCGAAGGTGCCTTCCTTGTCGACCAGCTTCTTTTCCATCGTGTAGGAAATGAACGAGCCGAGCGAGGCGCCGGCACCGGGCAGCACACCGGCGATGAAGCCGAGGAAGCTGGTGCGCAGCATGGTCGGGGTGCAGGACCTGATCAGCGAGAAACTCGGCATCATCCGGCCGACGGAGACCTTGTGACCGGCGGCGTCCGCGTTGCCGTGCCGGTGCTCCAGGAACAGGAACACTTCCGACAGGGCGAACAGGCCGACAATGGCGACCAGGAAATCGATGCCGTCGTAAAGGTGCACCTCGCCGAAGGTGAAGCGCGGCACGCCGGTCTGGGTGTCGACGCCGACGGTGGCGAGGCCGATGCCGAGCGCGGCCGCAATCGCGGTCTTGGCCTGGTTGGTCGAGGCGACGCCGCCGAGCGTGGCGAAGGCGAGCGTGAACAGGGCGAAATATTCCGCCGGGCCGAACAGGAGCGCGATCTTGACCAGCTGCGGCGCCAGCAGGATCAGGCCCCAGGTGGCCAGGAACGCACCGACGAAGGAGGCGATGCCGGACAGCGCCAGCGCTTCGCCTGCCCGTCCGGCCTTGGCCATCGGATAACCGTCGAGACAGGTCATCATCGCGGGTTCGTCGCCGGGTATGTTCAGGAGGATCGACGAGATGCGCCCGCCATACATGGCGCCGTAATAGACCGAGGTCAGAAGGATCAGGGCGGGGGTTGCGCCGAGGCCAAGTGTGAAGGCCAGCGGGATCAGGATGGCGACGCCGTTGGACGGGCCGAGACCGGGCAGGGCGCCCATCATGGTGCCTAGAAAACAGCCGAGCAGGGCCAGCAGAAGGTTCTGCCAGGTCAGGGCGATCACGAAGCCGTCGGCCAATGAAGACAGGGTTTCCATGGAAGCGCTCCGTTAAAAGCCGAGGGGGCCCTTGGCCAGCGAGAGGCCAAGCACGAGATGGAACACGGCATAGATGCCGAGCGACGTCAGGCTGCCCGAGACGACCGACGACAGCGGCCGGGTGCCGAGGCGCCAGGTGAGGTACGTGGCCGCCAGCGCGGTGGCGATCACGAAGCCGAGTTCGGGCAGGAAGATCGCGTAGAGGATCATCACCACGATGGCCGCGCCGACCTCCACGAAACGCATCAGGCTGGGCCACTCGGGGGCGGCGTCCGGCTTGACGATGATGGCGATGGACGCGAGACCGAGAACAGTTGCGATGATCAGGGGAAAGGCCTTCGGGCCGACGGCGTCGGACAGGAAGCTTTCCTCGATGTTGAGAGCGGCCCAGGCATATCCGAGTGCAAGGAGTAGCCCGACCACGCCAAATATGCGGTCGCTCATGGTTTCCTTCCCTTGGCGGCTCTTCCCCAACCGGTGGCCGCTATTGTTTGATTGTTGAACGGCGGCTTAACTGTGCCACCGGGGGCGCCGACAATCCAGACCGGAGTCCCGGCCGGAGATCCCAAGGCGCGGAGAGATCCGTGCGGCGGTGTGCCGGAAACAAAGAGGGGGCACACGATGTGCGCCCCCGAAGGTCAAGTCGGCTGTTTTATTTGATGATGCCGATCTCTTTGGAGATGTCCTGGATCTGCTGGACGGAGTTGCCGACGAATTCCTGGAAGGCTTCGCCCTGCAGGTCGAGCGGTGCCAGGCCGTTGGCGGCCATGATGCCCTTCCATTCGTCGCTGGCGTAAAGGTCGGCGATCTTGGAGACCCAGGCGTTGTAGGCTTCGTCGGACATGTTGCCCGGTGCGTAGAACCCGCGCCAGTTGGCGCCGATGGCGTCGACACCCTGTTCCTTGGCGGTCGGGAAGTCGGCGAATTCACCCGGCAGGCGATCCGGTGCCAGCACCGCGATCACCTTGATGTCGCCGCTGTCGACGAAGCCCTTGGCTTCGGAAATGTCGCCGGTGAAAGCCTGGACACTGTCGGCCAGAAGCTGTGTGACGGCTTCGCCGCCGCCGTCAAAGGCGATGTATTTCACCGAACGCACGTCGTCGATGCCATAGGCGTTGGCCGCGATCAGAACCTTCAGGTGGTCCCAGCCGCCCACGGCGGAACCGCCGGCAATGGAGATGGAGCTCGGATCGGCCTTGATCTTGTCGAGCAGCTCCGGAAGCGTGTTGATCTCGCTGTTGGCAGCCACGGCGATCACGCCGTAGTCGGCTCCGATGGTGGCAAGCCAGCGCACCTGGTCCATGGTGTTGCCCGGATAGGCGCCCTGGGCCAGACGGGTCGCGGTTGCCGAGGAGGCGGCCACGATCAGGTCGTTGTCGTCGCCACGCTTGTTGACCACTTCGGCGAATGCCACGCCGCCGCCACCACCGGCGAGGTTGACGACCTGCATGGTCTTGTCGAGCAGCTTCAGATCCTGCAGGGACTTGCCGACCTGTCGGCAGGTGAAGTCCCAGCCGCCGCCCGGGTTGGCCGGTGCGATGCATTCCGGGTTCTCGGGCGTGAAATCCTGTGCGGCAACGCCGAAGGCGGATGCGCCAAGGAAAGCGGCCGCCAGAAGAAGGCGGGTCGGTTTGAATGCCATGATGTGTTTCCTCCACATGTGTCAGGCTTGGATTTGCCTTTTTGTCCGTGGTTCCGCTCTGAATGCGGGTCCTCCCAGCGGACGTGGGAGAACCCTAGCGCCGTTCCCTGTCATCAACCTGTCAAACCCTGTCAGGTCGCTTGCATGTCGCGAAAAGGCGATGCAATGCTGATGGCAGGGAGGACAGACTCGGTGCGCTTGCTGCTGGTTGAAGACACGTTTGACGTCGCGGAGGCGATCATGATCCGGCTGGAGCGGTCCGGCGTTGCCTGCGACCATGCCAGGTCGCTGGAAGAGGCCCGGGGCTGTGTCGACGTCCAGCGCTATGACGTGATCGTGCTGGACATCAACCTGCCGGACGGGCTTGGCACCGAACTCCTGAAGGAAATGCGCGCGCGGGGCGACCGGACACCGGTGCTGATGCTCACGGCCGAGTTTTCCGTCGACGACCGCGTGTCGTCGCTCAACTCGGGAGCCGACGATTACCTCGTCAAACCGTTCGACCACCGCGAACTTGAAGCGCGTGTGCGCGCGCTCTACCGCCGGGACCTGGGCGACAAGGCCGAGGAACTGACCGTCGGAAACCTGACATTCAATGCGTCTGCCCGGGTGGCGCGCCGGGAGGACAGCCCGATCAGCCTGACAAGGCGGGAATTCTCGCTGCTGGAAATCCTGATCCACAATCGCGGCAAGACGGTCAGCAAGGAAAGGCTGTTCGAGGGCGTGTTCAGCTTTCAGGACACCGATGTCAGCATGAATGCACTGGAGCTCTATGTCGCGCGCCTGCGCAAGAAACTGTCGGACTGCTCGGTGCGGATCGAGACCCTGAGAGGGCTTGGCTACAAGCTGGAAGCCGATGACTGACCTTCTCAACCGGCTGGCCACGCTGTCGCTGACGGCACGCGTGGCTTTCGGCATCGCGTTTCTCCTGATCTTCGGCGGACTGATCGTCTCCATTGCCGCGTTTGCCTATGGCCGCGAGGCGGCGCGCAGCGCCTATGACCGGCTGCTGCTCGGTGCGGCGACCAACATCGCTTCCGCCATCGGCGTGCAGGACGGCCGTCCGGAGATCGAGCTGCCGGTTTCCGCCTTCGAATTGCTGGCACTGGCCCCGGACGACAGGATCGGCTACCGCATTCTCGGTCCGGAAGGGGACACGCTGACGGGATACGAGGACATCACGCTGCCGAACCGGCGAAACGAATTGCGCGAGGGCTTCTTTGACGGGACATTCTTTGGTGAGCCTGCACGTTTCGCGGTGGTCTCGCGGCGCTTCGCCGAACGCAAGCTGAACGGCACCATCAAGGTCGTGGTCGGCCAGACGCTGCGCGCCCGCAACGCCATGGCCTATGACATCACCCGCAAGGCGCTCTACGTGCTGGCCGCCTCGGGGCTGGCCATGGTGCTCCTGGCCATGGTCGTTGTCCGCTCCGTGCTGAAACCGCTCGAGACCATGGCCGGCGGCCTGTCGGCCCGCGATCCGCATGACCTGACGCCCATGGACACGGCGGTCCCGCGCGAAACCGCGGTGATGGTCAACGCGCTCAACGGTTTCATGGCCCGGCTCGACCGGCAGATGAATTCCATGCGCCACCTGATTTCCGATACGGCCCATCAATTGCGCACGCCGGTGGCGGCCCTCAGGGCGCAGGCGGATCTTTTCTCCGACGAGGCCGATCTGTCGCGCAAGGAAAAGATTGTCGAACGGATCCAGACCCGCACCGCCAGTCTCGGCCGGTTGCTCGACCAGATGCTGTCGCAGGCGCTGGTCATCCATCGCGGCGACAGTGCCCGCCGGGAAGCGGTGGACCTGCGCGATATTGCCCTGGACGTCTTCGAGGAAGGCGACCATGCCGTACTCAATCCGGAGTTCGACATCCAGCTTGAAATCGGCGACGCGCCGGTGATCGTGATGGCCGACGAGACGTCGCTTAAGGAGGCGCTGAAGAATCTTCTGAACAACGCGGTCAAGTATGGCCGCTCGCCGGTCCGGGTCGGCGCAACACAGGAAGAAGGCAGGGGCGCCATCTGGGTCGAGGATTCCGGGTCCGGGCCGTCTGCCGCGATCCTGGCCGAGCTGGGCGGCCGGTTCAACAAGGGCACCCTGTCCCGCCAGACCGGATCCGGACTGGGGCTTGCCATCGCCCATTCCGTCGCGGTGTCGTTCGATGGCGAGCTGAAACTCGGTGCCACCGGCTCGGGCAGCTTCAGGGCGTCGCTGGAATTCGAAGCCGCGCCGGAGTGGACCTCATGACGCTGCGGTTTCTGACAGCCGCATGGGTCGCGGCCTTCGTTCTTCTTGGCCTTGGCGCCGCGCGCGCCCAGGAGATGATCCGGGTGTTCGGGGCGGCGGCGCCGGCGCAGGTTCTTGTCCTGCGCTCGACAACGGACATCGCCGTCTTCGGTCCGGTCGTCGACGCCTTCCTTGCCGGCCGGCCCGGCCTGCAGGTGCGCTACGAGCAGTGGGGCTCGAACGAGCTTTACCGTCTCGGCCGTCAGGACTGTCACAGCGGACGCCAGGGCGCCGACGTGGTCATCAGTTCCGGGGTGCACCAGATGGTCAAGCTGGTCAACGAGGCCTGTGCCTGGTCCTACAGTTCCCGCCTGACCGACCGGTTGCCGGCGCCGCTCAGGTGGCGCGACGAATTGTGGGGGATCACCCGGGAACCGGCGGTGATGGTCTATAACAGGGACCTGGTGCCTGCGGACGACATTCCCCGGACCCGCTTCGACCTGCTCGACCTGCTGCGTCCCTCCGGAACCCGCTATGCGGGACGGGTCGCGACCTATGACATCGAGCAGTCCGGCCTCGGTTACCTGTTTGCCTTCGCCGACGCACGCGAGGCCTCCACCTTCGGCGCCCTTCAGGAATCCTTCGGCCGGTCCGGGGCGGTCTCGACCTGCTGTTCGGCGGATATCATCCGGAGTGTTGCGGAAGGCCGCTACCTGATCGCCTACAACGTGCTTGGCTCCTACGCCCAGGGCTATCAGCAGCAGGACGACCGCATCGGCATCGTGCTGCCCTCCGACTACACGCTTGTGCTGTCACGGGCGCTGATGATCCCGCGGGAGGCCGCCAACAAGGAGGCGGCCGAACAGTTTCTCGATTTTCTGTTGTCGCCGGAAGGCGTGCTGGCGCTGAGAACGGCGCTGCTGATCAGCCCGCTTCTGGAAACGGACGAGGGCAACGAGGGCGAGTCGCTCAGCTCGACCGCGCTGCGCCCGATCGGCCTGTCGCCCGCCCTGATGGTGGCGCTCGACGCCCTGACCCGCGAGACCTTCCTGCGCCGCTGGCGCGCGACCTTTCCAGGTCCGTAGGGCGCGCAATCCAAAAAGACGCGCCACAAACACGGGTATCACCCCGGCAAGCGTAGCGCTGACCCGGGCCTACTCGTTTCCAGCGAGCCGAAATCGGGGCAAGGTTTCCTCTGCATCGAAGACGTGGTGTTTTGAAACGCGTTTTGATTTCCAGGAGGACCCCCACCCCTAACCCCTCCCCACAAGGGGGAGGGGGACAGGCTTCGACATGTGGTTATCTCAAGTCACCAAACCTGGAACCCAGAACACTTTGCTTGCGGTTTGCTCAGGCAGTAGCCCCTCACCACAAGGAGCAGGGCAATGGCATTTGGCAGAGCATGGCTCCCTCTCCCGGTGGGAGAGGGTTGGGGTGAGGGAACAAATGCCTGAGTCTCCAGAAAAGTCTGCCCCCTCACCCGGACCTTTGGTCCGACCTCTCCCAGTGGGAGAGGTAAATTTGGCGACTGCGGACACGACGTTGGTCAATTGCGATTGCCCTGTCCTTGTGGGGGTAGGGGTGGGGGTGAACCGCGGAGCGGCCTGGTGGTGACGCCTGTTCGTCCCTGAAGCAGGGCACAGTCCCCCCAAACCGCCGCCCGGTCTGCCGGGCGGCGGGGCCTGGGTCAGAACTTCTTGGCGAAGCTCAGCTTGAAACTCCGGCCTGCGCCTTCGTCTTCGCTGAGATGATTGCGGTAGGACTTGTCGAAGATGTTGTCGACGTTGAACCGGAGCTCGCTGCCGGCAAGATGGCCTTCCTCGGGTTTCCAGGAGGCGTAGAGATTGTGCAGCACGTAGCCGGCGGTTTCGTCCTCGTCGGTGCCGACCCTGTCCTGGGCGGCGTAGAAGTCGCCCTTCCAGCCGAAATCGAGATTCCATGGCTGGTGTACATAGCCGATCCTGAGGAAGGCGTTGTCTGCGGGAACGGCGTTCATGTAACCGCCGGTGCTGACATTTTCTCCCCGGATCAGCGATGCGCCGAGCGAGCCGTAGACGCTTCCGGTGCGGTAGGACGCCTCCAGTTCCAGGCCTTCGTAACGGGCCTTCGGAATGATCTCGGTGACCACATCGGTGCCGTTCCAGTAGCTGGCGTAATAGTTGGTGATGTTGTTCCGGAACGCGGTTCCCTTGAGGCGGAGCGCGTCGCCGCCAACAACGAGATCGTCGAAGGAGAGCGTGATCCCCGCCTCGAAATTGTTCGACTGTTCCTTCTCGATGGCATTGACCGTGTAGTTGGAAAAGACCTCGTCGAGCGACGGCAGCCGCTCGGTATGGGCAACCGACCCGAACACGCCGAGCCAGTCGCTCAGCTTGACCATGGCGGCCAGTTTCGGTGAGTAGCCGAACCTCGTCTTGTCCTGGTTCAGGTCGACCGTGTTGCCGGTGCCGTCGACATAGCTGCCGACATGGACATTGGCGTAGTCGATGCGCATGCCCGGGATCAGGGTGACACGGTCGTTCCAGACGAATTCCGCCTGGGTGTAGACACCGGCATTCGTGGTCTCGCCTTCCGGGTGGGAGCCGGAGCCGCTTCGCGTATAGGAGCCGAAGTCGCGCGGGTTGCGCCGTTCCTGGTACTGGGCATCAAGACCGGTGGTGACATAGGCCATCCAGCTGTCGCCCAGCTGGAATGTGGACACGTTGTCGAGCTTGCCCTGCAAGGTCTCGTAGGAATATTCAGAGTTGTAGCCGAAGGGATAGTAGCAGGTCGGCGGTGCCGGAGGCGGCGCGAACTGGACGCAGAGCTGGTCCTGGTTCTTCTGTTCGACCCTTGTGTCGGACCAGCTCACCTGGGCCTTCACGTCCAGGAGGTCGTTGCCGGTGAAGGCGTTTTCGTAGCCGAGGATGGCCGTCTGGTCGGTGACGGTCCGGTCGACATCGCCGAAATCGGGGCCCCAGGCAACCTGGTCGTAGTTCTGGTTGTCCTCGTTGCTCGACCAGTTCTGGTAGCTGGCGAAGACCGACTGGTCGTCATTGTCGCCGAACGTGTAACGCGCCTTGATCAGCCCGTTGACGGACGCGAAGTCCGAATCGTCGATCTTGTCCCCGTGGCCGTCGGTGAGGTCCTGGGACTGGCGATAGTTGAGGGCCCCGAGCAGTTCCAGGTTCTTCACCGGCTCCGCCGCGACGATGGCGCTGCCGAGCCAGCCATTGCCGTTGGAATCCCAGCTTGTCTTCACACGCCCGCCGAGCCTGTCGCCCGGATCGAGGAAGTCGCCGGCATCCTTGGTGGTGAAGGTAACCACGCCCCCCATCGCACCCGAGCCGTAGAGCGTCGACGAGGCGGGGCCGCGCAGGACCTCGACCTGCTTGTACAGCTCCGGATCGGAGAAGAAGGACCCCATCCGGTACTGCTCGAAGAACTTGTTGACGCCGTCGACCTGGATGATGATGCGGGTCTCGTCGCCCGAAAGCGCTTCGCCGATGCCGCGAATGTTGATGCTTTCGCCCAGCACGGAATTCGAGCCGATCGGCGTGACACCCGGAACCTCGCTGAAGATGTCGCCGATGGTGCGCGCCTGCCGGGCGTCGAGGCCTTCCTGGTCAAGCACCGTAACCGCCTGCGGCGTGTCGATGGCAACCTTCGGGACGCCGGCGCTGATCACGATCTGCTGCAGCAGGGAAACAGGTTCTTCGGATGGTGCCGTGAGCACCGGCCCTGCCGGCGTCTCTTCCGGATCCGGCAGAGTGTCCTGGGCGAGTGCTCCGCCACTATTCGCCAGAATCCAAAGAGCGACACCGCCCAGAAGGCGGGAATGAAAGGTCGAGTTGAGCCCCATAAAAATCTCCAAGAGTGCGCGTGATCGCGTCCTTTTTCGCTGCCTCTCAAACAGCATTTTTAACATGAGTCTTTGACTCAGGTATTGATGTCCTAATGAAACATGAGTATAGGAGTCAAGTATTAGTTCGCAGCCGCAGCAAGAAAGCCTCAGTTTAGAAATGTTCCAGATTTCTTCGTGATTTCATAAGGTTATGAAAACGCGTCGGGGCTTTGTGTTGCGAAAGACAGACCAAAGGCAGTGAGGCAAGTTCGATGAAAGCCGATCCGAATTCTCCAGAAACCAGGCCGGGTGCGGCGGAAATCCGTGAGGCCCGCGCGCGCAATCCGAAAATGCGGGAACGGGATCTGGCCCACAGTCTCGATGTCACGGAAGCCGAGCTGGTCGCAAGTTTTGTCGGTCACGGCGTGAAACGGATCGCACCGCGTTTCGACGATCTCTTTCCGGGCCTGCAGGGTGTCGGCGAGGTGATGGCGCTGACACGCAATGAAAGCGCCGTGCATGAGAAGATCGGCCCGTTCGAGAAGTTTGTGAACGGCAAGCGCGCCGCCCTGATGCTGGGTGAGCAGATCGACACACGCATGTTTCCGGCCAGTTGGGTGCATGGCTTCGCCGTGGAGAAATCCGACGGCAAGGACGTGCGCCGTTCCCTGCAATTCTTCGATGCGCATGGCGAGGCGGTGCAGAAGATCCATGCCCGCCCCGACACCGATCGTGCCGCCTGGGACAGGCTGGTGGAGACCCTGTTGCTGGACGACCAGACGCCAGATCGCTTGCCGGAGGTGACGGAGGCCGAACCGTTTGTCCGCAAGCGGCCCGTCGACGGCGCGGAGGCGCAGTTGCGCGAGCGCTGGCAGGCCATGAGCGATCCGCACCAGTTTCATGGCATGCTCAGGGATCTCGATCTCGACCGGATCAGCGCCTTCGAACTGGCCGGTGACGACTGGGCCTGGCCACTGGATCGGGGGGCTGTCCCCGCGCTGCTGCGCCTGGCGGCGTCAGAGAGCATTCCGATCATGTGTTTCGTCGGCAACAGGGGGTGCATCCAGATCCATTCCGGCGCCGTAGCAACCGTGATGGATAAGGGGCCATGGATCAACGTGATGGATCCGACCTTCCATCTCCATCTGAGAACCGACCACATTCACGAGGTCTGGGCAGTGCGCAAACCGGCCGATGTCGGTCATGTCACGTCCGTCGAGGCCTATGACAGCGACGGACGGCAGATCATCCAGTTCTTCGGCGTGCGCGGCGAAGGCAACCGGGAACGGTCCGACTGGCGGGGTCTTGCCGAGAACCTTCCGAAACTCGATCGTGCCATCCAGCTGGGAGCCGCGGAATGAGCCGTCTATTTTCCAACCGCCTTCTGGGGATCGCCGCTGCCATCGCCTTGACGGGTACCGCGCTGTTCCTTCCGGAAAAACCGCTCTTGGCGGGCGACGATGCCCCGGTTGACGCCCGGCGGATCGTTGCTGTCGGCGGCTCGGTGACCGAGGTCGTCTTTGCACTCGGTGAGCAGCACCGGCTGATCGCGCGGGACACCACGAGCACCTTTCCGTCAGAGGCGAACACCCTGCCGGATGTCGGTTACATCCGCGCGCTGTCGCCGGAAGGCGTGCTGTCCGTCGATCCGGATCTGATCCTGATGCTGGAGGGAAGCGGGCCGCCCGAGGCCGTGGAGGTCCTGGAGAAATCCGGGATCGCCATCGCCAGGGTGCCGGAAGCCTATACCGGGGAAGGCATCGTCGCCAAGGTTCGTACCGTCGGGGAGGCCCTGGGCGTCTCGGGTCGTGCCGAACCTCTGGCCAGAAAACTGGAAGCGGATCTAGCGGCGGCCCGTGAGGATGCCGGCGACAGGTCGGCTGGCATCCGTGTCCTGTTCATCCTCTCCACCAGGGGGGGACGCATCCTGGCCTCGGGCACCGGCACCGCGGCCGACGGCATTCTGAAACTGGCGGGGGCGACCAACGCCGTTTCCGATTTTACCGGCTACAAGCAACTGAGCGACGAAGCGATCCTCAGTGCAGCACCCGACGTGGTGCTGATGATGGACAGGACCGGCGATCATGGCGCCAGTGCCGATGAACTGTTCAGCCATCCCGCACTTGGCAAGACGCCGGCCGGCAAGCACAAGCGCCTTGTCACCATGGGCGGCCAGTACCTGCTCGGGTTCGGCCCGCGCACGGCCGAGGCCGTCCGGGACCTTGCCGCCCGGCTCGCCGAGACCCGGGGCTGACCGGAGCAATGAGTGAAATGTCCCTATGGCCGCGTTCCGCAAGGGTGGCGGCCCTGTTCGGACTGACGGAGGCCGGCGATGGCAACCGGGAACCTCTTGCCCGGATTGTCACCGGCGGGCTCGTCCTGCTCACGCTTGCGGTCATGCTCGGCAGTCTTGCGACCGGACCGATCGCGGTTCCGGTTCTGGATCTGCTGCCGCATGTTCCAGGACATGTCCTGGCGGCGGGAGACGGCGCCCCGGACGGGGTTTCCCTGCGGGACTGGATCGTGGTCATGGACATTCGTCTGCCGCGGCTGGTTCTGGGGGCGCTCGTGGGGGCGGCGCTGGCCGTCTCCGGTGCGGTCATGCAGGGGCTTTTCCGCAATCCCCTGGCGGACCCGGGCATTGTCGGCGTTTCGGCCGGCGCCGGTCTCGGCGCGGCGCTGTTCATCGTGCTCGGCAATGCGGCGCTCGCGCCGGTGATGGCGCTTCTCGGCATCTATGCGGTGCCGCTTGCGGCCTTTGCCGGCGGGCTCGTCACGACGCTGCTGCTCTACCGGATCGGCACGCGCGGCGGGATCACCTCGGTGGCAACGCTGCTGCTTGCAGGCATCGCGCTCGGCGCGCTGACGGGAGCGATGACGGGGCTTCTGGTCTATGTCGCCGATGACCAGCAACTGCGTGACCTTCAGTTCTGGGGCCTGGGCTCGCTGGCCGGTTCCAACTGGGAGAAGGTCCTGTCCGCCGCGCCGATCATCCTGGCGATGCTGGTGAGCGTTCCGTTCCTGGCGCGCGGCCTGAACGCCCTGACCCTCGGCGAGGCGGCGGCTGCCCATCTCGGCGTTCGCGTGCAGAGGCTGAAGAACCTCAGCATCCTGCTTGTGGCCGCGGCCACCGGCGCGTCGGTCGCGGTCAGCGGCGGCATCGGGTTTGTCGGCATCGTCGTCCCGCATCTGCTGCGCCTGACCATCGGTCCGGACCATCGTTATCTGCTGCCGGCGTCGGGTCTGCTCGGCGCGTCGTTGCTGATTGCCGCCGACACGCTCGCACGGACCATCGTTGCACCCGCGGAGATGCCGATCGGCATCATCACCGCCTTTGCCGGCGCGCCTTTCTTCCTGTGGATCCTGCTGCGCAAGCGCGGCCTGACAGGTCTTTGAGGGCTGACACATGTATCATCACTCCTCCATCGAAATGACGTCGCCGACAGACGGGCTAGTGGTTGAACGCGTCGGGATCTCGGCCGGCCGGACACGGATCGTCAGGGATCTCTCGTTTCAGGCCGGGGCCGGCGAGTTGCTGGCGATCATCGGGCCGAGCGGATCGGGCAAGACAACGCTGATGCGGGCCATGACCGGTGAATTGGCCTATGACGGTTCGATTGCGCTCGGCGGCCGGGACGTCAATGAGATTGCTCCCGAAACCCTGGCCTCCCTGCGGGGAGTATTGCCGCAGGCAAGCCAGATTTCCTTTCCGCTCAATGTCGCCGAAGTGATCGGCCTCGGACTGATCGACAGGGGCACGGTTCGCCAGACGCGTGCGCGGCGCACAGCCGAGGCCCTGGACCGGGTCGGCCTGGCGGGGTTCGAGGGCAGGACCTACCAGGACCTTTCCGGCGGCGAACAGCAGCGGGTGCAGCTGGCGAGGGTGCTGTGCCAGGTCTGGGAACCGCTGCCGGTGGACGCTCCGCCGCGCTGGCTGTTCCTCGACGAACCGGTCTCCAGCCTCGACATCAGGCACCAGGTCCAGATCATGAGTCTCGCGCGGGACTATGCCGCCCGGGGCGGCGGCGTCGTCGCCGTCCTGCATGATCTCAACCTGACGGCGGCCTTTGCCGACCGGGTCCTGGTCATGCGCAAGGGAGAACGTCTCGCCTTCGGCGCGCGCGATCAGGTGATGCGTCCCGAGCTGCTGACACGGGCCTATGACTTTCCGCTTGAGATCCTGCACCGGAAGGAAGGGCGGTCCGTGATCGTGCCGGCGGAGTTATGAAAACTGACAGCCCTGTGATCGGCCCACCAGCTGTCATCTCCGCGAAAGCGGAGAGGACCCTTCATCGTCACTCCGTGGCACAAACATCTGCACTGGAGTTCCGGGTCCCGGCGCGCGTTGCGTTTGGCCGGGAGGACGACGGTGCGGGAATGCGGGCATTTACACCCTCTCCAGAGGTATATCGTCACGATTGCTTCCCAGCCTTTTTCCAAAACATGACTGCTGGCTCATTTTTGCCATCTTTTGCAACCAATTGTTTTGGAAATGTATCGCGCACCTTTTGCGAAATGCCTGAAGTTGTTCTGTAGCTGTTTGGAATTTCTGTTTGTTTGATCCGCCTTTTTGCGGGGCGGCTGTATATTTTGAAAACGTGGACATTTCCCATGACACATCCGGAAATCGACGGCTCGGCCCGGCATTGGATCAGTTTTCTGCTCGCTGTCTGTGACCGGCTCGAGTTTCGCTTCAAGGGTGTGGAACCGGACCCGATCGGGGTCCTGCAGGAGGTCGTCGGCGGGGAGCGGAGTTTCGAGGAGCTCGAACGCCAGCGAGACGACTGGGCAAGGAACCTGAAACAGTCGCCTGACTATTTCAATCCGCTGGTGGTCGAGATCCTGCCGCTCAGAATGGCGGCCCTGATGGCGGACATCCGTGCCAAGCATATCAGGAGCCGGCAGACCATCGTCACGGAAATGAAGCATGTCGGCGAATGGATCGACTTCTCGTTCCAGACGCTTGGTTATGATCCGGCACAATACAAGGATCTATGGTCTGCCTATTGGAATGACTGGTCCCTTGCGGCTCAAATGGAGGAGCGGGCGTAATACCAACCTCAAAAGATAGGTTCCTATCTTATGAGGTTGGCATAAGCCCGGCATTTCAGTTTTCTCAGCTGTCATCTCCGCGCAAGCAGTGACCCGGGACCCTTCATCCTGACGGTTTGTCACAAACATCTGCGCGGGCGTCCTGGTTCCCGGCTCGTGCTGCGCTTGGCCGGGGCGACACCGAGTGTGATATCGTCATCGACAGCTATGGAGAGAGGCTGCCGCAAACGACTCAGGCGGAGGCGTGCCGGATCGAGGCGTCGGCGAACGAGCCGTCAAGATATCTCTTCAGTGTTTCGGCAACGCCGATCGTGCCGATCTGCTCGGCCGCGTGGCAGAAGGCCTTCAGGAAGACCGGGTTGGAACCGAGCGCCCCGAAAAGCTCCGGCATCACAAACGCGTCCGCAGTGCCTTCAAAGACATCCCGGGCCCAGTCCTGCAGCAGGGCGGCGCTGCCATCTTCGATGACATGGGCCTCGCCCGCCTCGTTCCGGCCGAGGCAATAGCGGCACCAGAGCGCGGTTTCCAGCGCGAGACCGGTCACGGACAGGCCCTTGTCGAGACGGTCCTGGATCGATGGCAGGATGAATTTCGGTTGCCGGTTGGACCCGTCCAGGCACAGGCGCGGAATCGTGTCGCCAACGGCGGGATTGGAAAAACGCTCCATCACCGTGTCGAGATAATCGGTGAAGCTGACCCCCGGAATTTCCGGAACGGTCGGAAGGACTTCCTCTTCCTCAAGCTTTTTCAGGAAGGCGCGGATCAACGGATCGGCCATGGCGTCATGAACGAAATAATGGCCGAGCAGGGCGCCGGGATAGGCAATGGCCGCGTGGCCGCCATTCAGGATCCGCAGCTTCATCAGCTCATAGGGCGCGACGTCGGCGACGAATTCGACGCCGACCTTCTCCAGCGCGGGGCGTCCGGCCGGGAAGTTGTCCTCCAGCACCCATTGCCGGAAGGGTTCACAGACGACGGGGGCCGCGTCCTCGAGGTCGAACGTGTCCTGCACGAGTTTGCGTTCGCGCTCGCCGGTCGCCGGGGTGATGCAGTCGACCATGCCGTTCGGAAAGGCGACGTTGTCGGCAATCCAGGCACCGGTTTCCGGCGACAGCGCGGTCGCGTAGCCGGCAACCGCCTGTTTGGCCATGTGGCCGTTTTCCGGAAGATTGTCACAGGACATCACGGTGAACGGCGGCAGGCCCCTGTCCCGGCGCCGCAACAGTGCCGCGACGAGCACCCCGAAAACGGTCCCGGGCGTGTCCGGATGTTCCAGGTCCGCCTGTATTTCCGGATGGCGGGTGTCGAAGCCGCCGGTATTCGGGTCGACGAAATAGCCGCCTTCGGTGATGGTCAGCGAGACGATGCGAATATCGGCCTGGCTGAGCCGCTCGATCAGGGCTGCAGGGTCGACCTCGATGAAGTCGATCATCGCGCCGCAGACCTGGGCACTGAGACCATTCGGATCAAGCTCGACCACCGTGGTCAGCCAGTCCTGGGGGGCGAGCCGGTCGCGCATTGCCGTGTCATAGGGCTTCAGCCCCGCGCCGACGATGGCCCAGTCCCGGCCTTCGCCGAGATCGAACAGCTTGCTCAGGTAGATGGCCTGGTGGGCACGATGAAAATTGCCGACACCGATATGCAGGATGCCGGGGGAGAGGTCGGCGCGGGCATAGGCCGGGGCCTTGACGGTTTCGGGAAGGGTCGCGAGCACAGTGTTGTTCAGCTTTCGTGTCATTGGTCAGCTCATCCAGTTGCCGCCATCGACGTTGTAGGTTTGCGCGACGATATAGTCGGCCTCGGAAGTTGCCAGGAAGACCGCCATTCCGGCGAGGTCGTCGGCGGTGCCCATGCGCCCGTAGGGCACGGCGGCCCCGACGGCGGCTTTCTTTTCACCTGGCTGCAGGCCTTCATGTCTGGCGAAGAGCGCGTCGACGCCGTCCCAGTGCTCGCCGTCGACAACGCCCGGCGCGATCGCGTTGACGTTGATGCCGTGCTTGATGAGGTCGAGGCCCGCCGATTGCGTCAGGCTGATCACCGCGGCCTTGGTGGCGCAGTAGACGCCAACCAGCGCTTCGCCGCGCCGGCCGGCCTGGCTGGCCATATTGACGATCTTGCCACCCTGGCCGCGCTTGATCATGGACTTCGCAGCCGCCTGCATCATGAACAGGGTGCCGCCGACATTGATCTCGAACAGCCGGTTGAAGCTGTCGCGGGTGATCTCGACGATGGGAGCGAGATCAAACAGGGCCGCGTTGTTGACCAGAATGTCGAGGCCGCCGGTTTCCTGTTCGACGGAGGCGATCGCCGCGTCGATGGAGGCCTGGTCGGTGACGTCAAGCCGGACGGCATAGGCATTGGGGCCGATCTCGGCCGCGGCTGCCTCGGCGCCGGCAAGGTTGATATCGCCGATGGCGACCCGTGCCCCCTCGGCCGCATAACGCACGGCGAAGGCCTTGCCGATGCCCCGGGCGGCCCCGGTGATCAGCGCCGATTTTCCGGAAAGCCGTGTCATGCGATGCGCAGGCCCTGATTGTCGAAGCGGTGGATTTTTTCCGCGTCCGGCGTGAGATACGCCGTGTCGCCGTGGCGCAGGGAGACCTCGCCCGACGAACGCACGGTGACCGGCTCGTCGACACCCTCGATATCGACATAGAGGAACGTGTCAGAGCCCAGATGCTCGGAGACGCCGACCTTGCCGGCCCACTTGCCGTCGGAGGCGGAAACCGAAAGATGTTCCGGGCGTACCCCGATCGTGGTGGCGTCGTATTCGGAAGCGTAGGAGCCCATGAAGAAATTCATCTTCGGAGAGCCGATGAAGCCGGCAACGAACTTGTTGCGCGGCGTGTGGTACAGCTCCAGCGGCGATCCGACCTGCTCGATGACGCCAGCCTGCAGCACCACGATCTTGTCGGCCATGGTCATGGCCTCGACCTGGTCATGGGTGACGTAGATCATCGTGGTCTTGAGCGACTGGTGCAGCTCGGAAATTTCCAGGCGCATGTTCACGCGCAGCGCGGCGTCCAGGTTCGACAGCGGTTCGTCGAACAGGAAGGCCGCGGGTTCACGGACGATGGCCCGGCCGATGGCGACACGCTGGCGCTGGCCGCCGGAAAGCTGTCCCGGGCGCCGGTCAAGATAATCCGTCAGGTTCAGAACCTTGGCGGCGGCTTCGACCTTTTCATTCTGGGCGGCCTTGTCGAGACCGGCCATTCGCAGCGGGAAGGCGATGTTCTTGCGCACCGACATGTGCGGGTAAAGTGCGTAGGACTGGAACACCATGGCAAGGCCGCGCTTGGCGGGCGGAACTTCCGTTGCGTCCCGACCGTCGATGGTGATCGCACCGCTGGTGACGTCCTCCAGGCCGGCAATCAGGCGCAGCAAGGTGGACTTGCCGCAGCCGGAGGGGCCGACAAACACGACGAATTCGCCATCGTTGATCTGAAGGTCGAGCGGCGGGATGACTTGCACGTCACCGAAGCTCTTGGTGATCTGGTTGAGCGTAATCTGACCCATGGTCCGTCTCCTATTTCACCGCGCCGAAGGTCAGGCCGCGCACAAGTTGTTTTTGGCTGAACCAGCCGAGAATGAGGATGGGCGCAATCGCCATGGTCGAGGCGGCGCTCAGCTTTGCGAAGAACAGGCCTTCCGGGCTGGAATAACTTGCAATGAAAGCGGTGAGGGGAGCGGCATCGACCGCCGTGAGGTTCAGGGTCCAGAACGCCTCGTTCCAGGACAGGATGATGTTCAGCAGCAGCGTCGAGGCAATGCCGGGCACGGCCATGGGCGTCAGCACATGAACGATCTCGGCCCACAGCTCGGCACCGTCCATCCGCGCGGCTTCCAGGATTTCGCCGGGAATTTCGCGGAAGTAGGTGAACAGCATCCAGATGATGATCGGCAGGTTGATCAGGGTCAGCACCACCACCAGGCCGATGCGGGTGTCGAGCAGGCCGAAATCCCGGAACAAAAGGTAGATCGGGATCAGCACGCCGACCGGCGGCAGCATCTTGGTGGACAGCATCCACATCAGGACGTCCTTGGTCCGCTTGCCCGGCACGAAGGCCATGGACCAGGCGGCCGGGATCGCGATCAGAAGGCCAAGCAGTGTCGATCCCACGGAGATGACAACGGAGTTCCAGAAGTGCCTGAAATAGTCCGAGCGCTCCTGGACCGTGCTGTAGTTTTCCAGCGTCCAGTCGAAGAAGAGGAAGCTTGGAGGAGACGCGATCGCTTCCGCTTCCGTCTTGAAGCTGGTCAGCACGGTCCACAGGATCGGGAAGAAGATGGCAAGGCCGATCACCCAGGCAAAGAACGTGGTGACGGCCTTGCGGCGGTTTGAGATTGCGCGCGCCATGGTCAGGCCTCCAGGTTCTTGCCGATCATCCGCATCAGGAAGATCGCGACAATGTTGGCGAGGATGATGGCGACCACACCGCCGGCGGATCCGCCGCCGACGTCGAACTGAAGCAGCGACTGGGCGTAGATCAGGAAGGTGAGGTTGGTGGAGGCGTTGCCCGGCCCGCCATTGGTGGTGACCAGGATCTCGGCGAACACCGACAGCAGGAAGATCGTCTGGATCAGGATCACGACGGTGATCGAGCGCGCCAGGTGCGGCACCATGATGAAGACGAACCGGTTGAGGAAATTTGCGCCGTCCATTTCGGCGGCTTCCAGTTGCTCGCTGTCGAGCGACTGCAGCGCCGTCAGCAGGATGAGGGTCGCGAAAGGCAGCCATCCCCAGGCAACGATCAGGATGATCGAGAACAGCGGCGCATGCGCCAGGAAATCGAACGGTTCGAGCCCGACGGCCTTGGCCATGTAGGCAAAGAGGCCGCTGACCGGGTTCATGAACATGTTCTTCCAGACCAGTGCCGAAACGGTCGGCATGACGAAGAACGGGGCGATCACGAGGATACGAACGATGCCCTGGCCCCACATGGGCTGGTCGAGCAGGAGCGCCAGGAGCACGCCGCCGACAATCGTGATCAGCAGCACGCCGCCGACCAGGAGCAGGGTGTTCTTGAGCGCCGCGAAGAAGGCGGGGTCGGTCAGGAAGAACTCGTAGTTGGTCCAGCCGGTCCACTCTTCCATGCCCGGAATGAGCAGGTTGTAGCGCAGGAACGAGAAATAAAGGGTCATCGACAGCGGGATGATCATCCATCCCAGCAGCAGCAGAACTGCCGGCGAGATCATGAAACGGGCCGCTGCACGGGAGTGCTGGGTAGCCATGATTGGATCCTCTGCTCTTCGTTGGAGCAGGTAGCATAAAGGAACTGCGGAAGAGGAGGAGACCGGCGGGACGGGCAGGAACCCGCCGGTCCGCTGAAGGCTTCTACTTGAGGTATCCGGCCTTCTTCATTTCGCGTTCGGCCGTCGCCTGGGCCGCCGCCAGGGCGGCATCGGCGTCCATGGAGCCGGCAAGGGCTGCCGAGAAGGCCTGACCGGTGACGGTCGCCATGCCCTGGAACTCCGGAATGGCCACGAACTGGACGCCGACATAGGGCACCGGCTCGACGGTCGGGTTCTTCGGATCAGCAGAGTTGATGCTGTCCAGGGTCATCTTGGCGAAAGGCACCTTCTGGTATTCCGGGTTCTCGTAAAGAGAGGTCCGCGTGCCCGGAGGAACGTTGGCCCAGCCTTCCTCGGCGGCAACCAGCTCCAGATATTCCTTGGAGGTTGCCCACTCGATGAACTTCTTGGCAGCAGCTTCCTTCTGGGTGCCGGCCGGGATGGCCAGGGACCAGGCCCACAGCCAGTTGCCGCGCTTGCCCAGACCGTTGTCCGGTGCCAGGGCAAACCCGACCTTGTCGGCGACCTGGCTGTCATTCGGATTGGTCACGAAGGACGCAGCGACCGTCGCGTCGATCCACATGCCGCACTTGCCGGTCTGGAAGAGGGCGAGGTTTTCGTTGAAACCGTTGGAAGATGCACCCGGAGGTCCGGCTTCGTTCATCACGTCCAGATAGGTCGTGAGGGTCGCCTTCCATTCCGGAGAGTCGAATTGCGGCTTCCAGTCCATGTCGAACCAGCGCGCACCGAAGGAGTTGGCCATGGCCGTCAGGAACGCCATGTTCTCACCCCAGCCGGCCTTGCCGCGCAGGCAGATGCCGTAGATCTCATTGTCCTTGTCGGTCATGGCCTTGGCGGCCTCGACGATGAAATCCCAAGTCGGTGCTTCCGGCATCTCCAGACCGGCCTTTTCCATCAGGTCGGTCCGGTACATGACCATGGAGCTTTCGCCATAGAACGGAGCAGCATAGAGCTCGCCGTCGACGGTCAGGCCGCCACGGATGGCGGGCAGCAGGTCGTCAACGTCGTAGCTTTCCGGCAGGTCGTTCAGGGACACGAGCCAGCCTTGCTTGCCCCAGATCGGAACCTCGTAGGTGCCGATGGTCATGACGTCGAACTGGCCGCCCTTGGTGGCGACGTCCGTGGTGACGCGCTGGCGGAGAACATTCTCCTCCATGGTCAGCCATTTGACTTCGATGTCGGGGTTCTTGTCCGTGAAGTCCTTCGTCAGACCCTGCATGCGGATCATGTCGCCGTTGTTCACGGTCGCGATGGTGATTGTTTCTGCGGATGCGGTTGTGCAGAGCGCAGCGAGTGCACATGCGCTGACAAGCGCACGGGTATGAAATGCCATGTTTTCCTCCCAAGCGAGATTGGGCATTTGCCATTCTTGCGAGCAAATATTCGCTCCAAATCCGCGCGGGAGTCAAGGCGGAAATCGCCTGAAACAAAAAAGACTTTTCGCTGCATCGCAAAAAGTCTTTTTTAATCAGATATTTATGTACATTGAGAAAAAGCTCAGCACTTGAGCAATTGCTCAGCTGTTGTTTCGTTGGTGATCAGGAAATTGATGAATTTGCCTCTCAGGGCGCCGAGTATGGCCGACACTTTGGCTTCGCCGGCAGCGATGCCGTAGACCGGTTTTTCCCCGGCCGGAAGCAGGGGTGCGCTGGCGACGAGGTCGTTGGTGAGCCCCTCGATCAGCTTGCCGTTCCGGTCATAGACCCAGCTGGTGATTTCCCCGGTCGCCCCCGCATTTTCAAGAGCGCGCATTTCGTCGAGGCTGACGAAGCCGTCCTTGGCCAGCGGTGCGGTCGGCCCCATGTTGCCGACGCCGACAAAGGTGGCGTCCGCCTGGCGGATCAGATCGAGAATATTGTGCACGGCTTCCTGATTGTGCAGCAGTTGCAGCTCCTCGCGCGAACGGGCGAACACGGGCAGCGGCATCGGGTAGTGGCGCGCGTTGATCCTGTCGGCGAGGCGGATGATGACGTTGTAGGCGGAGGCCGAGCCGTCGGACATCATGTTGCCCAGAAGCGAGACCACTCTGTGCTGCGGACAGTCCATCATCGGCAGCTGGTCGACCGAGGCCCTCAGGGTCCTGCCCGTGCCATAGGCAATGATCTTGGGTTGTTGCGACCGGAAATGGCGCTCCATTTCGGTGGCTGCCGCCTGGGCAATGCCCACCGTGGAAGACGGTGCGTCCGGGTCGCTCGGTACGACTTCGCAGCCCTTGAGCTCGAATTTCTCGGTCAGCCGGCTGGAAAGCTCCATGCAATGGGCGATCGGGTGATCGAGCCGGACCTTGATCAGGCGTTCGCTGACGGCTAGCGACACCAGCCGTTGGGCCGACTGCCGCGAGACGCCGAGCTTGCGCGCGATCTCGTCCTGGGTGTTGCCGGCAACGTAATAGAGCCAGCCCGCCCGGGCGGCGTCGTCGAGACGGGACGTCTCGGCAGAAAGTTTCTGTTTCATCTCAGCTGCCGTTGATTTGCAAATCCGGCCTAAGCTGGAAGAAATCCGTGAAAGATGCAAACACTTGCTCGGCGCCTGCTGCCGCATCCCCGGAATTTGCAAGTGATTTCAGGTGGGATCCGCCGACAAACCGCCAGACCTGCATGCCTGCGGCAAGACCCGCCTTGATGCCATTCTCGCTGTCCTCGATGACCAGGCAACGTTCCGGAGCTACACCGCGCCTGTCCGCCACCAGCAGAAACAGGTCCGGCGCGGGCTTGCCGTGTTCCACCTCCGAGGCGGTGGTTGCGCGGCCGGCGAAAAGGTCGGTCAGGCCGGTGATTTCCAGCGACTTGGCCAGCCGGGGCGGACTGGAGCTGGTGGCCAGGCAGTAATCCGGCCGCAACTGTTCGATGACGGTGCGCACGCCCACGACCGGTTGCAGTTCCGCCTCGAAGGCTCCCAGTAGGTTCGCCCGGTAGGTGGCTTCGAATTCCGGCGGCAGATCGACGCCGAATTCGCTTCGGATCTGCTGCAGGACCACAGGGTAGCTGCGCCCGAGAAAATGGTGCGCGACATAGTCCATGGTGATGAGGACATCGCGCTTGGCAAGTTCCGCCACCAGCATGCGCGCGCTGATAACCTCGCTGTCGATCAGGACACCGTCGCAGTCGAAGATCACAAGGTCGATGGGCTGGGTCAATCGGATGTCTTTCCTGGAATGGGGCTGGAGCGCCCGCTGCAAACAATCACCTCATCCTGAGGAAGACCGCCAGGTCTGTCTCGAAGGATCGGCGACATACTCTGGAGCAAGTGGCCGATCCTTCGAGACAGCGCTGACGCGCTTCCTCAGGATGAGGCCTGATTTGGGGGATGGGTCCAACCAGCCAACCAAACACTGTGCTCACCCGAACCAGCGCTTCAGCCATCGCCGGAAGCCACTGGTGGCTTCAGATGCGCGTTTGTGGGCATGGGCACGGGCCTGTTCGGCATTGTCGCCGACATCGTCCATGAAGCCGTCAATGCTGTCGACGACCGGATCGATCCGGCGCTTCTTGAAGGCGCTTACGGTTTTCAGAACCAGCATGGCCAGCGCCGCGAGCACCAGGACGAACAGGATGTTGAACCAGGGGATCAGCAACGCGTCCGGCCCTTCGACCACATCGATGTCGATGGCATTCGGGAAGATCGTGAACAGTTCGATGCGCCAGCCGTAATGGGTGACCGCGACCCAGACATCGCCTTCCTTCTTCACAAGGTCCTGCGCCTGGGCCGTGATGTTGCTCGAATCGAACTTGAAATAGGGCGGCCAGCCCCAGTCGGTGTCCTCGTTGCGGTAGACGCGCGGCTGTCCGTCCGGCCAGACCGTGCTGATGAAGCGCACGTCGCGGGTCCAGTTCGGGTTGGTGCCGGCGTCCGGCGCGGCCCAGAAGAACGCGGACGAGCCGATGTCCATGCGCTTGACGTCGGTGCCGACGATGCGCACCACGTCGCGGCCCGGCAGCGTGTAGTGCAGGAAAGCCACGACGATCACGATCAGCGGGATGCCGATGATCCACTTAAGATACTTCATCTGGCTCAGTCCTCGTCGTCGTCATCATCGTCATCGTCGTCGCGCGGTACCGGACCCCAGGGGCCGCGGTTCCGGCCGAAGCCATAATCGAGCCCGTCGTCGTCCTCGTCCATGCCCGGTTCCGGTCCGAACAGCTCTTCGCGCGTGCCGACCTTGTCCACCATGTATTCCGCGGCAAGAAAGTCCGCGGCATAGTTCTTCTTGGCGTCCGACCAGGCCGCATACTGGGTGTAGAACGCGTCCTTGTGGCAGATGAACAGCTGGCGGAAGTCCAGTTGCGTGAGCTCCGCCAGCAGCATGTTGACCAGGTGCTTGTCGCGGTGGTTTCGTGACCTCAGCAGATAGAAATAGGCCGGATCGTCCGGCGAAGGCCAGGTGTCGCCGCCGCGCATCGCCGCGCGGACCGCCCGTTCCAGAGCGTGATACTCGGCCGGCAGGTCCTCGTGATACTTGCGCTTGAGCGCGCGCAGGTCGCGCCGGGAGACGTCGCTCAGGTCCTCGTCATGATCGGCGGCCGCATCGATGACGATGAAGTCGAGCTTCTGCTTCAGGATGTTCACGGCCCGCGTGCCGCAGGCCTCGACGATCGGCTCCACAAGGGCATTGCGGTTCAGGAACTCGGCAATGTCCTGCCGGTCTTCCATGGTCAGGATCCGCTTGACCGGCAGGTCGGCAACAATGTCCGTGTCCTTTGGCGCGATGCAGGCGCTTTCGCGCACGTCGCGGAAGACGTAGAGCCCGCCATAGTGGGACGTATAGAAATTGCCCTGCTCGTAGGACCGGTTGCGGGGGCTGAGCGGTGTCCGGATGACATCGCCGGCCTGTTTGGACAATTCGATCATCTCGGCGATCAGCACATCGTCCCACCAGCCGTCCGGTTCCTTCATGAACCGCTCGATCAGGTTGCCGAGATCCTCTCCGGCTTCCACGTGCCCGCCGACCGTGTCCGCGTCGATCTCGATGGTGCGAATGTCGAACAGGTCGCGCGGCGAGGACAGGGAATAGACGGAATTGACCAGCTCGCCGACAACGCAGTCGCGGATGGACAGGGCGAAGAGCTGTTCCTCGTTTTCGTCGATGAAACGGCGCAGGATCGAACGCGACGTCGAGAAGCGCGCGTTGAGCAGCGGCGCGGATTTCTGCTCGACCGAGAGGAGGATGAACTGGCGATTGCAGCCGTTCGGGTTGAGATAATGGATGTTGTTCAGCTCGTCGCCGATCTCCGGGGAAAAGCCTGAAATGTCGACATGGAACTCCTGCAGGCCTGTCTGCCTGCCGGTCAGGTGCTCCAGCGCGCGATTGTAGCGGGCGACCATGGACGGCGAGGTCACCTCGAAGAGGTTGCCGTACATCAGTCCATGTTTGACGAGACGCATCATGGACGGGCGGCTTCCATGTAGCGGCGCTTGGCCTCTTCCATCCGCTGCATCTCGCGCACGGCGTTCTCGATCGCGACCTCGTCCGACTTGTCCGCGTAGCGGAATTCGCTGTCGGCGTAGCGGTTGATCTCCTGCATGACCATGTCGATCGTGATCGGCTGGGCCAGGTCGGCGATCATGGCCTTCTTGGTGGCGTAGTCCTTGAACAGGAACAGGTCCGGATCTTCCATCCATTCGTCGGGCAGTTCGAAATCCATCGCCCGGACCTTGATGGCGTCGGTGATGTTCTTGATCGCCCGGCCGGTGAAGCGCTCGTCGGCTTCCTGGATCGCTTTCAGATAGGCGCCGAACTTGGCAATGGTGTCGAGTTCGCCGATGTCGGCCTGAACCTTCTCGAAAACCTTCGCAAGCGCGTCTTCCTGCGGACGGGAGTGGCGGTCATAGGACGCGGCGACCGCCTTCTTGATCGCCTGCGCCTCGAACAGGTCATGTTCGCCGACCGGGATCGAATGGTTCTTGCCCATCAGGAGATGCAGGATGTCGATATAGTCCTCACGGGTCTGCGGTCCGTCCACCAGGAACCGGGCGCCGGCGCGCTGGCGCAGGGCATCGTCGACATTTTCCGGGTAGTTGGAAAACATGCCGAAGGTGCAATTGCCGCGCACCACCGTGTTGGCGCCGGCGAAGCTCTCCATCAGCACCGCGGTGATTTCAAGCTGTCCGGCGGAGGACTGGCGGTCGCCGCGCTTGCCGGCGAGCTGGTCGATATCGTCGATGGTGCCGAAGCCGATCACGTTCGGGTCGGTGACAGTCCGGATAAACGCCTTGGCGTTCTGGGCCGACTTGCCCTGGTAGCTGTCGATGCTTTCTGTCGACAGGTTCTGATAGCGGAACGGGTACCCGGCGGCCTGGCAATAATCGTTGATCATGCCGGCCATCATCTGGATCAGCGTGGTCTTGCCGGTGCCCGGCTTGCCGTCGCCCATGAAGGTGAAGATGAAGCCGCCGAGCTCGGCGAACGGGTTCAGCTTGCGGTCGAAATCGTAAGCCATCAGCATCTTGGAGAGCTTCATGGCCTGGTATTTGGCGATGTGGTTGCCGACGACCTCTTCCGGCTTCTTGAAGGCCATGGTCAGCGTGGTCGAGCGGGCATGTGCCGACGGCGTGAACCCGGTGATCTCGAAATTGTCTGCCTCGACCCGGTAACGGGCCTCCGAGAAGGGGTGAAGCTCGCTCATGCCCTCGGCGCGCAGGGTCACCTTCTCCATCAGCTGTTCGCAGAAGGAGGTGATCAGGCCGATCAGTCCGGCGTCGGTGTCGACCCCGGCCGCGGCAATTTCCTGGTCCAGTTCCCAGAGCACGCCGTGCAGGGCGAGCTGGTCATTGTCGATCAGGACTTCCTCGACCTCACCGCATTGCGTTTCGCTCTCGCCCTCTTCGGTGCCGAGGCCGGAGAGCAGGAAATCGGTCATGTTGGCAAAAACATGCAGGGAAATCAGTGCGGAGGCGTTGAGCAGTTTCTCGAAGCGGACCTTCCGGGACGGGTCAAGGGTGCCCGCGAGATTGGCGCGTTTCAGGTCGGAGAGGCCGGACTGTTCGGCAAACTGGTCCGAGGTGACCTGCGCGACCGAAAGGGCACGGCGCAACGCGCGCAGCACGCTCGCCTGGGTCGGCGTGGTCAGCGCGTCGTCGTCGCTCTCCAGGATGCGGACCGACAGCTGGACGCCTTCGGGGCGCGCCGTCGAACGGGTGACAAGGCCGGGGGTCGTCGAGCGGAAGCGCCGGCGGGAGCCGAGGCCGGGCGAGCGTTCGGAGGAAACGCGGTCGGGCTCGGATTTCTTTGCAATCCGCGGCGTGTGGTCGAAGCCTTCGAGCATGGCTTCCGCCAGCTTGTATTTCTCGCGGATCTTGTCTTCTTTCAGTTCCATGAGGTCGTTGGAAAGGGTCACGCGTGAAACCTATCTGTAGCTGAGGATCTTGCCCGCCGGGCTGACGGCATATTTGCGGATGTTGGAAAATCCGGGCGGATCGCGCTCCTGCAGCACCTGATAAGGGCGTTGTGGCAGGATCAGCGATCGCTGCTGGTGGGTATGGCCGGGGGCTTCCTGGGCGGCCGGGTCCAGCGCGGCAAGCGGGTCGAGTTCGTAAATCTGCCGCTCGACCGAGGAGAAGAAACCGGACGATTCCTGCTCCGATCCCGTGGCGACCAGTGTCTCGGTGGTCCAGGCCAGCGCCCAGTCCTCGCCGGGATGTCCATCCACTTCGGCGAGCACGTCCCTCAACGGGCCGCTCTGCTGGGTGAAGGTGTGGCTGTACATCGGTCCGAGGAAAAACCGCCGCAGCCGCTTCGGGTGCAGATCGTCGAAATCCCGGTCGAAGCCGCGGGCGATGGTGACCAGTTTCAGCGAGGCTCCGGCCTGGGCCGTCAGGTGGCTCTGGACGCGCGGCCAGCGGCGTTCGTCCTTGGCCAGCGGCCGTTTTCCGCTGTCTTCCAGGTCGAGAATATAGACAAGCGGGATGTTCTGCTGGCTGTCATAGATCGCCCAGTGCAGCCGGTATCTGCGGCGGCTTTCCGTTGCGTTTCCGGTCCAGGAGATCCGCGGGTCGTTCCTGGCCCAGAACAGGCCGCCCTTGGCCAGTTCCTCGTAGTACTGACGCTGGGAGGCCGCGAATTGCAGGTTTGTCGGCGACGACTGTTCGCGCAGGATATGGTTGACCATTGCCAGCTTGAGGTCGCGCATGCCTGGCAGCGAACGCAGGTGATTGTCCACCTGCATGGCGTCATTCGCCATTTGCAGCAGTTCCTGGTAGACGGGAAAACCGCTGTCCTGCCGGTCGATGCTGAGCAGCGAGGGCATCATCTCGGATACGCGGCCCGCAAGGAGATACTTGTAGGACAACGCGGTGAAGGTGGCCGACAGTGCCTCCAGGTAGTCCTGCAGGATGGGGATCTCACTCGCCAGGGCCGTGTTTTCGTTGACGACACTGTCGGCGACACCCTTCAGATGATGGATGATCCGCTCGAACTTGGCGAAGTAGCGCCGTGTTTCATGCGCTTCTTCCAGGGTTCTGTGGTCCAGGGTCAGGTCCAACGCTTATGCTCCCGGGCCGAGCCGTCAGGCGCCGTAGGCGTTCTTGTCGTGCTTCTCGACGATCTTCTCGAACCGGCGCGCGAAACGCTCGTCCGACTTGGCCTTTTCCTCCAGCACCTTGCGCGCGAACACCATGTGGTCCTCATGGGCTTCCATCATGTCGGCCATGCGCTGGTTGGTGGCCGAGCCGATGGCGGCCATGGCGGACTGTGCCTCCTTGTCGGTGGCCACGCCGATCTCGTTGATCTTGTGGGCGACATCCTGCTGCTGCGCCGTCTTCAGCGATTTCACCAGGGCATCGTAGAGCACCACGCGCTGTTTCGTGTCCGTCTGCAGCTTGTTGATCAGGACCATCTGGGTGGCGGCCTGGTTCTGCAGGCTGTCGACCCAGGTCTTGCCCTTCTCGATGTACCGCTCAAGCGTCTGGCTTTCGGCGAGCTTGACCTGCTCTTCCTGGGCGAGGCGGTTGTATTCGGTGTTCATTTCCGCCAGCTCGCTTTCAAGCTTGGTGCGGGCGGCGGCATCGGTCTCCATGGAGATCTTGTTTTCCAGTGCGATGATGTCCGGGTCCATCGCCACCAGCTTCTGCTTGATCTCGTCGAGCGCGCCGACGGTCTGTTCCCGCTGGGCGAGCGTGCCGCTCAGGTTGGTCTCGACCCGCTTGGAGTGCTCGTTCAACGTGTTGAGCTGTTCCTGCAGCAGCTGGCCGATGACGTTGGACTTCGAGATCAGGTCCTGCAGCTTGTCGTCGATGCTGGCGGAGCGCATGCGTTCCTGGCGGATGCTGTCGGAACGCTGCTTGGAGAAGATGCCGATGAAGGTTTCCCAGCCGGTCTTCGAGCGCATGGCGTCGAAGTCCTTGGAGAAGTTCGCCGTGACGTCGTCCAGACCCATGATGAGTTCGGCGATGTTGGCGCCCATCAGCTCCGTATGGGCGTGGACATCGTCCAGGGTCGCGTTTTCGATGTCGATCGAGATGTCCTGGCCGGAGTCCATTTTGCTGCGCACGGTTTCGATCTTCGAGGTCAGATCGCTGATCTTCTGCTGCGCGGCAGCCACTTCCTTCTTGGACTTCTCTATTTGAGCGCTGAAATCCGCCATGGGCCCCTTCCTGAACTTGTAAAATATTGCAGCTCTTATTTAGCAACTCTTCTTGGAAATACAATTACAAGACGACATGCCGAACGATGTTGACCGATGGGGTCAGGCATGGCGTCACGGAAACAGGGAGATGAGACCAGGCCCTCCCGAAGCCGCCGGCACGGCAATGCGTTTGAAGGGGTGGTCTTGTGCGCGAATCGATGCTTATTGACGGGATGCTCCGGCAGGTAGCCGGCAAGCAGCTGATATCTATTGGAAAAATCTCGCCGGATTTTAGTGGGGCCCGCGAATTTGATTGACGTATGTCAGAATGCCGCGCGACAGTGGCCTTCTCAGAGGAGGTGTTATGGCCAAGCCAACCGTCCATGACATTGCGCGGGAAGCCGGCGTCAGCCTGTCGACGGTGGATCGGGTGCTGAACGGCCGTGCCGACGTGCGGCCGAAAAACGCGGAGCGGGTCAAGGAAGCCGTCAGGAAGCTCGGCTATGTGCGCGACACCAACGCGGCAAACCTCGCCAAGCAGCGCCAGTATCGTTTCGTCTTCGTGCTGCCTGAAGGGCCGAACCACTTTGTCGAGACCATTGCCACGGCTGTCGAGGACGTGTCCGGCGCCTGGGTTGCCGACCGGACCGATGTTGGTGTGCAGTTTGTCGATGCGGCCGATCCGCATGCGATCGTCGACACATTGAAGAGGCTGGACCTGTCGACGCTTGACGGCGTGGCGCTCATGGTTCCGGAGACGCCGCAGGTTCGCGATGCGATTGCCCATATCAAGAGCGCCGGTCTCTACGTGGTCGCGCTTGTCTCGGATCTGCCCAACTCCGGGTGCCACTATTTTGCAGGCGTTGACAATTTCTCCGCCGGCAAGACCGCGGGAGCGCTGCTCGGAAAGTTCCTTCGCAATGAAACGGGCAGCATCCTGGTCGCGACCAATTCCATGGTGGCGCGCGACAGCATCGAGCGGCGCTTCGGTCTCGATGAGGTGCTCTCGCGGGACTTTCCGAGACTGACGGCGCTGCCGACAATCGAATTCTACGACGACCCGGAGCGCATTCACGAAACCCTGGATCATGCACTCAGGGAACATCCGGAACTGAAGGCTGTCTATTCCATGGGGTCGGGGAATGCGGCCATGCTGGACGCCCTCCGGGAACATGGTGTCGCGGGCAGGCTTGTCGCCATCGCCCATGATCTGACGACGGTTACCCGTCAGGCACTGATCGATGGGGAGCTGGATGCGGTGATCGCGCAAAATGTCGGGCACCTGGTGCGCAGCGCGCTCCGGGTGCTCAGGGCCAAATGCGACGGTACCGACATCTACGAAGCCCAGGAAAAGATCCGTATCGAGATCATCATGCGGGAAAATCTCTACTGAGCGTGATGTTCTTTCCGGCTCAGCACCTTGGTTTGAAAATCACTATTTTACAATGACTTGAGCAATTTTTGTTGCTGCTGAAGCGCTGTTTTGACGTCAAAAAGAAAGACGTATGTCAGTTTTTTGATTGACCTGACATACGTGTGTCAATTACCGTGCCCTTGCACTTGGAGGAGTGCAGCCGCCCGGCAGGCGCCGGTGCGCGATCATTTCGGGAGGACTTCACCCATGAAAACTGCGAACCTACTCGCGGCGACCGCCCTCGTGGCGGCCAGCGGACTTACTGCCACCAATGCGCAGGCCGAAGACCTGACGCTGTGCTGGGCGGCCTGGGATCCGGCCAACGCCCTTGTTGAACTGTCCAAGGAATTCGAGGCCGAATACGGCCACACCATGAATTTCGAATTCGTGCCCTGGCCGAATTTCGCCGACCGCATGCTCAACGAGCTCAACTCCGGCGGCAAGCTGTGCGATCTCCTGATCGGAGACAGCCAGTGGATCGGCGGCGGCGCCGAGAACGGGCACTATGTCAAGCTGAACGAGTTCTTCGACAAGGAAGGCATCAGCATGGACGACTTCGCCCCGGCGACCGTCTATGCCTATTCGACCTGGCCGAAGGGCACGCCGAACTACTACGCGCTGCCGGCCATGGGCGATGCCAACGGCTGGTTCTACCGCAAGGACTGGTTCGAGATGCCCGAGATCCAGGCGGCGTTCAAGGAAAAGCACGGCCGCGATCTGGCGCCGCCGAAAACCCAGGCCGAACTCCTGGAAGTCGCCCAGTTCTTCCAGGAACGGGAAATCGACGGTCAGGTCCGCTATGGCGCGTCGATCTTCACCGAGCGAGGCTCGGAGGGCATCACCATGGGCGCGACCAGCTCCATGTATCCGTTCGGCTTCAAATACGAGATGACGCCGGGCAAATACGACATGGAAGGCGCGGTGAACTCGCCGGAAGCCGTCGCCGGGCTGGAGTTCTACAAGGAGCTCTACAAGACCGGAACGCCACCGGGCTACACCGACAGCTACATGGAACAGTCGCTTGACGCGTTCAAGTCGGGCCAGGTGGCCATGGCGATGAACTGGTTCGCCTTCTTCCCCGGGCTCTACGCGGACCCGGATGTGGGCGGCGACAAGATCGGCTTCTTCGTCAATCCCGGCCAGAATGTCGAGGCCTCGACGCTCGGCGGGCAGGGGATTTCGGTGGTCGCCTATTCCGACAAGCAGGACGCTGCGCTTGAATACATCAAGTGGTTCGCCCAGCCGTCCGTGCAGAAGAAGTGGTGGGACCTCGGCGGCTATTCCTGTCATGTCAGCGTTCTGAGCGATCCGGGGTTCCCGGACAGCGCGCCGTTCGCGTCCGACTTCCTGCTGGCGATGGATAACGTCAAGGACTTCTGGCAGGAGCCGGCCTATGCGGAACTGCTGCTGGCCATGCAGAAGCGACTTCACGACTATGTCGTGGCGGATCAGGGAACTGCCCAGGAAGCCCTCGACAAGCTGATCGAGGACTGGACCGAGACCTTCGAGGACGAAGGCAAGCTCTGATCCCGGCTTGAGGAACAGGCGGCCCGGACAACGCGCCGGGCCGCCTGCAACTGAAAGGCCCCATCGGCCAAGGGGCGGGTGCGCGCGGCGCATCCTGCCATCCAGGACCAACCGTTCCAACCGGGTCTTTCCGGCACCTTTTCACTGAAGAGCATCTCATGGCCGTGACACCTATCGACCACGTAGCAAAAGCGACCCCGCCCTCGGTCGCGTCCAAAATCCGGGGGCTGTCAGATCGCACCATCGCCTGGCTGTTTGTCGCACCGACAATTTTCCTGCTGCTCGCGGTCAACATCTTTCCGCTGATCTGGACGATCAACCTGAGCTTCACCAACTTCCGGGCCAACCGGCCCAACCGGGAGGTCGACTATATCGGCCTGCGCAACTACGAGCGCATCCTGACCGACGGCGACATCTGGCTGACCATGCAGGCAACGGCCCATTTCCTGTTCTGGACCATCTTCCTGCAGGTGCTGATCGGCTTCACGCTGGCCTGGCTGATCAACCGGAAATTCAAGGGCAATGATCTCTGGACCACCCTGATCGTGTTGCCGATGATGCTGTCGCCCGCCGTGGTCGGCAACTTCTGGACCTTTCTCTACCAGCCCCAGATCGGCCTCTTCAATTACGGCATTTCGTTCCTGACCGGCGTCGATCCGTCGTCCTTCCAGATGATCGGCGATGTCGCGCTGGCGCCCTGGGCGATCGTGATCGTGGATACCTGGATGTGGACGCCCTTCGTCATGCTGATCTGCCTGGCCGGGCTTCGCTCGATCCCGGACTATATCTACGAGGCCGCCGAAATCGACCGGGCCAGCAAGTGGCGCCAGTTCTGGACGATCACGATCCCGATGGTGCTGCCCTTCCTGATGCTGGCGGTCCTGTTCCGCGGCATCGAGAACTTCAAGATGTTCGACCTTGTGGTGCAGTTGACCGGCGGCGGACCCGGCTCCGTCACCGAACTCACCTCGATCAACCTGAAACGCGAAGCGTTTGAAAAATGGCGCACGGGCTATGCCTCCGCCTACGCGATCATCCTGTTCGTGACCGTCTTCGGCCTCGCCTCGATCTACGTGAAGGCGCTCAACAAGGTGAAAGAACGATGAGCAGTTATTCCATCACCGAACCGTCCTCCCGGCAGAAATGGGTCGCCGGTTCCCTGGTCATCGCCTATGCGGTCATCACCCTGCTGCCGCTGGTCTGGATCCTGACCACGGGCTTCAAGTCGCCGGTCGATGCCATCGCCTACCCACCGAAGGTCATGTTCGAGCCGTCGCTCGAGGGTTACGTCAACCTCTTCACCACGCGCACCCGGGTGTCCCAGGAACAGCTTGAGGCGCTGCCGCCGCCGGCGACCTGGTACGAGGAAATCGTGCGCAACCGCGACATGGTCATTGCCGGTCCGTCGCGCTACGGCGAACGGTTCCTGAACTCGGTGATCATCGGCTTCGGTTCGACCTTCCTGTCGGTGTTCCTCGGAACGCTCGCCGCCTATGCCTTTTCAAGGTTCAAGGTGCCGCTGAAGGACGATCTCCTGTTCTTCATTCTGTCGACCCGGATGATGCCGCCGATTGCGGTCGCGATCCCGATCTTCCTGATGTTCCGCACATTGGGCCTTTCGGACACCCATCTGGGCATGATCCTGCTCTATACGGCGGTGAACATCTCGCTGGCGGTGTGGCTGCTGAAAGGCTTCATCGACGAGATCCCGCGCGAATATGAGGAAGCGGCCCTGATCGACGGTTACACGCGCTTCCAGGCCTTCTACAAGGTGGTGCTGCCGCAGGCGGCCACCGGGATCGCCTCGACGGCCATCTTCTGCCTGATCTTCTCGTGGAACGAATATGCCTTTGCGGTTCTCCTGACCTCCGGCACGGCCCAGACCGCGCCGCCCTTCATCCCGACCATCATCGGTGTCGGCGGCCAGGACTGGCCGGCGGTGGCCGCGGGCGCGACCCTGTTCCTCGTGCCGGTCATGGTCTTCACAATTCTCCTGCGCAAGCATCTTCTGCGCGGCATCACCTTCGGAGCGGTCCGCAAATGATGAGCGACTTCGTCCATGGCATTGTCCACTTCCGCCGCGGGGCCTGGGAAATGCTGGCCTCCATCCTGATCGCCGTCGGCGTGATCATGCTGATGCAGCCGCTGGTTCTGTGGGCCTACACCTATTCCTTCATTGTCACGCTGACCGGAACGGTGATGTTCATCGTCGTCAGCCACTTCCCGGAGTGATCCAGATGGCTGAGATCGTGATCAGAAACCTCAGGAAGGAGTTCGGCGACTTCACCGCCGTGCAGTCTTCCTCCTTCAAGATCGAGGACGGCGAGTTCTTCATGCTGCTGGGCCCGTCCGGCTGCGGCAAGACCACCACCTTGCGCATGATTGCCGGGCTGGAACTGCCGACCTCCGGCGAGATCTACATAGACGGCGAGGAGGTCGGCCAGCAGCGCGCCAGCAAGCGCGACATCGCCTTCGTCTTCCAGATGTTCGCCCTCTATCCGCACATGAACGTGCGCAAGAACATCTCCTATCCGCTGGTCAGCCAGGGCATGCCCAAACACCAGGTGCAGGAGAAGGTCGCCGAAGTGGCGCAGATCCTCGGCATCACCAAGATCCTGGACCGTCCCGTGGGCGGTCTGTCGGGCGGTGACCGCCAGCGCGTCGCGCTCGGCCGGGCGATCGTGCGCGATCCGAAGGCCTTCATGATGGACGAGCCGCTCGGCGCGCTCGATGCGGAGTTCCGCGAGCATATGGCCGAGGAGCTGCGCGCCCTGCACGACCGCATGGGCGCGACCACGGTCTATGTCACCCATGACCAGCTCGAGGCCATGCAGATGGGCGACAAGATCGTCGTCATGAACCATGGCGTCATCGAGCAGTTCGGCACGCCGCAGGATATCTACGACAAGCCGGCGACCATGTTCGTCGCCGATTTCATCGGCTCGCCATCGATGAATTTCCTGCGCTTCCACGGCCAGGTCCATGCCGGCTCGTCCGAGATCAGCATCCATCATCAGGAGATCGCGGTGCCGCGGCTGCAGGAACCGTTCGAGGGCGACATGGTGTTCGGCATCCGCCCGGAACATATCGCGCTTTCCGACAGCGGGACCTATCGTGGTGAAGTGATCGCCGCGGAATATCTCGGCACCACGCAGATCGTGACGCTGAAGACCGCCAATGGCGAACTGAAGGCGCGGATCCCGTCGGACCAGGCGGTGCGGGCCGGAGAGTATGTCGGTCTGGAGTTCAACGGCGCGACGGTCACGCTCTTCGACAACCAGTCGGGCCGGGCCTTGCGCTCGGAACTGAACGAGGGGGTGCTCGCCCATGTCTGAGGTCAAGCTCGGCAATCTCTCAAAAGCCTTCGGCGACACGGTGGCCGTCGATGACGTCACCATGACCATTCCGAACGGGGCCTTCGTCACGCTGCTCGGCCCGACCGGGGCCGGCAAGACAACGATCCTGCGGCTGATCGCCGGACTGGAGCAACCCGACACCGGGGACGTCACCATCGGCGGCCGGTCCGTGATCGCAGACACGCCTGCGCAGCGCAACGTGGCCATGGTGTTCCAGCAATATTCGCTCTACCCGCACATGAGCGTGCGCGACAACCTGGCCTTTCCGCTGCGCTCGCCGCTCCTGAAGACCCCGGCGGACGAGATCGACCGCAAGGTCCAGGAAGTCGCGGAGGTTCTGCGCATCTCGCACAAACTGGGCAACAAGGCGACCAATCTGTCGGGCGGCGAGATGCAGCGTGTCTCGATCGGCCGGGCGCTGGTGCGCGATCCGTCCATCTACCTGATGGACGAGCCGCTCTCGTCGCTCGACGCCAAGCTCAGATCGGACCTGCGGATCGAGTTGAAGCGGATCCAGGAAAACCTCGGCGCGACCCTGCTCTATGTCACCCATGACCAGATCGAGGCCATGACCATGGCGACCCATGTCGGCGTGCTCGACAACGGCCGGCTGGTGCAGTTCGGCTCGCCGCGCGAGATCTACGAAAACCCGGTCAATCTCTACGTGGCCGGGCGGCTCGGCCAGCCGCGCATCAATGTGCTGCCCGCCGACATGTTCGCGGGCGCGCCGACGGGCGCCAAGTCAATCGGGCTCCGGCCGGAACACATTGCCCAGGGAGAGGGCCAGCCGTCGCGGGTCAAGCGGGTGGAGCACCTGGGCGACCAGACGCGCCTGCACCTGTCCCTGGAGGGGCATGACATCGTCACCCTGTCCGAACACCACACGACCATCGAACCCGGCGACACCGTTGCCATCCAGCCGCGCAATCCGCTGTTCTTTGACGCCAGCGGCGCCCGGATTGCCTGAGGAGACGAGACATGAAGCAGTTCATCAACACCAAGGAGACACTCGTCACCGAAGCGATCGACGGCATGCTCAGGACCGCCGGGGGACGACTTGCCCGCCTGGACGGCTATCCGCATATCAAGGTGGTCGTCAGGACCGACTGGGACAAGTCGAAGGTGGCGCTTGTGTCCGGCGGGGGCTCCGGTCACGAGCCGAGCCACGCGGGCTTCGTCGGTCAGGGCATGCTGACGGCGGCGGTGTGCGGCGAAGTCTTTGCCTCGCCCTCCGTCGATGCGGTCCTGGCGGGGATCCTGGCGGTCACCGGCAAGGCGGGCTGCCTGCTGATCGTCAAGAACTATACCGGCGACCGGCTCAATTTCGGTCTCGCCGCGGAACGGGCGCGGGCGTTCGGGCTCAAGGTCAACATGGTGATCGTCGACGACGACGTCGCGCTGCCGGACCTGCCCCAGGCGCGCGGTGTTGCCGGGACGCTGTTCGTGCACAAGATCGCCGGTGCGCTGGCCGACCAGGGCGCCGATCTCGACACGATCACGTCGGCGGCGAAAAAGGCGATCGGCGGGGCGATTTCCATCGGCATGTCGCTCGATACCTGCACCATCCCGGGCACGCCGAAGGAAGACCGGATCGCCATGGGCAAGGCGGAACTCGGGCTTGGCATTCACGGCGAGGCGGGGATCGAGCAGGTCGAGTATTCCAACGCCAGAGCCGCGATGGCCATGGTCGTCGAGCGCCTGGCGCCGAACCTCAAGCCGGGACCGCATGTGGCCATCCTCAACAATCTCGGCAGCACGACGCCGCTCGAGATGAACGTTTTGCTGGAGGAGATGACGGCGTCGCGCATCGGCAGCCAGATCCGCTGGGTGATCGGCCCGGCGGCGATGATGACCTCGCTCGACATGCATGGGTTTTCCGTGTCGCTGCTGCCGGTCGACAAGGCGGAGGAGGCGCTGCTGCAGGCGCCGGTCGCGCCCTGGGCCTGGCCGGGCTGTCTTTCTCTCGGGGCTGTGTCGGTCCTGCCCTTGCCGGACGGGCTTTCTCCGATCCAGCCGTTGCCCTCGAAAAGCCCCGAGACGCGTGAATTCATCGAACGGTGCTGCAACATCCTGATCGCGGCGGAGGACGACCTCAACGCACTCGACCTCAAGTCCGGCGATGGCGATACCGGCAGCACGCTGGCGACGGCCGCCCGGGCGCTGGTCCAGGCGCTGGACCGGCTGCCGCTGGCGGACCTGACCCAGCTCTACCGGGCCATCGGCCTGGAGCTCAGCCAGACGATGGGAGGTTCTTCCGGGGTGCTCCTGGCGATCTTCTTTGCCGCGGCGGGTGACGCCTCGTCGAGTGGCCGCGGCTCCATCGGCGCGCTTCAGGCCGGGCTTGACCGGGTGATGCAGGTGGGCGGCGCCAAGCCCGGAGACCGGACCATGATCGACGCCCTGATGCCGGCGCTCAACGCGCTGGAGCGGGGGCTCGATGCGGCGGCCGCCGAGGCCCGGCAGGGGGCGGATGCCACGGCGCGCATCACCCGCGCCCGTGCCGGCCGGGCTTCCTATGTCTCCGAATCGAGCCTGTCCGGGTACAACGATCCGGGCGCCGAGGCTGTTGCCCGCCTGTTCGAGCAGCTCACCGAAACGCCGGCCCTTTCCTCCCGATCCGCATAAGGCCGGACACCTGCCGGCGGGCGATTTTCCAGGATCTCCCGCCGGTCTTTCCATCTGTGGCATTGCCGGAAATCGCATATTCGCCGTGATGGTCCCCGCTTGTGTGACACGGTTGTCTTTCTCGGCGCTGCTATCCCTTGATTGCTTTCCTGTTTTGGAAAGTAAGTGGCTTGATTTCTTATTTTACTTCTTGATTTGGTTCATTCAGGGTGCTGGCAGTCGGAGAGAGCCAGATGAGTACCCGGATTGTCATCCTTGCCTGAAACCATCATGCCTGTTGCCTCGCCAGTAGCTGCTGCCGGCCGGTCAAGCGAGGAGTACGTCTCTCCGGGTAATAAACGTCCGCCTGGCGAGCGAGACCCTTTCTTCACGTCTGCTCCATTCGAAGGCCTTGCCTTCCATCTCAATTCATCACAAGATCCGGTAAAACTCACAGTGTGCTGTGATGTTTTTTTCGGGGAAGGAAGGATATGCTTGCCGAAATATGGCGCGCATGCGGAAATGGATTTGTCCGCTCTTGAAACAATCCCGTCAAATTCAGCTTGAAAAAAGTTATAAGATATAACTATTATATTCCATCACCTGGTCGGAAGGAGGATGCCGGCCGGGCTTTGGAGTTGATCGAACAGGGAGGAAACCATGATCAACTTGAACAGGAAGATTGCCAAACTCGCCGCTGCGGCTGCCGTCTCGGCAGTCGCTTTGGCCGGTACGGCCTCGTCCACTTTCGCGCAGGAAGTCACCTTGCGCCTGCACCAGTTCCTGCCGGCCCAGGCCAATGTTCCGAAGAACATCCTGGATCCGTGGGCGGACAAGATCGAAGCCGAATCCGGCGGGCGCATCAAGATCGAGCGTTATCCTGCCATGCAGCTTGGCGGCAAGCCGCCGGAGCTGATCGACCAGGTGGTCGATGGTGTTGTCGATATCGTCTGGACCGTTGCCGGCTACACGCCGGGCCGTTTCCCGCGTGCGGAAGTGTTTGAACTGCCCTTCACAATGAGCGACGCGGAGACCATGTCCCGGGCTTACTGGAAGCTCGCGGAAGAAGAGATGATGGACACCGAGTTCGCTCCCTTCAAGCCGCTCGGCCTGTGGGTGCATGGCCCAGGCGTGATCCATTCCAGCAACCCGATCACCAGCCTGGGTGACCTCAACGGGGTCAAGCTGCGTGCGCCGACGCGTGTGACCAACAAGCTGTTCTCCAATCTCGGTGCAACGCCGATCGGCATGCCGGTTCCGGCCATTCCGGAAGCGCTGTCCAAGGGCGTGGTCGATGCCACGGTCATTCCGTGGGAAGTCGTCGGCGCGCTCAAGGTCAGCGAACTGGTGAACAACCACACCGAGTTCCCGGGCGACGCGCTTTACACGACCACGTTCCTGTTCGCGATGAACAAGGACAAGTACGACAGCCTGCCGGATGACCTCAAAGCCATCATCGATGCGAATTCCGGCGAGGAATTCTCGGCCTTTGCCGGCAAGCAGATGCAGTCCGACGATGCCGGTCCCCGTGCCGCCGCCGTCGAGAACGGCAACAACATCATCACGCTGACACCGGAACAGGTGTCGGAGTGGAAGGATGCCGCCCAGGGCACCATCGACGAATGGTTTGTCGAGATGGACAGCAAGGGCATCGACGGCAAGGCCCTGAAGGCCCGTGCCGACGAACTGATGGCCAACTGATCCATCCGTGACATGCGTTCCCCCGGAACCGTGGTTCCGGGGGAACCATCGACAGGACACTGAACAATGTTGCTCACTCTGGTGGAGCGTCTCGCGCGCTTCATGGCAATTCTCGGCGGCCTGGTGCTGACCGTGCTGATCGCGCTGACCTGTGTCAGCGTGCTTGGGCGCGGCCTCAACACCCTAGGGCATTCCGACTTCCTGAAATCCATATCCGAAAGCGCCGCCAACGCCCTGATCTCGACCGGCGTCGGCCCGGTCTCGGGTGACTTCGAACTTCTCGAGGCCGGCATCAGCTTCACCATCTTCGCCTTTCTGCCGATCTGCCAGCTGCGCCGCGGTCACGCAACGGTCGACATCTTCGCCACGGGATTTCCGCGCTGGCTGAACCGGTTTCTTGAAACCTTCTGGGAAGTGCTCTTGAGCGCCCTGATCATCGTGATCACCTGGCGGCTGTTCATCGGCATGGAAGACAAGATGCGCTACAACGAAACAACCTTCCTGCTGCAGTTCCCGATCTGGTGGGCCTACGCCCTCAGTTTTTCAGCGGCTCTGATCGCCTCCGTCGTCGCGGTCTATTGCGCGGCCGCAAGGCTGCTGGAACTGTTCACGGGCCGTCGCTACACGCCGGAAGCCGAGGGGGGCGTCCATTGAGCCTGCTTGAACTGGGATACTACTCCTTTCCCGTCCTGCTCATTCTGATCTTCCTGCGCGCGCCCATCGGCCTCGCCATGATGATCTGCGGCCTGGGCGGCCTGTGGCTGGCCACCGGCAGCCCCAACATCTTTCTCTCCAAGCTGAAGAGCGAGACCTACTCGACCTTTTCCAGCTATTCGCTGACCATCATTCCGATGTTCCTGCTGATGGGGCAGTTCGCGACCCATTCGGGCATGTCGTCGTCGCTGTTCAAGGCGGCCGAAAGCTGGCTCGGGCACCGCAAGGGCGGTGTCGCGATGGCCGCTGTCGGAGCCTGTGCGGGATTTGGCGCGATCTGCGGATCGTCCCTGGCAACCGCCGCGACCATGAGCCGGGTCGCCCTGCCGGAACTGCGCCGCTACGGCTATTCGGGCGGATTCTCGACCGCGACCCTGGCGGCGGGCGGCACCCTCGGCATTCTCATTCCGCCGTCGGTGATCCTGGTGATCTACGCCATCCTGACCGAGCAGAATATCGCCAAGCTGTTCCTGGCGGCCTTCGTCCCGGGCATCCTGGCTGCGATCGGCTACATGATCACGATCTCGATCTATGTGCGGCTCAACCCTGCCGCCGCCGGCACGCGTGAACCGATTCCCTATCCGGAGCGCATGCGGGCAATGATCGATGTGTGGCCGGTGCTGCTGGTCTTCGGTCTCGTGGTCGGCGGCATTTATCTGGGGTGGTTCACCCCGACCGAAGGCGCCGCCGTCGGTGCGGCCGGCACGGGCATCCTGGCCCTGATCTCGGGGAACCTGACCTGGAAGATGTTCCTCGACAGCATGATCCAGACCGCCATGAGCACGGCGATGATCTTCTTCATCATCCTGGGCGCCGGCTTCTACAACAGCTTCCTGGCACTCAGCCAGTTGCCGCAGGAGCTTTCCGGCTGGGTGGTCGGCCAGGGCTTCAGCCCGTGGATGGTGCTGACCCTGATCCTGCTGTTCTATCTTGCCTTCGGCTGCCTGATGGACAGCCTGTCGATGATCCTCCTGACCATCCCGATCTTCTTCCCGGTGATCAGCGTGCTGGAGTTCGGCATGAGTCCGGAACATGTCGCGATCTGGTTCGGCATCATCGTGCTGATCGTGGTCGAGGTCGGGCTGATCACGCCACCTGTCGGGATGAACCTGTTCATCATCAACGCGATGGACCGATCGACGCCGATGAAGGAAACCTACAAGGCGGTGCTCTGGTTCGTCACCTCCGACATTGTCCGGGTCATCCTTCTGGTGCTGTTCCCCTCGATCACCCTGTTCCTTCTGGGCGGCTAGACCGCCCGGAGGGCCAGACAGGGTTACCGGTCCGTGAAAATAGGTATGGAATATAACAATGATAGGTCAAACTGAATTGGAGGCAGCGCGATGCAGCTAGGAAACACCACCGCGCTGGTGACCGGTGCCGGCAGCGGCCTCGGCGCGGCAACGGCCCGTCATTTCGCTGCCCGGGGTGCGAAGGTTGTCCTGCTCGACTACGACATCGACCGGGCCGGCAAGGTGGCGGACGAGATCGGCGCGCGTGCCGTCCAGGCCGATGTCAGTGACGAGGCGGCCGTCGGCAAGGCGCTCGATGAAGCCGCCGCGCATCTGGGCGGCGCACCCCGCGCGGTCGTCAATTGCGCCGGTGTCGGCTTCGCCGCGCGCATCGTCGGCCGGGAGGGCAAGCTTTCCTTCGATACGTTCGAAAAGACGCTGAAAGTGAACCTGTTCGGGACATTCAACGTCATGAGCCACGCGGCCAGACGGTTGCTCGAGGAAGCGCCGCTGGAAAACGGCGAGCGCGGCGTGATCGTCAACACGGCCTCGGTCGCCTTCGAGGACGGCCAGCTCGGCCAGGCCGCCTATTCGGCGTCCAAGGGCGGCATTGCCGCCATGTGTCTGCCGGCTGCGCGGGAATTCGCCCAGCACGGCATCCGCGTGATGGCGATCGCCCCGGGCCTGTTCCGCACGCCGATGATGGAAGGCCTGCCGGAAGAGGTGGCGGCCAAGATCGCCGCCAACATTCCGTTTCCGCCACGTCTCGGTGAACCGGACGAATTCGCGCTGCTCGCCGAGCACATCGTCAGCAACCCGTTCCTCAATGGAACCACCATCCGCCTGGACGGCGCCGTGCGCCTGCCACCGCGCTGAGGAGTTTCAGATGTCTGACCCGATCCTGAAAATTGACATCCAAGACAGCGTCGCCACGCTGACCATGAACCGCCCGGACAAGCGCAATGCCATGTGCGACGCGCTGCTGGAAGCAATCGATGGCTTCTTCTCCAAACCGCCTGAAGGGGTCAAGGCCGTTGTCCTGACCGGAACGGCGGGGCATTTCTGCTCCGGGCTCGACCTCAGTGAACATGTCGCCCGCGATGCCGAAGGCACCATGCGCCATTCGCGCGGTTGGCACGAGGTGATGGACCGGATCCAGTTCGGCGGGCTGCCGGTGGTTTCGGCGATGTTCGGCGCGGTCATCGGCGGCGGCCTGGAGCTGGCGTCGGCCACGCATGCCCGGGTTGCCGAACCGTCCGCGTTCTTCCAGTTGCCGGAAGGCCGTCGCGGCATTTTCGTCGGCGGCGGTGCCTCCGTCCGGGTCGGCCGCATCCTGGGGCCGGACCGGATGACGGAAATGATGCTGACCGGCCGCAAGTACAGCGCGGAGGAGGGCCTTGCACTGGGCCTGACCCATTATACGGTCGGCGAAGGCGAGGCGCTGGCCAAGGCGCAGGATCTTGCCCGCAAGATTGCCTCCAACGCGCCGCTTTCCAACTACATCATGATCCAGGCGCTGGCCCGGATCGGAGACATGTCCAAGGCCGACGGCCTCTTTACCGAAAGCCTGTGCGCGGCCATCACCCAGACCAGCCCCGATGCGCTGGAAGGGCTGGCGGCCTTTCTTGAAAAACGCAATCCGACCTTCCGGTGAGGCCATGAAGAAACCCGTGCCCGAACCTGAACAGCCTGCCGGGGCCGCAAGTGTCAGCGACCGCTCGCTGCGCTCGCTTCACGGCTACCAGATCAAGCGGGCGTTCAATGTCATCCAGTCGGATCTCAACCGGACGCTGAAGCCCTTCGATCTCCGGATGATCACCTACACCGCGCTGATCCTGATTGTCGACAATCCCGGTCTGCGCCAGTCGCAACTGGCAGAGGCAATGGATATCGAACGGCCCAACCTGGTGGTGATCGTCGATGAGCTTGAACGGCGCGAACTGATCATCAGGGACCGTCTGCCGAGTGACCGCCGGGCCTATGCGCTCAAGGCAACCCTGGCAGGGCGGCGTCTGTACGAGCAGGCCGTCGCCGCGGTCGAGACGCATGAGCAGCGCCTGCTTCGGGGCATCAATCCGGATGCGCTCAGAACCGCGATGAAGGTGATGCAACTGATTGAAGCCAACCGGCAGCAGGAGGCTTGAGATGGCTTCGGGAGGAGCAGTGATGAAACGCACGTCGGACTATCAGCCCCATTCCGTCGACCTGGAGAAGCGTGCGGACGGCACGCTTCTCATGAGGTCGACTCACACCCTGACGCCAACCGTCGACCGCACCGGCGACTGGCTGCACCACTGGGCGGAGACCGCGCCGGACCGTGTGTTTTTGGCGGAACGCAGCGGCGCCGGCTGGCACGAGGAAACCTATGCCGGCGTGCTCGGCAAGGTCCGCGCCGTCGGCGCCGCGCTTCTGGCGCGTGGACTTGATACGTCCACACCGGTCCTGGTGATGTCGGGCAATGGTGTTGACCACGGCATTCTGGCACTGGCCGCCCAGTATGTCGGCGTGCCCATCGTGCCGGTGGCCGAGCAATATGCGCTGGTACACGGAGCCCACGGCCGCCTGCGCGAAGTCATCGGCCTCATCAAGCCGAAACTGGCCTATGTGGTCGATGCCGAGCAGTTCGGCGAGGCGCTCGACCTCGATGCGCTGCACTCGGTCGAGATCGTCGCCAGCCGACCGGGAAAAAGGAACGTCACCGCCTTTGCCGACCTCCTGAAGGGCGATGGCGGCATTGATATCGACGGGGCCTTTGCCCAGGTGACACCCGACACGGTCGGCAAGATCCTGATGACATCGGGATCGACCTCCAGTCCGAAGGGCGTCCTGACGACGCATCGCATGATGTGCGTCAACCAGGCCCAGCTTGCCGATGCGCTGCCTTTCCTGAGGAAGCGCCCGCCGGTGCTTGTCGACTGGCTGCCGTGGAACCACGTCTTCGGCGGTTCGCACAATTTCAACATGACACTGGCCAATGGCGGCAGTCTCTATATCGACGACGGCAAGCCGGTGAAGGGCCTGTTCGACCGCACGGTCGAAAATCTCGGACTGAAGACCGGAACGCTGTGTTTCAACGTGCCGCTCGGCTTCGGCATGCTGCTGAAGGCTCTGGAGCAGGACGAGGGCCTGCGCCGGCGCTTCTTCGAGGACCTCGACCTGATCTTCTATGCCGGCGCGTCCCTGCCACAGGAAGTCTGGACGGGATTCGAACGCATGGCGATGGAGGTCAAGGGTGAAATCCCGCTGATGACCTCGTCCTGGGGTCTGACCGAAACCGCTCCGGCGGCGATGATGCAGCAGGAGCCGGCGCCACGGTCCGGTATCGTCGGCGTGCCGGTCAACGGCGTGACGATCAAGCTGATCCCGGACGAGGACATGCGCTGCGAGGCTCGCGTCAAGGGTCCGAACATCATGCCGGGCTATTTCAACGATCCGGACAAGACGAAGGCCGCCTTCGACGATGAAGGTTTCTTCATCACGGGCGACGCCATGGTGTTTCTGGACGAGAAAGATCCGAACAAGGGCATGCGCTTTGACGGCCGGATTTCGGAGGACTTCAAGTTGCAGTCCGGCACCTGGGTGCGCGCGGCGCAGTTGAAGCTCGACATGCTGTCGCGCCTGGCACCGCTGGTCTCCGACCTCGTCGTCACCGGTGCCGACCGGAACCAGATCGGCGTGATGGTCTTCCCGAATGTTCAGGAGCTGGCCCGCGAGGGTTTCGACCTGACGGAAGATGGTGGCGCCTATGCCTGCAAGCTGCTGCAGGGCGAGATCCATCGGCGCCTCTCCGAACGCGCCCGCGAGATCAGCGGCAGCTCCACGCTTGTGTCCCGGGCCATCGTGCTGGCCGAACCGCCGTCCATGCCGGAAGGCGAGATGACGGCCAAGGGCAACCTGAACATCCGCAAGGTCCTGACGCGCCGCGCGGCGCTGCTGGAGCGGCTTTACAATGACGACGACCCGGCAGTGGTCACAATCTGAGGAGACGGACAATGGTCGACATCACCAAGGTTCGCGCCATCGACATCCACACCCATGCCGAAGAACCCTGCGGCTGCCACGCCGATGACGGCTATGATGATCTCCAGGCGACGATGGCGAAATATTTCCGCGCGCCCTGGACCCATCCGCCGACAGTGCAGGAAACCGCCGCCCATTACCGCGAGCAGAACATTGCCGCGGTGATCTTCCCGGTCGATGCGGAACGCGAGACCGGATACCGGCGCTACAAGAACGAGGAAGTCGCGGAGCTTGCCGCCGAGAACGACGACGTGCTCATTCCCTTTGCCTCCATCGATCCGCACAAGGGCAAGCTGGGTGCGCGCGAGGCCCGCCGCCTGATGAAGGAATTCGGCATCAAGGGCTTCAAGTTCCATCCAACGATGCAGGGCTTCTATCCCAATGACCGCATGGCCTACGAGCTCTACGAGGCGATCGCGGAAGAAGGCGCCATCGCCCTGTTCCACACCGGCCAGACCGGGGTCGGCAGCGGCATGCGCGGCGGCAACGGCATGCGGCTGAAATATTCCAATCCGATGTACATGGACGATGTCGCGGTCGACTTTCCGGACATGAAGATCATCCTGGCGCACCCGTCCTTCCCCTGGCAGGAAGAGGCACTGGCCGTCGCCCAGCACAAGCCGAACGTCTATATCGACCTGTCCGGCTGGTCGCCGAAATACTTCCCCGAGATTCTGGTCAAATACTGCAATTCGATCCTGAAGAAGAAGGTGCTGTTCGGTTCCGACTGGCCGATGATCACGCCGGAACGCTGGCTGTCCGATTTCGAGAAGATCGCCATCAAGGATGAACTGCGCCCCGACATCATCAAGGGCAATGCCGCACGGCTTCTGGGACTGTCATGATCATTCCGAAACTCACCCACTTTTGCGACGTCGAGGTCACGCTCGGCGAAGTCATGCAGATGGGGCCGGGCCGGGCCGGCCAGCGCCGCATCATTCCGATCACCGGCGGCAGGGTCTCCGGAAAGATCTCGGGCACCGTCCTCAATCTCGGTGCCGACTGGCAGACGATCCTGGCCGACGGGTCCGCGGATATCGACACGCGGTATGCATTCGAGACCGATGACGGTGCCGTCATCGAGATCGTCAACAAGGGCACCCGCCACGGTCCGCCCGAGGTTCTTGAAGCGGTCGCCCGCGGAGAAGATGTCGATCCGGCGCTCTACTATTTCCGAACCTACGCCCGGCTTGAAACCGGTGACGAGCGCTATGCCTGGGTCAACCGGACGATTTTTGTCGGCACCGGCCAGAGGCTCGCGTCGGCGGTCAAAGTGTCGCTGTTCGCCGTCAATTGAGGATGGTTCGAGATGGATTTACAGGCTATTTCCAACAACCGGTCCCACTCCTACAGCGTCATCCTGAGGAGGACCTTTAGGTCCGTCTCGAAGGATCGGCCACACATTCAGGCGCAAGCGGCCGATCCTTCGAGACGGGCTATCGCCCTCCTCAGGATGACGTTGGTGGGGGCAGAGAAGCTGCATCCCTTCGACTGGAAACCGGGCGCATGCGAGGATCGCTCATGAAACCGTTCTCCGCTCCGCTGGACGACATCCTGTTCTCGCTGGAACATGTCACCGGCGCACCGGTGCTGCCGCACTGGGACAGGGAGCTGGCCTCCGAAATCGGAGCGCATTTCGCCGCCTTCGCAGAAGAACAGCTGGCGCCGCTGAACGAGCCGGGCGACCGGCAGGGCTGCCGGCTGGAAAACGGCCGGGTGCGCATGCCGGACGGGTTCGTGGAGACCTATGCGGCCTATGCCGAGCAGGGCTGGCCGGGCCTGACCGTGCCGGAGGCTTATGGCGGGCAGGGGCTGGACGCGACCGTTTTAGCCATCACCTCGGAAATCTTCACCGGGGCGAACCACAGTCTTCAGATGGTGACGGGCCTGGTGCCGGGCGCCGTCAGCACGCTGCTGGATTTCGGCACCGAGGACCAGCGGGCCCGCTACCTGCCGGATTTTGCCTCCGGTGCGGCGCTCGCGACCATGTGCCTGACCGAGCCCGAGGCCGGGTCCGACCTGTCGCGGATCCGCTGCCGGGCCGAACGATCCGGCGAGACGTGGTTGCTCACCGGCGAGAAGATCTTCATTTCGGGTGGCGACCAGGACATGAGCGAAAAGATCCATCACCTGGTCCTGGCACGCACCTCCGATGACGGCCTCAGGGGCCTGTCGCTGTTTATTTGCCCTGGTACCCTGGGCGACGGCAGCCGCAACCATGTCTCCGTGACCCGCATCGAGGAAAAGATGGGTCTGCACGCCTCGCCGACCTGCCAGCTCAGCTTCGACGGTGCGGAGGCAGAACTGGTTGGCGAGGCCGGCGCCGGGCTGAAGGCCATGTTCACCATCATGAACCACGCAAGGACCGACGTGGCGCTGCAGGGCGTGGCCCACGCCGCCCGGGCCACCGATATTGCGCGCAGCTATGCCGCGGAGCGGGTGCAGGGGCGAGGGTCTGACGGTGCTCCGGTGACACTCGATCACCACGCCGATGTGCGGCGCATGCTCGACGAGATCGACGCGCTCGCCCTTGGCGCACGCGCGCTTGCGCACCTGACCCTGGTGACGATCGAGGCCGGCGAGGCCCCGGCACTCGCGGAGTTCCTGAAACCGGTTGCCAAGGTCTTTTGCACCGAAGCGGGCATGCGGGCGACCGAGACCGGCATGCAGGTGCTCGGCGGTTATGGCTACCTGAAGGAATATTTCCTGGAACAGGCCTATCGCGATGCCCGCATCGCCGCGATCTATGAAGGTGCCAACGGCATCCACGAGCGGTCCCTGGTCACACGTTTGCTGCCCGCGGATGCGGGCGAGGCATTCGAGGCTTTCCTCAAGAGCGAGTGCAACGCGCGCGGCCAGACGCATCCAGGACTGCTGGAGCGGATGCAATCGTGGGAGAACGCCCGCAGCCATGTGCTTGCGAGCACCGATCCGGCCGAGCTGGCCCACGTCTTCATGAAACTGACGGCGGACACGCTGGTCTCCTTCCTGTGGGCGCGCATGGCGGACGCGGCGGAGCATCATCCGGACCCTGCAAGGATCCGAAGGCTGGCGGAAAAGGCGCTGGCGCCGAAGGGGTTTTTGCCGGTGGGGTGAGGAGACTGGCGAGGGCATTTCCTGCTTCGTCATCCCATGGCTTGACCCACTGCAGTCCGGTTAAGCGCGGCTCAGTTTCTACAGGTCATTGATTCATTGTCGATAGTTACGCTTCTCCCGATCCGGGACACGCAGCGCCTTGCCACTTGCGCCCCTCTCCCCCTTGCGGGGGAGATGTCCGGGAACCGGACAGAGGGGGGGCGCAGCGGTTCCTCGAATTCGGAAAAGGTCTTGTCTGCCGAGAGGTTGAGCCCCCCCTCTGTCTCCTTCCGGAGACATCTCCCCCTCAAGGGGGGAGAGGGGAACAAGCGGCGAAACCTGTTTGCATACAGAGGCTCCTGCTTAAACAGGACAGCAGTGGGCTTGACCATGGGATCCATGCCGTAGCGTTGCCAGGTTGCAAGGCCTTACCGAAAGGTCGGGTCACGGCATGGATTGCCGGATCAAGTCCGGCAATGACGAAGGAAGCGAAGGCGTGACAGGAATACCTAGCCGGCAAATCAGGCGCGCGAAATGCACCTGGTCGACTTGAGAACCCGTCTTTGGAAGGGGCTAAACCCTCAGGCCCTGGGCTGAACGGTTCGATGTCCTGCGAACCCGAAACCGCCTGACACTTCCGGGCGTCAGAGCAGGCCGATCATCCGTTCCAGGTTCTCCATGGCGCGAATGCCCGCACCGATATCCGGTGCGGCCGATTTCTCTCCCTTGAGCGCCGCCGCCACATCGGCGATGAGGGCATGATAACCCTTGTGGTCTTCGTTGGCGGCGGCCGTGAAATTCGGTGTCCAGGAGAGCGTGTCGGTGTGGTCCGACAGGGTTGCGTCGGGGTCATCGGCCTTGAAGGGCGGATCACGGTAACAGGCGACGTTGATGACGTTGTCGACCTCCAGACGGATGTGGTTCCCCATGATCTGGATCGCTTCCATCGGCGTGCCCCTGGACTGGACCGTGCCCATGACGATCGTGCCGATAACGCCGTTAAGGCACTCGAAATTGAGATGGAACAGCAAATGTCCCGGTTCCGGCTCGACCTTTCTTACTGCCATGTCCTTGAAATTTTCACCGGCAAACCACGGGATCAGGTCCATGTAGTGGACACAGTGATGAAGAAAGAAACCGCTGTAGTCGACCTCGCCGGCAAAATAGGTCGGCGCGGTCATGTAGGTTCCGGTGATGCCGAGAACCTTTCCGAATTCAGGGCCCTTCAGAACGTTGCCGGCAATGCGGTTGCCCGTTGAATAACGTTTCATGAAGCCGACGAGGACGGGCTTGCGGGCGCGTTTCGAGGCGGCTGCAATCTCCGATGCGGCGGCAGCGGTCTTCGCCGGAGGTTTTTCCAGAAACACCGGCAGTCCGCGATCGAGTGCCGCGATCGAGGCCGTGTGGTGAAGTTCGGGTCCGACCGCCATGCCGATTGCATCCAGGTCTTTGTGCGCGATCAGGTCCCGGTAATCCTGGTAGACCGCTTCGGCGCCGTATTGCCAGGCGGCGCTGGCGGCCGCGGCCTGGTTGACGTCACAGACGGCCGCGACCTTGATGCCGTTGCGGCCCAGCTGGGGCATGAGCATCTGGGTTGCGTGGCGGCCACAGCCGATCCAGCCGATGTTGAGGGTCATTGGGCAGCCTCCGCCAGGTTGAGGCAGGACCGGATCAGCGCGAGACCGGCGGTCAGTTTGTCGGTTTCGTCCTCCCGCGGTGCGCGCCAGTGGGCGATGGGCAGGCCGACGCGGTCGTCGTTCCTGCGGAAAGGCTCCAGCGATACCGGACCGCGATAGTCGATGTCGGCGAGGGCTTTCATGATGACGGGCCAGTCGAGATGCCCCGTGCCGGGAAACCCGCGATGGTTCTCGTTGGCCTGGAAATGCACGACACGCCGGCCGGCCGCCCGGATCGCATCGGTGATCGAGCGTTCCTCCATGTTCATGTGGAACGTGTCCAGCACGAGGCCAAGGCCGGAATTGCCGACGGCATCACAGATCTCAATGGCCTGCCGCGTTGTCGAGGCAATATCGGTTTCGAAGCGGTTGAGGGCTTCCAGGGCGAAGACGCAGCCCTCGTCCGCTGCGCGCGGGGCAACCGCGGCAAGGCCCTCGACCGTCCGGTCGGCGCGCCTTTGAATGTCATCGTCGCTCCAGGCAACGGGGGCACGCCCGGCGAAGACGAGCGGTTCGCCGTAAAGCGGACCGCCAATAATCCTCGCATCAAGGGCTTTCGCGACATCGACGCAGCGATTGAGGTATTCGATCCCGCCGAGCCTGCACTGCGGGTCTGCGCTCGCGATGGAACGCTGGAGATTGACCCGGGCGGCCAGAACGACATCGAGATCCGCGTCGCGCAGCGCCGCAGCCGTTTCGTGAAGATCGAGATCATCCTCAGGCTCCGGAACCAGAAGCTCCACGAAGTCGAAGCCGAGATTCCGGATCTGTTGGAAGATGCCAAGGCTGGCGCGCGTAAAGGGCCGCACGAACTGCATGGAAATGATGCCGACGGGGTTGTTCACGTTGAAAGGCCTTTGCGTTGTCATCCCTTGACCGCGCCTTGCGTAAGGCCGCTGATCAGGCGTTTCTGGACGATGAGGAAAAGAATGGTTGCGGGCATCGCGCCGACGATCCCGCCGGACGTCAGCAGACCCCACTCGACTTCGTATTCGCCGATGAGGGTCTGGATGGCGACCGTGATCGGTCTGACGTTCTGACCGCCGAGCGTGAGCGCGTAGAGATACTCGTTCCACGCGGTGATGAAGATGTAGATGCCCGTGGCGATGATGCCGGGCGTGCACAGGGGAAGCACCACCCGCCAGAGTGCACCAAGCCGGCTGCAGCCATCGGTCATCGCCGCCTCGTCAAGGCTTCTGGGAATGCCGTTCATGTAACTGGTCATCATCCAGACGGAGAAGGGAATTGCGACGGTCGCGTTGGCGATGATCAGCGCGAGATGGGTGTCGAGAATGCCGAGCACGCGCATCATCACGAAAAGCGGCAGGATCAGGAGCACCACCGGGAACATGTTTATGACCAGGAACTGGAGCAGCAGATAGCGTTTGCCGCGGAACGAGAAGCGGGAAAACGAATAGGCTGCCGTCACGCTCAGGCTGAGGCCGACAAGAACGGTTCCGGACGCGATGATGAAGGAATGGACCAGGTTCGTCAGAAAGCCGACGGTCGAAAACAGGCGGATGTAGTTTTCGACCGTCGCGCCGGCGAAGCTCGGTCCTTCCGTAAAAAGCAGTTTCTCCGATGTCAGCGAGGTCAGCAGCATCCAGAGATACGGCCCCAGCGTGAAGGCCAGGATGGCCAGCATCGGCAGGTCGACCGTCAGAAGGCGTTTGGTGAGTGATTTGCGCCCGACCATCAGTTGACCGTCCTTCCCGCGCGGCGGAGATAGACAATCACCAGCCCGAGCAGCATGAGGGTGAACAGGACGGCAAGCGACGACCCGTAACCGAAGTCGAGATTGGTGCGTGCCTTGATGAAGGCGTAGAGAGGCAGCGTGTAGGTGGAATAGCCGGGGCCGCCGCCCGTCATCACGAAGATGACATCGATGGAGTTGGCCACCCAGATGGTTCGCAACAGAACGGCGGTTACCAGTACGCCCGAAATGCCCGGCAGGGTGATGTGCCAGAACTGGCGCAGCTTGCCTGCGCCGTCCAGGGAGGCAGCCTCGTAATAGCTCTTGGGGATGGACTGCAGACCGGCGAGGATCATCACGGCGAAGAAGGGAAATCCCTGCCAGGTGAGCGTCAGGATGATGGCGTAGAGGGCGGTGTCCGGATCCGCCAGCCAGGGCACGGAGGACCTGATCAGGTCGAGCCTCAGCAGGAATTCGTTGAGGATGCCGTAGTTGGCGTCATAGATCCACACCCACATCAACGCGATCACCACGCTCGGCAGCGCCCAGGGAATGATGATCAAGGCCCTGGCGAGCGGACGCCAGGGGAATTGCTGATTGAGAAGAAGGGCCGTGGCGAGGCCGAGCAGAAGCTGGGCAGGGATCGTCAGCGCGATCCAGATGACCGTGTGCTTCAGCGAGATCCAGAAGACCTCGTCCTGGAGCGCGGCAGCAAAGTTCTTCAGACCGACAAAGGTGAAGTCCTTCGGTTTCCAGAGGATATAGTCGTGCAGGCTCATCCAGGCTGCCTGGATCATCGGAAAGAACACGATGGCAAGCGTAACCAGGACAGCTGGCGACAGCAGCGCGTAGGGGAGAACCCGCCGGGCCAGTGCTGTGCGGCCAGGCACTTGTGCTGCCGGTTCGTTCAGGGTGTGCATGGTCAAGGATCCGCTGTGGTACGGAAACGCCTGTTCCGTACTCAGTTCCGTTTTCTGCCGCCGGTGCGCGGCGGTTGCTGTTCAGGGGGCGCCGGGAGGCTCCGGTGGGGCAAACCGGCCACCGCGCGGATGGCGCGGTCTGCCCCGGGGGAGGAACCTACTTGTTGTAGAGTTCGTCGATCTTTTCGTTCATCTCGCCCGCGGAGATTTCACCGGTCAGAGCCCGCTGCATGTTGACCGGCCAGACCGTGTTGACGAAATCCGAGGTTTCCGGAACGTTCGGCAACAGGTTGGCGAAGGGCAGCGACTGTACCGTGGCGTCGACGAAGCGCTTTTCATGCAGCTTCCAGCCTTCGGAATCGGTCTTCGTCACCGGCAGCTGGCCGGTTGCCTTGTTGAATTCCGCGTTGTTGCCGGCGGTCGACAGGAAGGAAATCCATTTCCAGGCTGCATCCTTGTTCTCGGCCGAGGAGAACACCGCGGTGGATTCGTCTCCAAAGGCGGTCCATCGGCCGCCGCCGCACTCCGGTACCGGAGCCGCGGACACGGCGTCGCCGAGTGCTTCGACCATGCCGTTCGAAGAGCCGATATGGTGGATGGTCATCGCGGTCTTGCCCGCCTTGAATGCCCCCGTGACTTCCTTGAAGCCGTCATTTGGGGCGGACGGCGGAAACGCCTTGTCCTTCTGGAAGAGGTCGACAACGAACCGGGTTCCGGCGACACCGGCATCACTGGTCAGGCTGCCGTCCGAAAAGTCGACCCCGCGGGAGAGCACGAGACTGCCCCAGTGGTCGTGGCCGCCCTTGCCGCCCCGAAAGCCGAAGCCGTAGACATCCATCTGGCCGTCGCCGTCGGTGTCGCGCGTGAGTTTCATTGCGGCGTCGCGGAATTCGTCGCACGTGGCCGGAACGGTCAGGCCGACTTCCTCGAACATGTCCTGACGGTAATAGAGATAGAGCACGACGTACTGGATCGGCAGATAGTAGTTGTTGCCGTCGGACGCCTTGGTGAGATCCAGGAGATTGTCCTGCAGGTCGGCCTTGCCTTCCCACGCATCGATCCGGTCACCGATCGGCTCAAGGGCACCCATTTCCACCAGGCGTGGTTGGGCAAACATCTTCACCATGGCCGCATCCGGTGCGTTGCCGGCAACGATGGAGGTATAGAGATTGTCGTAATAGGAATTCCAGGGGACGTTCTCGGCCTCGACTTTGATGCCGGGGTTTTCCTGCTCGAACTTTTCAACCAGTTGCGACATCGGGTTGTCGGCATTGTCGAAGTGATACCAGAACCGGACGGTTTCATCCGCCCTTGCGGCCGTGGTTCCGGCAAGAAGTCCCACCGCCAGAGCGGCCGATATGAGTTTTGACATTTGTTCCTCCACTTGGTTTTGCGTTTTGATCAGGACCCTGTCAGTTCGCGGAAAGCCCTCCCGGCTTCCCTCGCAGCCTTGCGGGCCTCGGGCAGTTCAAGGCTCATTTGCATGAAGCCGTGGACGACGCCCGGATACAGGCTGTACGGGTCGGTCCTGCCGAGGCTGCGAAGCCGGTGGACCAGGTTTTCGGTATCCGAGCGAAGGGGGTCGATGGCCGCCGCGCTCAGGTAAAGCGGTGGCAGGTTTTTCAAGGCGCTGTCCGATGCCCGCAGGGGTGAAACCAGAGGATCGGTCCTGATGCCTGGCCCGGATGCGTACCAGTCCCAGTAGCGCATCATCTTGGCGCGGGTCAGGCCCGGGCCCTCTTCATGGTCGCGATAGGACGTGGTTTCGAAGTCGGCGTCATAGACACCGTAGAACAGGAGCGCGGCATCCGGGCGTGGCGCCTTTTCCTCCTGGAGCATGAGCAGGAGCGCCAGGGCGAGATTGGCGCCGGCGCTGTCCCCAGCAAGCGCACGCGGCCCGCTGCATCCGGAAAGGTCCGGATGACCGGATGTGACTGCGTTCCATACTGTCCGGCAATCGGTGAGACCGGCGGGGAAAGGGGATTCGGGAGCCAGGCGGTAGTCGAAGGTCAGGACATGCGCACCGGCCTCGACCGCGAGCAGGCGGGCGGCGCGTTCATGTGTTTCCATGCTGCAGAAGGCCCAGCCGCCGCCGTGTATGAAAATGATCAGTCCGTCGGCATTTTCGGGGCTCAACAGGCGGCCGGAAATGGCGTGGCCGTCGGAGGCCGGTATCGAAAGTCCGCGGCCGGCGAGGTCGGGCAGGTCGCAGTTCCAGCGCGCGTTGGTGTGCGCGGCAAGCGCCCGCCCTTCAGCGGCCGGCAACAGCGTCGGATCCCCCAGGCCTGCGTCCTCGACAGCAAGGCGGTCAAGAACCCAACGCATGCGTTTGGAGGGGACGAGATCGGCGTCCGTGGGCTGCGGCAGGGTCATGCGGTTTCGGGCCCCGTCCTGCTGTCGACAGAGACGATGCTGGGTCCGAAATCGACGATCGTGGTGATATGGTGCGACAGTGCCTTGACGGCCTCGCGTTCATCGCCTGCCGCCAGGGCATCCAGGATGGCAACATGACGTTCGGCCGTCTCGACGAGCCCGCGGTTGGGCTCGGAATTCAGGATCTTGTACCGGTGGTTGTGAATGAGGCACCGGCGCAGGATCGGGCGGACGGTCGGCATGTCCGCGGCATCATAGAGATTGAGGTGAAAATTTCGGTCGTGAAGGGAGAGACCGTATTCGTCCCCTTCCTGTGCGGCCTTGCGCATGCCGTCGAGATCGGCTTCCAGTTCCTTGCGCAGCATCGGGCCGAACCGGTTCAGGACACGGGCAACGCCGCGGCATTCGATGTCGCGCCGGATCAGGATCAGTTCATGGGCGTCCTCGCTGCGGCTGTCTGCCACGAGCGTGCCCCGGTGCGGAAGCCGATCCACGAGACCGTCCGTCTCCAGAAACATGAGGGCCTCGCGCACGGTGCTCTGGCTGCATTCGAAACGGTTGGCCAGGTCCAGCTCCAGCATGGCCGCACGTGGCGGCAGGTTGCCCAGCATGATGTCCTTCTGGATCGCCTCGAAAATCGCATGGCTGCGCTTGACGGTGCGTTTCGGTTGAAGCCGGGCGCGCCCGGAGCCGCCACCATCCTGATTGTCAAAACTTTCCGCTGCCATCGCGTCTATCTACCGCTTGATTATCGATAACGTTATCGATAATCTAACGATAATTATCGCGAGGCGCAAGCGGAAGCGTCGCCGAATTTCAGACGCCGTTCCGCAAAGGGATGGAAAACGAGACAATCCCCGTCCTTGCGGGAAAGGTGAAAGCCGGTGCGCCATGAGGCGCGGGAGGATAGTTTGGCCGACATACAACTTGAGAAAATCGTGAAGAACTACGGTGCCTTCGAAGCCGTCAAGGGGATCGACCTGGAGGTCCGGGACGGCGAGTTCGTGGCATTTGTCGGTCCGTCCGGATGCGGCAAGAGCACGCTCCTGCGCATGATCGCAGGTCTCGAGGAGATCACGGGCGGCGCGTTGCGGATCGGCGGCACGCTGGTCAATGATACGGAGCCGAAGGACCGGGACATCGCAATGGTGTTCCAGGATTACGCGCTTTATCCGCACATGTCCGTTGCCGACAACATCGGTTTCGGATTGCGCATGCGCGGGATGAGCGCCACGGAACGGCGTGAACGGGTGGAGGAGGCGGCGGCAATCCTGCAAATCACCCAGCTGCTCGACCGCAAGCCGGGGCAATTGTCGGGGGGGCAGCGCCAGCGTGTGGCCATGGGTCGGGCGATTGTCCGCAGACCGAAGGTGTTCCTGTTCGACGAACCTCTTTCAAACCTGGATGCCAAGCTGCGTGTCGACATGCGAACCCAGATCAAACGGCTGCACAGCCTGCTGAAAACCACGATGATCTACGTGACACATGACCAGGTGGAGGCCATGACCCTTGCCGACCGGGTGGTCATCCTCAAGGATGGCGAGGTTGTACAACAGGGGGCTCCCGTCGATGTGTACACTGTTCCCGGAACGCGCTTTGTCGGCGAGTTCATCGGTTCGCCGAAGATGAATGTGCTGGCAGCGAGGTCCGCTGCTCGCGATGGCGCCAGTGCCGCGATTGTCGGAGACAGCCAGATCACGCTTGCGGACAGGAACCTTCAGGCTGGACGGGATATCCTTTTCGGCGTGCGCCCGGAGCATCTGACCCGCTGCTCCGAGGAGGAAGCCATGTTCCGCACCACGATCGACGTGCTTGAACCGCTTGGCTCGGACACGATGGCGATCTGTATGCTCGGGGACCAGGAAATCACTGCCAGGCTGGAGCCGGACCCGGCTCTTCGCCCCGGTGCGCCGCTGGATCTCAAGGTGAAGGCCGCGGACATACACCTGTTCGACGCTGAAACGGGCCTGCGCATCTGAAGCCGAGCGGTGCGGCTGTGTCGGACCAGGTGACGGACTCCTAAATGAAGATGAAATGGTTTGAGGCGAATTGGTCTTCATCAAGGAGCGAAAGCGCAGGAAATGTGGTTCATTTTCAAGCCCTTCGCGACTCGTTTTCATTTCTGAGTCCGTCACCTGGCCTTTCATTCCAAATGATGATCGCGCAGAGTGGCGTCACGACAACAGAAGGCTTTCCGGATGCATCCGCTCAATCTCGATCAGTTGAGGGCGTTTCTCGCCGTTGTCCGTCACGGCGGCGTCAACAAGGCGGCGCATATCCTGAACCTGACGCAACCGGCGGTGACCACGCGGCTGAAGCGGCTGGAGGAATCGCTCGGAACGGAACTGTTCGAGCGTTCGCCCGGCCGCCTCAAGCTGACCAAGCGCGGCGAGCTGCTGCAGTCCTTTGCCGAGCAGTTCGAGCGCCTCTCCGACAAGGTCGAGGAAACCGTGGTGGCTCCGGAAGGCATCGACCGGCATTTGCGCATCGGCGCGTCGGAGACCATCGCGCAGTGCTGGTTGCCGGACCTGGTTGCGTCGCTGAGGGCCGACTATCCGAACCTGATCGTCGAGATCAATGTCGACATCTCGGTCAATCTGCGTGCCGGCCTGATCGATCGGGAGATCGACCTTGCGCTGTTGCTCGGGCCGATCTCCGAATATTCCGTCGACAATGTCGAGCTGCCCGGGTTCGAACTGGCCTGGTATGTCCAGGCCGGGGAGGGGGCGGCCGACGGGGCGGTGCTGCTCCGGGACAAGCCGGTGATCACCTATGCCCGTCACACACGCCCCTATCGCGAGCTGAAGACCCTGCTCCAGGAGCGGGTCGCGACCGATGTCCAGCTGTTCCCGTCCTCCTCGCTGTCGGCCTGTTTCCGGCTGGTGGAGGCCGGGCTGGGCGTCGCGGCGCTGCCCAGGGCCCTGGCGCGTCCTTATGTCGAGGGCGGCCGGATCATGGAATTCGACCCCGGTTTCGTGCCGGACGCCCTGCGATTTTCGGCCAGCTATCTCGGCGATCCGCGCAGCCATGTCGTCGCGGCCGCCGCGCGGAAGGCGCTGCAGGTCGCCGAAGCCTACTCAGGTTATAAAAATCCTTTATAAAAAATCCCAAGAAACTTCAATTTGAGTTTATGAACGTGCTGCGGGACCCTTTCCGGACTGGAGGACCCCGCCCGTGTTGCAGAGTTACGAATCCCTTCGACAGGAAAGCATTGCCGCCGTCAGAACGCAGATCCGCGCGGGCTGCTACACGTCGCACACCGCCGGGCTCGGCAGAAATCTTTTACAGGCGAACCTCGCCATCATCCCGCAAGACTTCGCGCTTGATTTCATGCGCTTCTGCCAGCGCAACCCGAAGCCCTGTCCGCTGATCGGGGCGTCCGACACCGGCAATCCGATCCTGTTCACGCTCGGCCGGGACATCGACATCCGCACGGACGTGCCGGCCTACAACGTCTATCGCGGCGGGCAGCTCGAATGCTCCGTGACGGAAATCGGCGGCCTGTGGTCGGATGACCTGGTCGCCTTCGCGCTCGGCTGCTCCTTCACCTTCGAGCATGCCCTGATCGAGGCGGGGTTCGATCTCTGGCACATCAGCAACAATGTCACCGTGCCGATGTACCGCTCCGGCATTGAGACGGTCCCGGCAGGACCGTTTCGCGGACCGATGGTGGTTTCCATGCGCATGATCCCTGAGGAACGGGTCGCGGAGACGATCGCGATTTCCGCACGTTTTCCGCTGGCGCACGGCTCGCCGGTTCATGTCGGCGACCCGTCAGCCATCGGCATTTCCGACATTTCGGCACCTGACTGGGGAGACAGTGTGCCTCAGCCGGCGGGACATGTGCCGGTTTTCTGGGCCTGCGGGGTCACCCCCCAGGCCGTCATCCAGCAGGCGGCACTGCCGCTTCTGATCACACACAAGCCCGGGCACATGCTGATCACGGACGTGCCCGATACGGCGGAAATTCCAATCATAACAAGCAAGAACATGCCAAAATGAAACCTTCACGGAGTGGAACCATGAAAAAGATCCTGCTTTCCCTGATGGCCTCGGCGGCCCTTTCCTCACCGATTCTTTCCTCATCGGCCCTGGCCGAGGACCTGTCGGTTGTCGGCAGCTGGTCGAGCCTGCCGCTGCACAAGGAGTTCGAGGCGCCGTTCTGGCAGACGAAACTGCCGGAGGCTTCCGGCGGTGAAATCGCCACGACGGTGACCACCCACAACCAGATGAATCTCGGTGTCGGCGAGGTCTTCCGCCTGCTCGGCCAGGGGGTCTTCGATGTCGGCATGACGGTGGCCGATTATGCGGTTGCCGATGCGCCGGAACTGGAAGGGCTTGACGTGCCGCTGGTGGCCATGTCCGCCGACAAGGCCAAGGCGGCCGTTGAGGCGGCCCGGCCGATGGTCGAAGAAATCTTCGAAAAACGCTTCAATTCCAAGGTCCTGGCGATCGCACCCTATCCGCCGCAGGTTGTGTTCTGCAATGCCGAGGTCGGTTCGCTGGACGATCTGAAAGGCCTCAAGGTTCGTGCATCGGGCCGGATGACGGCCAAGTTTCTCGAGGCGCTGGGCGCCGAAGGCATCACGGTGTCCTTTTCCGAAGTGCCGGGCGCGCTTCAGAAAGGCGTTGTCGATTGCGCGGTGACAGGCGCCGGATCGGGCTACAGCGCCGGATGGTGGGAAGTCTCCACCCACCTGTTGCCGATCCCGCTCGGCGGCTGGGACCCGGTGGTGACCGCGATCAATCTCGACAAGTGGAACGCGCTCGGCGACGACACAAAGGCCTTGATCGAAAAAGAGATCGCCAGCCAGTTCGAAGCCCCGGCCTGGGCGGTCGCCGAGGGCGCGCTCGCCAACGACATTGCCTGCCTGACCGGCAAGGGCGACTGCGCCTCCGGTGACAGCCGTAACATGGTGCTGGTTGAAGCCAGCGACGGCGACATCGAGCGCGCCCGCGAGATCCTGCAGACCGTGGTGCTGCCGGAATGGGCGGAGCGCGCGGGCGGAGACTGGGCCGCGCGCTGGAACGACAGTGTCGGCGCCGTTGTCGGTGTCACCATCAAGACCAACTAACGGATGGGAGAGGTCAAGGTGGCGGAGACGCTTCTATCAGTCCTGTCCCGGATCAACCGGGCCGTCGCGATTGCCGTCGGCCTGTTGTTCCTGACCTGTGCAGGACTTGTTCTCATTGATATTGGTCTCCGCCAGCTTGGCGCTTCCCTCGGTGGCACGGACGAGATTTCCGGCTACGTGATGGCCATCGGCACGGCCTGGGGCATGGCCTTCGGCCTGACCGAGCTGTCTCACATCCGGATCGATTTCCTGAGGCGTTCCGTGGGCCTGCCGAAGGGGAGGGCCATTCTCGACCTGTTGTCGATTTTCACTCTCGCGAGCACCATCTCTGTGCTTGCGCTGAAATGCTGGCCGGTGGTGGCAACCACCTTGCGCAATTCCTCTCATGCCAACACGCCGCTGGAAACGCCGCTGGCGCTGGTGCAACTGCCCTGGTTTGCGGGCTGGGTCTGGTTCGCGGTGACCGCGTGGCTGACCCTGGTCGCGGCACTCCTGCTGATCCTTCAGGGAGAGTTCTCGAAATCCGAACAGGCCATCGGTGCCTTTCCGGAAGAGGAGACCGTCTGATGCTCTCCTTTGTCTCCATCGGTCTGCTCGGGTTGCTGACCCTGTCCATCCCGGTCGGCATTGTCCTGTTCCTCCTCGGCTTCGGCGTCGACCAGTTCTTCAGTCCCTTTCCGCTGACGCGCGGCCTCGGCTCCATGGTCTGGTCCACCTCCGAAAGTTCCGCGCTGATCGCCATTCCCTTCTTTGTCATGCTGGGCGAGATCCTGGTGCGCACCGGCATTGCTGCGAGGACCTATTCGGCGCTGGACCGTTGGGTCTCCTGGCTGCCGGGCGGGCTGGTTCATGCCAATGTCGCCACCGCGACCATGTTTTCGGCAACGTCGGGTTCGTCCGTGGCGACCGCGGCAACGGTTGCGACGGTGGCCATGCCCCAGGCGGACCGGCTCGGCTACGATCCGAAGCTCTTTTCCGGCGCGATTGCCGCCGGCGGCACGCTCGGCATCATGATACCGCCGTCGATCAACCTGATCGTCTACGGCTTCCTGACCCAGACCTCCATTCCGCAACTGTTCCTGGCCGGTCTCCTGCCCGGGGTGCTGCTGGCGCTCGGCTTCATCGTGGTGACGGCGCTGGTCTGCATGGTCCAGCCGAAGCTCGGCGGCGCGCGGCGCATCTTTCCGATCACGGAGATGCTGCGGGGATTGGCGGATCTGCTTCCCATCATCCTGCTGTTCTCGGCCATTATCGGCTCGATCTACAAGGGATGGGCAACCCCGACCGAAGCAGCCTCCGTGGGTGTCGCCGGGGCGCTTACCATCGCGGCGCTGTTCGGCGGCCTCAGCGCGCGCATGATCGGCGAGGCCATTATCGGCACCGTGAAAGTCACCTCGATGATCATGCTTGTGGTGATCGGCGCGTCCTTCCTCAACTTTACCCTGTCGGCCGCCGGCCTGTCCCAGGAGCTGCGCGGGTTCCTGGAAGGGCTCGGTTTCGATCCGCTGGCGACGCTCCTGGTGATCGTGGCGATGTATATCGTGCTCGGCTTCTTCATCGAGACGCTGTCCCTGATGGTGATCACCATCCCGATTGTGGTGCCGATCATCGTCAGCCTCGGTTACGACCCGATCTGGTTCGGAATTCTGATGATCGTGCTGATCGAGATGGCGCTGATCACACCGCCTGTCGGGCTCAACCTGTTCGTGGTCCAGGGCGCGCGCAAGGGTGGCTCGATCGCCGAGGTCATGCTGGGCGCGACACCATACGTACTGGCCATGCTGGCCATGGTCGTCGCCCTGATCGCAGTGCCGGAGATCGCCCTCTACCTGCCGGCGGCGATGCGCTAGGGGCCTGACCTGTCCCTCTGCCTGCACACCACCTTGCCGGCCGGTCAGCCAGTCTGACCGGCCGGCCCTTTTGTGTCGGTCGGGTCAGGCGGGTTCGAGGGGCTTAAATGCGACTTCAGCCTTGCATTTCCGAGCCGAAAGGCACACTAAGGCGACTGGCGCTCCGACAAGGGCCGCGAGCGGCCCGCCAAGACCACGGACCAGAATGTGTAGCTTCGTTTTTTCGACCATCCAGCCGACGACGACCGAGTTCAACCGGATCATGGCGCTGCGCGGTCCGGACTTCACCCAGAGCCATACGATCGAAGGCTGTTTCTTCTGCCACAACCTTCTGTCCATGCGCGGGGACTATGTCGGCCAGCCCTATGTCGCCGATACCGAGGACGTGGTCGTCATGTTCAACGGCGAGATCTACAGCTGCCCGGAGAGCTATGCGAGCGAAGCGCGCTACCTGTACGATCTCTACAAGGATAAGGGCGCGGACTGTTTCAAGGACCTCGACGGCGAGTATGCCATCGTTATCGTGGATTTTCGCGAAAAGGTCGTGCATGTCGCACGCGATTGCTTCGGCACCAAACCGATGTTCTTCGGTGCCAAGGGGGATGAGTTCGGCTTTGCCAGCTATCGCGATGCCCTGCTGGTGCTCGGTTTTGACGAGGTCCGGCCGCTGAAGCCGAACCGTGCCGTCGAATACAGCCTGGACCGGACCCGGATCCTGGAACGCGAGATCTACACGTTCAATCTGGCCCAGTTCAGGACGGACATGTCCGGCTGGTTCGATGCTTTCGACCGCGCGGTCGCCAAGCGGGTCAGGCACATGAAGGGACGGGCTTTTGTCGGACTGTCCAGCGGCTATGACAGCGGCGCGATCGCGGCCTCGCTGATCGCCCAGGGCAAGGAATTCATGAGCGTCACCGTCGAGGGGCGCGAGGACCCGGATGTTGTGGCCGGCCGGCTGGCCGCCGTAAGGGCATCGGGAAACGAGGCGATTACCCTTCCCGACAAGGACCTCAATGTCGAGGAACTGCGCCAGTGGCTTGACGACAATGTCGAGGACCAGCCCTATTTCATCATCAATGACAGCGGTGAACGGGTCGAGGTCGGCAAGAGCGTGCACAAGGACAAGGCCGCGCTGATCCTGGCTGGCGTCTGCGGCCGCGCAAAGGAGGCAGGCGCGCTGGTGTATCTGTCCGGCAGCGGGGCGGATGAGATTGTTTCCGACTACGGCTTCGACGGCCAGAAATTCTTCGCGCACAGCAACTTCGGCGGCAAGTTCCCGAACAATCTGCTCGGCCGTTTCCCCTGGTCGTCCTTCTTCGGCAGCACGCAGGCGGCTTATCTGGCCAAGGAGGAGATGGTTGCCGGCTCCTTTGGAATGGAAGCGCGCTATCCGTTCCTCGATGTGGAAGTGGTTCAGGAATTCCTGAACCTCAAGGCCGAGGTCAAGAACCGGCTCTACAAGTCGGTGATCCGTGAATACCTGACCCACCGTGACTTCCCGGTGAAGGAAAACGTCAAGATCGGCTTCGGCTTTCAGGGCAAGAAAAAGAAGAAGAAATCTGTCTGGAGCCGGGCCGCGAAAAAACTGCGGTTCTGGAAACGGCGCTGACCGGGCACAATGAGACTGGAATGACCTTGAAGTTTATCGAAAAGATCAGGAAGCGCCGGGTGAAGCGGTGCAGGAAGGCCTTGCTCAGGTCAACCGGCAACAACTATGCGGACCTGTTCAACAGGAAGGCCGGCATGCTCGGTGTCGCGGCGAGAGCGTCCTGGGACGGGCACAGATACGCGGTGACCGACAATGACATGCCCGGGTTGACCTATGTGTTCCGCCACGAAAAACAGGGACACCTGGCCTATTCGGAAGGATTTGTGGCGCGGGCGGAGAATCTCGGGCAGGCCTATTTTCTGGACAGCATCGATTTCAAGGACGGCGACACGGTCTTCGATTGCGGCGCCAATCTCGGTGACCTGATGCTGTGGTTCAGACACAAGGGCCTTGCCGTCAACTATGTCGGTTTCGAACCGAGCCCGGTCGAATACGACTGCACGCGGCAGAATGTTGCTCCGCATACCGTGCACAATGTCGGACTGTGGAATGCGGATGACGAGCTGACTTTCTATGTCAGCTCTCAGGGGGCGGATTCCAGCCTGATCGAACCGGCGGAATATGATGAGAAGATCACCGTCCAGACCAAGCGGATCGAGAGTTTCGTTAGAGGCAACGTGAAACTGCTCAAGCTCGAGGCGGAGGGCGCCGAACCGGAAATCCTCGAAGGGGCAGGCGACGCGCTCAAGGACATCGAGTACATCTCGGCCGACCTTGGCTTCGAGCGCGGAAAGGCGGCGGCAAGCACGCTCGTGCCGGTGACCAACTTTCTCCTGTCGCGGAACTTCGAACTGATGAATGTCAGCCACAGGCGGATCTGTGCGCTGTTCCGCAACAAGGCCTTCGGCTGAGACCGGTCCCGGTCAGGTCCGTTCGGCTCAGGTCCGGACGGCGCTTTCCAGAACCGCTTCCACCCGCTTGATCAGGCGGCGGTTGTCGAGATTGGCAACCGCAAAGTCCCGCGCGGCGGCGGCGACTTCAGGGGCATTGATCTCGCCGGAGAGCGCCGAGCGGATCAGGGCGCGGTAACCGTCCAGGTCCATTTCATCGACCAGAAATCCGGTCTTGCCTTCCTCGATCAGGTCGGGAATGCCTGCATGGCGTGTGGCGATCACGGTACAGCCGCAGGCCAATGCTTCCTGGATTGAGGTCGGCGCACCTTCCGCGTCGCCGCCGGGGCTGGTCACCGAATGCTGCAGGAAGAATTCCGCCTCGCGCAGATATTTCAGCACGTTTTCATGCGGCTGCTCGGTGTGCAGCGTAACCTGGTTCTCCATGCCTTCCCGGCGAACGATCTCCCGGCAGGCCTCCAGCATCGGGCCCCCACCCAGAACATTGAGCGTTGCGTCCGGAAAGCCTTTCGCTTCCTTGCAGAAAGCCTCGACCGTCAGATCCGGCCGTTTCTTTTCGATAAGGCGCCCGACTGCAATGAAGGACAATTTTTTCTTGGTGGAGGGGGTGAACCTGTCTGTGTTCACGCCGCTTGGAAAGACATGGCTGTTGGGATGCTCCAGACCGTAATGGGCCAGATTGCGGCGCAGGTAGTCGGAGACGAAAAAGACGCCGGTCATCTTCCTGAACGCTCTGTGGGTGAGGTTCCGCTGGCGCTTGGACCGGACACGCATCGTAGCGTCATAACCTCTGTAATAGGTGAAGATCGGCAGGCCGCGGTCGCCGATGGCCTCCGCGACATCCACGCCGATGCAGCCGAACTCACAGAGAATCACATCGGGTTTTTCGCGGTCGAGAAAGTCCAGGATCGCTTTTCGTTCACTTCCGAAAATGCTGTAGGCCGGCAGCTTGCGGAGTTTGTTGGACACCTTGATGACCGGACCCACCACAGCGTCGTAGAGGCCGCGCCGGATCTCGTCGCGAACCAGGCGCGGCCGTTCGACGGATTTGAATTCCCTTTCATCAATCACGCAGGCACAGGAATTGCCGTCGAACATGTTGTCGATATGGAAATTCACCATCGTGTGGTGCCGGTGCATGTACGAATAGGTGAAGATGCAGACTTTGGTCACGAGCGGGCCGATCGAAGCAGAGTATCAGTGGCCGGAACGCGGCATAGCGTCCGGTCCGCGGCCAAGCCGGACCAGTATCAGGCGTGTCGTGGCTTGTCAGCCCCCATGTGCGCAAGATGCGGAGACGGGGTTGCGGCACGCAACCCGTTTTCCCGCGGCCGGAAACGCCGGCCGCGGGCGGCGCGTTCGGATCACGCGCCGAAGATGTCGGCGGTGATGCCCTTGTACCAGCCGACGGATTCCTCGTAGGTCGCCTGTCGCAGGGCGGCATCCTCTCCGGTCTGGGATATGAATTTCGACGTGGACGCGATCTTTTCATCCGTCGGGGCATATTGGGCACCGACCTTCACGCCGTCATTGGTTTCGATCAGGCTCCAGCAGGTGTTGGAATATTTCGCCGGGAACACCTTGGACCCGACCAGGTCGCCCCGGACCGCCATGGCGGCAACTTTCGCCTGGCTGTTGGCCGAGAATCCGGACTTGGGCATGTCGCCGGCAATCGAGGCGTCACCGATGACAAAGATGTTCTCGTCCGCCGCGGACCGCATCGATTTCGGGTCGATCGGGCAAAAGCCGGTGTCATTGGTGAGACCGGTCCTGGCGGCGATCATGCCCGCCTTCTGGGCCGGGATGACATTGACCAGGTCGCCCCTGAAGGTGTCGAAATCCGTTTCGACTTCTCCGCTGTCCGCACTGACGCTGAGGATGCCGCCATGCACATCCGGTCCGTACCATTCGATCATGCCCGGATAGTGCTTCTCCCAGCCTTCGGTGAAGAGTGCCTGCTTGGAAAAATTGGGCTTCGGATCGATGATGATGATCTTGGCATCGGTGAAGCCCTTTTCCTTCAGGACATGGGCCATCATCGACGCCCGCTCATAGGGTCCGGGCGGGCAGCGGTACGGGTTCGGGGGCGTGACCATGACGATCTGCTGGCCGTTTTCGATGGCGTCCAGCTTTGCCTTCAGGAGCTGCGTCTGTGGCCCGGCCTTCCAGGCGTGCGGCATGATTTCCGCTGCTTCCTCCGAATAGCCTTCGACACTGTCATAGATGAGATCGATGCCGGGCGCGACGATCAGCCGGTCATAGGGCACCTTTGAGCCGTCTGCCATGACGACTTCCCTGGCGTCCCGGTCGACGGCGTCGGCCATGCCGTTGACGATGCTGATGCCGTAGTTGGAGGCCAGTGTGTCGTAGCCGTGGGTGATGGAATTGAAATCCCGGTAGCCGCCGAGATAAAGGTTGGAGAAGAAGCAGGTCGTGTATTTCGGATTGGCCTCGATCAGCGTGACGTCGAGATCCTCGCCGGCGTCCTTGGCCATGTAGCGGGCGGCGGTTGCCCCGCCGGCGCCACCGCCGATGACGACGGCACGGGGCTTTCCCTGTGCCCGGGCGTAGTAGGGCATCGCCAGGGTCGAGGCTCCTGCTCCGGCGAGCAGGCCGAAGGTGCGGCGTGTCAGATTTGGCATTTCCTTCCTCCCTATGGGCAGCGGGCGGCCCGGTTTTCCAAATGTTTCTACTGCGGGTCGAGCGAGCCGAAGTAAGCCGCCAGTGCTGCTATTTCCTCGTTGCCGAGATTGACCGTCATGTTCTGCATGACCTGATGGCTGCGGACGTTGGTCTTGTATTCGAAGAGCGCCCGGATGAAGGGTTCCCTCGGCCATCCGATGATCGAGGGAATGCCGTCGGCGCGGCCCGAAACCTGATGGCAGGTCACGCATTCGCTGGCCAGGTATTCGCCGTATTCCGGGTCACCCGTAATATGCATGGCGGCAGAGCCGATCTCCGGACGTTCCGCGCCGGCGGTCGTCGGATCGGCGGCCGGGGCTTCGCGTGACAACGCCTTCAGATAGGCGATCACGTTTCCCCGGTCCCGATCGTCCTTCATGCCGAGATAGGACATGCGCGTGCCGGGGACATAGGCACGCGGTTTTTCAAGGTACTGATCGAGCGTGAATTCGTTCCAGGCGAGGCCTTGCCGGCCAAGCGTCTTCATGGCGCTGGAATACTTGAAGCCTTCGATGGTTCCGGCCTGGCGCCCGAACAGACCGTCCAGATGCGGACCGACACCGTTGCGGGCTCCGGCGCCGACCTGGTGACAGGACTTGCAGGCCCGGAAAACCTGTTCACCCTTCACCGGGTCGCCCTGCTGGGCAAGGGCCGGTGCCGTGAGGGCCAGTCCTGAAAATATAACCATCAGAAGGAACGGAAGCGCCCGAATAATCGGTCCTGGCCGGTGCGCGTGAAAAGTCCTGCTTGCCAACGTCCGTCCCATTCCGGGTCCTCCCAAACCCGTTTCCGTCACTCCCGCGCGGGTGAGTTTCCTGCGCGGGAGGTCTTCTTGAGCGCTCAGGGCCTCAAGATGGTGTAGCCGTTTCCATCGAGTTCCATCAGGGCAACGGCACCCGCCGGGACGATCTCGACACCTTCCAGCAACACAATGTCCTTGCCGGCTTTTTTCGTCATGGCCTGAAGGGTGTTGTTACAGGCCTCGAACGTAACATTCGGCATGCTCTGCGCAAAGGATTTCATCCGGTCCGATACCGGAGAGGTGTCGGAGCGGAACATGTGCAGACCCTGGTTGAAGGCGACGACCTTGATGTCGACCTCTTCGCCCATGTCCGTGTAGTGACGCGCGACATTGGCGGCCACGTTGAGCACCGTGTTCATTTTCTGCGGGTCGTTGTCGGTGATCTGAAGTGCAAGTTTGTGGACGCCTTCGTCGGCGAAAGCCGATCCGGCGAGTGTCAGCACCACGGACAGTGCCATTGCCAGTCTTGAAACCAGTCTCATCATTCCCTCCCTGTTCGTCTCCGCCGCACGGAGACAGTGTCATGCGGCCGGCGCTGTTCTTTTTGCTTTGCCGGCCGCAAAACCGTGTCAGTCGACGCCTCCGACGCCGGCTGCCTCGTCGTCATCGACCGAGCCGGGCGTCACGTCGAGAATGCGGGCGCGCATGGTGATTTCCACGGCGTCTGCCTTGCAATCGCTCATGCAGGGGTCACCCTTCTGCGCGTAATGTTCCTCTTCCGCGCGGTCGTCTGCAATGAAGTTTTCCTCGTTGGGCAGCCGGATCTCGGTGAAGTTCTCGTTGGAGAGTTCGAAATCCTCGTCGGTGACCACGTCATTGAGGTAGAGCAGGTAGGCCGTCAGCGCGTAGACCTCGTCATCGGACAGGGAACGCGCGTTGCCGTAGGGCATTGCCCGGCGGACATAGTCGTAGACGGTCGACAGATACGGCCAGTAGGAACCGATGGTCTTTTCGGGACGGTCTTCCCGCAAAGTGTCGTGGCCACCGGCCAGGACGGGCCAACGGCCGACGCCTTCACCGAAATCACCGTGGCAGACCGCGCAGTTTTCGGAGTAGATCGGCTCACCGTCGGCGACCGTTCCGGATCCCACAGGCAGACCTGTTCCGTCCGGACGGATGTCGATGTCCCAGGCAGTGACCTCTTCGGCCGTGGCCTCGCGCCCGAGACCGAAGACGCCGCCGTCACGGGTCGATGACACAGGGGCTGCCGCCGGCGCGGCCACAGCCGTTTCGGTTTCTTCCGGTGCGGACGGTTCGGCCGAGCTCTGGTCCTGTTGCGCAGGGGCCGCGCTTGAGAAAGTCGCCAGATAGGCGATCACGTTGTCCAGGTCTTCCTGCTTCCGGAGACCGGCAAAGGCCATGCGCGTGCCCTTGACCATGTCACGCGGTTTCGCCAGGTACGTGGCCATGGTGGCTTCGTCCCAGACGAGACCCTCTTCGCCTGCGGCAGTCATCGCCTTGGAGTACTTGTATCCGTCGATCGAGCCGGCAGTCCGGCCGAAAACCTCGTTCAGCTGCGGGCCGACCTTGTTCTTTGCGCCGTCACCGACCGCATGGCAGGCGGCGCATTTCTTGAAGACCCTTTCGCCCTTTGCGGCATCGCCGGCGCTGGCCAGGCCCGGCAGGGCGGCAAGGACGGTTCCCAGCCACAGTGCTTTAAGAAACTTCGACATTTTCCACCGTCCCGTCTGCTTTGACATACCAGGTCTGGATGCCGTTGTTGTGATAGATCGAGTTCTCGCCGCGGGCGGCACGCAACTCGTTCTTGGTCGGCTGGTAGAAGCCGTTCTCATCCATTGCGCGGGACTGGATCAGAAGATCGGAGCCGTCCCAGTCGATGTCGAGATAGAACCGGTGCAGCGCCTTGGGCAGGCTCGGGCCGTCGATCCGGGCGGTCTTCCAGTTGCGGCCGCCATCGATCGAGACATCCACGCGGGTGATGCGGCCGTTTCCGGACCAGGCAACACCGGAGATCACCAGCGGTCCCTTGCCGTGGGTGATCGGCGCCTGGGGGCTTGGACTGGTGACGACGGACTTGGCATCCATCACCCAGGTGAAACGGCGTGCTTTCCCGGTTTCCAGGAGGTCGGTGTATTTGGAGGTTTCCTCGCGCTGGTGCCAGGGTTGGTCACCGACCTCGAGGCGGCGCAGCCACTTGACCCACATGTTGCCTTCCCAGCCGGGAACGACCAGGCGCAGCGGATACCCCTGTTCCGGCCGGAGTGCCTCGCCGTTCATCTTGAAGGCGACCAGGCAGTCGTCGAGGGCCTTTTCCATCGGAATGGAGCGCGTCATGGCCGAGGCATCCGCGCCTTCCGGCATCACCCACTTGGCATTGGTCTTGATGCCGGCCTCTTCGAGGATCAGCTTCAGCGGCACGCCGGTATACATCACGCAGTGGACCATGCCGTGGGTGAACTGGCAGCCATTGAGCTGCGAGCCGCGCCATTCCATGCCGGAATTGGCGGCGCATTCCAGGAAATAGACCCGGTTTTCCCGCGGGAACCGTTTCAGGTCCTCCATGGTGAAGACCAGCGGCGTGTCGACGAGGCCGTTGATCATCAGCCGGTGGTCGGCGGGATTGATCTCGGCAATGCCGCCATGGTGGCGCTCGAAGCACAACCCGTTCGGCGTGAGGATGCCGTCGAGTTCATGCAGCGGCGTGAAGTTGACCGAGCTTTCGGTCGAGGCGGTCAGCCATTCCACATCGCGGCGCACGACGTTGCTCTCGAATTCGGAAGGCGTGCCGTAGGGCCGGGCCTGGACGCCGTCGCCGAGATAGCGGTTCCAGTCCTGGACCTCGGTGATCAGGGGGTCGCCGGCGGCCTTTGCGGCACCGGCGGAACCGGCAACGGCGCCGGCCGCCAGACCCGCCTTGAGGAGGGAGCGGCGGGAGAGATTTTGCGGGGGGGAACCCTTGGTATCACTCATGGGGGTGTCCTTAGGATTTCACTTGGGTGTCTGGTCAGCCGGCCAGCTTGACGGACTGGTTGTCCGGCAGCTTCACGACTGGATTCTTGAGGATGTAGTTTTCCACGACCTCGTCGACGGGCGGACCTTCCGTTGCTTCGTTGACCGAGGCCCAGCCGGTGACAACATACTCCCTGGCCGGATCGATGGCCTCGCCGGTGGCGAGCAGGGTCATGCCCGAAATGCGCTCGCCGATGTCCTTGCCCGGGTCGATCGTGTAGCCCATGCCGCCGACGCGAACCATGTCGCCGCCCTGCTGGTAATAGGGGTCCTTGTTGAAGAGGTTGTCGCCGACGTCTTCCAGGATGTCCTTGAGCATTTGGCCGGTCATGTTCGAGCGGTAGGCCGCCGGATAGGTCATGGCGCAGGCGTTGTGCAGGTCCTCGAAGGTGATGTCCTGTCCGGGCAGCAACGAGGTCCCCCAGCGGAAGCCGGGCGACAGCGCGATCTGGGCATCCCGCTCTTCCAGGAGGGCCTGGCAGATCAGGTCGTCGAAGGTGCCGTTGAAATTGCCGCGGCGGTAGAGGAGGCTCTCCGTCTTGCCGAGCACGCGGGCGAGATCGGCTTCGTAGGGCGCGCGCACCTCGTCGATGAGCGCGGCCATGTCGGCATCCGGCGTGATCACGTCGGAGAAGATCGGGATCAGGCGGTAGGCATAGCCGGCGACCTTGCCGTCCCGGATATCCAGATCCACCCGGGAGACGAACTTGCCGTTGGACCCCGACGCGATCACCAGCGTGTCGTTGACGATGACGGGTTCGGGCAGGGCGTCGTGGGTGTGGCCGGTCAGGACGACGTCGATGCCGTCGACACGCGAGGCCAGCTTGCGGTCGACGTCGAAGCCGTTGTGGGACAGGAGCACGACCACCTCGGCGCCTTCTCCGCGGGCTTCCTCGACATGCTTGGCGATGTCCTCCTCGCGGATCCCGAAGGACCAGCCGGGGATCATCCAGCGCGGGTTGGCGATCGGGGTGTAGGGGAAGGCCTGGCCGATCACGGCGACCTTGGCGCCGCCGCGCTCGAACATCTTCCAGGCCTCGAAGGCCGGCTCGTCCCATTCATTGTCGTAGATGTTGGAGCCAAGGAAGGAAAACGGCAGGCTGTCGATCACTTCCTGAACGCGGTCGGTGCCGTAGGTGAATTCCCAGTGGCCGGTCATGGCGTCCGGCTCGAGGGAGTTCATGACCGTGATCATGTCCTGGCCGAGGGTCTTGTTTGAGGTGTAGCTGCCCTGCCAGGTGTCGCCGCCGTCAAGCAGCAGGACGTTGTCGGCACCGCGCTCGGCGCGGATGCGCTTGATTACGGTGGCGACCCGGTCCATGCCGCCCATCTTGCCGTAGGTCCCGGCAAGCGCGACGAAGTCCTCGGAGGTCAGCGCATAGGCGTCGGGCGAGCCCGGCTGGATGTCATAGAGTTTCAGGAAGTCCGCGCCGGTCACATGGGGCGGCTTGCCCTTGACGTCGCCGATGCCGAGATTGATCGAGGGCTCGCGGAAATAGAGCGGTTTCAGCTGGGCGTGAATGTCGGTGATATGGACCAGCGTGAGCTGTCCCGTCGGTTCGATGGCCAGCAGCTGATCCTCGGTGAGGGTCTGCTGCGCCATCAGCCGCGACCAGGATCCGGCCATTCCGGAGCCGAGCAGGGCGCTCGTCGCCGTTGCCGCCATCAGGAACTCACGTCTTGAGAACATTCCAACTCACTCCAGTTAGAGGGGCCACGCGCACACAATGGTGTCCGACCCTGAGGCACAGTATCCCCGCTGACGCACGATCACCCGTGCGCCTCCGTTATTTCCGAAGGCGGGTTTGAGAATTCATCTGCCGCCGGGGCGGCGAAAGATCCGGCGCAGCGGCTGCCGCCGCGCCGGAGAAGTCGCGGTCAGCCTACTGGCGTACCGCCGGGGTTTCCACACCGAGGCCCGAGCCGCGCCAGGTCACGTAGACCTCCAGCGCCATCAGGTCGTCGGAAAAGGCCGCCGGGAATTCCGCCCGCGTGTCCCGGATGCAGCCGCGGAAGCGGTTGTGCAGCGAGACCATTGCCGACTGTTTCAGGCGGTAGGTCGGAAAGCCGTTGACATTGCCCTGGCTGAGGTGGTCGGCACGGATGTAGTTGCCGTTATAGTCCTCGTGACAGGAGGCGCAGGCGAGGTTCAACTGACCCGTGCGGGTGTAGTAGAGGTCCTTGCCCTTGTCCCACCAGGCCTGCATGTCGCCTTCCGTCAGGTCGACTTCCACCGGCATGCCAAGCGACTGATGCTTGATATAGGTGGTGAGCGCCTTCTGGTCGGCAGCATCGAACTTGTAGGGCTTTGCCTGCATGTTCTTTTCGCGGCACTGGTCGATCTGCAGCTCGATGTTGAACGGCTTGCCGGCTTGTTCGTTCCATTTCGGATAGCTTGCGCCAAGTCCTTTCAGGAAGCCCTGTGCATCCTCGTGACAGGAGGCGCAGGACTTGCCGGCGTCGCCTTCCACGGTGTTCCAGATTTCCTCGCCGCGCTCCACGTAGAGCATGCCGGGGTTCTGGAAGCTGTCTGCTTCAAGGGCACGGGTCTCGTCCGTGCGGTAGTGCCAGCCGGAAATGATCTCGTCCAGCGGATGTCCTTCCGGTGGCGCGACCCGGGTCATGATTTCCATTTCCCCGTCGATCACCAGTTTTTCGTCGACCGGCCCCCCGGCCTGCGCGGCACCCGTTCCCAACACCAGTGCTGAGAACAGGGTGGCAATGCTTTTGTATCTCTTGGCCAAATCGTCTCCTCCCGATTTGCGCGGCTGCGTTGCCGCACCCTATTCAACAGTGATCTTGTTCTCGGTTTCGTAGACACTGCCGTCGTCGTCCACCCAGGTGAACTTGAACGTGCCGGACTCGTTCACCTTGGCGTTGAACTCCATGTAGGGGTTCGCCGAGACGGCCGGGTCCATGTCGCAGCTGAACACGACCTGGCCGTTGAACTCGCAGGTGAACTTGTTGATGATCTGGCGCGGAATGAGTTCGCCGGTCTTCTTGTCCTTGCGCTGACCCGACTCCATCGGGTGGCTGATCAAGGTCTTGATCGTGATGACTTCGCCCTGAGCGGCCTTTTTCGGCACTTTCACGCGTGGTTTTGGAGATGCCATGGTTGTTTCCTCGTATCCTGTTCCGGTCGCTTAGCCGCCGCAGCCGCCGATGGTGACCTTGACTTCCTTGCGGTCGATGAAGGTGGAACCGTCATTCATTTTGGCGACGGCAATCACGTTCTGCGTCTTGGCAAGACGAATGCGGGTCTTGGCATCGGCCACGCCGCTCATGGCGGTGAAGTGGAAGGTTGCAACGGCCGGGTTGGGGTTGCCGTCCGCCAGGATCAGCACGGACTCGACGTAGTTGTCTGCCGTCATCGGGCTTTCGACGGAGACGCCGACCGGTACGGTGTTGCCGTTCTCGGCGATTTCCGGCGTGTCCAGGGACACGGTGCCTTCCGCCGGCGTCGCGCCGCCGGTAAAGGCCTTGATGGCAGCTTCGGTTTCGTCCGTGGCGGCGAAGGAAAGCTGCGGGTTGAAGACCAGAACGGCGGCGGCGCCTGCCGTCAGGCCGAACATGTGGCGTCGTGTGATGTTCATCTCTTGCTCCCAGAGTGTCGAGATCAGTTTTCTTTCAGCGTCAGGAGGTAGGCGACAACGTCCTCCACTTCCTGCGCGGTGAGGATGGTCTGGCCCTGGTTGTCCTCGGCAACATTGATGCCGACTTTCATGGTGTAGAACCCGGGCATGATGGTCTGTTCGCCGAAGACATCCTTCGAATTGACCACGATGGCGCGCAGCTGGGCTTCGCTCCAGCGGTCGGCAACGCCGTCCAGGACCGGCCCGACTTCGCCGTGGAACAGCTGGTCGTTGAGGTCGGTGTTGGCATGGCAGGCAAGGCAGTTGCCCTTCTTGCGGTCGGCAAAGGCCTCACGCCCGGCAACCGCGTCGCCCGAAGCGCCGGTGAGTGATTGCTTGAGCTCCATGTCCTCGATGGGCACGCTGTCCGGTGCCACCGTTCCGGCGATTGCCGCCGATGCGGTCATGAGAGCCAGGCCGGCCAGCGCTGCCGGCAAGGCTTTGAATGTCGCGCGCTTGGTCATTGTGTCGGCTTTCCTCCTCAGTGCGAAGCGTCCGGTCCTTCGCCGGTTTTCGCTTCTACGGCAGGTCCGAATCCCCAGCCTGCCTGTCCTCCTCATATTAAAAGATATGATTTTTTGCATATGTTATGCAATAGGCCTTTTTGCGGACATGTGAAAACAAGGCCCGAATTGCCATCCGATCATTCCGCGCCAAGACGGCCCTGTTCGCGTAACTCATTGATAATGCGGGCATGATACTTCTGAAAATGCTCGTCGCCCTCATAGCCCTTTTCCCGGACCCAGCGGAACATATTCAGGAAAGTCCACTTGCCGAAGGCCCCCGGCATGGTCGCGACAGCGACTTCCGACACGGTTCCGTCGTCGGGAACATCCTCGGGCAGGAAGACGATTGTAGGGGTGAACACATAGCCCCATTTTCGGGCCGCGGTCTTCTCGGTCAATTCCTCGCCGTCCAGGTCGATGACCTCCTCGTCGCCGAACATGTTGTACTGGACGACCATGAAATTCTCCTTGATGTAGTCGGTCACTTCGGGGTCGGAGAGAAGCTTTTCATGCATCTGCCGGCAATAGATGCAGCCGCGCTGTTCGAAGATGATGACGAGGCGCTTGCCGTCGTCGGAGGCTGCCTGGATGTCCTCGGCGATGTCCTTGAAGGTGATGGAGAACCAGGGCTGCTTGTGCAGGCCGTCCTCGCCCATGGTGACGGCCAAGGCCGGTACGTGGGCGGCGATGGTGAGGCCCAGAGCCGCGACCAGAACTTTAAGACTGCGCATGTCAAATCCTCCCTGTGAGTGTCAGCCGATCTCGGAAAAGACCGGGAAAGTGTCCAGCAGCCAGAGGGCGATGGCGGACATCTGGCCGGTGATGAAGAGCAGGCCGGTCAGGACCAGCAGGGCGCCCATGATCTTTTCGACCGTGCCCATGTGCTTGCGGAACCGGCCGGCGAATTTCAGGAACTGGCCGGCAAAGGCCGCGGCCAGCACGAACGGCAGGCCGATGCCGAAAGCATAGACGGCAAGAAGCCCCGCACCGTGCCAGATGGTGTCGGAAGACCCTGCGACGAACAGGATGGATGCCAGGACCGGACCGACGCAAGGAGTCCAGCCGAAGGCGAAGGCAAGGCCCATCAGGAAGGCGCCCGCAAGGCCGGCAGGTTTGCTTTCGACATGAATCCGGGCCTCGCGGAACAGCAACCCGATGCGGAACACGCCCAGGAAGTGCAGTCCCATGACGATGATGATTCCACCGGCGATGTAGGACAGGATGTCATAGTAGCGCGCGATGGACTGGCCGATCACGCTGGCCGTGGCACCCAGGGCCACGAAGACGACGGAGAAGCCGAGCACGAAAGCGATCGCGGCAAAGACGATTCGCCGGCCCGTCCCGGCTGTGGCGGCTTCGCCCTTGAGTTCGTCGACGCTCACGCCTGCGAGATAACACAGGTAGGGCGGTACGATCGGCAGCACGCACGGGGATATGAACGAGAGCAATCCGGCCAGAAAGGCGGCGCCCAGAGACACGTCGAGCATTCCTCTCCTCCCGGTGGAACTCGAATACAGGAAGCTTTAAAATATTCAAATTTTCCTATATATTGCAATCGAAGAAATTCGGAGACGGCAAAAATGCGTTTCATACCCCGCTCAATCGCAGTCGCGGCGGTCCTGCTGGCAGGGCTGATTTCCACCCTGCCGGCCGCGTCCGCGGAACTGGTCATGCTGGAGCAGCCGGGCTGCGTCTGGTGCAAGCGCTGGAACGAGGAAATCGGTGTCGCCTATGCCAAGACGGAGGAAGGCCGGCAGGCGCCGTTGCGCCGGGTCGACATTACCGCGGCATGGCCCGACGACCTTGACGGTGTCGCGCGTGAGCGGCTGACACCGACCTTCATACTGATATCCGACGGTGTCGAGGTGGATCGGCTCCGGGGGTATCCGGGCGAGCATTTTTTCTGGCCTTTGCTGGCCTCGATGCTCGAGAAGCTGCCGGGCAAGATCAATTGAGATTGTTGATCGGAACGGAAACTTGGGGCATGTATCGGAAACCGGAAGTATTGTGCGGTGCACAGGCGTAGTGGATAGGGGCGGACGGCACTCATGAACCTGCCGATCTTTCACAAGGACATGGATGCAGGTGATCTGGACCTGCTCATGGAGCAGGCGCGCAAGGCCAGTGACCTGCTGAAGGCGCTGTCCCACGAGGTGCGCCTGGTTATCTTGTGCCTCCTGTCCGAGGGTGAGAAGTCGGTCTCCGAACTGGAGGAGATCCTGACGATGCCCCAGGCGGCCGTGTCCCAGCAGCTGGCACGGCTGCGGCTGGAAGGCCTGGTGCAATCGCGGCGCGACGGGCGCATGATCTATTACCGGCTCCTCGACGACGAAGTCAGCTCGATCATCGCCAGCCTGTACGAACTGTTCTGCAAGGACGTTCGGGCCGGGGACGCCTGACCGGCGGAGTCCGTCGACAGTCCGGGTGCGGCGCAGCATCGACTTTGTTTGCCGGGTGAAAACACGCCTGCTACGCTTTTTTAAAGATCGCCGGAAGGCGAGGGAGAGGAAACGCTTCAAAAAGCCCGTCAAGGGCGGCGAGGTGACACGCACATGACAATACTGGATCCGGTTGTCCTGACACCGCTCCTGGGAGTGCTGGCCGGTTGTGTCCTGGGCTTTGTTGCCCGGGCGACCCATTTCTGCACGCTGTCCGCGCTTGAACGCCACTGGTACGCGGGCGACAGCAGCAGCCTGAGAACCTGGGTCCTGGCCTCGGTTTCCGCGCTGATCGGGACGCAACTGCTTGCGGCATTCGGCATGGCGGACACCCATGCCTCGTTCTATCTGCAATCCGACTTTCCCTGGACCGGCGCGATCGTCGGCGGCTTCATGTTCGGCATCGGCATGGCGCTGGTCGGCACCTGCGGCTTCGGGGCCGTCCTGCGTCTCGGCGGCGGCAGTCTGCGGGCGCTCGTGGTGCTGACCGTCATCGGGCTGTCCGCCCTGGCGGCGCAGCGGGGCATTCTCGGCATCCTGCGCGTGCCGCTGGTTGACGACCTTGCCGTGTCCTTTGCCGGCAGCGGCAGCCAGTCGATGGGCGACATTGTCTCCGGTCTGGTGGGCATCGATCTCACCCCCGTGGTGGCTGCAGTGATCGCGCTTGCCGGTCTCGCCTGGATCTTCAGGTCGGCGGACTACAGGAAACAGTTTTCCAAGATCGGCTCCGCGGTGATCATCGGCAGCGTGATCACCTTCGGCTGGTGGGCGACCACCTTCGTCGCCGCGCGCTCCTTCGAACCCGTGCAGATCGAGGCAGGCTCCTTCGTCGTGCCGGTCGGCGACACCATCATGCAGCTGATCACCTATACCGGCACCTGGCCCGACTACGGCGTCGGGCTGATTGTCGGCACGCTGGCAGGGGCCGTCGTCGCCGCCCTGTGGAACCGGGACATCCGCTGGGAAGCCTGCGACGATGCCCGCGAACTCGGCCGTCACCTTCTGGGCGGCACGCTGATGGGTGTCGGCGGGGTCTTTGCCATGGGCTGTACCGTGGGGCAGGGCATCACCGCCTTTTCGGCACTGGCCATTTCCGCGCCCGTCGTCATGGTGTCCATGGCACTGGGGGCGCGGGTCGGCCTTGCCTGGCTGATGGAAGGGTCGGTGCTGGCCGCCTTCCGCCGCAGCGACGGGGCCAGCCATTCGCCCGCCGAATAGGGTACGGACCTAGCCTGCGACAAAGCGATAGGCGCCGCCGGCCCTGTCGACCCTGCCGTTGCCCGGATGCGGGAAATGAAATCCGATCAGGCGTGTATGGTCGTTTGCCAGGCGGTCGAGCAGGGCCTTGCGGGTCGCGATGCCCTTGTCGCGGTCCTGGTCCGAGCCGGACGGCCAGTCCGGTTTTTCAAAGGAAATGATCGCATTGGTGATGGCGTCGCCAACCACCATGACGCTGTCACCGCCGCCATGCAGGACATAGGACATGTGGCCCGGCGTGTGCCCGGACGTGTCGACCGCTTCCACGCCGGGCAGCACCTCCTGGCCGGGGCGGATCATGGACACCTGGTCCGCGATCGCCTCGAAGCGCCCCTGGGCGCCGACAACGAAGCTCTTGCGCTCCTCCGGCATGTTGGCAAGCGTGTCATCGGCCAGCCAGTAATCCCATTCGGCCTGAGGCACCCAGATGCTGGCTTCCGGATAGAGCGGGTCGTCGAAATCGTCCAAAATGCCCCACAGGTGATCCGGATGGCCGTGGGTCAGCACCACATCGGTGATGTCCGACGGGGCGATGCCGGCCTCTTCCAGCCGTGCCGGCAGCTCGCCCGCGGTCGGCTGGAAATTCGCGCCTGATCCGACGTCGAACAGAACGAGGCGGTCACCGGTTCTGAGCAGGGTGATGTTACAGTCCGGCCTCAGGGCATCGGTCGCCAGGCCGTGCGGTTCCAGCAGGGCCGCGATTTCCGCGTCGCTCTGTTCCGGCAGGACAAAGTTCATCGGCAAGGTCAGGTGGCCGTCGGAAAAGACCGTGATTTCGTGTTCCCCGAGGCTGAGCGTGGTCTCGGCGGCGGCGCGGCGCGGCAGTCCGAACAGGCCCATTCCGGTGGCGGCGAGGCCTCCGGCGAGAAACTTGCGTCTGGTAAGGTCTTTTCCTTGCGGTCCGGTCATGGCATCCTCCACATATTCAAACTTTTGAATTTATCTATGTTTCCTTGAGATTGGTCAATGCCTGCGCTCGAAAAGTGCGGCGATGCTGATTGAATGGTGTCCGGAGGAAAAGGCCATGGACCTGACATATCTGCTCGACCGGTTCCCGGAACCCTGGCTGCTCGCGGCCGGTGGACTTGTGGTCGGTGTGCTGTTCGGCGCCTTCGCGCAGCAGAGCCGGTTCTGCCTGCGCGCGGCCAGCCTGGAATTTTCAAGGGGCACGCCGCAGGATCGTCTGCCGGTCTGGCTGTTCGCGTTTTCCGCGGCCTTGCTCGGCACGCAGATCCTTGTTTCCCTTGGTGAGGTGCAGGCCAGCGAGGCGCGGCAACTGGCGTCGCCGCAGAGCCTGTCGGGCGCTCTCTTGGGCGGCTTGATGTTCGGGACAGGCATGGTGCTGGCGCGGGGATGCGCGAGCCGGCTCCTGGTGCTGTCGGCGACGGGGAACCTCAGGGCGCTTCTCTCCGGCCTGGTCTTTGCCGTGGTGGCCCAGGCCAGCCTGCGCGGCATGCTTGCCCCCTTGCGCGAAGGGCTGGCGGGGCTTTGGACCACCGGTGACATCGGCGGCAACGACCTGACCGGCCATCTGGGTCTGACCTCGGGCATGACCATCGCCTTTGCCGTATTGTGGCTTCTGGCGGGAATGGTGTTTGCCTGGCGGGCCAAGGTGAAGATCTGGCAGCTCGTGGCGGCGGCCGGGGCGGGCCTCGCCATACCGGTTGCCTGGTGGTTCACGTCCGCCATGGCCCGGCAGGCCTTCGATCCGGTTCAGGTCGAAGGCGTCACCTTCACGGGGCCGTCCGCGGACACGCTGATGCTGGTGCTGTCGCCGCCCGGGGATGTGCTGGATTTCGACATCGGACTGGTGCCGGGGGTCTTCCTCGGGTCCTTTCTTGCCGCCTTGCTGACCCGGGAGCTGGCGCTGCAGGGCTTCGAGGGCGGCAAATCCATGGCACGCTACCTGACCGGGGCGACGCTGATGGGCTTCGGCGGCATGCTGGCCGGCGGCTGCGCGGTCGGCGCCGGCATTACCGGTGCGTCCATCTTTGCGGTCACCGCGTGGATCACCCTGACGGCGATCTGGCTGTCCGCCGGGGTGACGGACCGGCTCCTGCATCCACGGAACGCGGACATGGTGCAGGTGGCGGGCGGGGCGGAACAGTCCTGATGAACGGCAGCCTGGCGTTTCGGGGTCAGCGCTCCTGAAGAGCCAGCCGAAGGCCGAGCGCGCAATAAAGCGTGCCAATGACCTTGCCCTGCCATTTCAACACTGCGGCATTGCGACGGAGAAATCTGCCCAGATGGCCTGCGCCAAGCGCAAAGACCACGGTGCTGAACAGGCCGAGCAGCACGAAGACCGCCCCGAGTTCCGCCAGTTGGAGCGGAACGGCACCGTTTTCCGGTTTTACGAATTGCGGCAGGAAAGCAAGGAAGAACAGGGCGGTCTTGGGATTGAGCACTTCGGCCAGGATCGCCTGGCGAAACGCCTTGCCGGCAGTGATCGGCAAGGCGGCCTGTCCCGGTACCCCGGAGGACTTGTCCAGGATCGCGCGGATCCCGAGATAGATCAGGTAGGCCGCCCCGGCGTATTTGATCACGCTGAACAGCAGCGCCGAAGTGGCTATGACAGCCGACAATCCAACGATCGCCATGACCGTGTGAACGATGTCACCGCAGGCGATTCCGGCACCGGTCGCAATGCCGACCCTTGTCCCGGATCCTGTCGCCCGGGCGACGGTCAGAAAGGTTGCCGGACCGGGTATGAACACGAACCCCAGCACAATCGCGATGAAGGTAACCAGTGTGGAGATATCAACCATGCCAGGGTCTCCTTTCAGCTGTCAGCCTTTCAACACTTGCCCTGCCACGAAGCAACGTGCAAGCGGGAATCTGACCGGCCGGACCCGGCGGAATGCCCTGCCTGTGCCCGGGACGCCGTATAGTCTGACGCGCCCCCGGTCCGAAGGTTGTGCAGGTGGCTGAGCCACGGCAGACCGGACCAGGCCCTGGCGGCATCACTCAGTCGGCCGTTTCGAAGGTCCCTTCCGTCTGGTTCATCATCGCGACCGCGGCGCACATCATCATTGGACCCACACCTTTTGCATCGTCGCAGACCACCGGCTCGCGCAGATAGTAGCCCGGCGTGCCGTCCCGATACCGTCCCTCGAACCCCCCCAGTCCCGCGACCTCGCAGATGCCTTCCATGTGCATGTGACCGTCGGCGGCGGTCTGTATCGCGTGTGCCGTGAGCGTCGTCACGAGATCATCTTCCAGGCGCCCGCTCAGTCCCAGCGTCTCGCCGCGCAGGAGGGCGTAGGTGAACATGGCCGATGCCGATGTCTCGATATAGTTGCCCTTAAGCTCCGGCGCGTCGATGACCTGAAGCCAGAGGCCCGATGGTCTGCGCAGATCCGCAATGTGCCGCAGCAACTCGCTCGCGCGTCGCCGCAGCGGAGTAAATGCCTCGGGTCCGACCAGCTCGGCAACGTCGACCAGGCTCATGGCCAGCCAGCCGAGCGCCCGCGACCAATGCGCCCTGGACCGCCCGGTCCCGCTGTCCGCCCAGTTCTGCCGGCGGGCCTCGTCGAAGCCATGAACATAGAGGCCGGTTTCGGGGTCGTAGGTCTGTTCGAGGGCCGTTTCGATCTGTTTCAGGGCGTCGCCGAGGAGCTCCTGCCGGCCCGTTACCAGGGCAAAGGCAATCTGGAAGGGAGGTGCCATGTACAGCCCGTCGAGCCAGATCTGCCACGGGTAGCGCAGCTTGTGCCAGTAGACTCCGGATTTCGTGCGCGGGTGAGACGCGAGCTGGTCCGCCAGGAGCCCGGCCGCGGCAAGATATTTGGGATCGCCGGTCACCGCATGCAGGTAGAGCAGCGACCCGCCGGGCTTGATGTTGTCGATGTTGTATTCGGACAGTTCATAGCCGGCGAGACGCGGACCGGGCAGGATCTGGCGATCGACGAGCCGCCTGAGATGGGCCAGCCAGCGCGCGTCTCCCGTTGCCAGATGCAACAGCTCCAGGCCGCGATAGATGAGTCCGTCCTCGTAACACCAGTTGCCGCCCTTGTAAGGCGCGTAGTCCCGCGCATACCTGTCGAAAAACTCAATCAGCATCGCAGAGGTCCTCGTTCAGCAGGGATATTCCGCCCGAGATCTCGGCAAACTCGCACAGGACCGTTTCATGCCGGCAGGGCGGAACCCGTGACGCCATGAGCGGCACATCGGGCAATGCGTCGGGATCGAAGCTCACACGCATGTTCTCGATCCGGAAACCCGTGATCGGTGCCTCCGGAAGGCCGAGCAGGGCGACGGCAGCGAGCTGGACGTTGGTGGCCGTGACGTTGACGACACGGATGCTCTCGATGGCGGGGGTGCCGGTGTCGACCGGGGAAGGGGTTCTCGACTGAACCGCGTCACTGGTTCCGTCTTCGTCGCAAAAATAGAAGGCATTGGCGGAGACTGCGGTGGCAACCTTGTCCATCCGGACATCGGACATGGATATCCGGGCGACCTTGCCGCCCCGTCCGCGGCGGGTCTTGATCCGCAGTCCGCGGTCCGTTCCGGAAAACTCGCAGTTGCGGATGAGCACATCGGTGATGTCGCCGCTCATCTCGGACCCGAGCACGACCGCGCCGTGCCCGCGTTCCATCATGCAATGGCTGATCGTGAGGTTCCGGCACGGCGCCAGATGCCCGGTTCGGGTGCCCTCGCGCTTGCCCGCTTTCACGGCAATACAGTCGTCCCCCACCGTGAAATGCAGGCCGGTCAGAGTGACATGCTCGCAGCTTTCCGGGTTCAGGCCATCGGTGTTCGGACTGTCCGGCGGGTTTTGAATGCGCAGGGCGGCGGCGCGCAGGTTGGTGCAGCGAAAAGGGTGGATGGTCCAGGAGGGCGAGTTCCTGACGGTCAGGCCGCTGAGCTCGACATTGTCGCAATGCGCCAGAAAAACCGTTCTTGGCCGCCGCGCGCCGCGCCGTGTCTGCTTCGGCCAGCTCCACCAGTCCCCGCGGTCGCCACCACCGTCGAGCGTGCCGTCACCGGTCAGGCTGAGGCCGGAGCAACCGATGGCGTTGATCAAGGCTGCGAAACTGTCGGCGGGCAGTCCTTCCCAGGTGCCGAGCGGCCGTCCCTCGTCGTCATGGGCAGGCAGAATGGGCCAGTGCTGCCAGTCGCTGATCGCGGCGAGTTCGGCGCCTGTCTCGAGATGGAGCGTCATCCTGGATTTGAGGAAGAGCGGACCGCTTCGGTAGGTCCCGGGCGGCACCACGAGCGTGCCGTTTTCCGGCAGACTGTCGATCGCCTGCTGTATCAGCGCGGCGTTGTCCTCTGCGTCTGCGTCAATGCCGAGGTCCTTGAGGTTTTGCAGGCCGTCGCAGGCACATGTGCGAAAACTCACTTCGCCCCGGGCGGTGAGAAGATTGTATGGCGTGTCCGGAGCCAGGCCGGTGAAATGGAGTGCGACCGTCCGGGTGGTCCCGGACCGGATCACCGTCCCGTTCGTCGCAACAAGAGAATAGGCCAGGTCTTCGGCGAGCCGGTAAGCGGCTCCCTCGGGCGCAAGAAGCACGGTTGCCGTGCGTGACGACACTGCGAGAATCGACAAGATCATTCGGGAAACACTTTTTAAGGGTGGGGGACGGCCGACCAGGGCGGCCGTCCCTTTGACTTTCGTGCCTTCAGGGCCTGTATTTCTCGATCGCTTCGTTGATGCCCGCGATGATCTCCTCGGCCGCTTCCGTGGCATCGATCTGGTCGTAGGCGTAGAGTTCGAGCGTATCGAGGAACACGGTGCGCACTTCCGGGTGCTCGTTGAGCGGTGACACCGTCGGTCCCGACGCCGCCATGATGATGGCGTTGGCTTCCGCAAGTTCAGGCCGGATATTGCCGGCTTCCTTCAGCTGTCCGGCAGCGGCCCTGGAGGCCGGCAGGCCGCGCGTCGTTCCGAGCGCAGCAATGCCTTCCGGCTCGTTGAGCAGGCAATTCAGGATCTGCGCAGCCGCTTCCGGGTTTTCCGAGCGCTTGGAAATCGAGAACATCATCGAGGGCTTGCGGTAGATGCCTTCCGTCACAGCGCCGTCACCCGAAAGCAGTTTCACCGGGACGAGTTCCTGGCCTTCCTGCAGCGGGTCGGAGAACTTGAAGAAGGTCGAGTCCCACTCGTAGGAGCCGGCGATGTGACCGTCCGCCCATTCGGGCTTTTCATAGAGGCGGGCATTGCCGGCCGCGTTGGCCGCCTGCTGGGTCATGGTGACGCCCGACTGCATCATCTTGCCGTAGAACTCGATGCCGGCGGCCAGTTCCTCCGGGGTCCAGGCGACCGTGACAGTCGCGGGATCGATTAGGTCCTTGCCGGTCTGCTGCGTGGTGTAGAGAGAGACCAGGAGCGCGGCGGTCTCCTTGATCGCATTGAGCGGGTAGTAGTCGTCGCCCAGTTTTTCACGGATCTGACCGGCCGCGGTGAACAGCTCGTCCCAGTTCGTGGGTATGGCAACACCCGCCTTGTCGAAGGTGGTCTTGTTGAAGAAGAACACCCGGCCCGTGGTCGACAGCGGCAGCCCGTTGAGATGTCCGTTGACCGATGTTGACGCGAGCTGTGCCTCCGACCAGTTATCCAGGTCGATGGTGCCGGAATGGTCGGCAAGGTCGGCGAACCCCTCTCCGTTTGCGGAGAAAAGCGGCAGCCACGGCCAGTTGA